>JAGOTP010000034.1 GCA_018061755.1 Patescibacteria group bacterium | reverse complement strand
GCGAAAATCACATACCGTATGCCGCTCTGGCGCAAAAGAGCGAGAGATTGCTCGGGATTCCAGCCATCTTTCCCCGTGACGACTCCTTCGATTGCGTCGTAGGCCGGATCCAGCGGACCCTGCTGACCAATGCCCCCAATCTCGATCTGACGGCTCATCACAAGCTCACAATCAAAGAAATCTCGGGCTGGGCTCGCCGTGAGGAGATCTCGATTAAATTTCAACGTGAAATACGCATGCCACGGCAAGAAGAGTGCTTTGCAGTCTTTGTCCCGTTTCAGCACTTCATTCGCCTGATACCAGGAATCTGGATACCAGACCGGTTTGAGCTGCCCCCAGAACCCAAAGAGCATCGGGTAGGTGAAGGTGAGCGTCGCTAAAATGCCCGCAACCGTGACGATGAGCTGTCTCCGTGGTGCATCCCTGAGGGCGTCGATTCCCCTTCCTCCAAAATACGCATAGACGAGCACCAACACTCCACTCCACTTCTGGCTATCACGGAACCCATTCCAAAAGCCTACATGGGTGAAGAGCCACTCGTTGATGGAAGAGAAAATCGAATCGCCAACGCCACACGAGAACACCAACGCACACGCCCCGAGGGCGAGAAGCGCCGTCCCCTGTCGTCGCAGCTCTTGCTTGCGGAGGGTCGAGACGATTCCCCAAACGATCAGCGCCGCGAGCACTCCTCCCGCAATTCCCCAAAGGACAGGCTGGGTTCTCATCGGCCAGATGAAACGATTCGCCCAAATCTCACGCTCGCCCCAGAAGCCTCCGAGAGCGAGGACATTGCCGATCGTGCCAAGAAGAGGATCCGTTGTCGTGCGGAAGGCTTCGATATGCCGCACATCGATGATCTCAAGGAGTGAGCTTCCCTTCCGCACAAAGGCAGGGATGAGCCAATAGAGAGACCCAACAACCAGCACTGCTCCTGCAAGGACATTCATCGCCCAGGCACGCACAGAACGGATGGACATCCAGCCAAGCAACGCGAACGCCCAAACAAAGAGGGCGATCACGCCAATATGCAAAGAGAAGGCGAAGGTCCCGAGAAGGGCGAGGCCTAGGAAGATTGCGGATCGCTTCTCCCCTTCTTTAAGCTTCGTCGCGAAGTGCCAAACGAGAGGCAAGAAAGAATAAGCGACTAAGATCGTCCATTGGCCTGCAAGGAAACGCGTATAGACGAAGGGGTTGATCGTATAGAACAACGCGATCCAGATACGGGTTCGTGTTGAAGACGACGGGAGAATAGAACGAAAGCCACACAGAGGAAGGGTGATGAAGAGCCCTAGGAATGTGAGCTTCTGTACGACCCAACTTGGAACAACTAACCCAAGCACATACATCGGCCAACGAAAGAGCGCCGCGTTCCAATATCCCCCAAGACCAATCCGCGGGAACGGCACCTGCCTTCCCGGAGCCATATCGAGCGTGAGAACGTAGCCAGGTAAGAGGAGTTTCCAGAGAACGACAATGATACCGATGCCGAGCATCAGGAGGAGTAATTTGTTTTTTTGTAGCCAGGTCTGAACCAGCACAGAGATAGTGAAGAATCTAGGCAAGACGCTAGCATTGTTCGAGTATTTAGACTAGTTCACGATCCGGCGATCCCCTTCTTCTTTTTGGCTAAATTTCTCACTTTAAAGAAACGCCTTGAACCGATCGACTAGCTGTTTCCCGCCCATCCTCTCTAGCTCTTCGAGTATTTCCGCCTGACAGGCCAGTTGATTATGTCGGGGAATCATAATGAATGGTGGCTGAGGTGGCCTAATACTCCCCAGCAGACTGTTCGGAGGCCGATACTTATCATGACTACCGCTTCGTTTATTCGCGAGATAAAACCCAAGTTTCGACAGTGCGCGGAGGCATTGTCGCCGATTGAAATTTGTTTCGCCCATACTTAGGCCGCCTTTGTTTCGAGTTGACCGCTGTATTGAATCACCTGGTCGCCGACGTTTAGCTGATTGTAGACAAAGTCGGCTTCTTTTCTTGGAACATCGAAATACGTCAGGACGGCGTCATTGAGCATCTGTATAAGCTCCTCGTGACTTTTCGCTTGTGTCATCAATCCAGGTAATTCTTTTGACGTTGCCACAAACCATCCGTTCGTTGTTACACGAACAGTTAATGTAATCCTGTCAGGGATGCCGTACTTACGCTTAAGCTGGCTTGGATCCTGATGCGGAAACAAACCTCGAAAGAGCTTGTATAGCCTACTGTTTATAGACAGCATATCTACTGAAAACGTTATCATTGTTCAGGTGTTTAGACTAGTTTAAGCTCCGGCGATCCCCTTCTTCTTTTTTGGGTCTTTACCAGGTAACTGTTTCAGTTTTCGCTGAACGACTTCTCCGATATGTTCTTCTGCCGCCAGTTCCTCGGGCATCGTTCCACCGATCTTCTCGATGGTATGGCGGACTTCCTTCCCAACCTTGAAATGCGTACCCACAGCCGCGTTTTCTCCGATGACGCGATCTTTTCTCAGCTTGGCATCAGTTTGGGTAATCCGAAATAAGTTTGCCGCTAGCTCGGTAGAACCGGCCCGATCCAAGATTTCATCGTCCCCTATTTGTTTTTTCTGTTTAATCTCGTTCACCGCCAGTCCGTACAAGCCCAAGTAACCTGCATTGTTAAACCTTCCAAAATTCCCCACTCCCACAGTCTTCGCCGTGTCGAATAGCTGCTTGTTATGGATACTGACCTGTTGGCGAGTAAAAAGACGTTTCCCGTCTTCATCCAAAGACTCGAACAGTTCCTGTTTACGGGTTTGGACAGCGAAGTACGTCTGAGCAAAGGCAATCTCTGGTTTACGGGGGTCGCCATTTTGAGCGATGAGGTAGCAAGCGAAGCGGGAAAGGCGGTAATCAACTAAATTTCGCCTTGTTTTTGATCCGATGTCGACCATTTTCGCGGCGCCGCGAAAATGGTCCCGCGCAGACTGGCTTGTCGAAACACACGTAATCATCGCTCGCTTTATCGCCTCGTAAAACTTATCCCATCTCAGATATCCAAGTAAGGGCATCAATTCACGCGCCTCCCAATATTCAACTTTATTCTCATCAATCTTCTTGATCGATTCAAAATCTTTGTGCAGCGATTGTGGGACGAGTTGGGTAGTCATATATCTACCCCGTTCCATGGATCAGTCATAGGTGTCAAGCCCCTCTCGCTCTTCTTTTGGGAGCTGCTTCAGCGTTCGTTTGGCCTATATCTTGGCTACTATTATCATTTTGTCGGCGCCGACAAAATGATCGCGATCTATTCAATTCAATGCTTAGCCTCTTTTCCCTCATTATCACTGATAGACATCATGGTCACCGACCGTGTGGAAATACACTACTTTCTTATCTTTAGAAAATTCAAAGATTATTCGATGCTTAGGCCCAATTGAAAAAGAAAGAAGCCCTTCCAGCTTTCCATTCAGTTTGTGTGTTTTCAACTTTGGGTCAAACGGATCTTTACGAAACAGTGCCTCTTGCTTTTCAGCAATGTCTTTTACTTCGTCAGGGAGCTTCTTATAGGCACGAGCGAACTTCGAGCTATAAATCACCTCCATAGAGAAATCTCTAGCGGAGGTCTTTAAGAGACTTCAAGGCCTTGCCCTTGCCCGCCTTTATTTCTTTACGGCTTGCCTCTACTTCCTTCAATACTATGCCCGCTTGCCAGTTTCGGATTAGGTCACGAAAAAACTCACTTGTGGAGATGTAGTTCCCATCCTTAACCGCTTGCTTGATGGTCTTCACCATAGGAGCAGGGAGTGAAAGG
>JAGOTP010000007.1 GCA_018061755.1 Patescibacteria group bacterium | reverse complement strand
TGTGGGATCGCCAGCAAGCGCGAGCAGGCGAGCGAGCTTCTCTGTTTTTGCCGTGAGAGGGTACTTTTTCATGGGAAGCGTCTGCGTCAGAGCTAACGTATTCAATCAATTGCTTAAATAGTAGAACATCGTCTATTCGACGTCAAAGGGCGTTGATAGGATGAGGAGAGGAAGGATAAGTTGGAGTTCAGTGCAAGAGTGGCGCCCTATCCTGGAATGGCTGCAAGGGCCGGGGATCTATCCTTGTGCTCGTGACCGTAGGGAAAACGATGTGGGAAACCTCGATTTTTCCTGATAAGAAATCACAATCCTATCTTTTACCGATGAAGCTTGAGGTAAGGAAAAGGAGGGGATTATGGACGGGGATAAGGTCGCTTTGCGTATGCTTATTCGAGTCTAAAACGTGGTGGTTTTTTCTTGTTTGGCGACTCTTTCAATAGTTCGAGAAACTTCTTTTCTTAGCCAGGGTGAAAAGTCATTAAAACGAAATTTGTCTTAGTTAAGAGAAGAGACTGAGTTTAAGATCCTCATCATCAGCTTTGATAATATTCTGTGTTCAGCTCTGAGCATCCCCGCTCTTGAGCATTCTACCGAACACTATCCACAAACCTCACTGTTTTGTTCTTCTGCCAATCTTGTATTTTTACATAGCGACCATTGTGCTTGTCGGGTTGGTTGTATACACATCCCGCGCATTCATGCCTCTCAACTCTTCCAGGTATTTCCCCAAAAAGCGTCCATTCTGATGGAATGATCCTGCTTTCATGACGACAGCTCATGGGTATGACGTACTTTAATCCATCCATTTGAAAAATATTCCAACTGATGATTTCCGCAAACTCTTCTTGCTCATTGAGAGCTGGTCGTTTATTGAACTTGTCTTGATAGTAATCAGTAAAGGTATAGAGCAGGTTTTCGCGTGCGAGTAAGACGTTATCACCCTGCCATTCGTACCCATAGCTCGCCTTGAAGGCTTCTTTTGCCCAAAGCAGCCAATCTGCTTTCTTGTCGCAATACCGAGAAACGACCTTGAGCTTCCTATCTAAAAAGCCGACGCGTTTTGCGAGATCTATGAGCTTACCCGTGTAAGAGGTTGGGTTATAGCGACTCACGATAAATGGGGCTTCGCCGCAGGTAATCTCAAGTCTGAGTTCCTGTACGTAGGTTTGCCAGTTGTCTTCATCTGGCATCAAAGTATCGACAGCTTTATTCATTTGATCAACGATTCTGAGCGGGGTGAATACCTCGGCCTTTTCTTTGGTTCGTTTGCGTTGTTCGGTAAGGCTTTTGACAGCGCGTGGCTGAATGAGGAGCTGATAGTGGCCTGTTACGAGTTCCGGTTTGATGTGGTTTTTTGGAGAGAATTCCTCGCCAAGATGTTCGTACGAGTCAGTAGCCCAAAGAAGATGTTTCTTGGTCGTTTGATCGATGAGCAGAATATCAAGCAAACCGCCCGTGCGGTGCAGGAGACTTTCTTTGACATCAATAGTCTGCGTCAACGCATTCATACGTTACGTCATGGCTTTTACGTGCGTTTCGATGAAGTCTATCTCTTGCTTTTCCAGGCCGTATTTCTTGTAGAGTTGCTGGTCAATGTTTTCGATTGACTTTGACCAGTCAATATCGGATTTGTTGGTGAAATCCTGTAGCGGAACCTTTGACCATTTATCACGTGAGTTGTGTTGAGTTATTTTTAATATACCAAGCATTGTCCGCGCGAATTTTGATTTTATGTATTTTAATGTGGCTGTCGCCTCTGCTTCTGTATCGTAGGTACCGATACCAATAAAGGTTTCGGTGTACCCGGTGAGGGGTTCCCCGATGAGAGGTGTAGATAAGATTTCGCCGATAGCACCAGCTCCATTCGCGTTCGGTACGATTACCTTGTACTTTTCGAAGTTTGGCGGGCAATTCAAATATTGTCTATTGATCCAATAGTAGGCTCTACCTGTGCCTAGAAGTCCGAGTACCCTTACGTATTCCCGATTGTTTTTCGGTTTGTATTCCAAGAATAAGATATTCTTAAGCATATTAAATGCGCCAGTTCCTACATCGTTCTTATGTCCTTTGGATTGTATCTTCTCAATCTCTGGATGATCCTTTAGAGCGAGATCGGTCAATCGATAGACGCCACGACCTGTTATCTGAGTATCGAGAGTATGCTCTCCTTTTTTTTCAACTTTCGATAAGATGGTATTCAGTTCTGGAAAGCTTGTGAATACACCTATTGGGCCAAAATTTTTGGAACTGTCTCTTAAGGTGATAGCAACACCGCCTTTAATATCGGTATTAGGAAATATCTTGCTGGACTTTTGTTCAAAATAAAGCACTTTAAGATTCTTATCGCGAAGCATCTTTTTGTTCCATTCTTTCGGGGTCAGTCCGGCGTTAAAGAGAAAACGCGCTGGATGAATCATTGTAACCAGACTCGACAACCTATAGGCCTCTTCGAGGAATAGGTGATAGATTGGGGGCTGGTCGCCACGTCCTTCTACGGTCTCCTGATACGGCGGATTTCCTACGACAGCAGTAAATTTCATAGATATATCGTATAGATGAAATGTTTTGAATAATTCATCCCGTAAATTGTACTTTTTGAAATCATTCTTCCCGTGGAGTTTTGTTATCAAGTTTTCTATGTGCACGATATTGGTGTGTATATCTCGCTTGTAGCCCGCTAAGGTACGTTGGGTGATGCTCTTTGCCATGGGGCTTTTACAAAGTACGTATACATGCTTTTCAAGAACCTGTTTCCAAATCTCCTGGAACACCCTTTCTTCTGGTTTTTTTAGCTTTCTTAACTCGCGAGAATAGATATTGTACGCAACAAGGAGGGGATACAAACCCGATTTCGAGTTGATCTCGAGAATTTTTGTATCCTCTTTTTCCCATACGCTTGTGTCAACGCCTTTGCTTATCCATACGGGTTTGCCCGCCTTGTCCTTTTCGCTGTTCGTAAAGTCATGTCCACCAAATGCGAGGGTTAGATGCTTGTTTACCACGGCCCATGGTGTGAGAACAGTTTCTTTATCAGGATTCTTGAACGTGCTAAAAATCTCCGCAATCGCTTGGACGCGTTCTGTGGGTAGTAGACTGTCACAGTCGTAGGTCTTTGTGCGGATGTTCCTTGTTACGCCCCTGAACACGTCCTCATCGTAGTATTTAGTGAACCCTCGAAACTGCTCCTTGGTTAAGCCCGCGGGCATGAACTCTTGCCAGGATTCCTCGTCCACGAGATCAATAAATGCGTCCAGTGTGATGTCGTCACGGAAGGATCCTGCAGCACCATACACCATCATCGGCATACGAATACTGACCGCGCGTAAGATACCTATGGCCGTTTGTTTCTGTTCGCGTGCCTCGTTAAGTCTCCTCAGTATCTCTTTTTCTTCTTCGGTGAGCGATTGTTTTTGCTTCTGCTTACGCTCTGCTTCTTCCGCTTTTTGAGCGATGAGATCGTCCATTCCGAGGTTATTCACCTTGATCTCGTTTATTTTCTCGGTAGTAGACGTTCCAACAATTGCTTTAAGTCCGTTAAACTTGAGGATCTCATCTTCATCGAGTTTAAATAACTCGTCATTGTAGAGTCTAGGATCGTCAAAGCCATTACGACTGACGCGCTCGATAATCGCTTTTTTGAGCTGACCGAGCATCTCTCCCACGTCGTAAGGTTTCATCGAGCCACCCTTGGCGGCCAGGATTGGGCAGAAGTTCAGGAACTGTTCCATGGCCGCTTTTTGCTCTGGAGAATTGGTTTTACCAGATTTATGGTTGAGCTCGATCGCTTCGGCGATGAGTTTAAGTGTACGATCTGGCGCAAAGTCGAATACGTAGCCTTGCGTTTTGAGCTTCCCATCGATTTTTGCTGGGGTCTGACAACGGAAAGCGGTTTGTAAATACGTGGTAGCAGAGCTTGTGTCGGATAGCATAAGGACTGCCGTCCATTCGGGTACTGAGGCACCGGTGGTGAGGCGCTGACCAGTAAGAGTAATCGTGTAGTCGTGGCTCTTTATTGTCTTGGTCACGCGTGCCTTCGCTTCTTTCTCTTCATCGTCATCGCGACTATTGCCTGAGATGTTCACGATACCAAAATTTCCAGCGCCAAATACGCGGTGCTCTTTGAGCAGATGTTCCATCGCTTCGATCACCTTGACTCGATTCGGGAGAAGCCAGAGGGAATGTTTATTGAAGCTGCGATAATCTTCGGTTGCGTAGGGGAATTTTGTCTGCAATGAATCATCGACAAGGAGATCGAGAAATTTTTTCACCATTGACTCGTGAACGAATTTCGCTTGATCATTTCCTTCGTCGTCTTTTTCAACACGAAAGAACTCATGGAATTTAAACGCTCCGTCCAGGGAATCGTGAAAGCTATCACTCAAGTGACCGATATGACTCTTAAAGGTATCTATGTCGTATGTGAAGATGCTGAGCGACGGAAGTTCGGCATAGGGGTTTGGCACGCCAGGATTACGTTCCTCCCAATAAAGCTTCTCACCCTGCTCCATGACGTAGTCCCAGGTATAGACATCCTCCTCCTCGTGCTTGTGGAGGATATTGAATGGGGTGCCGGATAGCTGAAGAGTGAAAGTACTCGGTATTTTTTTGAAAGTGGCTTCACCAAGATTGCTCTGCGTCCCCTCGTGCGCCTCATCAATGACGACCATGTCCCAGGTGGTGTCAAAGATTTCTTCATTTTTTGCGAATCCTGCTGCTTGAGACCCTGATAAGCCATCTTCGGTCACTCGTTTCGAAAGTCGAAGATCTTGAAGTGAAGCAAAGTAGACGAAGGGTTCTTTGTTGCGTAAGCGCACACCAATGCTCTCGCCTGTATCTTTGGATGAATATTGATACCCAGATGGTGCAAGCACCTTGTTAAAATCTTCGTACCAGTCGACGCTCACGCTTGGGCGATGAGTAACGATAAGTACGCGTTGCATCTTGTTGACTTTCGCTACCTGCATAGCGGCTGATGTCTTGCCGAAGCGCATCTTTGCATTCCAAAGAAAGTGCTTACGTTTTTTCTTGATCGCTTTAGTGGTTTTTTCTATGGCATCAAGTTGGTTCGGGCGAAATTGAAACGAAGTAATGTGAGAAGATGCTTTTTCTTGCGACGAGAGGGCGTTGCGTCCTTCTTTTACGGCTTGAATAGCTCTTTTAGCCACCTCTAAATTAATTTCAAACCATTCAGAACGTGCATTTTTTACACTTTCAGTCTTTCGTTCATAGCCAGATCGCTTAAGCACCTCATGAACGTGGTGATCAGAAAAATAGGTATTCTCGTTCGTCACGGCAAGCTCTGTATACTCAAGAGTATAGGGAATGTCCGCTGTTTTCGTTTGTTGCTTAATACGCTCGTGAGCCGCTCGCTGAATATCTTCAGGGGTTGGATGCGCCGCTTTAACGGTTGCACTCCCGATTTTTAATCGACCCTTATGTGTGTCGCCTGGAATCGAATACACATAAACAATGCCGTATGAAAACGTTTCATGTACCTGTGTTTTAGATTGCTGATTCGTGTTCATACGCTAATTCGAAACGAGTTCATGAATGTTTGTGTTAAGGGCTTTTGCCACCGTCTGTAATGTTTCAAGTGTGGGATTAGGACTTTTATCTAGTTCTAGCTTTACGGCCGTATTTAAGGATAAATCAGCTAGTTTTGACAGTTTATCCTGCGACAGACTTTTTTCTTTGCGGATTCGCTTAATATTCTCTCCAATTGGAGGCATACATGGGAAGACGAAGACTTACATTGAAATGTAATGATTATAGGGTAATGCTCGCAAAACGGCAATCGGTGATTGATGGTGGGACTTTGGTATATAAAATGCCTGCTTGAAGGTCATCAAAACCCTTTAGTAACCAAGTTCCTAACCAGTCCGTCAAGCTATGAGCGACAGTGCCTGAGTCGCCAGACACTGTCGCTCAAAAAACCACCACAAACCTGGTGGTTTTTTGTTGTTTGGTTCCTTTGGATTTCTTAAGGATATAAGGTATCATCCGGGAGAATATTTCTCATACCCACCACGACCCAACGTGCATGACTTTAGATCCAAGCTCGCTTACCTCCAGAACGTCGCATACTGAATTGCCGAAAGGGGATGAGATAATGCATATCTCGGATGCAGAAGAGAAACGCGCTCTCTTACCTGAGAAGCAGGCAATCCACTTCCCAAACTTTGAGACAATCAAGCGAATCTACGACTATTATGGTCTTGATACGGAAATATTTGATAAGTCGGATTTACCTGCTCAATACATACTTGATAGGGGAGGCCATCAAATAGAAAGTCTTGTAAAAATGATTTTAGGAAAAGAGATATCGAACGAGGAGGTTAAGCTGTTCAAGGATGCATACGCGTACCTCGCGGAAGAAGATGCGCCAGAGCCTTCGGATTATATTTTTGTATTTGGTGCGAAGACACCGCTTCGAATTGAAAAAGCGATCGAGCTCTACAAAACAGGATTTGCTCCGAAGATAATAGTGAGTGGCCGAGGGCCTTTTTATGGAGAGGGAAATGCATCTACAGAAGCCGAGCACTATGCCGAACTCGCTTTAAAGGTGGGCATTCCACAAGAAGCTGTGATTATCGAGAAAGAATCTATTACTATTCCTGATAACGTACGACGCACTCTGAACAGGATGGACGCACAGGAGATGTCATACAAATCTTTTATTATTGTAAATTCACCTTATGCCCAACGCAGAGGTTGGTGTGTTTGGAAGAAACACACCTCAGAGAATGTCGCCATCCATCGAGTCAACAGCGCAACGGGAGAAAGGTTTGCTTCTCATTTGTGGTATAAGAATGAAGATGGATTGAGGGTGGTCCTTGGGGAATTCATCAAGCTTCGGAATACAATAGCTTTTAATGATGCGTAAATGATATTCATACGTTTTTCTATGCCCACCGACATCGCAATCTATAACGCAGCTCAATCAGGCGAGTACAAGAAAATCTGCAAAAAGCTCAAGGAGGTCATGACTCAAGAGCTCAAAAAAGCGGAGAGTAAAGTTTGGCATGGGAGCCCCGTTTGGTTCCTTGAGGGGAATCCGATTGCTGGCTACAGCGTGCGGAAACACGGCGTGCAATTGCTGTTTTGGAGTGGCCAATCATTTGTCGATAGCGGATTAACGTCCGAAGGCTCATTCAAAGCCGCGGAAGCGTACTTTGTAGACAGTAAAGAGATAAAAGTAACCGCACTTCGTGGTTGGCTGAAGCAAGCTAAGCGTATCCAATGGGACTATAAAAATATCGTGAAGAGGAAAGGGAAACTCGTGAAGATTGGTTCCTGGTAGTCTTTTAAATTGAAGCGCCCCACAGGCAGGCGCTGTGGGGCGGGGAGGAGATCGACTACTAGCCGATCTTCGGGGGTTGGTGGGGGAAGGGCGGGTTCTTGAAGGCTTCGACCTCGCGCTCGCTGGCTTCTGCGGTGAAGCGGAGGCCTTGGTGGTCGCGCCAGGTGATCTGGTACCGGTACGAGTGCTGTTCGCGCTCGACCGAGACGGGCATGCCGAGGTCGGCGACGGCCTGGGTCCAGTTGGTCACGGCCCAGTAGGCGTAGCCCTTCTTCCACTGGATGCCGGGGGTGATGATGAAGTACGGCGTGTTGCTGTCCCAGACGGTCACTGTCCGGCCGTTCTGTCCCTGGAAGTACCAGTACATGCAGAGTTGACCATCGTTCTGGTGGAGCTTCTCGCTGCGCCGACCGATGAGCTGGCCCTTCCAGCCCGGCAGGCTCTCGACCTCGATGACCACTTCGCAGGCGAAGACGTACTGCTTCGCCGTGGCGACGCGCGCCATCTCCTCGAGCTTCACACGCGCCTCGTCGAGCGAGAGCGCCTTCGGGTCGGGGGCGTAGATGGGCCGCACGTTGAGGACGCCTCGTCCGCGTTCCGCGGGCTTGGTGTCGCGGGTGACCTCTGCTTCGGTGACCTCGCCAGCCTGCGGCAGTCGGCCGCGGAAGTGGTGGTCCAGGAAGACGATCTTCGTGCGGTTCCCCGCATCTTCGACGATCGTTCCCTTCGCCTCCTTGTTCTCGATCCGCCAGCGAACCTTGATCTTGTCCATCTTCTGAGTCGTGGGCATAGTGCCCTCCTTCCGGTGTTGTGTGAGGTGTTGTTGATTCCGAAACCAGTTTCAAGCGTCAATGTTAGGTAGATAAACGCTTTAAATCGGTCTCGGAATCAATAGAAAGAACAAAAAATAATAGCATATTTTAGCGAAAATGTCAATAAAAGCATTTCATAGAGATCCATCAATTGACCAATTTAATAAAATATGATAACAAAAACCGTTACTTTCGAACGCTTCTCGTTAGCGACGACTATTTAATTCTGTGAATAGTGATCGCTACTGAGACAGTGGCCGCCTGAGAGTGTTCTCGAGCGTTCCCCGAGTCGGGGAGAAATGAGATCAGACAATGTTTCACAGGCACGAGACGGGTGTGGGCTTCTGCGGCATGATCGTCCTCGAGCTCCTGCGGGCTGAGCTCGAAGCGGTCTTCAGTCGCACGATTCGGGTGTATCAGGCTGATTTCTACACGCCGCCTAGCAAGCCCGTGGCTGAAGGCGCAGCGACGCGTACCAGGAGCCAGGGTGAGTTCGAGGAGCGGCATGTCGAGATCCGCTGCTTCGTGGGGCCCCTGCCTCGTGAGCCGTGGGAGGCGAGTCAGAAGGATCGGGCCAGCTTCCGGCTTGTGCGGGCGGTCTGCCGTCTGTTCAACGCTACGCACTCCGTGAACATCTGGGAGGTGCACTTTCTCGAGTTCCAGATCACGGACGAGTATGGTCGTACTTTCTCGCGTCAGCGCTATTACTACGAGGGTAGGCGCAAAGGATCCTTCTTCGACAAGGACGCTGAGAACCCTCTCATGAAGGACATGCGCGATCAGGTTGGCGTCACGTGCGCCCGCCAGCACAACACCTGGAAAGAGAACGTCTTGCAGAGCGAAGCCCCCTGGCCCGAGAAGAGCTGGTAGGTCGATTGTTGCTGAAAACTTAAAATAAGGAGATGGCTTCGGCCGCGCTCCCTGGGAATCGCGTTACTTGCGAGCTCCACCAGGTAGCGCGGTTTTCAGTTAGGAGCTATATTGCCACACGTAAAAACCTACCAATTTTTTCATGTCCTCAAAATACACCAAACAATGGTTCACCCAACGTGCGTTTTCCTCTTTGAAAAAGATCCGTGAAGGAGTCTGGGATTATTCTGATTCTCTTCTGATCTATGTTTCATCTGGGGTAGATGTTTATGAATCGCTCCAGGCAGAAAATACCCCGTATCATCAGCTAGTCACTAAACCAGAGCATGAATACTTGAAAACGATCGCTGACCAGGTCGCTTCATCCCTGCCTGATTCATTTGATTACATCGATCTTGGTCCTGGCACGGAACACAAAGAACAATATTTGTTTGAAGCTTTGAAATCTCAAGGAAAGAAATTCACCTATCTTCCCGTTGATATTAGTGATTACTACCTAAGTATTGCGAGAACGCATGCTGAAAAACAAGGCATACCTTGTAATCCAGTACAGAGTTCATTTGAAGAGCTCCCAGCTCATTTAGGGGATGTTTCAAGACCCAGATTTATTTCTCTCGGACTGACATTTTCAAACTACGAGCCTTCTGTGATCCTCGAATTGCTACAAAAAATCGCTGGGCCAGGTGGAGTCGCATTTATCGGGGCTCAGATACGTGATCGTGTCGATATGGACGTGTTACAAAAAATATATCAAGAAGATGTTAGTCATGCCATGGATGAAAAGTTACGATTATTGGGACTCGATCCTGAGACGGACATCACTCCTCGCGTTGCAGACGAGACTATCTGTGCTTGGACGACTGTTATTCATAGCAATTCCGAGTTAGAAAAAGTTGGCATACAAACTCAAGATAGACTTCTTGTGTTCCAGTCACGACGTTACACCAAAGCTTCACTTGAAGCATCGCTCAAGAATGTCGATTATCAATTATTTGATACGGGAAGTTCATTCATCGGTAGTCTAATACGGACTAGCCACACCATTTCGTGAGTCCAGTATTTTCATGGTTTATCGGATGGTTCAAAGGATACTTGTCAGGGCAGTAGGGATGCGGATGCTGTTGAGTTGCGCGTTAGCATGCTCGCTCGGCGAGCATGCTATAGTCTTAGCCATATGTCTTGGATCCTCGCTGCAATCCTGTCTGCCCTTTTCGCCTCTCTGGTAGCGATTTTCGGAAAGATCGGAATAAAGAACGTTGATAGTAACTTGGCGGTAGCGCTACGAACGCTGATTATCGTGGTCTTCGCTTGGGGAATTGTTCTGGCGCAGGGAAATGCCGGAGATGTCTGGAAAATTTCGAGGTATTCCTTTCTCTTCATCGTTCTATCGGCTATCGCTACGGGCTTGTCTTGGCTGTTTTACTACAAAGCTCTTCAGTTGGGGGAAGCTTCACGTGTGGCGCCAATCGATAAGTTGAGTGTACTGCTAACGGTCATCTTGGCATTTGTCTTTTTGGGAGAAAAGCCTACGATAGGGAATGTGACGGGTGGATTGCTTGTCACTGCGGGAGTGATGGCGACCATCTTTATCAAATAAACTCTGCCTATGCCTACACTGAACGGATACGTCGCAAATATCGAAGAACTGTCTTTGAAGAACGAGAATTTCCGAAAGGTGCTCTATACCGACAAAAAGTGTCAGTTAGTTCTCATGTCTTTACTTGGAAAAGAAGAGATTGGAGAAGAGGTCCATGACGTGGATCAATTTATACGCGTCGAAGCAGGGGAGGGAGTAGCCATCTTGAATGATCAATCACACGATTTGCACGACGGAAGTGTCGTCATCGTGCCAGCTGGTGTAAAACATAATATTATCAATACCGGTAGCCAGGAAATGAAGCTATATACCCTGTACATGCCCCCTCATCATCGCGATGGCGTAGTCCATGCGACGAAGGCTGAAGCAGAAGCGGATGTGACGGATGAATTCGACGGCAAGACGACAGAATAAACGGTGAATAAGGGTATAATTTCGGTATGTTTACGGTTGAAGAATTAGAAGAAGCCCTACGAGCAATTGCCTCGATCATTAGCAAGTGTGAAAAAGCTCTACCTAAGCTGAAGGAGGGTACTTCACAGCACACGCTGCTCATACGAAGAATAAAGGCGCTCACGATAGCCGCTTCACTGATCACGCAGGCTCTGGAAGAACAGCGTGCCTAGCTTAACTGTTGCCTCAATTTCTTGATTTATGCCGACACATCGAATTTATTCCATGAGTTTTGCGAGTGTCTACCCTCTTTATATCGCCAAAGTAGAAAAGAAGGGTCGCACAAAGCAGGAAGTCGACGAAGTGATTTGTTGGTTGATGGGGTATACCCAGAAAGGATTGGACGCACAGCTCAAGAAACAGACGGACTTTGAGACATTCATCGCAGAAGCACCTCGTCTCAATCCAAGCCGAAAGCTCATTACTGGAGTCATCTGTGGTGTGCGTTTGGAAGAGATTGAGGAACCAACTATGCGAGAAATTCGCTATTTGGATAAGCTGGTCGATGAGCTGGCAAAGGGGAGGCCGATGGAGAGAGTCTTACGGAAAGAATAAGCTTTTCGTATAGAGGTAAATAAGAAATGATGCTAGACTCTCCGTATGAAAAAACTCCTTGCACTTTTTGTGTTCTTTTGTGGATTCATGTTCGTCGGTGCCAATGTTCAAGCAGCCACGTTTTATCGCGGGTTTGAGCTCACCTCGACTATTGCCCCGGATGAAATGGGGTTTGTACCGACTAACGCGTTGCTTATTTCCGGAAAAAAGAAAACAATAAAACCAGATTTTTTCAATCTGGTGTCTGATTTAGGAGGTATTAGGCAGCAATTTGCTCCGCGTGATCCAGTCAACAAGAGCATTGTCTATTTTGGAACCAATCACTCGATTCGAGCCGAAGGCGGTCAGACAGGCGTGTTTATTGTTTGGAAGTACAACCTGGATAATGGCACCTACAGCCGTCTGTATTCTCTCCGCTACGATCCAGAAACGAAGCCGATGGGCTATGACATTGTAGGAAATGAAGGAACGAAACTTGTGATTCTTGAGAATATTGATGGGCCTCACTGTCCGCGTGATATTCCAACAGAGTTCTCCCGCCTCCTTCGTACCTTGGATATGCGTACGCCCGCGAAAGGCATGAGCGTTTATGCGCCTTCTGCTGGTATGAAAACCGCGTTTGGAGCGTTGCCTCGTTGCCTTGAAGCTCCGCAAAAATCAACACTCTCACTGACGACGACGCATTCGAGCGTGACGGCTGGTGAAGCGACGAATGTCGTTCTGCAGGCTCATTTTTCCGCAGATCAATTGCCAGCCGGCAGCCGTCTAGAGATCCAAGAAGTGTTTGCAGGACATAGCGGAACCTTGATTCAGCGCTGTGATGTAATCTCTTGTATGGGTACGTTAAGAGGCGAGGCGCTCACTCAAGGGATCCATATTTACATTGCGTATATTCTCAATGCAAGCGGTGGGTTGCTACATCAATCAGAAACGGTACGTGTTGATGTGGTGGCAGCGCGGTAAGCGTTAAGATGAGTGTATGAAAAAGCAAACGAGTAATCTTGGAAAACTTATCTTATGTATCTTTCTGTGTGAGCTGTCGGGCATCGTCGGATCCCTTTTTACTACGAAAGCCATTCCAACATGGTATGCAGGGCTCATAAAACCAGCACTTAATCCACCTAGCTGGGTATTTGGACCTGTCTGGACGGTATTGTATGCCATGATGGGGGTCGCTGCTTTTTTGGTATGGAAGCAAGGTTGGCAACGCAAAGAGGTAAAGATCGCGCTTGGAGTTTTCGGTCTGCAGCTCGTCATCAACGCTCTTTGGTCATTGTTATTCTTTGGGCTACATAACCCACTGCTGGCACTGATTGATATTCTGCTGCTCTGGTTGCTCATTCTCGTGACGATGATCGTTTTTTACCGAATCTCAAAACCAGCGGCCTATCTTCTTTTGCCATATCTATGCTGGGTCAGCTTCGCCACCTATTTGAACTACGCGATCTATGTCCTCAATTGATTGGCTGAATGTAGTGGGCCTGTTTCTTTTTCTTGCTGGTTTTATTGTTGGACTGGGAGCGGTAACTGTTATTGATATTCATGGTTTCCTGGGCAGAACATCGGCCTATTGGACCGAAGCAACGACGCGTACGCATAAAGTAACCAAACCGATGATTTGGATAGGGATTACGCTTGCGATCATCGGAGGATCGATTTTTTATCGACAGACGGCATTTTCGGGTATTCCATTCTTCCATCTCTGCATCGCTATTATCCTTATCGCTAACGGTTGTTTTCTGACGTTTGTAGTCAGCCCTTTTTTGCTGAAGCGCGAAAAAGAGGGGAGATCTAGCGAATTGCTCCCCCAATCTTTGCAACGAAAAATCATCGGAAGTTTCATTGTTTCTGATCTGGGTTGGTGGGGAGGGTTGTTCTTGCTTGTCTTGTATCTCTCAGCTCAGTAGTTCACTAGTAGTTTTCTACTTGCTTGAGTGATTTGAGTGCAGTGATTGATCGTTCCGTATTCCTGCCAATTTCATCTAGCGACCGTTCTTTCAGAAAAACAGATACGGAAATAGCGATCCATAGTTTATTTTTGTGTACCGATTTGGAACGAAGCCAGCTCATTTTTTCTTAGGATGAACAAAATGGCCATCTATCTCTCAGCCGCTCTATTTGTTATACTTCTTTTGAAAGAACCTTTGCTCTTATTAGATGATTTATATGCTGAAAGAAGTTCTACTTTTCTGCGCATTTTCTGCCTTTTCTGCTGGGTGGATATCGCCTGTCTCTGCTGCGGCAGAGTATGTTGCACAGGCGGATATTGATCAGATAAATCAAGAGATTCAGGCCTCAAACTATCGGTACTGTCCAGGGTATTGGACGGGAAGAAGTGAACAGGATTCGGATCGCGCCGAATCCTATCGCTGGATGACAGATCTCATGCTTTTAGGAGAACAGTCAGGCGGTACCTACAATCGGTATACGATTCCCTTTAAAGGAAAAAACGTCAGTATGATCCTGCCGCATCAAACGAGCTGGAAGTTGCGTGGAAAGCAGGTGCGTCCATATCTCATGACAGGAAGTCAAGTGATTGAAGTCGGTGCTCTCGATTTTATTGATTCGAGTATCCAAGACTATACCTGTTCTTTGGAGCGTAGATATAAGATTTCACTTGAAAGGGGGTCGATCCAGTCAAAGACCAAGGCATTGCAGCAAGAGGTGAAGGCCCTAAAAACGGCTGGTAGCCAGCCGGACGATTCACAGGATCTACCAACGGTCAGTCTAAGTCCCTCTCTCGCTCTCGTTCCAGATGTCGTGCAAAATTCTGGAGGATTTTCCTTACAATACAGTCAAGTGACCGTAAATCTCGCAGGAGGCTGGGTTATGACCATTTCTTCAAAGGGCGGGTATAGCGCCACGGTTGACCCATTCATGTTGCGTATTGCGGTGAGCGCTCGTTAGTGGATGAGAAAATCTCCTTTCGACAGAAAGGAGATTTTTTATTCTGTGTTTCTTCACTTCAGTATCCGATTGCGCAGACCACTATGCCTACATCCCTAAAGTCTCAAACCATCTCCGCGTACCTCGCGACCGTTCCCATTACCCATCGCGCTGTCCTCAAGAAGTTGAGAGAACAAATCAAAAAACTCTATCCAAGTGCCACTGAGCACATCGGTTACGGCCGTCCACTCTTCAAATTAGAGGGACATCCTCTTGCCGGTTTTCAGGCGGCTAAAAAGCATTCAAGTATCTTTGTCTGGAGCGGCACAGCCCTTAAAATGTTGGGCAAACTACTTGATGGCTACGATACCGCACTAGGTACAATCCGTTTTGCGCCAGATAAACCGTTACCAGAGCGCATCGTCAAAGCTATTCTTGCCGCACGTGCCAAAGAAATCAAAGCCCGTTGGGGTGGCAAAGGGACGAAAAAAAGCTAAACTAGCCTCATATGAACATGTTCAAAGCCACGCCAGCAAAAACGGTTGCCCAATATCTCAAATCAATTCCGGTTGAGCGAATGGAATTGATCGAGTTTTTGCACAACTTCATCCAAAAGTCAGCACCGAGTCTCAAGTCGCATTTTGCGTCCAATATGCTCGGCTATGGATCTTTTTCATACAGGAATCATAAAAATGAACCCATTCAATGGCCTGTCATTGCGCTTGCCAATCAGAAAAATTATGTAAGTTTGTATGTGTGTGCTGTACAGGATGGGAAATACATTGCAGAAGCGTTCGCGAAAGAATTAGGCAAAGCCAGCGTTGGGAAGAGTTGTATCCGTTTCAAGAAGCTCGAAGAAATTCATCTTCCGACACTGAAGAAGGTCATTCAGCTCGCAGTAAAACATCCAGGCTTCGAAGGGATTGGTGCCAAGACAAAATGATTTAACGCGCGGTGTTTTTTGAATCCTGTGCGGGTTGATGTGGTAATATGGGGTCACCACCCCATATGAAATCCGCATTTGCCGAAAAATGGTTCTTTCTAGTGCTATTTTTTCTTACGGCCCTACTGGTATCGTTGATTTTTCGGCCATTTCTGCCGGTTCTGGTTATTGGAGCCTCGTTTGCGGTTGTGCTCTCTCCCGCCTTTCAGTGGTTTCGTAGAAAAAACGTGCCAGTCGTTTTCTCGGCCCTGATCGTAACAGCTCTCTTTGCCGTTGCCTTGGGCGTACCCCTGGTTGGGATCGGAGCCATTGTCTTTCGTCAGGCGCAAAGCCTGTACCAGGATCTGTCGAGCGGGGGAGGGGCTTCTTCGCTGTTGGATGGAGTAAACCGTTCCATACAAGCGGTTATTCCAGATGGATATTCGTTTGATGTACGCGAACAAGCCACGAGAGGAGTCTCGCTGGTGGCGACAAATCTAGCGGATGCCTTTGCTTCTACCTTGTCTAGCCTGTTCGCTGTCCTTCTCATGTTCATCAGTATTTTTTACTTCCTCAAGGACGGTCCTCGTTGGATACGTGAAGTCATCCACGTAAGTCCTTTGCCTGATCGTGATGATGAGCGGATCCTTACAAAATTGAGTCAATCAATTCACGGTATTTTGCGTGGCTACCTCTTTATCGCCATTGTTCAAGGCCTCTTGATGGGCATCGGTTTGGCTATCTTTGGTGTTCCGAATCCGGCTTTGTGGGGTCTGGTTGCGATGTTTACGTCCCTCTTGCCAACGATTGGTACCGCTTTTGTTTCGATTCCAGCGATTCTTTTCTTGTTCTTCACGGGTCACATCGGGGCTGCAGTTGCGCTCGCTGTTTGGGCAGTATTTTTGGTTGGAATGGTTGATAACTTCCTCAGCCCGCTTGTCGTGGGAAACAAAATGCAGATTCCTCCGTTATTTATCTTGTTCTCCGTGTTAGGAGGAATCGCCTTACTTGGTCCAGTCGGCTTACTGGTTGGGCCATTGGCTGTCAGCTTGCTCCACACATTGCTAGTGATTTATAAGGCAGACTTTTCTGGTAAATAGGAGTTAGTTTCACGACGCCTTCTTCTTTTTGGTACAGGTTGCACACGCACACCCATGAGGTTTGATGTAGGCATTGAAATATTCTTTGCCGTAGTTGTACGTAATTTCTTGACCGGCTTCAATCCGTTTCTTTGAATAGATATGAATACGATTTCCGTACTGACGAGCTTCGGCATTCGGTCGACAGGCATGATTCACATAACGGGCAATATTTTTACGTGTGCCACCCAGAATTGTTTTGCCATTGCTTAAATCAAACAAGTAGCGACCAGCCACCCGGTTACTCACTTCATCGTTTGCGATTTTTCCCCAGTATTCGATAATAAAACGACCCTCTGGGATAGGTTCAGCGGCGAACAGTCCCATACCAGCCACACTTTTACCGACCCGCAGTAAAAAAGCTGGTGGTCGAGAAAACAGACGACGTTTCATGGCCTAGAAGATGGCACGTTACAGACGAATCAACAAGTGCATTGTGATAGGTCTAGAAAATGACAACTCGTTTATCAGGCATCACCCTCATGATACCTTCTATCCATATGGTCTACTATCGAATTGCTGTCTTTGCTCCTCTGTCCTCTGCCGTTTCAGTTCGTGAGGCGATGAAAGTTGTTTATGCAGATCATTCGATCGAGCATCCTCCATTCATCTTATCAACAAGAGGCTCTGGTAGCCGCTTGGTGACAGGGACGGGGGCGGTTGGGCAATGGGAAGAGGTTGAAGGGGAGCTGATTGAACTCGTTGCCGAAAAGAAAGATCTAAAAATGATCTTGGCTACCATCGTGACGGTTTATCCTGAAGCAGAATCCAAAATAGAAGTGACCGAACTTTCAAGTTGGCAACCGTACACCGCTTGATAAAAACACATCGCCCCACGAACCATAAGGGCGATTGTGTATCGCGGTTCGTGGGGTGTTTGTCGCGGAGTGTCGCGATCAGGCTTCTTGGAGAAGTCCTTTGAGCACATCGAGGTTCAGATGGGCGGCGTGCCAGCACTTGGCGGCGGCCTGCTCTTGCTTGATCTCGACTGCTGCCTGAAACCTCTCGGGATTGATGTTGAGCAGTCCGCCCAGCTCGTTCAGCTGGAGACGCTCATAACTGTCGGGCGCATCGCCGTTCAGTCGCCCGATGAGCAGGAAGCGGTTGTCGTGGATGTCGAAGCTATCCTCCTGGCAGAGGGCTTGCAGGAGTCGATTGTAGATCTCCTTCGCCCAGAGTTTCGCCTTTCTTGCTTCACGAATTCTCTTGCGTCGCTCGGCATCCATCCTCTCGTTACGTGTCAGTAGCAGTTGAAGGATCTTGTCGCCTCTGCTCATTTTTCCCATGGTGTCGTCTCTCCTTCTTGATGGGTCCGACCAACTCACCATGTCCCAAAAGATCCGTCAAATAGCCCGAAACATCTGTCTTAAGCGACTTTACGGCCTGAATAGGAGCTGATAGCGTAGGGGAATATGTCTAAGGCTATTCGAACCCGTTTTGCCCCAAGTCCAACGGGCTATATCCATATTGGAAATTTGCGGACGGCTCTCTATGCCTATTTGTTTGCTAAGCGATCAAACGGCGTGTTCGTCTTACGTATCGAAGATACCGACCAAGAGCGGTATGTACCGGAGGCGGTTGACCTGATCTACCGCACTTTGCAGATGGTGGGGTTGGGTTATCAGGAAGGGCCCGACGTTGGCGGGGCTTATGGTCCCTACGTTCAAAGCGAGCGCAAAGACATCTATCAGAAATACATCGATCTGCTGATCGAAAAAAACGGAGCCTATCGTTGTTTTTGCACCAAAGAACGTTTGGAGGCATTACGTGAAGAGCAATCGTTGAATCATCAAGCCACAAAATACGATGGGTTTTGCAAAACACTCTCAGCCCAAGACATTGAGCAAAAGTTGGCTCAAGGTCTGCCTTTTGTGGTTCGTCAGCGTATTCTTGCAGATCAGACGGTTTCATTTACCGATGTCGTCTTCGGTCCGATCAGTGTTTCTTCAAATGAGCTTGATGAGGGTGTGCTGATGAAATCGACTGGTTTGCCGACCTATAACTTCGCCAACGTGATTGATGATCACTTGATGGAAATTTCGCATGTCATTCGAGGTACTGAGTATATCTCCTCAACGCCTAAGTATATTTTATTATACCAAGCCTTCGGTTGGGAGATCCCCACCCACGTCCATCTGCCACCGATCATGAAGTCGGCGACCAAGAAGTTCAGCAAGCGTGAAGGCGATGCTTCCTTCTTCGATCTCATGGATCGTGGATTCCTCAAGGAGGCGGTCGTGAATGCGATTGCGCTCTTGGGTTGGCATCCGTCGGATGATCGTGAGATCTATACGTTGTCAGATCTTGAGCAATTGTTTGATTTGGAGTCGTTGCAAAAAGCCCCAGCCATTTTCGACATGCAAAAGCTCGAATGGTTGAACAAAGAATATTTCAAGGCGATGACATTGGAGGAGTTTGAAACGTTGGCTTCACCTTATCTCGACAAGGTTCAGTTGCCAGCGACGATGAGTCGACAGAAAGTGGCGGAAGTCCTGAAAGAGCGTATTACGACTTTGGGAGAAATTCCGACCTCGATTGATTTCTTGGCTGAGCTACCGGCGTACGAGAAAGAATTATTTGTTCATGCCAAATCCAAGGCGACGCTTGAAACCTCAGCCCGAGCTATTGAATGGACGCTTTCACATCTCACCGAACTGCCTACCAGCTTAGCCCCTGATCAGGTACGAGAATTTTTCGCGCGTGGAGTTGCCGAAACGGGCTTGAGCACTTCTCAGATGCTCTGGGCTGTACGCATCGCCTTAGCCGGGAAGCAATTTACTCCAGGCGGAGCGATCGAAATTATCGCGTTGCTTGGTTTTGAAGAGTCACGCCGTCGTTTGGAGCTGGCTCAGACAAAGTAGGTTTTCTTTTATTTCCTATGGAGGTAGTCTCCGCATCTTTCCTGTCCGAGCTAGAGACGGCACAGCGATCCCATACTCGATTGTTCGAATTATTGCGATCTGCCGGTTGGACGGAGGAACGACAAGCTCCTCTCCCATCCGAAGAGGGTACGCCTGGTTTTGTGTTGCATGACTATGCCCAAGCCTTCCTTCGATCGTTTCATGAGATAAAAGTGGTAAAACCAACAGATATCGGCGGTTCTCAAATCGTATACGCAGGCTTCAAGGTTGGTTTAGGACCCGCCTTGCAACGGATGGATCCACCGCAGGCTTCGGTTTATATTGATCGTATTGCGGGTACGTCCTTCGTATACCCTGTGATGAATTTTGAGGATTGTGTGGCGTTTCTTCTCGAAGATGGTCGAGCTCTGGCGGTTGATGAGATATTTCGTGGCTGTGTTTGGACTAAGACCATTTTTGATTTGATGCATTGGGCGGTATTCAAAGAACGTCTTCCGGGTTTTGAAATGCGTGAACTGACGATGCAAGAGCGACCATTGGATTATCGCTGGTAGGCTAAAAACACGTTCCCCCGCGAACCGCAGGGTCGACGTGTAGGTCGTGGTTCGTGGGGGATTGGCAGAGAAGTGGGTGGGGACGCACGTGCGTCAGCTTCTCTGAAGGTTGAGTTGTCTTACCGCGCGAAGGCGCAGCCGTTGCGTGCCAATGAGCAGTGGGCACCGCACTTGTGATTGCAGACGTAGCCGGTGAAGGTGTGGGTTGCTCTGTGGAGATGCCCTTGCTCGAGCGCTACCCGCGCCGTTTCGGCGGCATGCCGAATCAGCATGTGGAAGCGCGGGCTGAGGTCGTTTTGTCCTGCCATCTTCAGTTCCTTTTGTGATGCGTTTCTGTCCCTAGTAGTCCTTCTTGTCGGACTTGTCGAGCGCGCGCTCGATCCAGTCTGCGAGTCTGTAGCCGAGCGTCACGTGTGCGGCGGCGAAGAGGAGGCCGCTGAGCAGATAGAAGAGCTTGTTCTGTTTGTACGCCTGGGCCCAGACCAGGAAGATCAGGGTGTCGAACAGGAAGACGAGAAGCCGGAACTCCTCTGACGGTTTGAGCAGCCAGTACAGCAGACGGCCGCCCATGTGCAGGAGAAAGATCCCGACCGTCTTCATCACTCCCAGAACCCAAGAGACCCAGCTCTTGCTCCAGTGCAACAAGGTTGTGAGCCACCAGCGGTAGTACGTGCCCTTGTTCGACTTCGGATCCAGGCCGTTCAGGGTAGCGAAGACGTGCATCTTCTGCGCGATGTTCTTGTACCAGTTCCCGATCAGTCCGGGCCCGTTCTTGAGTATTAGATAGACCAGCCCGATGAGCGGGAGCGGGAAGAAGTACCTGAGCGTGTCGAAGTTCTTCCAGAGGGACGTACGCTTATCCTCTTCGCTCCACATGTGGTCTGGCCACATCTCGTCTCCATCGTTCAGGAATACGATTCGACCCAGGATGACCAGGGCTGCGGCCACGAGGAGGACGGATTCTGTGATGACTACACGTATACCCCAGATTGAGGGCAACACGTTCTTCGTGATCTCCATCACGGCGAAGAGCGGCACGATCCAGCTGAGAACAACGACATCTTTCAGCACCTTGACCCGATCCACGTTCCAGTGCCAGCGTTTGCGAAAATCCCGCAGGTTGTCCCGGATGATGCTGGGCTTGTAAATGAGAAAGCCGCTCAGAAAGATCAAGAAGTCGAGAAACAGGTGGAGTCCGTAGTTCCCATTCCGCCACTCCCAGGGCATGAGCAGTTCAGCCATCAGGCAGAGCAGAGCGCTCACCATGACTCGATCCATGACATCACCTCGTGTGTGTTCCGACGCGTCCATTCGCGTTGGAGTGCCAAAAAAGTAGCTTTCTGAGCCTATTTTGTCAATCAAATTGACGTTTTTCGTTGCGTAGTATATTATTTTTGGTTCCTTCACGGGTCGTCAACAACTCTCAACATGATCGCAGACCACCATGGTCGTGATCAGGAAAGGTTAGTTCATGTCAGCTCCGGCTGTACAACAAGATACGGGTCTTCCGTTCGGGGACGAAGTCACCAATCCTATCCATGTCCGCTACTTGCGGTCCGTGGAGACCGAGGTGGTCAGGGCGGCGAGTGGCTGGTACCGGAAGGAGGCAGTCGCCCATCGAGCCATCCATCGTCTCCATGAGCGTTGCAAGGGGGAGGGCGCCGACATCGCACAGTGCCTTCGTGAGATCAAAGAGCACGAGCAGGAGATCGAGAAATACAAGCTGGCCCAGACCGTCCTCCTCGGCTTCCAGTCTCGGCAGAGCACCAAGCTCGGGCTGTATCGCGCGATCGAGGGCCGGGCCCGCCGCTCGCTCGAGAGGCGTCGGGAGTCCGCTGTCCAGGGGGAGTACGGCCGCCGGTTCAAGGCGGCCAGGGCGCAGCTCACCCGGGACGATCTCGCCGACATTCAGCGTGAGATGCAGTTCGGCGAGGGCGTGCTGGCCGAGTTCCTGAAGAGCCAGCCCGTACGGACGCTCGTCCAGCGCTGGCTCCTCGAGCTGTCCGGCCTGCCGCTTCCGGCGGAGCGTGAGCAGTAGTCTTCCGCACAAAGACGAGTTGTTCTTTTCTCGGGCCAGTCTGGCCTATTGGGGAAGCTTGTTCTACAGCTTCCCCCTCGTCGCTCACCATCTATCTTTGATCGGTTGTGAGTCACGAGCAGACGATTCTTCGCTTTTTTGCTATTAATAGGGGATATGACGCGTTCAGCTAAGCCGAGAGTGATTGTGGTAGATGACAAAATGCAATCGGGCTATCGCTACGAATGCGTGGAACCAATCGGCAAGAACTTCCATCCGCTTTTTAAGCCACAGCTCACACCTAAAGAGATGCTGGCTCTTGGGATATTTGGGGGAAAATACATGACGGATTGTCTGGATGAGTTTCCTGAATCCTGGTTCAAGCAGGCAAAGCTCGCTAAACATCATCGCGATAATAAATTAAATTTTTTTCAAGTTCCAGCTAGTCAGTCACTGCGCATTTGGAGGAAAGCGGGCTGGATCAATGAACAGCATGATCCGCGTGGTTGGTTTCAATGGTACTGTCGCTATTACTTAGGCAGAAGACTGCCGGGAGAAGATGAGCGACAAATTAGGCGCTGGAAAGCCATCGCACGCCACATCACACAAATCAAAAATCACTGTCTGCCGGGAGATCTGACCTGTCGTCGAGGACAGCGTCAGGCTGTTTTACATTGGGCCTACGATAGTCGAAGAATTTAAGACGAGACAGATACGGCTAACAGCTATCCAAAAGATGCTGGGCGATGAAGGGTGAAAATGCTATCATTTCGACATTCTATGACCGCCCTTTCTTTCTTAAAACGCTGTGGTGTGTTGGTGGGGGTGGTTGCTATCCTGCCCTCAAGTGCTTTTGCCGCTACTCGTGGATTATTTAAAACGGACACAGCTCTTTGGTACCAGACGGAGCAAGGTGAGATTGCGGCACAAATAGACGAGGATGCGCTGCGTTCGTATGCACACCTAAAAGCACAAGCGCAGACGATCGCAACAAAGGATTTAGTACAAATCCCAATTGGCCTCTTTACGAACCATCGTCCAATTAAAGATACTGATCGTGATGGGATCGACGATGAATTTGAACGAGCCTATGGAACCAATGTCAAAGTCAAAGACAGCGACAAGGATGGCTATGATGATCGAACAGAGATACTTGCGGGCTACAATCCATTAAAGAAAGATCGTGCATTTACATCGAACCGACCTTTGTTTGAACGTCTGAAAGGAAAATTTGTCTGGGACGCCAAGTGGAAAGAGCTATGGTTTATTTCTCCAAGTTTAGAGAAACGTTTCTTTATTTCTACTCAAAAAGCACCTAGCCGAGCTGATTTATCCGCATTGGCGACAGTCTATCAGTCATCAACAACTGCCTCTGAAGCTACGATGCCTGTGAATTCTGGATCGGTTACAGTGACTCCGGTTGTACAGCCAGTTCCTCAAGCTCCATCACAACCCGCTTTTACCTCGATTCCAGATCATTTTGCGGTCAGGGCTGGTTTTTGTGGAAATGGCCTGAGAAATGAGGGGGAAAAATGTGATGGTGAATGGTATTGTGATGCAAGTTGTGGTCTCAGCCGATTGACTCGTTTTGAACCGCTTGAATCTCCACTCAGATCCTGTCTCCCATCGAATCAGGTTGATGGGTTATTCGAGATGAAGGTCGGAAGTGCCTGTACGTATCCTGTAAATGGAAAAACGTACACGATTCGCTTGCGTAGTCATGCTACCTATCCGGAATTCGTAGTTACGGATGGGGTGACAACTTATGAAACGGGGTATATGCATGCGAGTATTTATCCTGTCGGTAATGATTTTGCTCTGAGCCGTTATCGATTTCAAGCGGATGCTGTTGGTGGAATCTATACCATTTCCATTCATAAAGTCATTCCTACGGATCAGATTGTCATACGAGCAAACTGCGATGATCTACAGGGGGATGAGCTGATAAAAGATCGTTGTCGTCAGTACTTGCATAACGAGAGAACGGTCGTTTTATCGGCTCTTGATCGTTTGAGTGGTTACTCGATGGGCCGCTGCTATAAAGAAATACAAATTCGCATTGAACCTAATCCCGCCGGCGGCCATTTGGGTAGCGCGGATCATGATGGAGGCGTAGGAATCATCCCATTCCAGCCCAGAGCGATGAGTGCCATTTTTAATCTAGAACCCCCTCTGGAGGATCATGAAATGCTGCACTTGTTAAATATCTGTCTAAATATCCCAAATGACGAAGAAGCAAACCATACATTTTTTCAGCCGAAACAGGCCGAACTATCTCGTTTGATGGGAAACGCTACAGTAGCGGCAGAGAGCCTAAATGCTATAAGAACGAACTCTGTCTATGATCCAACCAGTCCTTCCAGTCCAGCGATGTTTAATGGGTGTCAGGGGATGAAGACTCAGTTGCTTGCCCGACGTTTTCTCGAAGATCCAAACATTCTTTATCGATACTACGCTGATCTCGTCCAAAATATTCGAGAATTGGCTAAGGATGGAGAAATGATCCGAACAAATAACATGCTCTATAACCGTATCGTTGCGCGTTTGCTTGGCTCAGACCGATCAGTGATTGATCAGATCAATACAGCCTGCCCGTATTCGAGAATTGACGGATGAGCCTGTGGCTAAATATTCTGGCCCAGGTGTTTTATGATCTCTTTCGTGCTCTGTAAGGCGGAACGTTGATCTGTTTGAAGTGACAGACTTTCTGCAAATGGAACCACATCCTCCAAGCGATAGTTCTTTAGCAAACGTACTAATATCTTTTTATTTGTCAGTTTCTTATGCTGATGGCGTGAGGGGAGCCCGATTCGTTCAATGAGTGTCGAGTGATCAGCATAGAGGCGTACAAAAGTTGTTTTCCCATCAGCTTTCCCAACGATGCGCGAAAGTTCTTTTAGGACAATGTTATCGCGTAGACCATCTTTTGTTTCTAAACCATAGGCGAAGGTCATGATGAGGCCGGGGAGTTTTTGTTCGATGGCTTTTTTAATGGCGCGTACGCGCAGTTCTTCTGAAAAATTCGCGTAGGCTTCTGTTCCGTACGGGAATAAGGCGCTCGCAAAGTCGGCAATTAGATGATTATGCAGCAAAGCATAGCCAGTCTTTTTTACTAAGGCTTGAGCAACGGTGAGCTTTCCGCTGGCAGGTGGACCGTAGAGGATGACGAGGTTCATATTGAAATATTGACAGTATTGGGGCAGGTCGTTACTTTATCTCTGCGCAGCGAACGGTGCAACGTCTGCCACCGATTGCGCAACGAGGCCCACGTCATGATGAGCTCCCCCCCGCCCGCGTCTGTCGTTCCCGCCCCCGCCTTCACCGCCCCCGAGACCGGCCGCAAGGTCGTCCTCGACTGCGGCACCCAGGGCTGCTGCCCGACGCTCCACGAGCTCGCGCACGGCGGCGTCGCGCTCGTCGGCGACGACGGCGCGCGCGTCGAGCTGAGCGCGGACCAGTTCGCGCAGCTCCAGAAGGTGGCCTTCTAGGTCGCCTGATCTTCCACCTGTTCCTCCCCGCCGCTTCTCCCACCACTGGACCATGAATGCGAATTCGTGCGTCCGTCCCGGGCCCTGGTTCTCTCGAGCTAGGGCCCTCCTCATATCCAAAGAAAGGCTGAGTCCCATGGAGTGGTCACGCTACACCTGTACTCGGGTGAGAGAGGGCTGGGTCGCGGTTTTCCATGAGCTGCACCCTGTTCCGCTCTACATTCGTGCAGATCACTGGATCGAAGTCGTATCAGAGCCTCTGGTGAGCGCCTATGCGATCGAGCTCTTGGAGCGGAAGCTCCTTGTGCGCGGAGCAGAAGACGACGATGCCGAACTCGCTCGGGTCAAGCGGCAGCTGATGGACAAGCTGTCGGTTCCGCTCGTGCTCTACCTGATCCTCGCCCAGGGCTGTAATTTCGCCTGCGGCTACTGCCCGATCCCGCGTCTGCCCGAAGCAGAGCAGGCGGCCAGGCTCTCAGTGGAAGATGCCTGCGCAGGGCTCAGTCTCTGGGCAGAGCATCTGACAGCGACGCCCGAACAGGATCACTACATCATCTTCTACGGCGGTGAGCCGCTTCTGAACAAAGCGACGTTCTACGCCAGCCTGGAAGAGATTCGTCGTCTGCAAGAGGCTGGTCGGCTGTCGGCAACCCGGACGCATCTCATGCTCGCGACCAATGGCACGCTGATCGACGATGAGGTGATCGCGATCTGTCTCGAGCGAGACGTGCTGGTCGCGCTCGGCATCGACGGCCCGAAGCGGGTCAATGATCGTCTCCGTATCTATGCCGATGGGCGAGGTACGTTCGACGATATCCTCGGGATGCTTCAGAAGCTCCAGGCGCGTGGAGTGCGGACCGCCGTTTCGGCGAGCCTGACCCCGTACTCTCTTCACGCCCTGCGTGAGCTGAGCGAACTGCTGCAGTCGGTGGGAGTGTCCAAGTTCGGCCTTAACTTCCTGAAGGGGAGGGCTGTGCTCGAGCTTCTGTCTGAATCGGATCGTGCTAACTTCACTCAGGCCTCGGTGGCGGCCGTTCTCCGGCGTCATGAGGAGTGTGCGGATGGGGGATACGAATACCAGGTCGAGAAGAAGATGAAGGCATTCGCTGAGCAGGATTTCTTTCCGCTCGACTGCACCTGCTACGGTAACCAGCTGGTGATCCGGGCAGATGGACAGGTCAGTAACTGTCCGTTCTTCAACGCTCGTTTCGGACAGGTGCGTGATCTGCCCCTGACGTTCCGCGTCTGGCAGACGGACACCGTCAAGCTCTGGCGTGGCCGTTCATCGCTTGAGCACGCTGTTTTTCGAGGCGACGATACCAAGGCGCTGAGCGGCACGGGCTGCGCCTGGAGCGCGATCGACTGCGGGGAAAATGTCCTGTCGCCGGATGAGGTCACCACGCGATTCTCCCAGGCGATGTTCGAACGACTTATCTGGCTGAACTGGAAAGGAGACGAAGTATGAAGAGACAGCCGATCATCGGCATCATCGGAGGGTCCGGTCTCGACCGGCTGGATGCCCTCAAGAACGCGGAGCAGATCGACACGCCTGAGACCGTTTACGGCCAGGCCTCGGATCGGATCACGATCGGGGAGTTGGGCAGTCAGACGGTCGCCTTCCTGCCTCGCCACGGAGCACGGCATCAGTTCGCGCCCTGCCAGGTGCCCTACAAGGCGAATCTGGCAGCGCTCAAGCGGACTGGAGTCAAAACCGTGGTCGCCACCTGCATCGCGGGCAGCCTCAAGTCCGAGATCAAGCCTGGGGACTTCGTGGTTCCGGATCAGTTCGTCAACCGGACCTGGGGTCGTGATGCCCACAGCATCGAACCGGACGGATCGTTCGTCCACCTGCCCATGGCGGAACCCTACTGCAAGAGGCTGCGGGGCGCCTGCGTCGCTGCGCTGATCTCAAGTTCTGTGCCCCGTGTTCACGGATCCGGCACGACGGTCGTGATCCAGGGGCCACGGTTCTCGACTCGAGCGGAAAGTCGCGAGTTCATCGCTCAGGGCTGGGACATCGTCAACATGACGCAGTACCCGGAGTGCCTGTTCGCGCGCGAGCTCGGACTCTGCTACGCGGTCTTCGCTTCCATCACCGACTGGGACGTCGGAACGGGACTGACCTGCTGCATGGATGCGACGGGTATGGAGGAGGTCCTGAAGGTCTTCCATGCCAACACGGCTCTGATGATCCAGGTCCTCACGAACCTGATCGGATCCCATCTCTCCACCTTCTCCTGTGACTGTGCAGCCGGTACAATCACGGAGTACTACAAGAAGCGCTAAGAGACCTATGCTCAAAGTCAAAGCCCTGCAGAAAAGCTATGGAGGCACGACCGTCCTCGCGGACGCGACCTTCACGCTGGGTGACGGGCAACATGGGGCTCTCGTCGGCTACAACGGAACCGGTAAAACGACCATTCTACGCATATTGGCGGGTCTCCTCCCGTCAGACGGTGGAACGGTCGAAGTCGGTCCCCAAGAACGCATCGGCTATCTGCCGCAGGATACGAGCCTGGCGAGCGATCTGCCGGTGCTCGACTTCCTGCGCGACGCGACGGGCATCACCGCCCTCGAACGCGAACTCGAGGCGCTGTCCGTAGCGCTCGCAACTGATCCGATTGCGCTCGCGCGCTACGGAGAAGTTATGGAGACGTTCGAACGTCTCCAGGGCTACCAATTCGAACATCGGGCCAACACGATGCTGGACGGGTTCGGTCTGTCTGAGGCCGCACGTTTGCTGCCGGTTTCGCGACTGAGCAGTGGTCAGCGTCACAAGGTCGGGCTGATCAACATCCTGTTGCAGGACGCAGATGTTCTGTTGCTGGATGAACCGACCAACAATCTCGATCTGCCGGCTGTCGTCTGGCTCGAAGCATTTCTGCGGGCATCGAAACACACCGTGCTGGTCGTGTCCCACGACCGTCGGTTCATCGATCGGATCGCTCACAAGATCATCGAGCTCGACTGGCATGACCGGAAAGTTTCCGTGACGAATGGGAACTATTCGGCCTACCTCGAGATGCAAGCTCGTCGTCGCGCCGGACAGCTCGCTGCCTATGGTGCTCAACAAGACGAGATCGGCCGTCTGACGGCCCGTGCAGAAGCCCAGCGCGCACGCGCTGTTCGTGGTGCAAGCTGGACTGGCAGCGACAACGACAAATTCCTGCGTGGGTTCAAGCGTGATCGTGCGGGCGGCTCTGGCCGTGCCGCCAGCGCTCTCGAACAGCGCATCGAACAGATCGAGCGCATCGAACGTCCACACCTGCGTGAGCCGCTGCGCATCGACATCGGTACTTCGTCCCATGAGGGGAAGTGCGACATCGATCTTTCGGCGGTCTTGGCTGGATACCCTCAGGGACACACGGTCGGTCCCGTCTCGCTGTCGATCCCGCTCGGTACGCGGCTTGGGATCATGGGAACGAACGGTACCGGCAAAACCACCCTGCTCAAAACGCTTACGGGCTATGCTCAGCCGCTCAAGGGGACGGTGAGCATCGGTGCGGACGTGCGTATCGGCGACATGATGCAGGAGCACGAATCGCTGCCGCGTGACCTGTCACCGGTGCGATTCCTGCAAGATGACTGCGGCTTCCTCGAGATGGACGCCTACAATCTGCTCGCTCGCTTCCATGTGACGTCGCATGAGCGAGCCGAAGAACCGATCGCGACTCTGAGCCCGGGCGCTCGCGCTCGTTTGCTCATCGGTCTGTTTTCTGCGCGACAGGTGAATGTGCTGGTTCTCGACGAACCGACCAATCATCTCGACCTCGAAGCGGCTGAGGCGCTGGAAGAAGCGCTGACCGCATTCAAGGGAACGATCGTTCTGGTATCGCATGATCGTCACTTCATCGAGGCGCTCGGCCTGACCAGGCTCTACGAGTTGTGCGATGGGCGACTCAGCCAGATCCAGGATTTTTCGACCTACCTCGCTCACGCGGAGGCGCGCACGCAAAAGCTCTTGCGCCTTCTCTGACGAGGGATAGAATCGCGTCAGGCGATTCTTCATGACTTTCTCTTCATCGGTGTCCTGACCACCGATAGTCCTCTAGGGTTCTCTTTGCCGAGGACAAGAGGGGATTATCCTATAAAAAACCCAACCGATCTGGCATGCTGGAGGTCTATGAAAGCTCTTCTTGCAGGTTGGTGTGCGGCACTCGTCAGTTTCCTCTTGGCTGATGGTCTGTGGATTGGGTTTGTTGCGCGCAGTTTCTACCGACAGAAAATCGGTCATTTGATGAGTGATCAGGTGCAATGGTGGGCAGTTGCAATCTTCTATCCTTTGTTTGTGACAGCATTGTTGGTTTTTGTGATCCAGCCTGCTTTGCAAAGTCAGGCAAGTTTACTACGAGTCCTTGGCTTAGGGGCGTTATTCGGAGGCGTAGCCTACGCAGCCTATGATTTAACGAATCAAGCCACACTGAAGAATTGGCCAATCAGTATGACGCTCGTTGATATGGCATGGGGTGCATGTGTGGCAGCACTAACAGCTGTCGTTGGAGTTCTTGTAGCGCGAGCGGTGAAGGGCTGATCTCTCTCACGGATCATTTTGATATGTCAGAACCGTTTCAAAAAAACAGCTACGAAATGAGAGGGAAAGAACTATCCTTCGAAGATTTATCGGTTATCTACGGTCGATTGAAAGATGCATTTCAAAGAATTTACCTAGAAAGAACAGGTCTTTCGGATGGAGAAGAGCTTATTGCTCATCTCCGAGTTTGCTTTCGTGAACAAGATGAGATTCTTCAGCAATGGGTGCGTATGCTTCAAGCGGAACCGGACCGGATTTCACATCTATTCCGTACAGCCTTTGGAAGCTTGTATGTTGTCCTGAAAACAGGGCACTGCATGCGAGTGAAGGTAAACAATGAGACGAGATATAGGCCGCCATCTCATGTTAGTGAGCCAGCTTATAGGTATCTTGTTCAGCCAATCACTCGTCGGGTTGTATTCCTTCCTCCGGACCAAGAGAGTCTTTGGCGAGGCGAACTTCGTCTATTGGCATCCAGAGACGTAGCCTCTGTCACCCTGCCGATCACATCTCTTGCATTGGGCGTCCATCCATTTGAATTTGAAACCCTGCCACCAGCTCCAGCTAAACCGCGGAAACTCGGTGTTGCTGAGTTAAATGCTGACGGAACTGAAATAACACTTCGCGGTTGGGAGGAGAGCCAAGATACACTTGAGGCATTTAATGGGTACAGTTTTCATGTCGGGGATCCGGTGAGAGAGATCCTGATTTGACTTGTTTCAATGCAGCTTCTTAATCGTAGTTTTGTCGCACGGGCACCGATTTGCTAGACTTGAATCACTATGAAACGAACCTCCTCTTTGTTCATTGGATTGTTAGCGTTGGGTGCCTTATTGGTCAGCGCTCCTCGTGCAGTTCATGCTGCTACAGATGGTGAGAATGCCATTTTGAACCTTCTTAACAGATTTTTTGGCGATTTCACAACGGTTAGTGTCACGATAAACGAGATCCGAACTCAGCAGTTCACTCGTCTTGATGCGATCGATTCTAAGTTGGAGCGAATCTACGATTCGTGTGGTCGAACTACGACAACCGCAACCCGCCGAGTAACAACCGCTCAGATCAATAGTTGTATCAATGCTTGTTTTACTTCATCAGCAACGGGAGCTAGTGAGTTTGGCGCTGTTGGCACCCGAACATTCGTGGCATGTGTGAGTCGTTGTCCGTCAAATACCCTTAGAAATCTGGAATGTGCGCAACGCTATAGTGATAAGACGGCCACGACCGTGTTAGTTAATGGCGATTATCTGCCAGCAGCTCAGACTGTGGCTGGTATGACAAGAAGCTGTTCCCAACGTCTTCCAACTCAGGCGGCATTATGTGGTGTCTATGCAAATGCCCTGTCTTCTAACCTGACAGCTTGCTTGTTTGATAATCGTGCCTTCACTTGTCAGTCTGATTGTGACCGTAATTACCGCAACGATGCTGGCTATCTGTTCTGTATGTTACGTTGCGAAAATGCAACCCGAGCTACGGAAACCTTCAATCGTATGCAGAACAGTGGGTTTATTAACGAGGATGGACGTTTGAGCGTTAATACATTAACGAATACAAATCTACAGCTTCCACCTCCTGCGCCGGTCGTCACGCCAGCTCCAACGACGGTGGTTGCTCCGGTAGTCGCACCAACGACGGAAACCTACGCGCAATGCGTCTATCGCTGTGGGGATAACCGCACCAGTTGTTTGGCCTTGCCAACGGCTCAGTCCCAAGCTTGTGAGTCAGAATATTCAGGTTGTTACTTGGGTTGCAGTGCGCGATTGTCCGGTGGCGTTGGCGTTACTCCGTAATCACTATCCTTTAGTAAGAGAAGAACAAAACGGCTGAATTTCAGCCGTTTTGTTCTTCAAATCACACATGTATATGGAACAAGCGCCTACGCTCAAGGAGAACATCGGCTATGGGTCCTGTCTAACAGGTATTTTGTTATTTGTGCTGGCATGTATTTGGTTTATAAATACGTTTCTTACACCTGGTTCACCGGCGTTATTCGAGCGTCGTTTGACGGTCTATGTCATGTTGGCAGGGATCGTCTTGTGCCTATTCGGTATCACGCTCATCTGGTCTAAAGGCAAAAAATAATCTCAAGGGGATTTTATCTACACATCTTATCCAAATATGTGTATGCTAAAAGGGCAGATAGATCTTAACCGATCAATTGTATGGCTGGCATCGGAGATTTTTTCAAAGCATCGCTCTTATCCTGGTTTTTTGGCGGAGGTATCATCTTGGCTGTCATTCTGTACTTCTTATTTTTCCGTTAGTAACTTGTTGGTGAGTGGAATTCGTCTAGAAAAAACCATCTTTAGATGGTTTTTTCTATCTCATGAATGAATCGAGACTATTTGTCTTGATTCGTCTAAGGCGGTGGCGTCTGTTACACTTTTTATCTATGCACAAACTTCATTTCTCTACCTTCATTCAAGCTTCCCCTGCTCATGTTTGGGACGTCATGCTTTCTGATGTGACGTACCGACAGTGGACGAACGTCTTTATGCCAGGGTCTTACTACAAGGGCAGTTGGGACAAAGGATCGAAAATCTTATTTCTAGCTCCGGCTGCGGATGGCCGTAAAGAAGGCGGAATGGTCAGTCGAATTGCAGAAAGTCGACCCCATGAATTCGTATCCATCGAACACTTGGGAATGATTTCTGATGGAGTCGAAGATACTGAAAGTGAACTGGTAAAAAAATGGGCAGGTGCACATGAGAACTATACCTTCGAAACTGAGGGGACGGGTACCAGACTGACAATCGATGTAGATACAAGTGAAGATGAAGCAGAGTTCATGGAAAAAGCTTGGAAGAATGGTCTAGAAGTATTGAAAACATTGGCCGAAGCCTAATTCAGCTCGTTTAGGGTTCGCGAAAGAATAACACCAGCTACTTGGCATAACCAAGTAGCTGGTGTTATAGTATTATCATCGCCTGATCCCTATGCCACTTCATCCGCCCATCGATGTTAGCAATACCAAAGCACAGATGCGCAAAGGTATTCTGGAGTTTTGTATCTTGCTGATTGTGTCGCAAGGCAAAAGCTATACCAACGACATTTTAAAAGAGCTGCACGCTGCCGATCTGATTGTCGTCGAAGGAACGGTCTACCCACTCCTTAATCGTCTGAAGACGTCAGGCTTGCTCAGCTATGACTGGTCTGAAAGTACCAGCGGACCTCCACGCAAGTATTATTCGCTGACACCACAAGGTCGTCAGTTTTTGAAGCAATTGCTGGGAACGTGGCGCGCTTTGGATGCTTCGATTACGACGCTTGTCCAGAAATTTAACTGATCTTATGAAGAAAACCATTTCCATTACCTTAGGTGGCCGTGTCTTCTTGATCGAAGAGGATGGGTTCCACGTACTTGAAGCCTATCTGAATGGCCTTAAAGAACATTACTCACAAGATGATTCTGTAGTTGAGTTGATGGCCGATATCGAGACGGGATTGGCTGAGAAGTGCTCTGACCGTCTAGGCTCTCAGAAGCAAGCTTTGACGCGAGAAGACGTTGAAGAAGTCATCCGTGTAATGGGGCGTTTAGAGGACCTTACGGCCGAAGAGGGGGCGGAGGCATCATCGGTTGCAAGCGAGCGAGTAGCTGAAACGAACGATCGAGAAAAGGATTCGGCCACACGTAAACGCTTGTATCGTGATTCAGACGATCAAATGATTGCGGGCGTGTGTTCTGGTTTAGCAGCCTATTTTGGTGTGAGTATCGTATTGATCCGTATCGCTTTTATCATTCTCACTTTCGTAAATGGGCTAGGGATCCTACTCTACCTTATTCTTTGGGTCGTGATGCCGTTAGCGGAGACCCAGGCACAAAAATTTGAAATGCGTGGAAAGCCCTTAAACGTTGATGAAATTGAGCAGATGGTGAAAGAAAAAGCGCAAACAATGGGGCGAGAGGGGAAAAAGATGCTTAGCCTCCCAGCTGCTATTATTGGGGCGATCTTGGCCGCCATTCAATCTGTAGTACGTGTTGTCTGGCCCATCGTGACGACAATCATCGGTGTTTGTCTTCTGCTTGGCACAATTCTCGGCATCATCTTCACGACAATTGGCGCAACAATGTTGCTTTTCCCAAGTCGTTCTCCTTTTTTTCTCTCGGACCTTCCATTGAAGGAGCTGGCTTTGCAGCCCTTCTATCATGTAGGAGTCATGGGTTTCTATCTGCTGTTCACCGTTCCCTTGGTTTGTCTGATTCTCTTGGCCGTAACGTTATTGCGTAGAAGGAATGTCTTTCGACTCTTGCCTATGGCTGTTCTCTTGGGTGTCTGGATCTTGGCCGCTAGCGCGAGCGCCCTGGCGTTACGTGACATCGCTCCTTGGGCCTATCAACGCGCACAAGAAGTCGAACAGCAAGCGACGGTTACACGGTCATTTTCTGAGACCGGTTTTACCTCGATCGTCGCCGCTGATTCTGTTCAGATAAAAGTCATTCAAGGCGAGAGTTATTCCATTCAAGCCACTGGCTTAGAGCGTGATGTCGCGACCTTATCTCTGGTACAAAAAGATGGAATCTTGACCATCTCTCGCCGAGCGATGAACCAAGGACCTTGCCTCTTCTGCTTGTCACGTCCACTAGAAATCAGTCTGACCATGCCGACCTTGCTCAACTACACGGCTAGTGACGCGACTCGGTCTACGATCAATGGATTCAAAGCGGATCTCGGTCTGAGCGTGCGCGACGCTGCTCGTCTCACTATCCAACTGGAAGGGCAGAACGTCACTTCGACCATTCGTGACGCTGGCCGTTTAGTTATGACAGGCACGATTCATGATTTGGTGATCTCGCTCAGCGACGTCGCGCGTTTAGACGCTGATATGGATGTATTCAACATCGTGCAAATAACACAACGTGACGCCAGTCGTGCTGAACTGCGTGGGAAGGCTTCCAAGCTCACGGCCGACTTGAAAGACATCTCCCGTCTCGAAGCGGATGCTTTAGATGTGTTAGAGAAGGACGTGAAAACAGAAGACGCCGCAACCACAGATCTATTGTCCAACCTCAATCTAGAGTAGCCCTAGTTTTTTGGAAGTTTGTAGACGTCGGCGTATTTCTCTTGCAAGTACTGGATAAAATATTTTGCTTGGAGCGGTTCACCTGTGATACGCCTCACTAATGTGTCTGCTGAATAGCGCTTGCCATGAAGGTGGACATTTGTTCGCAACCATTCACGCAAACCAGAGAATGAACCGGTACGCAGATTAGCCTCAAGTGTCGGCAGATCACGTTTGGCAGCTTGTCGGAATTGAGCAGCGTAAAGATTGCCCAGAGCATACGTCGGGAAGTAGCCAATCGCCCCGATTGACCAATGAACATCTTGCAAGACCCCCAAACGATCATTCGGGACTTTAATGTCCAAATATTCTTTTATTTTCGCATTCCAAATATCCGGCAGATCCTTGGCTTTCAACGTTCCCTCGATCAATCCTCGTTCGATCTCATAACGCAGGATGATGTGCAAATTGTAGCTGACTTCATCCGAATCAGTTCGGATCAGTGATGGTTCGACCCGGTTGATGATACGGTAGAACGTCTCGAGAGGAACGCGGGCGAACGGTTTAGGAAATTGTTTCTGGAGCTTAGGATAGAAATGCTGCCAGAAGGCACGACTTTTCCCGATAGTGTTTTCCCAGAAACGGGACTGTGATTCGTGGATACTCAAAGACAACGCTTCACCAAGTGGCGTTCCATACTCCTTTGCACTCAAACCCTGTTCATACAGCGCATGACCCATTTCATGAATCGTGCTGCCGAGCGCATACAACGCATCTTGTTCTGAGTAGCGAGTGGTGATGCGTACATCGTGCGGATGGAAATTGGTGGTAAACGGATGCGTGCTGGTATCCAAGCGTCCTGCCTCAAAATCAAAGCCGATTTCCTTGATCAGTGCTCGATTGAAGGCGGTTTGTTGCTCAATCGGAAATGTTCCGTGTACGAGACTCTTATCCGGTAAGTCTTTCGTTTTAGATTGCAGTTGACGTAGGAAAGGTTTCAAGAAATCACGCAACTCACTAAACGTAACCGAAAGTTGCTGACTGGTAAGTCCGGGTTCGAACCCATCAAGCAGTGCATCATAGGGTGAGTCCTTGTACCCAATGTACTCAGCTTCCTTACGTTTCAATTCAACCAAGCGCTTCAAGCTGGGAAGGAAGAGAGCGAAATTTGATTGTGCGCGTGCTTCTGCCCAAATGTGCTGAGCTTTTGATGACAGAGCTGATAGTTCTTGGACAAATGCAACCGGCAGTTTTCGTTCTCGTTCGTAGGTTCGGGCTGTTTCTCGGATGACGCAAGCCTCTTTCGTGGTTGGATGGCTCTTTGCCCAGCCGGAAAGACCGGTCAAAGCCTTCTTCTCGTTTAAGGCCAGCCATTTGTCATGGGTCAGTACGCTGAGTGAGCCAATCAGCTTTGAGCGTGGATCAACCCCCTTCGCAGGCATCAAAATCTCCTGATCCCACTGAAGAAGGGCTAAACAGGCATTAATATGGGCAATTTCGAGTAATTGGTGGCGGAGCTTTGTGTAGGCGGCAGAGGGCATAGATGGGGGATTCAGGCTAGAACTGTAGCATACCCGTTCGCCCTAAGGAGCGCAGCCATTGCTTTTTTTGTTGTAATATAGTATCATCCGCCAATTCCTATTCCTCCCCCTATCAACCCCCTTTTTCCTCTATTATGATCAAAAGACCTTATCAAAGCATGAGTTTCAGTGGTTCAGCCGGTACGCGCAGCAAAGGCGGGTTCGGTGGTGGTCGTGGCAAGCCTTGGGAGCGTGGAGATCGTAACGACCGTCCATCTCGCGGAGGCAGCTTTGATCGTGGTTCCCGTGGTGGCAGTTTTGACCGTGAAATGCACCCAGCGACCTGTAACAAGTGTGGCCAGAGCTGTGAAGTGCCTTTTTTGCCAAACGGTAGCAAGCCAATCTACTGCCGCGACTGTTTCAAGCGCGATGACGTAGCTCCAAAACGCTTCGGTGATGATCGTCGTGAAGGCGGATCGTTCCGTGAGCGCTCATTCGAAGACCGTCGCCCAGCTGGTGGTAACGACGATACGAATCGCCAATTGAAAGAAATCAACGCCAAACTCGACGCCATCTTGGCAAAGTTAGACGCACAGGAATAAGTCTAAAAGAACTCTGTCTCACAAACACCTCTGTACCAATATCGGTACAGAGGTGTTTGCTATATCTCTGTTTTGTCGGGCGAGTTAAGACTTGATCGTGTACACTTGTCGCATCTCAGCTCGATTCCAATAGCCCCGCTATTCTATGTCATCCATTTCGCAAACCAAAACCTTAAATAATGGCCTTGAGATGCCGGCACTCGGCTTGGGCGTCTATCAGATCCCAAAAGGGTTACAAACGGAGCAGGCGGTCTTGTGGGCGCTTGAAGCGGGGTATCGACATATCGATACCGCTTCTTTTTATGGGAATGAGGCTGATGTCGGTCGCGCCATTCGAAAAAGCGGCATTCAACGCGAAGAGATATTCGTGACAACGAAGCTTTGGCCAACCGATTTCTGGCGTGCTGAAGCGGCTTTTCAGGCTAGCCTTGAAAAACTAGGCTTCGAATATCTTGATCTTTATCTGATTCATTGGCCTCTTCCGATTGGCAAAGGGCATGCTTGGAACGTCTTAGAACGGCTCTATAAGAGGGGAGTTGTGAAAGCGATTGGCGTCAGTAACTACTCGATTCGCGATCTTACGCAGCTCTTGAAGACGGCTGATGTCCTGCCAACCGTAAATCAGGTTGAATTCAGCCCCTTCCTCTATCGGAAAGAATTGTTGGACTACTGTCAGTCACAACACATTCAACTGGAGGCTTATAGTCCACTCACGCGCGGCAAGCGTTTGTATGATCCTGCCATCGATCAGTTAGCTAAGCGTTATCAAAAGACACCAGCACAGCTCATGATCAGTTGGTCGTTGCAACATGGCTTGGTGGTGATTCCTAAATCGAGCAACCAAGCGCGTATCAAAGAGAACGCTCAAGTCTTCGATTTCGAGATAAGTCAAACAGATATGGAGTATCTGGATGGTCTAAATGAGAATTACCGGGCGTTATTTCGCTAAGAGGATTCCGGTGTTACACTTTGCGCCATGGATTACTTCACAAAACTCAATCTGAAGCCCCTTCAGATCCTCAAGATCGTTGGCGTGGCTGTGTTTGCCGTCATCTTATTGGCTTTTCTGTTTCGTGTGCTCGGTTCGTCTTTTTCGACCGCTCGTGTCGGTCTCGACACTTATCGTGAGGAAAGCGCCGCTTCTTATGGCTACGCCAAAGGAGGAACTTCAGTGGGTTCTCCTGGCATGATGGCCGATACAGCTCAACTGTCGGCACGGAATATCGCCCCCATGCCTCCAACCTCACCTCAGGCGACTTCCGGCAATGATGCGGAGGCCTTCGAGGTGCGTAGCTACCAAGGAACGATCGAAACACGTCGTTTGGTCGAAACTTGTGGTGAGATTACGGCTTTGAAACGGTTGGATTATGTTATTTTCGAACAAGCGAATCAGGAGCAGCGGACTTGTTATTTCACCTTCAAAGTTCAAAAAGACCGTGTTCCAGAGATTTTAGCCAAGATCAAAGCGCTCAATCCAAAAAACCTGACGGAAGATACCCAAACGATCAAACGTCAGATCAGTGATTTCACCAGCGAACTTGAGATCCTAGAAAAGAAGCGCATTTCGATCGACGAAACGCTAGAAAATGCTATTCGGGCTTACGATGAGATTACGCAACTCGCCACGCGTACCCAAGACGCAGGGAGCCTAGCCAAAATCATTGACAGTAAGATTCAGATCATCGAACGGTTGACCCAAGAACGTTTGTCGATCAACGAACAATTGGATCGCTTGTCGCGTGCCAAAGCGGAACAGCTAGATCGTTTGGAATATACCTACTTCTCTATCAATGTTTTCGAAACTAAGTTCGTTGATGCGGTTGAATTGAAAGACTCTTGGAGAGAAGCCGTACGCTCATTCGTGCGCGATCTGAACAAGGTTGCTCAAGATTTGACGGTCAACCTTGCACTGATTCTCATCATGATCGTGCAATACGCCCTCTATTTCTTCATTCTGCTGGTCGTCGTCAAATACGCTTGGAAATGGACGAAAGCCTTTTGGAAGAGCTAGCCGCTAGTTTTCTTTCCAGTAGATGCGATCTTTCAGCTTGTCTGGCAAGTAGGTCTGCTCGATGGGTTCTTGGTAGTCCGGATTGTATTTGTAGCCTTGAGCGTAACCTAGGTCTTTCATGAGGCCCGTGGGAGCGTTCCGGATGTGCATAGGGACGGATTCATTTGGTCGTGTGCGAATATCTTCTTTTACCGCATTGTAGGCGGCGTACAAGGCGTTTGATTTAGGGGCTTTGGCCATATACGCCACAACTTGTGCCAAGTGTACGTTACATTCCGGCATGCCTAGAAAATGCGCGGCTTGATATCCCGCCACAGCCTGAAGCAGTGCTCCGGGGTCAGCGAGACCAATATCCTCTGATGCAAATCTCACGAGACGTCGCGCGACATACAGGGGATCATCACCTGCCTCGAGCATTCGGCCTAGCCAGTAAAGAGATGCGTTCACATCTGATCCCCGCAGCGATTTATGCAGAGCAGAAATAATATTATAATGTTCATCGCCCGTTTTGTCGTACAAAAGATGTGACCGTTGCAGGAGGGATTGCAAGTCTTCTAGGTTCAAACAAAGCGGCTTTTTTTCGCCGTCTTTCTTCTTCTGCGGAAGACTCGCTTGGACCAAAGATTCGAGGGTATTCAAGGCAGCACGTGCATCGCCATCGGCCACCGTCACGATTGCCTCCAAAACATCCTTCGATGCCTTAATCGACTCATGGCCGAACCCACGTTCGGTGTCGGTCAGGGCTCGTTCCAGGAGGCGTTGTAGATCTTCCGGTTCAAGTTTTTTCAGAACTAAGACTTTAGAGCGGGACAGTAAAGCCGCGTTAACTTCGAAGCTGGGATTTTCGGTTGTTGCTCCGATCAGTGTGATGGTTCCATTTTCAACGTAGGGCAGAAAAGCATCTTGTTGGGATTTGTTGAAACGGTGGATTTCGTCGATAAAAAGGATGGTGCGCTTTCCCTCGAATTCCAACCGATGTCTCGCCAAGCGAAAGAGCTCACGTGCCTCTGCGAGGCCAGATGTTACAGCTGACAACTCGCTGAATACTTGACCACTGACGTTGGCTAGTAGCTTGGCTAGGGTTGTTTTGCCTGAGCCGGGCGGACCCCAAAAGATGAGAGACGGGACATTTCCACTTTCAATGAGCGTGCGTAAAGGGGCACCCGGACCGATCAGGGCCTGCTGTCCAACAACTTCATCTAAGGTCTGTGGTCGTAAGCGATCGGCTAGGGGAGCTGCATTTTTCCTATGTTCTGCATTTAGATCGTCAAAGAGACTTGTCATATAGAACAAGAATAGAACGATCGCTCCTATGGGTCAAAGGCAACAAAAAAACTCCCCACGAGGAGGAGTTTTTTTGAGCAATCAATTAGAGATTGACTGGGGCGTCGCCGCCTGGGGCGATCTGAACGTTCACAGCGCTAGGACCTTTTGGGGTCTGTTCGATGTCGAACGTGACAGTTTCACCTTCACGCATGTCATCAAAGATGACATCTCCAACAACGGACTTGCTGTGGAAGAACAGGTCTTTAGCTTGTCCTTCGGCACCGATAAAGCCAAAGCCCTTTTCCGTCTTTTTCTTAATGATACCTTTCATAAAATGTGAGACTCAAGAGTAAAGTGTAAATATACTACGGCGAAGATCGACATTCTTCTTCTGTTTCCTTATGTGGAAACAACATTAGATATATTCAACTCCGAATGATAGCAGATCTCCTCCAAAAAGTCAATATCCCTGATTGACAATGCGAATTACTTGCAATAAGCTGGTGGGAGATTTGGCTATGTTAACGTCTAAAAAAGGTGGTCTCATCCTGATTTTTTGTCTACTTGCGCTAGGTTTGGCAGGTCTTTGGTTATGGACGAAAAAGGCTCAGGAGCTTAACGGTGGTTCAGAGAAGGTGCAGGTCGTGGCGAGTATCTATCCTTTGGCTGAAGTTGCAACACGGGTAGGAGGCGATTTGGTCGATGTGGTAACTCTCACACCGCCTGGTGTAGAACCGCACGAGTTCCAACCAACTCCACAGGATCTTACGAAGCTTTACCAAGCAGACCTCGTTCTTCTGAATGGATTGGGAGTCGATGCTTGGGCGGATAAATTGGTTCCAGAACTACAGACGAAAGGGATTCGTGTCCTCCGTCTGAGTGATGTAGTGTCAGTCATAGAAAATGACCCGCATCTTTGGCTTGATCCGGATAAGGTAAAACAGGAAGCAGAATTCATTGCTCGTGAGTTGATTCTGTTAACAAACGCTGAATCAACGATCCAGGAGCGTGAAGGGGTGTTTGTGGGAGAGCTATCTCGTTTAGATGAGGAGTATCGTCTGGGGCTCGCCCGTTGTGAGCGTCGCGAGATTGTGACGGCCCATGATGCGTTTCGCTATTTGGCGTCGCGCTATGAATTGACCGTCCTGCCCATTCAAGGTCTGTCGCCTGAAAGTGATCCCTCGTTGCAAACGATGTCTGAGATCACTGACCTCTCGAAACAGAAAGGGATCAAGTATATTTTCTTTGAAAGTCTGATTGATCCTAAACTCGCGGAAACGATTGCGCGTGAAATTGGTGCGGAGACGCTTATCTTGCATCCATTGGAAGGATTGAGTCAGGAAGAAATGCGATCAGGGAAGTCTTATCTGAGTCTGATGCGAGACAATCTGCGTAACCTGCGTCTCGCTCTAAACTGCACATGAAACCAATTCCACTCATTGAGGTGAAAGATCTGGGATTTGCCTACGCGCAGAACCTTGTACTTGAAGCTGTCTCATTTGTTGTTGAGAAAGGGGAATATGTCGGCATCGTTGGACCAAATGGCGGTGGAAAAACGACTCTCCTGAAGATCTTGGTTGGATTGCTGACACCAACAACGGGAGAGGTTTTGATTGCAGGGAAGCCAGCCGTATCGGCACGGGCTGAAATTGGCTATGTACCGCAACGTGTGACGCAAGACCATCTGTCCTTTCCAGCCACGGTCTATGAATTGGTTGAAAGTGGGCGAACCGTGAAGAAGGGTCTGTTCGGTCGATTGGATGCCAAAGATAAAGAGGCAATCAGGCAAGCACTCAAAGTAGCCGGCATCGAGGAATTACAAGGGCGTCTCATGAGTGATTTATCAGGCGGGCAACGTCAGCGTGTCTACGTGGCCCGTGCTCTCGCCGCCCAACCGAAGATTCTTATCCTGGATGAACCATTTGTAGGTGTGGATGTTACGACCCAGGCCGAATTTTATGCCTTCTTGAAACAGTTGAACGAAAAGCACGGACTGACCATTTTGTTTGTCTCGCATGATATCGATGCGATCTCCGAAGAGGTTCAATCAGTTCTGTGTTTGAATCGAGGGTTGCTGTGTTCCGGTTCTCCAGCGCTCCTACATGAACCAAAAGTCATCGATCATATCTATGGCAAAAAGATTACTCATATTCACCGCCACGCTTGAGTATGCTGTCTTTTTTTGAATACGAATTCATGCAGCGAGCCGTCTTGGCTGGTTTGATGATTGCTGTCCTCGCGCCGATGATCGGGGTGTTTCTTGTAGCGAAACGCTACTCGTTGTTGGCAGACACCTTGTCACATGTCTCGTTGGTGGGAGTCGCCTTTAGCCTGCTGAGTAACATTCATCCTTTATTCGGCGCTCTGCTTACGTCGATTTTGGTGGGAGTAGGCATAGAAGAGCTTCGTTTACGAAAGAAATTGTCAGGTGAATCTGTTTTGGCCTTGGTCTTGTCTGGGAGTTTGGCCTTAGCCATCGTGCTGTTTAGCCTGGCTCGAAGTGTGAATGTGAGTCTGATCAGCATCTTATTCGGGAGTATCACAACCGTTACCTCAAGCGATCTTTGGACGATGCTGGTCTTGGGATCCATAGTGCTCGTCGTACTCATCCTCGGTTTCAAACGCTTCTTTCTGGTTGCGTATGATGAAGAGTTGGCTCAAGCGAATGGATTGCCCGTGCGTTGGTTGAATTTGATTCTGGTGTGTTTGGCGGCGATTACGGTGTCCTTGAGTATTCGAATGGTCGGTACGCTCTTGGTTGGAGCGTTGATGGTTATCCCTGTTCTGACTGCTCATCAACTCAAACTCGGGTTTTTGAAAACAGCCCTTTGGTCGGTTGTGTGTTCGCTCCTGTCCGTCATGCTAGGCCTTGGATTATCCTTTTACCTCAACCTGCCAAGCGGTGGAGCGATCGTCCTCGTTGCACTCAGTTTATTTCTGCTAAGTCTTCTGCCAAAAGCAAAGACTCGTTTTGTTTCAGTCAGATTTCACTAAGTCTCAGCTAAATGAAGAGCCTCTTAAAAAAGCCGAAGAAGGCGATATACCAAGGTCTGTTTTGAGCGACAGGTCCTTCCGTGAAAAGAACGGTGGCTTCTTTGTCGGCCTCGCCGCTGGCAGGATTGAAATCGTGTAGGGCGTTCATGATCCGATCGTACGAATAGGTCGTTGCTTCGCGGGCAGGATCGAGTAGGTGGAACTCTTGCTTGGCATCATCATAACCGCTTAACACGGCTACATGATACGAATCGCCAAGATCAGGCTCGTTATACAGCTCGAACATGTCGACCAGGATGATGACTGGTCGACCAGCGCTGAGCTCTTCTTTTATTTGGTCAAGACTCGGTGAGCGTTGAATAGAGGCACGAAAAGCAGATTGTTCTTGGATCAGGCGAACCGTTTGCTCAGCGTCTGTATCGGTATAAGTAGAAAAAGTCGCTTTTTCCCAATCGACCATGCGCTGAATTTCTCGTTTTACTTCGCTTTTAGGCAAACCCGCTTTCTTTTGATAGTAGCCGTTGACCATGAGCAGACTGGCTTCTTCACAGGCTTCATCCCAAGGAGCAACCCAAGTTCCATCCGGTACTTGGCTGACATAAGGGACGGGGAGTTTTACACTCGCTTGTTGTGCGAACAGGGGAGTTGTCACGAAGAATGAGCTGGTGAGCAAGCTCACTGCTATCAACGATCGGCGAGAGAAAGGAAGGTTCATAGGGAAGAAGGCTTTAGATGTTGTACTTTGACCAGTTCGATGCCGTAGAGAAAGATCTGGGCAGCGTAGAAAATCCAAACGAGTAAGGCGATCAAGGAGCCGGCAGCTCCATAGACCGAACTAATTGTACTATGACCGATGTAAAGGCCGATTAAAAATTTTCCGACGTTGAAGAGCAGCGCGGTTACCAATGCAGCTGGCCATATTTTTTGCCAGTCGAGTTTGCCAACGTCGGGGAGTGTTCGAAAAAGAATCGCAAACAAAGTTGTAATCAACGCGAGTGAAGTCAAACTATTTGCAGCTGACAGAACAAATGGCGCTTCCACTCCTACCCAGGCTGAGAGCGTTCTTCCTCCTTCGGAAATAATCGCGCTTATGACGAGCGACGCGATCAAGAGTCCGCTCGCTAAGAGAACGAGAAGAAACAGAAGAAGATAGCGACTTGCCTGGTGTAGGAGTGTGCGTTGTTTTATAGGTGCTTTCCAGATGATGCTGACGGCTTCTTGAAGTTGCTTGAAAACGCCGATTGAACCAATCACCGTGAGAACGCCTCCAATAAGAAGGGCGCTTCCACTGCGTGAGCCTAGATCAGCTTTTTCCAGCAATTGTTGAATCAGCAGAGCTGAATCCTGTCCGATAAAATCTCGCAGGACGCTGACGAACTGTTGTTGTGTTGACTCCTGTCCGTAAATCGCTCCTGTGATTGCTAATACAATGATGAAGAGCGGCGCGAGAGAGAAGATGGCATGATATGAGATTGCAGCTGCCAAATAAGACGCATGATCGCGCTTCCAGGCAAGTCCAGCTTGCTTCAGGAGAGGCAGGATAGCCACACGGTTCAATAGATTAACTAATCAGCTTGTTTGAGTTCGTGATGATCGAGCGTCCGACAAGCGTAAGTACGAGTCCGATCAAGCCAAGGACCAGACATGTCCAAAGCCCGGACACGCTCCAGTCAGCCTTATCGATCAATAAGAAGAAGAAGCTCAAGGCCAAGAAGAAGATCGTGAAGAGAAAACACACGATGCCCATCACGATACTTCCTAAGCCTAAGCTCAGCTGTTTGACCAAGGGTCCGATCGGAGCGAGCACTGAGAATAAAGAACCCTGAACCCGGTTCGTGAAGTAACTCACGAGTAAATTCATGAGTTTCATAGAGGGGAAGGAAGAGGATTATTCTTCGTGATGACGACGACAGGTGCGACCGCAGCCACGAAGAAGTAGGGCGGCTAAGGCACCAATTCCTGCGGCGATGCCAACTACTTTCCAAGGATTCTCGCGGGCGTAGTCTTCAGCGTATTTGCGAGCTTTTGTCAGATCTTCTTTGACCATCTCGCCCTTTTTCTTTACTTCATCTGTAACGTCATTCCATTGTTGTTTGGCTGCATCCACGTACTTTTCGACTTCCTGCTTCATCTCTGAGGCGACTTCATTGGCTTTTTGCATAGGGGTGTTTCCGGATGAGTTTGATTGATGAGCGTTATTCTCAGACATGTTCGTGTTATCCATAGTAGGTATTCATGAAGAATAAACGACGACCCAATCTTCATTGAATTCTCATTGGCTGGTTGTGTCAATACAATTTTGTGTAAAACGTACAAAGGTCGCTAGAACAAAGGAGGAATAAAGGCTATCATATTTAAATATGAAGCATCTCGTAGCCGGAGCAGGCATTTGTCTTTTGTTAGGTGTTGTAGTCTGGAGGTTCACTCCATCTTCCCCGCCTGAGCCATTGTCGTCAGCAGTCGTTTCCGTGTCATCTTCGCAAGAGCATAGCTCTATGCCGATTCACGTAACTAGCTCTGAAGAAATGGTGAGCCCATCCTCTAGTTCTGTGCGCTCATTGGTTTGGCCGATCAATCGTCCATTGGAGCGAATCACAAAAAAGCCCTTCGGACTCAAAGTGAGTCCGTCCGACTCGCCTGTACAGCCGGAACGTTTCGTTGGATATCATACGGGAGTGGATTTTGAAGTTTTTCCTGAGGAAACAGCAACGGATGTCTCGATTTCCGCCCTATGTGATGGACCTGTTCTCGTGAGACGTTCAGCAACGGGTTATGGAGGTCTGCTCGTACAATCCTGTGAACTTGATGGTGAAGCTATCACGGTGATCTACGGTCATCTGCGCTTATCAAGTATTTCAGTTCGTATTGGAGATACGCTAAAAGCAGGTGAGGTCTTTGCACTGCTTGGAACAGGGGAGAGCGCTGAAACTAGTGGAGAACGAAAACATCTACACTTGGGTATCCATCGAGGCTCTTCACAGAACATTTTGGGCTACGTCACACGTGAGCCTGAACTCAAGAATTGGTTGGATGTGCGATCGCTCTCATCTGTGCTACAACCTGCTCCATGAAAGTTGCGATTATTGGTGGTGGTGCGGCTGGTCTTATGACGGCTGCTACGATCCGGGAAGTTTCTCCCGAAACAGAAGTTTTTCTGATTGAAAAAAACGATGGACTAGGCAAAAAAGTGATTATTTCTGGGGGTGGGCGTTGTAATGTGACTACAGGGATAACTGATGTGCGGACAGTTCTGACTCGTTATCCACGCGGGAATAAGTTCCTGTCATCCGCTATGTACGCCTTTCCTCCTGACCGAGTCTTTGCTTGGTTTGAGGATCACGGTGTTCCCTTGAAAGTCGAAGAAGACTTGCGTGTCTTTCCACAATCCAACAATGGCCGAGACGTAGTCGGTGTCTTCGAACGACTCTTTCACAGTTCAACGATAGGTATCCGTCTCAAGACCAATGTGATCCGCGTCGAGAGAGCAGAGAATCAGTTTCAGTTATTTTTCAAAGACCAAACAGATCCATTGGTGGTTGATCGTCTCGTTTTGACGACTGGTGGCCAAGCCTATCGTCATACAGGCTCTACGGGTGACGGTTACGCCTTTGCTCAAACGCTCGGTCATACGATCACGCCGTTAGCGGCTAGCTTGAATGCCTTTTTTACTCGCGAACAATGGCCAGCCGAAATCTCAGGTCTATCTTTTGAACGTGCCAAGATTACAGCCACGCGTGAAGGGGATTTTTCTTGGACGGGACCTTTCCTCTTCACGCATAAAGGCATCAGCGGTCCAGCAGTCTTCGCTGTTTCTGGTCTAGTTGCTTTTGAAACGTATGATCAGTCTCATCCGTTGGAAGTATCGATCGATCTTTTTCCCGATGCCTCAGACGAAGAACTCATCCGTCTACTCATTGAACGAATTGCTGAGACGCCTAAGAAAAATTTACCGAATGGACTGACAGGTCTCGTTCCGAAGTCGCTGACAGAGATCCTTTGTCGTGAGAATGGTTTGTCTCTTGAGAAACATGCGGGTGAATTTTCAAAAAAAGAACTGATGCAAGTTGCGCACTGGCTCAAGAATATCAAATTACAGGTCATTGCTAGAGGGCCAGGGGACGAGTTTGTGACAGCTGGTGGAGTTGATCTGAAAGAAGTCAATCCAAGTACGATGGAATCAAAGCTCTGTCCCGGACTCTATTTTGCGGGTGAGATTCTTGATGTCGATGGTTTTACGGGCGGATTCAATCTTCAGGCTTCATGGGCAACGGGCCGCTTAGCAGGCCAACATGTAATAGAATAATATTACTTTATGCTCGACTATACTTTGGTTTCTCGCTTTCGAAATAAAGAACGATGCGAATATTTAGTCGCTGAACTCGTGAAGCGCGGCAAGAGCTGTCATAATTTCTGTATTACTCCTTCGGATCCGAATAATCCTACGGCTAGTGCCGAGGCGCAGATGAGAGCTTGGGAAGAAACGAAAGATTTCTTTCATGATCCTTATTTTCGAATGATTTTTGAAAAAGATCTGAAAGCGTTGAAGGAAGCACAGACGGTTCTCTTTTTGTTGCCGTGTGGTACGTCGGCTCATATGGAAGCGGGCATCGCTTACGGTCTTGGCAAGCATTTGATTCTCATTGGTGAGCCGGAAAAACCAGAATCTCTCTACATCATCTTCGAAGAGCGTTACCCTACGATTGAAGCCTTTATGGCGACTTTGTCTGTTTGAGTGTACACGTGACGTTTAGTTCGGCATCATGAGTCTGTCCTCTATGAATCCTAAAATGCGGCTGTTGGAGCTCTTACAGTCCTTTGAACCGGCTGATGACAAAGAGCGAGCTGATAAAACCCGGATGATTGAGTTTGTTAAATCGTTAGGGCAACCGTTGTCGCGAACGGAGCTTCAAGCGCATTTCACGGGGAGTGCCGTCGTGATTCATCCTAGCCATGAGCAAGTGTGTCTAAACTTTCACGGAAAGTTACAACGCTGGATGCAGGTAGGAGGTCATAGCGAAGAAGCGGATGGAGGGGATATCGCTGCTACTGCCTTACGCGAAGCACGTGAAGAGACTGGCCTAGAGGTTGAGCACTTCGGAGGCTCGCCGTATCTGTTTGATATCGATATTCATACGATCCCAGCTCGCACGACAGAGCCGGAGCATTTACATCTAGATCTCCGTTTTCTTTTGTTAGCAAAAACAGAAACGATTATTCTCGATCCAAACGAATCTGGAGATGTTCGATGGTTTCCATGGAATGAGGCACTCTCATTGCTTTCAGCTGATCCAGGTTGTCAGCGTTTGTTTAAGAAAGCACAACAACTTGCAAAAGTCGCCAGTCCGTAAAAGTTGCGTGGAAGATGTCAGCCTCGCCGAGGCTTTTTTTCGTTCACCTATTTTTACCTATGGAACTTTGGCAACAAGAATTGACGCAGTGTGTTCGTACGATAGATCAGTTGGAACGGTATTTGCCCATCGCAAATCGAGAAGCTTTGAAACAGGTTATCAAAAACATGCGTCTCGCGATTACGCCGCATACGCTGAAGTTGATCGATTTTACTGATCCGATGGATCCCATCTTTCTTATGACCGTTCCACAAGAAGCAGAATTACGTATCACACCTGAAGAGTTGGTTGATCCAATTGGTGACGAGTCGAAATCGCCGGTTCCTTTTCTGACGCACCGCTATCCCGATCGAGTCTTGGTCTACGCTTCTTTCTCGTGTTCAGCCTACTGTCGTTTTTGCTTTCGTCGTTTCAAAACGGGGCAAGCGACGCCAGGTCCAAGTGAATCGGACGTTGATCGGATCTGTCTTTATCTCCAATCTCATCCTGAAGTAGATGAAGTGATTCTGACCGGTGGCGATCCGCTCACGCTCATGGATGGACAACTCGAACTCCTTCTCAAAAAGTTGAGAGCAGTCCCAAGCATCATTCGCATTCGCATCCACACGCGCGTACCTGTGAATCTTCCAGTACGTATCACGCCGGAGCTGGTAAAACTATTCCGTCGATACATGGACGAACTGCATCCTATTTTTGTCGTAACACATTTCAATCATCCACGTGAATTAGCTAAAGAGAATATTCAAGCTCTTGCTAGATTGATTGATGCGGGGATTGTCGTGCGCAATCAATCAGTCTTGTTACGCGGTGTGAACGATTCTGTGAAAGTATTGCGTGCGTTATTCAAATCGCTCACGAACATTCGAGTATTACCTTATTATCTCCATCAGCTCGATCTTGCGCGTGGTACCGGACATTTTCGTGTCCCATTAGAGCAGGGGATCGAGCTTATGCGAGAGTTGCAGGGGAGTATCACTGGTATCGCGCTACCTAAATATATGTTGGATATTCCAGGCGGGAAAGGCAAGACTCCACTTCAACATCAATACCTCACAAAGAGCGGAATGCAGGCGTATCAAGTAGAAAATTATCTTGGTGAAATATTTTCTTATTCTGAACCAGAAACATCTGCCTGTGCACAACTTGCTTGACGCAATAAAAGAATGGAGGGAGAGTGTAAGTCTAACTCATTAGAGCCCGTTCAATATCTCTTCATCAATAATCGCATAAACGCGAGCGTCACCATTTGAAGGCTTGTATTCAATTTTCGTTCGCAGTTTTTCCAAAGTCTTCGACATTTTTCAAACCAACCAAAAGAACGTTCCACGACCCATCTCTTTGGAAGAACAACAAAACGATGAAGCTCATTTCGTTTCACGACCTCAACTTTTGCACGCAACAGATCACGAACATGACGAGAAAAAGTTTCTCCACGATATCCACCGTCTGTTAAAACTTTCTTCACTTTCTTGAGGGTTCCTTTGTTTTCTCTGAACATTTGCAGAGCCCCGTCTCGATCGCTCACATCTGCTGTTGTGATGGTGATGGCATGAGGGAACCCATTCGTATCAACAGCGATATGACGTTTGATGCCTGATATTTTCTTGCCAGCATCATATCCTTTCTCTTCTGTTGAATCGGTATTCTTCACGCTCTGTGCATCAACGATTGCGAAGCTCGTTCTGTCTTTCCGTCCAAGTTTGATACGGGCCTCGCCAACCGATTTTTTTTTAAAAGGTCTTCGAGAAGACTTTTTCGTGTATCTTCTTTTTGTTTGCTCCAGATTTGAAAATATTCATGAACGGTTCTCCATTTGGGAAAGTCTGATGGAAGCATGCGCCACTGACAGCCACTTTTCAAAAGATACAGAACTCCACAGAAAACATCATACAAATCAACGATTCTCGGTCTCGTTTTCTTTCTTGCTGATTCAAGGAATGGGCGAATTGTTTCAAATTGTTTGCGGCTGACATCGCTTGGGTATGATTTTCTCATGCATACATGTTAGCAGGAGACGGGGAGATATTGAACGGGCTCTTAAGAAACGTGAAATACAGATTCTGTCTTTCACATAACACCACTCACTATGGGTATCATCCTCTGGATCATCTTCGGTGCTCTCGTTGGTTGGGTCGCGTCGCTCTTAATGAAGACCGATGGTCAGCAAGGGCCTTTGCTCAACATTATCGTCGGTATCATTGGTGCCTTGATCGGCGGTTGGATCATGTCTTTCATTGGCAAGGCTCCAGTCACAGGCTTCAATCTCTACAGTTTCTTGGTGGCTCTGTTGGGCGCGGTTGTCTTGGTCGGAATTGTGAAAGCCTTACGTTAGTTGGTAGTTAGTACCGGGTAGATAGCAACCAAGTAGAATAACAAAACCCCGACATTACGTCCGGGTTTTGTTATTGAAATCTGCTTCAACGAATCTCTAGAATAATATATTCTATCATACCTTTCTCCGTTTGGAGTTCGATCTTGCTATCGACTGATTGGCCTAAGAGAGCAGCGCCCAGTGGTGAGACGTGTGAGATCCGTCCTTTGGCTGGACTTGATTCGCTTGGTCCAACGATCTCAAATGTGCGTTGCGCTGATCCTGTTTGCACGACGACCGTTGAGCCGAGTCTGACGATGTGTTTTGCGCCAGCTCGCGGCTTGTGAATGACAACCACGCGCTTCAAACGTTCTTGTAGGTAAAAAATTCGCGCATGGGTTCGTGACAGGCGATGCTTGGCTTCTTGATATTCGGCGTTTTCTGAACGGTCGCCAAATGCGCCCGTTCGAGCGACGTCCTCGATAGCCTGTGGTTGATCTTTGGTTTTCAAACGTTCTAATTCTCGTTCAAGGGTTCGTAGTCCATCTTTTGTAAGATAGACGGGCAAGCTTTCCTCTTCATACGTTTTGAGTAATTCGTGACGACGCTTGGGTAAACGCATACGCCAAGGAGTATATACCATCCTCTAAAAACGAACTGCGGCCCGCGCTGGTAGTCAGCACGGGCCGAGTTGATGGGGTTGAAGTTGTCGCGTCAGTTGGACTTCTCGGGCAGAATGTCCAGGATGTCGAAGAGGAGCGCCTTGGCGATCTCCTCCGGGATCCCGAGGTCCCTGCGAAGCGCGGTCAGGCAGCCCAGCGCCGGAAGCCGGTCCTTCATGCTGATCGGTTCATCCGTCCAGTTCACGCCGAAGCGCGGGTCGGTGTTCGTCCTGTGGAAGATGAGCGCGCATTCCGGTCGTCCGGCGGGCGACGTGAAGGCGATCAGGCTGATCGACTGCTCGCCCGACATGAAGCGAGCGCCTTCTCGCTGTACGTGATCTACTTCTGGCGTATCCAGCATGGATTAGCTCCTTCCTCAACACGGGCGATCTTCGGACCTTCCTAGATCTCACCCGACAGCAGAGCTTACGGTTTTGGCTGTTTTTGTCAATCTTTGTGTGCTACGCTCAAAGTCTATGAATCCTGATTTTTCGCTTAAAAAAGACGATCTTTCGCCAGAATTACGGCGAGTGGCGCTAGAAAAGGGGACAGAAATGCCCTTTACAGGCCAATATTGGGATACTCATGAAGATGGAGCCTATCGTTGCGCGATCTGTGACGCCGAGTTGTTTTCATCCGAAACTAAGTTCGATTCTGGAACCGGTTGGCCGAGCTTCACGGAGCCAGCTAATACCCTGAACGTCGAATTCAAACAGGACTCCCAGTATGGAATTCCGTGTACAGAAGTCCTCTGTAAAAATTGTGGCGCTCATTTAGGTCATGTCTTTAACGATGGTCCAGCTGAAGCGGGTGGTCAGCGTTATTGTATTAATTCTGTCTGTTTACGCTTAGATAAAAAATCCTCTTAAACTCTATGTCCGAATCTCTTGCTACGTTTGGTGCCGGTTGTTTCTGGGGCGTAGAAGACCGCTTTCGACAGTTAACTGGAGTGATTGAAACAGAAGTTGGTTATATGGGCGGTCATCTAGATCAGCCAACCTACGAAGATGTCTGCAACGATACGAGCGGTCATGCTGAAGTTGTTCATCTGAAATTTGATCCAGACCAGATCTCATACGAGCAGTTGCTCAAAGTGTTCTGGGAAAATCACAATCCAACCACAGTCAATCGCCAGGGGCCGGATGTGGGAACGCAGTATCGTTCTGTGATCTTCACGCACAGCGATGAACAGCGTGAGGTGGCAGTAAAGGCAAAAGCTGAACTAGAAGCTTCACATGTCTGGAAGCAGCCGATTGTGACCGAGATCGTTCCAGCTCAGCCGTTTTATCGTGCAGAGGAATACCACCAGAAGTACTTCATGAAGAATGGAGGTTCATGTCATATCTAAATAGCTCTATGTCCTTACGTCCTTCCAGAACCTTATCCGCTTTATTGCTCGGTGCCGCTCTCTTGGGTGGGGGTTGTACAAAGTCTATCGCGCTTCCCATGGCGCCTCCCGATGAGTCTCGTCCGGCTTCTTCGACGGTCATTTCAGTAAACTCTGGCGATTCGGCTGCCATGACGACCAGTTCACGGTTGTTTTTTCTAGAGGGTACGCTGCCCACGTTAGGCGCGACGAACCTCTCATTCATCGTTCGACCGGAACGCATTCAGGGAACATATGTTGCTGATAAGGAGCGTGGGATGCTGTATGGTTCAGTCACAACAACGAATAACGTCTGGGAGCTATCGCTTGATTCTAATTTAGTTGGATTGCAAATTCTATCTGGTCAGTATGATGAAGATAGAGGGGTATTTACTGGCAGCATCAAGGCACCGACAGCAACAACCTCTACGGCTGTCCGTTTGCAACGTTCCATCAAGCCTGGTCAGGTCCAAATCACATTGGCTCAACTTGAGCGTAGCTGGACCCTACAAGATAAAGCCTCTTGTCATACACGTTTAGAGTATCCAATTATTTTGCCGACAGTCCCGAGTTCAACGGCCGTAGCAGACGAGATAAACCTTCAGATCCGCCGTGGTTTGGGCGAGACAGCAACGACGACACTTGAACAGCTCTTAGACAAGAATCAAGCCGAATGTATCACGTTGCAGCAAGAAGAACCGCTCATGTCTTCCGAAGGTCAAGACGAGGAATTCAGTGCAGCTCGTGATTATGAATACGATACATCTGTCTTAGTTGCTCGTAACGAGCGTGGTTTGCTCTCACTCGTCTTCTTCACCTATTTCTACACGGGCGGAGCGCATCCAAACAGCTTCTCTCGTTCGCAGACGTTTGATCTTACAACGGGGAAGGAATTGCGTTTGCAAGACTTGGTTCGTCCAGATCGCTTAGAAACTTGGATTCAGCGTGAAGAGCAAGCGTTACTGAAAACAGAGTATGGAGAAGGGTTGTTTGAAAAGGAGCAGGCAGAGCAAATTGCCGCTGGTACATTGAAAGGAAGTGCTGCCTCTTCGACAGCGGCCTATCAGACGCTTGATCAATGGTACCTGTCAGGAAATGAGCTAGTACGTTTCTATCAGCCTTACGAAATTGCGCCCTATGCCGCCGGTCCACCAGCCGTTGAGCTGCCATTTGCTCTGTGGCGGGATTTAGCTCAACCTGACGTTCAGCGTTGGTTCTAACCTTTTCTCTATGGCTTTTGCTGTTGCCTTGAACCAAATTACGAAAACCTACCGAACGCCTGGCAAGGAGCCGTTCATCGCTCTTCA
>JAGOTP010000006.1 GCA_018061755.1 Patescibacteria group bacterium | reverse complement strand
TGGGGTGGCTAGTGGGGATCGAACCCACGATAACAGGACCACAACCTGCTGTGTTACCATTACACCATAGCCACCATGATAAATTGTGGGGTCATTATACCCAAAAAATCGTTCTTGGCAAGCAGCAGATAGACCCGATCTTACCCCTCTTGAAAGCTCCTTGAGCCGTGAAAAGGGGTACCGGCGACGTAAGAGAGACGTCGCCGAAAGGCAAAGAACCAAAAAAGCTAAGTGCTAAGCGTCCTCCTCTGCAGCATGCGCGATGGCGGAATCGCAGATCGTCTTGGGAGAAATTGGCTGATCGAGCATGGCTCCATAATTCGCCATTCGCTTCCAGACAGCCTGACGAGTGATCGCCTCTTCTCCTGCGTCCCCTACGAACAGCGCCTTCATATCGGGATCCCTGACCCACCGTGGACGGATGTCCTGTATGTAGACGCGTAGAGCTTCTCGAGCACGAGTGTTCAGTGTGGCCCTACGGGATCCATCGACCATCAGGGCGCCCGTGTGAAGGTCGACATCGTTCACTTTGAGAGCGACCAGTTCACACACGTCTAGGGTGCCGGAATACATGCAGTGCACCATAGCGATGTCGCGTCGACCGAGCGGCGTAGGCCTGATGACACTCAGCAGATCGTAGATCACTCGCTTGGGCAAAATCATCTTGGGCGGCGGGAGTGAGCGCTCGGGGTGAGGGATATCCATGACGAAGTTGCTCTGCACCAGGTTCTCCGCGAGAAGAAAATCGAAGAACTTACGCAGCGCCGAGAGCTTCCTTGCTTGGGTATTGAGCGAGATAGGCCCCCTGGCACCGACAGATATCCAGTTAGTCACATCTTCCACCGTCGCTTGAGCCAGCTGAATATCATGGTCAGCACAGTATCCACAGAACGATCTCGCATCTCCCAGATACTCTGTAATGGTCAGCCTCGTCAGCTCTGCCCCCTTCATAAACGCCACATACCGCGACAGAAGTGATTTCGTAACTGTATCAAAGCTCCGCATGATCACTCTCTTTCCGGCCGTATAGGCCTCTTTTGTGAAGGCATTCCCCTGACCGATCACCACCGATCAAGGACCGAATAGGTTAGCAAAAATAGTGAGAGAGGTCAATCAACCCGCCTCAACGAAAGCTGGAAAAAAGGCTATACTTCTTTCATCACTCTTATGGAATCCAACTTCCTCAAAGACACTCCCGCCGCAGAAACAGCGCCGGATCCTGAACAACAAACCATTGTTGATTATTTCAAAACAGCTCGCACGGCTTTAGATGAAGGATTTGCCGCCTTGCTCGCCGATCCGAGAAAACGGATGATGAAAAAATTATCCATTGATGGCAACTTAGGAGCAGCTATCGCCGTCGGAGAAACCTTGGCACTCACCGGTCACAACGAAGGAGCGAATCAAACTCTAGAACTCCTAGAACAAGCCGCCACTAAATTTGAAGAGATAGGAGAACAACTAACACCGGCTTCCCGAGAACAACTCTATGTTCTCCGCTATATAGCTACCCTATCGAACAACGGTGAGGATACGGCTCAGTTGGTAGCACCTGTTACATCATGTCCCGTACACACAATCGTTGAGCCATCAGAACGGAAGAGACGAACTCGATTCATGCCCAACATCAGTGGACGAGTTCTAAATACACGATTATTGTCCCACATCGCCAAGACGCAAGATCTCGCCGTCTTAAATGAAACAAGGCATCATGTCTCTCTTGAAGCAAACGACCTTGAATCAGCTGATCCTTCATCTATTGCATTTGCACCTTTCGATAGCTATGTAACCGCCGGTCTATCTGCTGATGCAGCCACCAGAGATGGGTTACGAGTTACTCACACAGCCCTCTCTGAAACTGCTGTACGACTCCTGCCAAACTACAAAATATTCAGAAACCTTAATGGACGCCCCTTAGACAAAGAAACTGCACCCGCTTATCGCATCTTTGTTCAAGAACTTGCCACCTTTGAAGCAGGCTGGATGGCGCTGCGTTTGGAACTTCTGAGCTATCTCGATGAGGCAGCTTTAATGAAGTTTTACGAATAGTCCGTATCTATCATCTTTACAAGCAGCTCCAAATCCTGAATCCTATCGCTGCTCTCAACTCCTCGGGCCCGTATAGCTCCTCAGAAGTACCTATACGGGCACTCGTCGCTCGGCAGAACAAGCAGAAGGTGCTTGTTCTGCTCTCACTCCTCGGGCCCGTAGCTCAGCGGTAGAGCAGGCGTCTTATACACGCTTGGTCGCAGGTTCGATCCCTGCCGGGCCTACCAACAAAAACGCTCCCTTTAGGGAGCGTTTTTGCTTCTCTTCGCTTAGACCTTAGTGGAATGTTGTCGCTTTGGCTGCATCGACTCCCCCATTTCATCCATGACTTCCGTGACACCATCCTTCACTCCTTCGATCACTCCCCCAACTTTGGCTGCCGCTTTCGTTGCTGTCAGCACGATATCATTTTTTCGTGGAATGACACCTGTGATCTTCGTGATCAGGCGTTCCAGACGTTTGTAAAATCTGATCTTAGCCAAAATCGGATTCAACCAACCAACCGTGATGCAATAATACGTATCGTAGGGAGCTGCGTGATGCTTGGCATGGTGCTTTGGTTCCAAAATCAAGCCTATTTTCTGCAAAGCCTTAATGATCTTCGGCCGCCGTTCCGTCGGCAAGTGCGACCACTTATGAAACTGGTTGGTACCGAACACGCCCATCGTCATCGCAAAGGCAAAGACATGAAATCCAAGCACGATCGGCGAGACCGAAGAATAAAGCAGTGCGATCGTCGGCAAAAGAACGAACATGGTCGCAAGACAATTCGCTCCATTGGTTTCCGTAAAATTATGGCGCGTGATAGCCGTTTGATCGACATGATGTTCACGAAAAGGACGGATGAAGTATTGACCCACGATCGGGAGTGAAGGGTTGCCCCACGTATCCCCGATCCAGTGCACCAAACCCGACATAAAATCGGCCGCGACATAGCCGAAGAAAGACAAAATGACCGTGACAATTGGATGTTCCGTGATAAACGCCCAAGAACGGAAAACCATGAAGGCTTCCACACAAAAAAACACCACGATAATCAGCGTGTCCATGGCACGACGACCTGGCGTATAGCCCTTGGCGAGGGCTGTTACATCGGTCGCAAGCTGCGGCGTCTTCATACGCCTGCCAAGATAGCTTATTTTATTATTGCCTGCAACCAAGCCCAGTGGTTGTCAGATTGGCTTTTTTAGCTTAATATCCACAAATCTATGCCCTCCTGGATCGTCGATGCCTCCCACGTAGACACACGCCTCGACGTGTTTTTAACCGAAGTTGAGACAGGACGGACACGTTCTTCCATCCAAAAAGCCATTCAACACGGCAAAGTTCGAGTGAACAATGGCAAAACAACCGTCCATCGTTTCCTAAAAGAAGGCGATGAGATTGTCTGGGATGAGGCTTTTGCGCCAACAAAAGCCGTCTTATCGACCGATCAAATGCCAACGCCACGGATTATCGAGGAAACCGCCAACTGGATCGTCATCGACAAACCAGCTGGATTATTGACCCATCCCTCGATTTCAAGCCATGAACCGACCCTGATTGAGTGGTTTCTCGCCCATTCACCAGAAGCCAGCCAAGTGGGCGAAGAGCCAAGTCGCCCGGGCGTCGTACATCGTCTCGACCGTGATGTGAGCGGTTTGCTCGTCTTGGCCAAAACCCAAGCCGCATTTGAAGCACTGAAGCACGCTTTTGCTCAACGAACGGTAGAAAAGCGCTATTTAGCCCTCGTACACGGGGAAGTCCCAAAACAAGAGGACGACATCAAGCTCCGCATCGCTCGCTCAACCTCGAAAGCTCGTATGGCGGCTCGCCCCGAGAAAGAAGATGGGAAAGCTGCTTGGACCCACTATAAGGTCCGTGAACGCTTCGTCGGCGCAACATTGCTCGACGTCGAAATTCTATCCGGTCGCACCCACCAAATTCGTGCCCATTTGTTTGGCATTGGTCATCCCGTGATCGGCGACCCGCTCTACAAACGTCGCCAAACCGATCGCAACCTCAACCTTGGGCAGATCTTGCTGCAAAGCATTCACTTGGCCTTCACCGATCCAACAACTGGTCAGCGTAAAACCTTCGATCTCGCTCCCCACCCAATCTTTGAAGAAACGGCTCGCCTCTTCCGCCCTCATACCGCATGACGTCCTCCCCTGCTCCTTTGTTCATTCTGATCGGACCCTCTGGCGTTGGCAAAACGACCGTCCTTGAACGACTTCTACAAGATACAGACCTATCAGTCGTCCGATTTCTCACTACAACCTCCCGCCAACCTCGGGAAGGTGAAAAAACCGGCCTCAATTACCATTTCGTCTCGGAACAGGCTTTTCAAGAGCTGATTCAAGAAGAACGTTTATTCGAATGGGTGAATATTTACGGTCATTTTTACGGAACCCAGAAAGATCGTTTATCCGAACTACGCCAAGGCAATATACCAATCATCTGTATTCTGGAATTGGAAGGGGCGAGGAAAATCAAAGAATTAGATCCTGAACACACGCTTGTCATTCTTCTGAGCGCATCTCGCGCAACTCTCATCGAGCGCCTCAAAGCACGACATGGCACAGCAGAAGAGTTAGACAAACGCATTGCGCGTATCGACCAGGAACTCCACACCTATCCCTCTCTCGCCGATGTAACTGTGGACAATGAAGATGGTGCCTTCGAACAAACGGTTGAGACCATTAAACAGATCATCCGAACAGTAATCAAATAAAACAAACACCGCTCCCGATATCGGGAGCGGTGTTTTGACTGCAGTCTGTTTAGACAGCGGCCAATTTGATGTTTTTGACGTCGCGGAAGCGCTTCTTGCTGTCGCGGACAAAGGAGATGTCCTTGCGGCGGACACGAGCGACTTTCGTCACTTCGACTTTGAGCAGGGAAGGTAGGGCTAATGGGAAAATACGTTCAACACCGATGCCGCCAGACACCTTGCGGACGATCATCGTTTTGCGGCTAGCAACACCGCTCATCTTGATGACGAGGCCCTCGAAGACCTGAACACGCTCTTTTTCCTCACCGTTTGGAGCCGTTTCCTTGATCTTCTGGTGGATGCGAATCGACATCCCCGTGCGGATCTGGGAAGGCTGGATGACAGCTGGAAGGGTAATTTGGTCGGCCATAGATGGCGGCAAGACTACGAGAAAAACACTCTTCCGTCAAGGGATTAAGGAGTTTTCGTGGTTTGAGTGGACAACTGCTTCAGCCAGGTCTCAATCAGATAAGCCATGACTTCGCTCTCTCCCCAGCCAGGAATGCGGGTTCCATTGAAGAAAAAGGTAGGCGTTCCAACCGCTCCAGCCCGGATTCCATCGTCAAAATCACGCTGAACCAACTGACGAATTTCGTCTGATTGAAGACACTTTTTGAACTGATTGCCGTCCATACCACTCTCAACGGCGAAACGGAGCAAGGCTTCTTCGGTTCGAGCGTCCTGATTAGCAAAGAGCTTGTCATGATACACCCAAAAATGACCCGTTTTGTGAGCACAAGCAGCTGCCCGGGCGGCAATTTCAGCCGTCGGATGAAGCTCCTGCAAAGGGAAATGACGGATCACCAGGCGGACCTGTGTGCCAAAACGAGCCTGCAATTCACGCACCGAAGGAAAGGCAGCCTTACAAAAAGGACAGTCGAAGTCCAAAAACTCGACAATCGTCAGCGGCGCGTTGACCGGACCGATCGATGGAGCATCGGCCACAATCAGCCGTTTCGCATACTCCGGGTCAATGGTGGTATTCGCGATCGCTTTACCGACCGTCATCTGGAGCTTTTGATTCAAAAGCGGATTGGATTCACCACTGCGGATCGCCCAATAATAAACACCGATTCGGGAGAAAAACCACACCACTAAGGCTAAAAAGAGCAGACCAATCAACCACAGAAAGATCTTTCCAAAAGAAATGTGCAGGTCTTTTCCAAAGATGCGCATAGGTTTGCCTCAGTATACCATGCAAGAACCTGCTGATTGACCCCAAGCGGGCCATCCGGTATGGTTTCCCGTACACGGTATGCGACAAACTATCCTTTCTTTGGTCTTGATTATCCTCTCCATTTTGCTATCTGGAGCGATTTTGCTACAGCAGCGCGGTACTGGCATCGGTCTCGCCTTCGGCGGAGATACCACCATCTTCCGCACTAAGCGCGGCTTGGAAAAGATCTTGTTCTACGCCACGATCGCCCTCTCCTGCTTATTTTTCAGCAGTGCGTTCCTGGGCGTTCTTTTTGCCTAAACGGCCATGGCCTCTTGGCTCGGACGAGCAAAAGCCCTCTGGCAACGACTATTTTTTTGGCATGCCCATCCGCGGGCGTCAGAAGACATCAAATTAGAATCATCGCATGATCATGCTTTGGTTCTCTCGGTTCAGGAACCAGCCAAAGTCAGCGGCTGGCGTAAATTGAGTTTTTTGAACCATGTTCTAAGCGCCAAAGAAAAACGTTTGTTTTGGAGCGCTCTCGTTGGATCATTGGTTCTTCTGCTTATCGGCGGTTGGCTCCTGGCTCAGCCGCACCTGATTCGTGTTCCAACAGATGGTGGAACGCTGACGGAAGCTCTCATTGGAGGACCGAAGCATCTAAATCCTCTCTATGCGCCGCTGAATGACGTCGATCGTGACTTATCTTCCCTTGTCTATTCCGGTTTATTTCGTCTAGACGAAAACCTAGAAGCAAAACCCGATCTCGTGGAACGCTATGAATGGCGCGAGAATGGGACGGTGCTCGAACTCAGTCTACGCAAAGACGCGCGTTTTCATGACAATGCGCCCGTTACGGCTGATGACGTGGTTTTTACCTATCAAGCCATCAAATCACCTATTTGGCGTAGCCCCCTTTCAAGCACTTTCAAACAACTGAGCGTGGTGCGCGTAGACGATCTGACGGTGCAATTCATTTTGGATAAACCGGAACCACAATTCTTGAGCCAACTCACGATCGGTATCTTGCCAGGTCATCTGTGGGAAGACGTACCAAACCCGCTCTTAGCTGATTTGAACCTGCGTCCGATCGGCTCTGGACCGTATCGCATCGCATCTTTGCGACGCGACCAAAAAGGGACGATTCTGAGTTATACCTTAAACCGTTCAGAGCAATACTACGGAGTAAAACCGTATATTACGTCACGTGTCTTCAAGTTCTATGCCGATACGGCGCAGGCCATTCAAGCAGTGAAGGCCCACCAAGCGGACACGTTGCCATTCCTCCCTTGGAACGATGTAGGCACTTTCAGTCATGATGCGGTTCATCCAATTGCTTTACGCTTGCCGCAGCAAACGATCGCATTCTTCAACTTGCGCGATCCGCTTTTGAAAGACGTGAAGTTACGAACCATTTTGACGAATGCCATCGACAAAGAGGGGTTAACCGAAACCGTGAAACCTTCGGCCTTGCCAGGCGGCTCACCCCTCCCCTTCTTAGAGCTACCAAAAGCAACGAGTACCGCAAGCGTAACCAGCACTTCGCTTGATGGTTTGCGCGAAGCATTAGAAGCTGCTGGTTGGAAGCTCGATCAAATAACCGGTCTGCGCTCTTCAAAAGCCGCTTCTGCTTCTACGGTTGGACGAACGACTACTTCAACAAGCTCGACCAATGCAACAAGCAGCGGAACTCTGCTCACGCTCCAGATTGATGTTCCGGACCAACCAGACCTGGTGCACATCGCGACCTATCTTCAGCAACGTTGGTCGCTCTTGGGTGCGAAGGTGACGATTCAAACGCATACTTCAGAAGAGCTCTTGCGTGATGCCGTAACTGATCGAACGGGGTACCAAATATTGATTTGGAATATCTTGCTCCCACCAACCCAAGATCCAGAACCCTTTTGGGGCAGCAGTGCAGCCACTGGTCAAGGTTTGAACTTCTCGAACCTGAACAGCAAAAAGGTAGATGAATCCATCGACGACATCCATGCAGCAACCTCGACCGCCATGCTCGAGAAAGCTCGACTGACGTTTGCTCAGGCGCTGCTCGCTGAACAACCAGCTATTTTCCTCGCCCAACCAACCTACGTCTATCTGGTCAGCGATCACATCCAAGGGACAACAGATCTTAATCTGGCAACACCTAGCGATCGCTTGTTACGAGCCGCTCAGTGGTCCGTCAATTCGAGCCTACGTTGGAAATAACGTGCATTGGAAAACCGAAAGAAAGCAAACCCCACACCATTCAGTGTGGGGTTTGCTTTCTCAGAAGGCTCCGTCAAAAAACGAAGCCCTCAGTCGAGACGAGGTCGCTTGCAAGGAAGCAGGCGACCTCGGAGCTCGGGTAGGTAGATGTATGGTAGGAGAACCGTAAGAGCGTCACTTGCTCGGACTATCCACCGACCAACAGACAGGGCCGGAAGGCTCCAGGCTACAGATCAGACGAGCCGTCTGAGCCGTGAAACTCGCCGGCCTCGGCGGATAGACTCGGCAGTTGTACAGCGGCTCATCTGTATCCCGGCGAACGGAACGTTCGCAGGTCACGAGCCTGGGCTCTACCCACTGCAGTTCGCTCTTGGCATAGCTCTTCGCGAGAGCTTCGGCCACTTCGAGACGATCCCGCTCGTGCCACCAGCTCTCGCCTGACGCATTCTGCTCGTCATACATGCCGAGCTGTACGTATGCCGCGACCGGATCCTGACAACCAATCAGTATGGAACACAGAGACCAGAGCGCCTGACGACCCCGCACCATCACGCACCTCCCGAGAGATTTCAGCTCTCCTTCTGCGACTATGGACAACCCGTCCAAGCGCAAAAGGATCAAATAGATTAGCAATTCTGGCTCGTTTGTCAATTTCAAAGAGCCACCCAGCTGTGCTGGGTGGCTCTTTGAAAAGTGGGGCGTTTTCTTAACTTCCGTCTCGATTCGTCATTTTTGTGATCCCTTCGAAGGCGCGTAATACTTCAAGTGGAACAGCGAAAACAACGGTATTCGACTGATCACTTGAAATGTCGTTGATCGAATTCAACGTACGCAGGTGCAACGCGCCTGGATTGCTCGAAAGAATCTCAGCGGCACGGCGCAAGTTCTCGGCGGCGGCAATTTCTCCCTCAGAGTTGATGATGACGGCACGGCGTTCACGTTCGGCTTCCGCTTGTTTCGCGATCGTGCGCTGCATTTCCTCAGGCAGCGAGATATCTTTCAACTCGACGCCTTGAACTTCGATCCCCCAATCACCGGCATGCTTGGCAATCAGTTCCTTGATACGTGCCGAGGCCTGGTCACGCTCTGACAGTAATTCGTCCAAGGTCAGTTCACCAACCACGTTACGCATAGTGGTCTGTGCCAGCTGAGAAATGGCGTACCAGACATTTTCGACCTCCACCACAGAACGGGCCGCGTCGATCACGTGGTAGTAAATAACCGCGTTGATTTTGCAGGAGACGTTGTCTTTGGTAATCGCGTCTTGGTAAGGGACTTCGACCGCTTTGGTACGGATATCGACCTTGGTCATGCTCTGGAAGACAGGGATAACGACTTTCCAGCCCGGTTCAACCAGCCCGCTATAGCGTCCCATTGTGAATTTTACCCCACGCTCGTACTGGTTAATCTGACGCAATGACACGAACAGAATGAAGATCAGCACCCAAATAAGAATCGTAAAGAGGAGAGGCATATACCTGATACGCTAGAGAGTAAAAATCTGGCTGTCAACGCAGGCTAAACTTTCGGCGTTTCTTTGGCTTTTGAGCCTTTTGCTAACAAAAAGATCCCGATTGGCAGAGCGGTGAAGATTCCTAACACGCCAACCAGCCCAAGAAAACCCAAAGCGACGTTTATCACTCGTCCCACGACAGGAGAGGCGTCTCCGCTCATCGCGTACATTCTGAAAACAAAGTTAAAAATCGGCCACAGGATAAGCGATAGGCCCAAGGAAACGGGTGGAATGATGATGAGTGCTGTCCCAAGGTTCTTGGAAGAGGAAGGGGTCATATTGCCTAAAGCATAGCATGAAGCTACTCTTCTGACGCGGAAAGCTGACAACAATTCAGCAAATAGAGTCCCGATAGCACAATGGATCGTGCAGTAGCCTTCTAAGCTATTGATCCAGGTTCGATCCCTGGTCGGGGCACCAGCGAATACTCATCCCACAAGGATGGGTATTTGTATTGCCATTTTTTTAACGCGACCAACTTTTTAAGACTTTCACTTCTTGCTCAAGCAGTTTCATCCCCTGTTTCAAACGTCCACTAGCACGCCAATGGGCGACGCCTTGCGCGATACGAAGAGCAAGAATAATGAAAGCAACAATCAGCGATAGAGCTGTCGCATCACGGATGTCCCAAAAGGGAATCGCCTGCGCAACATTGAGCATGGTCGAAGTGGGAATGAGGCTTTGGATTTGACCCTGCAAGCCGCGGGTCAGTACGTTGCCGGTTAAGGTGGCGTTCCAGTCTCCAACTCGTTGCACTACTTTGGCGAATTCGACCAAGCCACTCAACGCCACGCCGAAAGAAAAAATGATCAATCCTGCAATTAAGGCCGTTTGCAACGCACTCCAAAGCTGGAGACGTAAAAGTAAACGATGGGAACGTAACAAGACGATCTCGCATTCACGACGCGCGATCTCGGACGCAAGCAGCGGCTGACGTGCTTCTGGATGACGTTCGAGCGTTTCTTGAAGGGGCAAAAGCGAAAGTTGGATAACAGCCTGCTCGCTCTTTTCGGGGGAAGTCACCTTCAGAGGCATAGATAGCCTCATTGTACCGATGAAGAGCGATTTGGCATACTGAGCGAACGATGTCGTTGCTTGGACCCTATCTCAAAAGCTTTCAACTCGCTTTACAAACACAGCTCACGTATCGTGTGAATTTTGCGATTGGGCGAGTACGGGAGTTTGTGGTCTATGGAGCGATTCTCTTTCTTTACTCAGCTTTGCCACAAGGTAGCGGTAGCTATTCTCAACAAGAGCTGCTCACGTACGCTCTCGTCAGCAGCTTGCTCGGATCAGCCGCCTTCGTATATGGCATGCACAAGATTTCCGATGAAATCGTTGAAGGTGATCTAACGAACTATCTACTGCGACCGATCCACTATTTTGGCTATTGGACCAGCCGCTTGCTCGCGGAACGTGCGTTAGTTTTTGTCGGTGGCATTCTGCAAACAGGCTTGCTCATCTGGCTTTTTTCGTCAGCGTCATTTTTCGTTCAAAAGAATCCCATCGTCCTACTCCAAACAGCTATTCTCTACATTGGTTCGTTAGTCTTGATTCAACTCTTCGATTTTATTGGTGGCATTTTTTCCTTTTGGACCAATCGCGGGCACGGTGCACGCTGGCTGATTACGGTTTTCATTCAATTTCTCTCGGGTAGCTATCTTCCGCTTGATGCTCTGCCAGGTGGCATCAAAACGATTTTGAGCTGGACACCATTTCCCTCGATTCTGTTCGCGCCCCTTCAGATCTACCTTGGCCATGGTTCGACCTCGCTTTGGATCACTCATGTGCTTACTCAATGGCTCTGGATTGGTATCCTCTTCTTGCTCCTACGCTTCCTGTGGCAACGCGGGTTAAAAGCTTATAGCGCCTATGGCCGTTGAATCTTCTTTTGCCATCGTTTGGCACTATTTCCGGATTTGGCGACGGTTTATCGTCATGAATTTTCGGACTGTCACAACGTCTTGGCTTGAATTTGCTTGTTACGTGATGGCGAAGTTGTTGCGCATGGGCTTCTTTTTTGTGTTCGTGTATGCCTTGTTTCGCAACACCGAAAGTCTGGTTGGTTATTCCAAAGGGGAAGTCTTGTTGTTCTTTGCTGTGATGAACACGGTTGATATCGCCTTTCAGCTCATCGCACGCGGACTGACAACCATTCCCTCCATGGTGCGACGTGGTGAATACGATATTTTACTCAGCAAACCAGTATCGCCGTTTTTCGCCTCCTGTTTCAAGATGTTCGACTTTCTCGATCTCACAACTGTACCAGCAGCCATCGCCTTTTTAGGGATCGCGATTCATGCCTTGCCTTATAGTGTGACACCTCAACACGTTCTGATCGCTGTCGTCTGTTGGTTCTGTAGTCTGGTTATGGCGGTTTCTTTGAACGTGATCATTGCCTCTCTCGCCTTTTGGTTCACAGAGATTGAAAATGGCTTTTGGATCTATCGTGATCTGGTCTACGTAGGACGTTTTCCCCCAGAAATTTACACCTCCTCGATTCGTACCATCTTTACCTACCTGATTCCGATTCTACTGATCGTCTCAACACCCGCCAAAGCGCTGATGGGTCAAGCGTCATTTGGGCTAGTGGCTACTGGGTTCATTGTAACCGTTCTCTTAGTCTTGGCCGCACGTATTACTTGGCAAAAAGCGCTTCGCCGCTACGCTTCAGCTAGTGCATAAACACTACATTCCCTCTCTTTCCAAACTCTATGCCTCTCGCCATCGTCGTCAAACAATTGAAGAAAGTCTACGAAGTCGAACAGAAGCAACCCGGCATCGGGGGTGCGTTGCGTTCACTCTGGAATCCGAAGATGGAAGAGCGAGTTGCGGTCGATGACATCTCTTTCTCGATTGAGAGCGGGAGTTGCGTTGGCTTCATCGGTCCAAATGGCGCAGGGAAAACGACGACGCTTAAAATGCTCTCCGGGATTCTCTGGCCAACCAGTGGTGAAGCGACTGTTCTTGGTCACGTTCCCTGGAAACGCGAACGAGCTTTTCAGGAACAGTTCGGCATTGTGCTCGGATCAAAAAATCAGCTCTGGTGGGATTTGCCAGCTCAAGACACCTTCGCGCTCAATAAAGAGATCTATCGCTTGCCAGACCAAGCCTTCAAAACACGGGTTGCGACTTTGGCTAAACTCCTGCAAGTCGATCACAAGTTAGATGTTCCGGTTCGCAAACTCTCGCTCGGCGAACGCATGAAGTGCGAACTCATCAACGCCCTTCTCCATCAGCCCAAAGTCTTGCTCTTGGATGAACCGACGATCGGTTTAGACGTTGTTGCTCAACAAACGGTCCGAGACTTTTTGCGGACCTGGAATCAAGAAGAACAAACAACCATTCTTCTTACTTCACATGCCATGGCGGACGTACAAGAGCTGTGCTCGCGCGTCCTTGTGATTCAAGACGGTCGACTGCGCTATAACGGCTCGCTCCAAACCTTGGCTGACCAACTCAATGATGAACGAGTCATGCGGCTGCAATTCAAAACTCCAGCAGATAAAACACGACTGGAGGAGCTGGGAAATGTGTTGAGCAGCGATGCGCAACAGGCGCGCCTTCAGCTTAAGCGAACCGACATTCCGCGCGTGACGAAAGAGGTGTTAGAACACTTTGAGATCGATGACCTCGCCATCGAACCACTCCCGATCGAAGATGTGATTCGTACGCTTTTCAAAAGCAGTTAAGATTCCTGCTTGTCTTCTGGCGTCGTTTTTGGTTCGTCCTTTTTCTCTTCTTCGTCCATCTGTTTTCCATGAAAGGCATTGAACACATCTTTGAGCTGTTGGTTTGTGATGTGAGTGTAAATCTGCGTCGTTGTAATGGAAGAATGGCCGAGTAAGGATTGTACACTTCGGATATCAGCGCCGTTCATGAGGAGATCCGTTGCGAAAGAATGACGGAGTGTATGCGGCGAAATTTTCTTGGTGATGCCGGCTATAACAGAATATTGATGAACCAGACGTTCGATCGAACGTGGCGTCAGTGCGCCGACATCTTCGGGATTTTTCCGACCACGACCACGATCATGACGAATGAACAGAAACGGACAGGTATCTTGCCGAGCGTCGAGATATTCGCGCAACGCTGAACGAGCTTGATCTGACACAAAGACAATGCGCAGCTTGTCCCCCTTCCCACGCACCGTCAGCTCATCACGCTCAACACTCACCTGCTCACGTTTCAAGTTGGCCAACTCAGATACACGCATACCGGTTGAAAAGAGCATCTTGAGAATAGCCTTATCGCGTAATTTCACGAGCGGGGCCGTATCAGCTCCATCCGGCGCATGCATCAAACGCTCCAAATCCGCCTGTTCCAAAAATGACACTTCGCGTGTCCCCTGTTTCGCAAGTTCAATCTTTTCTGGCGCGAGCGTTTTTATATCGTTCCTGGCCAAGTATTTCAAAAAAGCCCGCAAAGCGATCAAATGATAGTTTTGGGTGTTCTTTTTTAGTGCTCCCCGATGTGGATCTTCGAGACGATTCAGATGCAAACGAAAACGATGGATAACGTCTTGCGTAATGTTCTTGGGATCCGGATCATTCGCCCAATCGATAAAACGACGAAGGTAGAATTCGTAGTTGCGAACCGTCAGAGCGGAGCGTCCTTTGCTTAATTCCAGGTTTTCCAGAAAAGGACGGAGTTGTTCAGAGAGAGGGGGCATGTGTCGCATTTTGTCACAAGAACGTAAGTGTCGCAAAATTGACTTTTCTACTAAAAAGGAGTAGACAACCATGTCACCTACAGAACATTGAGTGTCGTGCACAGACTTTATCCCCTCGTTGATGAAATCTGCGTTCCGCCCTTGATGCACTGCGCCGAATGGTTCGTGTGTCTTTGCGTCTTGTTGGGCGGTCAGGAGGTGCCGATGAGGCACGCGATGAAGAACGGATGGCTGAGGCTGCTGGCCTTGGTCGTCCTCGCAGCCGCTCTGAGCGGCTGCGCCCAAGAGCCGTCGGATGAGCGCGAGATCGCGCAGACCCGGCAGGCTGGGGGCTGGATCACCGGCCCCCTCAACAGCTTCCGGCCTGACGTCTGGCCGGTGCCGGCGGTTCAGCCGGTCGACGAGACGGTGGACCACATCGTGTTCCATAGGTCGCTCATCCCGCTCAGCGAGCCGGTGGGCCCCTTGCCGACGAGGCGAGGGATCAGCAGCGCGCCGACCTCGTCGCCGACATCGCTGTGGCGCGTCTGCGACGCGGGCACGGTCTACCGCCCCGCAGGAGAGGAGGTCTCGGACTGCTGGGAGATGACGGCGGACGAATTCGCCGTACTCGCCCTACGAGGCCCCTCCTACCCGGGTCGGACCCAATTCCTGCTCGGCTGGGGCGCTCCGCTCGACTCCGGCCAGCAGCCGCTGGTCACGGAGTGGGACCACACCGCTAACGACCAGTTCGTGCTGGGAAGGTTCCTCATCCACAACGGGCAGCAGGTACAGCGCGACCGGAACATCCTCGACTCCCAGCACCTGATCTGGTCCGACACGGGGGTTCCTTTCTGGGAGCAGGTGACGATCTACTGCGTTCCTGGACGAGTGGACAAGACCTGGGACCTGGAGAACCCCGAGCACCAGGACCGAGCCTACTGGCAGGGCGATGAGCCCACCTGGAGGCCCAACGAGGGCTACCAGCGCGCCCTTGAACTCCTGGGCCGGCCCCGCTTCACGGTCGTGCATCGCGACCGACGGCGGCACGACCACTGGCGCTGCGCGAACCGCGCGGCGGCAACGAGCGCCCCGCTCTCGCCGTACTGACGATCGCTCCTTCCATGCTTCTTCGCCTTCGCAGTCTGAGACGTGTTTCGTTTCAGACTCGAAAACCGCTTTGTTCCCGTGCAAACGGACCCTACGAACACCCGCGCTCCAGCTTCGGCTCCTGGAGACCACGTGAAACGACCGGACATCCCGGTCGTTTTGCTATACTACGGATATTCCTTATGCGTCGGCTTGATCTCACCTTCACCGCCCTCCTGCTTCCGATCGACTTTTTGGCATTCTGTGCCGCCGGACTCACTGCCTACCATCTGCGCACTTCACAGATGTTCGTTGAGTTACGCCCGATCCTGCAGGAAATCCCCTTTGGGCCGTACGCGATCGCACTTTTAGTCTTTTCTCTGGTTTGGTTTATCCTTTTTGCAATTGCAGGACTCTACTCAACTCGCCTGCGCCGAGCCTGGAATGAGCTGGGTCGCGTTGCTTTAGCTTGTACGGCTGGGGTCGCTCTCATCATCGTCACGATTTTCTTCCGCCGAGAATGGACCTCTTCGCGCTTCATCGTATTGGCCCTTTGGCCCCTGACCTTCGTTTATCTGTCCGCTGGGCGCCTGATCTTACGAGCCATTCGCAAGCGTTTGCTGGCTGCGGGCTTTGGCCATCAACGAATTGCGATCATCGGCCAAAATAAGGTTGCTGAAGATATCGAAAAACTCTATCGCACCAGTCCGACTTTAGGCTTTAGCGTCGTTCGAACTTTTCGAACGTGGTCAGAAACAACGGAACAAGAGCTAAAACGCTTGGTCAAAAAATCAGCAGTGGATGGATTGCTGTTGGCTGATCCCGAACTTCCAAAAGAAAAGGCCTTGAACGTCATCGCTTTCAGCGAAGAGTGGCATTTGAGTTTTCACTATCTAGCCGATCTCTTCGCTGCGCGCTTTACGCATATCGAAATGTCGACCGCGGGTGGTATTCCAGTCATTGAAGTGAAACGGACGCCCTTGGATGGTTGGGGTCGGATCGCGAAACGTATCTTCGATCTGATTGGGTCGATGTGTCTTCTTATCATCCTCTCGCCGATCCTACTCGTAACGGCCATTGCCATCGTCATTGAGACTCAGGGTGGAGTGCTATTCTCTTATCTTCCTAATAAAAAACCTGTTCTCCGTATCGGTGAGGGTGGCAAACCGTTCCATTATTTCAAGTTCCGCTCAATGGAAAAAGACCGCCATTTCGAACGATACAATGAACTCGCAGACCAAAATATTAGAAGTGGTCCTCTAGTTAAAACAAAAGACGATCCTCGCATCACAAAAGTTGGAAAATTCATTCGTAAATGGTCGATCGATGAGCTGCCTGAGCTGATACTCGTACTACTTGGTCGTATGAGCTTGGTTGGTCCTCGTCCTCATTATCCGGAAGAAGTCGAAAAATACGAGCCTGGACAACGACGCGTCCTCACCATAAAGCCTGGCATCACCGGTATGGCCCAGATCTCCGGCCGCAGCGACCTGAATTTCGCCGATGAAGTTCGTCTCGACACTTGGTATATCGAAAATTGGTCGATCTGGCTTGATTTGTACATTCTCTTGAAGACACCTCTCGCGGTTATCGGTCATCGAAAGGCGGAATAGGCCGATTGATTGACTGATAACAAAATATTTTCTATAGTTTGGGCGCTCATTTCGTTTGGAGGGATGATCCTTCCAAACACTGGTTTCAGACGAGAGAGGATCACCGACATGTCTGGCGATAGAGAGATGGATCTTCAAACTGCTCTGATCGAAGGCGTAGAGCGACAGGGACGCGCATTTCACGCGCTGGTCGCACAGGCGCTCGAGGAACACAACCTGGCAATGCCGCTCTTCAAGTCGAGCGCCTATGCCGGACACCACATCGAGGTCGATCATCCGACTCGAGGCCAGCAGGTCGAGCTGAGCCTGGCCTTTTTCTTGACCGATCCCCTCTTCGGGGACGACGGTCCCCACCTCCGGCTCGAGATCCGCATGCAGAACGCGCAGGGGCACGAGGAAGATCGACTCAGCCTCACCGTGTACGGAGATGGAAGCAAGCAGGAGTTGTCCTGGCCCACCGGGCACGGACCGCGTCCGCTCCTCTTCGCCTTCCGCACCGCCTGCGAGGTTACGCTGCGTGAGGGACACGACGTACACGCGATGAACGACGAAGCCCTGGCCACGCACTACGGCGAATGGATGGTTCGGCACTTTTTCAGCCTCTAGGAGGCAACAGCCGCACCCCGCGACGCTCGCTCAGAGCACTTCGACGGGGTGCGGCGTTCGCGTTTTAGCGAAATTAGCGGATATAGTTTGTATTGACATTGTCATTACAAACACATTACCCTAGCTTTATATGACTACCATTCAGATTCGAATTGATGAACAAACCAAGAAAAAGAGCGCCAAGATTCTCAAGAGTCTGGGTTTAGATACAAGTAGCGCGATCAACGCCTTTCTGAAACAGGTCATTTTAAAAAAAGGCATTCCTTTTCCTCTTTTGACCGAAAATGGACTAACCATCGAACAAGAAGCGGAAATTCAGAAAGCAGCAGAAGAAGCGGAACGAGGGATCAATATCAAAGGACCGTTTAAAACCGGCAAAGAAGCTGTCGCTTTTCTTGAATCCCTTAGCAAAAAGACGAAATGAAGATCGTTTATCATCGCTCCTTCATTAAAAGATATGAAAAACTCCCGCCTCATCTTCAGGGGAAGGTTAAGGCTACCATCCTGATTTTGGCTGAAAATCCTTTCGCACCAACACTTAAGAATCATGCGCTCAGCGGAACTATGGACACAAAACGTGCCGTTTCCGTCACTGGAGATCTGAGAATTATCTATACGACCACCGATAAACACATTACAGCGTTTCTATTAGACGTTGGTACTCACAATCAGGTGTATTCATAGACCCTGTGGATGCAGACCCGCCGCCCTCTTGCTAGGCTCTTTTCATGCGGATTGCTTTGGTTCATGACTATCTGACACAAGACGGCGGCGCTGAGCGAACACTTTTGGCTCTGCATCGCTTATTTCCCGAGGCACCGATCTTTACGCTCTTTTATGATCCAGACCAAGCCCATCCAGCCTTTGCCAAGGCCAAGATCGTCACCTCTTTTTTAAACAAGTTCCCGTTCGCCCCCAAAAAATACCAGTGGTACTTGCCGCTCATGCCGCATGCCACCGAAGCCATCGATCTGACCGGCTTTGACGTCATTCTTTCGTCTTCTTCCAGCATCATCAAAGGCATTATCGTACCACCTGGTGCGATTCATATCTGTTATTGCCACAATCCGACCCGTTTTTTGTGGCAAGAACGCCATGGCTACGTGAACGATCTGCCACAACCGGGGATCATCAAACGCTTATTGCCTTTGTATTTGCATCATCTGCGCCAGTGGGATGTTTTGGCCGCTAATCGCCCAGATGTCCTTTTGACGAATAGTCGAACGTCACAAGAACGTATTCGCCGTTTCTATCGTCGCGAAGCCAAAGTGATTTTCCCCCCGGTCGATACGCATCTGATTCAACCTTCCACCGAACATCAAGGCTATTGGCTGATTGGTGGACGACTAGTGGGCTACAAACGCTTTGATTTAGCCATCACTGCCTTCGCTCGACTGAACCTGCCTCTCAAAATCTTTGGGAAAGGGCCTGAAGAAAAGAAATTGCGACGTCTAGCCGGTCCGAAGACTGAATTCGTTGGAGCCGTTGATGAAAAAACGAAATTCGAATTGTATCGTGGCGCCATCGGTTTTCTCTATCCACAAGTCGAAGATTTTGGCATCACAGCCATCGAAGCCATGGCAGCCGGCAAACCAGTCATCGCCTATGGCAAAGGTGGTATTACTGAAACGCTGATCGATGGAAAAACTGGTACCTTTTTTCATCATCAAGCCTGGGAAGATATTGCCAACTGTATTTTGCGCTTCCAACCAAACCAGTTTTCAGCCATTGAAATCCGTGCCCATGCAGAACGCTTCTCCCAAAAACGTTTTGCCGAAGAAATTCAAAAGGCCATTCAAGAGGCGACCGCCTCGCGCGTATGAAAGTCTTGATCGATGCGCGACCACTGACCATCCCCGCTCCAGGCGGAGTCACACGACTGACTCGTTCGCTCTTGCAGGCACTGATCGAAGCGCCAGCTGAAACCGAATATCTCATGGGAACGACTGGACAGCGACAGCTCCCGCTTGGATTGTCGTTACCTACTAATGCGAGACGCTTGCATCTACCCTGGCCGAACAAACTCGTCAGCAGTCTCACGACCTTTGGTCTACGTTCATTTGAGCAATTCTTTCCGCAAGAAAAACCGGGTGTCCTTTTTTTTCCAAATAACGGCCACGTCGGACGACCGCGTTTGCCATATGGCTTACTCGTCCATGACTTGTCTTTCTTGGCTGAACCCAAGTGGTTCAACTGGCGGGGACAAGTTTGGCATAAAATCGTACATGCTAAGCGTTTGATGCAAGAAGCGACGCGACTTTTTGCCGTTTCGGAATGGACGAAATTCGCTCTTCAGCTCCATTTGAATATTCTTGCTGAGCGAATCGACGTCTTAGAGATCCCTCGTCAAAGCGAACTGAGCTTACCCGGCGCGCTCCCTACAATCGTTAAAAACAAACGCTATTTGCTCTGTCTCGGCGGACAGGATCGGCGAAAAAATGTGGGTTGCGTTATCACTGCCATAAAACAACTGCATACCTCGCTCACTTACGCCGACCTTCATTTGGTCATCGTAGGCGGTTATCGAGAGCCACTATCTGATCCACGTTTCATCGTTCTCCCTCGTGTTGATGACGCAACTCTGAGCGCTCTCTACCAGTACGCTCAAACCTTTCTCTATCCTAGTTGGTACGAAGGCTTGGGACTCCCATTGCATGAAGCTGCCGCCTTTGGCGTTCCCTCGATCGCTTCTTCGACCTCAGCAATGCCTGAGACAGCGCCAAGCGGAACGATCTTCGCTCCCCCCTCGAAACCACAGGCTTGGGCGCTAGCGATAGACCATTTGCTAACACGATCTGCCATTCATTCAGAGACATCTTTCTTAGTGAAAGCCGATTCTATACAAACGTCCGATTGGCAACGAGCAGTAACGCCGATTCGTCAGTTTTTAACCCAACGCTAAAACAACAACGCGCCCGCCCCAGGAGGAACACGGGAGAACGCGTTGCTGGGAGTCGGGCGCGAGAGCGCGAGCTACATCTTCAGTTCGGTGGATCATCGACTCCTGGAGCCCTATCAGCATCGTAGACAGCAGGTGATTCGTCTTCCTGCGATACAGTGAGAGGCACCCTATCGAGAACCCGATCGCGTTTCTGACACTCCAAGTAGATAAAGTCCTTGCTCGGTTTGCCCGTGATAACCGACTGAGGAATACGGGCCACATACTGACTCCCCTCGACAGCACTCTCACGCGCCTCCTGAATCTCACGCTTGTCCCAGGGATATTTCTCCACGAAGTCGTCGAAGGTTGAGATGGTGGTTCCGGGAGCGAAGTGGACTGGCCCCTCTTCACTGCGTTCGAAAGCCTCAGGTGGCCCATCTCTATCGGGGTCGAGCACGATATCGAGCGCCGTGAGAAGGTAGACCCCGACTGCACCGGCGAGATCAACCGCTGCAAGGTCAGGCACACCGGGCATCTCTTCAGGCATCTCGCCTCGTTCATCGATCAGGCCATCATCTAGCGTAACCAGAACACGAATGCAGTAGTAAGTCACTCGGTACCTCAGAACCAAGCATTTATCGCCGACCTGCATGATTTCTCCCTTCCTTTCTGCGAGAGTGATTTGTCACTCATCAGCCAGACCAGCCTCTTCTTTTCAGCCTTTATTGTCAATATTCCCCTTACTTTAGCCAAATAACTGACCAGCTGGATTGACAAAATCTATAATTTAATGTATATTAGCTGGTTCATTCACGATGGCCAAGTCGTACCTAGTTGTACTCACGCCATCTTTTTTTGAAACTCGAAGATAGAGAGCAGCCTGACTCGCACTGAAACGAGGTGGGCTTCTCTATGTCTTTGCCCTCCCTCACCCAAGTCGTTGCCCGTTTGCGCCGCTTGCGACCATCTCAGATGGCTGCGATCGTCGTGCTCATCTTAGGAGCGGTTCTTGCCCCTCCTCTTTTCGCTAACCAATCCGGCTGGGTCTGGAAAGACCTGTCTGGGATTTTGCCGTATCGCGATGGCGTACGGATCGATCTTCTGTCTGCTAATGGCGGCAGCTGGCTCGTGTCCGACAACGAACGGTTGTATCGCGTGAATGGCGAAACGATGAACGATTTGACCGGCGCTGTTCGCTCAAAAGGCATTTCCACGGTTTCGACGCTGTCGTCTGACGAACAGCGTTGGCTTGTCGGTGGTCGTGCGCTTGATGCTTCAGCACCGCGTGCTTTCTTGACCGACGGCAACAGCTGGACGGACGTTTCGAACGTCTTCGCCGGTGGCCGCGCTGGTTTCGACGCGGTCGGCTATCGTGGAACCTGGTATGGTCGAACTTTTTCGACTGCTACCCAATACGAACCATCGCGCTGGATGGCTTTCAGTTTCAATCCAACAACTCTTGAAAAAAACGTCTTCCCAATCACGTCTGGCCTGAACAACATGGCTCCAGGCTGTATGAAGGAAGTAACAGACGTGCGCGTCTGTATCGGTGAAACGCGCATTGTACGCGCTGGTGGCAATTGGTTCATGATCGGTGGCAATGCGGAAGTCGCGAATGGCCAAGGTCAAACCACCCAATTCGCCAAAGGCAACATTTGGAATATCAACGGAGCAAACTTGAATCTCGTGCCTAATCTCCCAGCTTTCCGCTTTGTGAGCGGTGTCTGGCAAGGCAACAATCGCGTTTTGATCGCGACCAGTGACGCTGTCAGCAATCCATTCAATGCTGATCACTACTGGATGTTCGATGGTACCTCTTTGCGTGACGTTTCAAGCGAAGCCCTCAAAGTCGGCTTGCTTTCGAACGATGCCCGTGAAGTCCGCGCCGCTGACGCCGGTGAAACCTGGATGATCACAATCGGCAAACAGTTGATTCGTTTCGACGGTGAACTCATGAGCGATGCTGGCAAGTCTCGCGACTTCTTCACGTCCGTGAGCGCCAATGGCCAAGGTGTCTACTTGCTTGGTGGCGCTGTGTCTACCCCTGACCAAGCCTTCGCGACACAACCGTTGACCGCCAAATTGGTGGAGGTTCGTGAAGACTTAACGGCTCCTCGTGATCCAGCGACTGAAATCGTCTCCCGTCTTCGTGGTCCACGCATTACGGTTGTCGCCATTCCTCGTGACAACGTAGTCGGCGATGGCAAGGTCTACACGATCCGTGTCACAGCCCAAGATACTGACGGCGTAGCCAACACCAACATTTTGGTAAACGGCGCCAAACTCAAAGCCTGCCAAACCAACGTCTGTGAATACACGCAGACCTACTACACCAACGGTCAACCAACGCGCACCATCGAATTCATGGGTAGCGCGACAGACAAACAAGGGTTCACCAATACCAGCAAAACCGTCACCCTTACGATTGATCGCGCTTCTCAAACAGGTGCGACCAACGACAAACTCGGTCAAAAAGATGCAACCGGACAAACCATTACCATCCCAAACAATCGCAACTGGAACCGCAACGAAGCCTCTGGTTTAGCCTGGATGGTCTGGCGTCAACCAGAACAGTCAGTTCTAAAAGACAACGAACAAACAACGCTCGTCTTCGCCGCTCAAGGCACGAAAGGCTTGGGTCGCGTGAATGTCATGGTCAACGGTGAGGCAGCTCGTTCGTGTGATTTCACCAGTCAGACCGATATCCGCGTCTGTACGGTGACCCTCACTGGCAGCGACTACCCAGCCGCAACCGAGATCTTCGCCAACGCTCAGATTTTCAACGTTCAAAACCGCGAAGATCAGTCCGTCTGGACGGAAGGCGTGCGTATTCAACGCGCTGCCGATGCGACCACCATCACAACCGATGGTCAGACGGTTCGTGCTGCTGTGAACGAACGTCCTGTCTTCATGACGACGCTCGCTATTGAGCCAAATCAACCAAGCGTTCGTCGTGGCGACACCTTCACGGTCAAAACCAAGAGCCAAAATTCTGGCTATGGCCTCATGACCGTTGAAATCTATCAGAATGACAAAGTGATTCGCACTTGTTCCGTTGGAACAGTCGTGAGTCCCGTGGCTTGTGAGGCTAAGATTGATACGACGACCATGGCTGCTGGGACAACCGTCAGCTATGTGACTCGTGCGATCGATACAAAACTAAACGTCCTCTGGAGCAACACGCGTGCCATCACAATTCGCGATGTCACGGTTCAACCACAACCCCTGAACGCCCAAGGCCCAATCAAGGTCTGGAACTGGATGGGTTCGGAAGTCTCTGAAATCTTGAACTGGGAAACAACCTATAGCGTCGGTGCCTGGTCGCCAAACGGCATCAAACAGATCGAAATGATCGTCGACGGCCAAGTCCGCCGCACCTGTTCGTTCGGTCTTACGACCGGCAACCGTGAATGTGACGTCGCGCTCTCAAGTAACGACTACGCCCACAAACAAAGCATCTCAGTCAACGCCCGCGTCACAGATGGTAAAGGCAATAAAGCCTGGTCCGACGTGCGCTCGATCCTCATGAAGCGCTTCTGGGAGAATTCGGACGGCGCGGTCTACATCCCTGCCTACGCCTCGATCTCAACCAACGACGAGACTGGCTACACGCCTGGCGAACGCATCACGTTCAAAGCCAAAGGCTGGTCGCCCAGCAACGTTGATCGTGTCCAGATCTTCTTGAACGGCGAAATGGTCGCCAATTGTCCAAGCGCTGTCTGTGAATACACATCAGCCCCGATCACAACCGACCAAATCGAATACCAAGCGCGCAGCATCGACCTCGCAGGTCGCTCCGCTTGGACGGGAATGATCGGGATGAGCAAGAAATAATAACCAACCGGAAAGAAAAACAAACGACCCGCGAGCTTCTTGCTCACGGGTCGTTTGTTATTTCCGCGCCTCCCATCTTTTGACTACTGCGTCCAAGTCAGCTTCCTCTTTATCGAGTTCAAGTTTAGCCTTTCCAATCATGAGCTTAGCATACAATCCAGCAGCTTTTGCCCTTGCCCCGATCGCTTCCCAAGTCGGATCGTTTCGGTCAGGATAGCGCGCCGCCTCCGCAGCAAACTCTTCGCTCTGGCGAATTGCTGTAGCATGCGCTTCAACTTTCTTGCGCAGATCTCGTACTCGATCGAACAATTTCTCATAGCCGTAACAGGCTACCACCTCCTTACGCAAATCTTCTAAAGCTGCTAGGTATTTAGACCTCTCAGCGGGAGGGAGTTTTTTATTGTTATCCAACTCATCTTCAACTTCCTGTTTTGTTTTGAGCAATGCCGTCAAATCATCTATCACTGCCTTGTAGACACGTGCTTCTGCTGCCAGTTTCTGCTCTCTTTCCTCTTTTTCTCGCGTCTCCGCTTCTGGCGAAGTAGCCGACCGATTCTCCGTCTTAGAGCCTTTTCTTCCCCAATCTGTGAAGCGTTCTGCCCCATCCGCTCGACGAGGTGGAGGTTCACGGGGTGGCTCAGCTTTTGATTGGCTAGTAGGATCAGACGTAGGAGTTGCTTCAGGTGGTTTCGTTGGTGGCGGTGGTGAAGCTGGTGGAGCCTCAGTTTTAGGCGGGTTTGGCTTAGGAGCTTCCGTTTTAGCTCCTCCAGCGCCACTAGCACTAGAAGGTACGCCATTTTCCCATACTGGTCTTGCCCCACCATGCCAAGACGCTTTAGGCTTACTTGGCTCCGGGGTGGGAGCGGGTGCGGGTCGCGGTTGCGGGGTTGCGGTTGGAGGTTTTTGGGTGTGTTCAGCTGCTGGTTTCGATCGAGATTGAGAAGGATTCCAGGCTAAAAATTCTAAAACTACTTTGCGCAAGTTTTCCACCTCTTCCCAAAATTGCTTATGCCTAAAATGATCAGCGTCCTTAAGACTTTTACCAGTTGTTGCATCAAACGCTCGTAAAAAACTGAACATTTGTTCAACTGGAGGGGATCCGAAAGGAAAGTTCAGCGTTACCGCAACCCCATTTCCTAAACTCGCATCATAAACCGAAAGGGCTTTGAAAACGCTTTCCGCGAGCGGAACAAGCTCTAGCGGAAAGTTCACCATAGATCTATCAGGATGAAACTGAAAAGCCAACTTTGCGTAAGCTTTTTTTATCTTAGAAACACTTGCATCCGCCTTATCTTCTCCCGACAAAAACTTTTGAAAATGATCTCGGAGCGCTTTCTGAGCCGTTCTTGCTGTCTCAACCTTCTCCGCCAGCTTTGCAGCGTCCACGTCCTCATATCTCCCTCCCGCTCTTGGCATTTCACCGCTCATAAAATAGTACGAAGGTAATAAATTACGTTTATTTTACTCTCTTTCCAAGACCTCGCCAATCGTGATCTGTAAGACTTGGTCCAATTCTTCCAACGGAATCACTTCGCCCTCGAAATACATTCGGTGTTCAAAACCTTGGATCTGTTTCTGTAGGTCACTCGTGCGATCTTTTCGCGCGGTTTCAGATCCATACTGTTCCAACTTCTGAAGACGTTGGTGCCGAGCCTCCAATTCTTTCTTAGCCTGTGCTACATGCACCTGTAATTCAGCCGCCTGCGCCTGCCAAAGCTCGATCAAAATCTCCGCTCGCAATAATTCAACTTCCAATCGCGTTTCTCCCTGCAAGGCCTGAGCGGCATCTTCATGGACCAAAAGCTCAGACAACATTCGTAAACCTAAACGTTCACGCAGACGCTTCAATAAAAAGCCCGTTTCAGGTCGAACGGATTCCAAAAGTAGCCGCCACTCTTCTTCTCCACCTTCAGCTTGAGTATATTCTTGGACCGCCTTCCGCGCTGGCCAACTCAACATGGCCTGACGCTTCACGTACTGAAAAAAGTCCTCATCCGATGGCGTTCCATCCGTTTTCTTTCCATGTACCAGTTCAAATGCTTCTTGGCGCTCTGGTTCAGGCAAGTACTCAATGATGGAATCTAAAAAATCGATCAGTGCTTCGCGATTTTCGACAGAGACAAAGGACATAAGACGCTTGCGACAGAATACCACATTTGCATCGAACTGCGGCTCTTTTGCCCTCGAACGAGAGCCTCAAAGCAGCAGCGGTGGTCGGGTCACCGCATATAAGGAGAAGTGCATCGTTCGCACGATGCAAGGACACGCGAGAACCGCGCGGCCACACCCGACATGGCAAAAAAGTACGCTATTAGACTTGGTCTAGGATCATTTTGAGCCCATCCCTGAACTGAATCATCGTAGGACGCGCGAAGGCATACTGGTGGGTCGCGCCATCGAGAAGCATCCGTAGAGCGTCAGGCATGCCAGGTATTGAACGTACAGGGAGCACGGGTTCTTCGTGCCTTCTCTCATGTTCAGACCAAACCTGTTCTCCCGTAGGCATCGCGAGGAGCACCTCGTCAGAGTACGGATCCAGACCGGTCAGACAGGCACGCATCGTCGCACCAAGATTAAAAGTGTCGGCAACAGGTGAAGTAATCTCGCCTCGAAACGCCTCGGGAGACATATACCCCCACGTTCCCACCCGTCCAGGGATACGATGATTCACTCTATGAGTAACCGCCCTAGAAGAGACGGACACACAATCGAAATCGATCAGTACTGGACCGTCCGGTTGCATGATCACGTTCGTGGGTTTTACATCCCGGTGGATCACTCCACGACCGTGCAGGTATGTCAGCGCATCCGCCAGCACAGAACCAATCAACAGGATCGCTCTCAGATACTGGTACGGTATATTTTCAGCAATGCCACTAACATTACCCGTCTTCGAAAGGACACCGTGGGCGAACTGCTCGAGAGTCGGCCCTTCGAGGTACGGCATGATATAGGCATACCGCTCGTTTCCTGGATCGCGAACTACCCCAACCACACTCACGATCGTCGGATGGCCTCCAACCGACGTCAGGGTATCGATCTCTCTCAGAAAATCATCCAATATTTCGCCCTTCTTATCCGAACAGCGATACAGAGGATTCAGCATCTTCATGACACACTCGGCCCCACCAACACCAGCTCGAACAACCTTAAACAAAATGGAGAATCGACTAGGATCAACCAACCAGTGATCGGTAACGATATATTCTCCGATGCGCTCTCCTATGCGAGGGATGAGGGACATCCACTCGGATTCCACTCTCCTCTTTTTCTTTCCCATCGACCCATTCCCCCTTCTTCGGGATGCGGCGACTCCGCCCGTTTTCCCGATCTAAACCCGTATTTTTGGAATAACGGGCTTAGATCGAGACCCAAATACGGTCGAAATGTGGCATAATATAGTATATTCTGTAAACCGGTCTCAACGCACTTTCAATCGAATTGCCGACGATTTTTCCCTCAACCCAGCCATTTTCCTTGACAGTCTTGGCTCATTCTTCTATACTCGCGCACGACTGTTTGAAGTGCGTTTTTCAGAGTCGTACCCTCGTGGACGGAACCTGGACCACACAACAGCTCAGTTTCTATGGCACAAGCCACCTCATTTCAAGACTTGCTTACGCAAGAGCAGTACTCCAGCTTTCCGAAGCCAGGAGATGTCGTCAAAGGCTCCGTGATCGCCGTCGGTCGCAACGAAGTTCGTTGTGATTTGGGCGGAATCGCGGTCGGTCTTATCCGTGGACCAGAACTCGACAAGAACCTCGACCTCCGCGTCGGTGACGAAGTCGAAGCCACGGTCATCGAACTCGACAACGAATTCGGTGAGTTCGAACTCTCTCTCAAGGGAGCTGGCCGCAAGCGCGCTTGGGACAAGATCAAGGAATTGGTCGCTCAAGGCGGTGCTGTCCAAGCCAAAATCGTGGACGCCAACAAAGGTGGGCTCATCACCCGCATCGAAGGCATCCCTGCGTTCATCCCTGTGTCACAACTTTCGCCTGAACACTATCCACGTGTCGCAGGTGGCGAGAAGCTGAAGATTCTTGAGAAACTCAAGAGCCTGGTCGGCGAAACGCTCGAAGTGAAGATCCTCGACACCCATGAGGGCGAAGAGAAGATCGTTGCTTCCGAAAAGGCTGTCTGGGAAACCCGTCAGGAATCGGTCCTCGCGAAATACGCTGTTGGCAACAACATCGAAGGTGAAGTTACGGCCGTTACCGATTTCGGTGCGTTCGTCCGCTTTGACCAGAACCTCGAAGGCTTGGTCCACATTTCGGAAATCGCTTGGCAGCGCATCGATCACCCACGTGACGTGCTCAAAACCGGCGACACCGTTCGGGCTGAGATCATCAACATCGAAGGTTCCAAGATTTTCCTGTCGATGAAGAAGCTCGTCGAAGATCCATGGCGTCGTGTTGCGAAGAAATACGATGTCAACCAGTGGGTCATGGGTAAAGTTCTCAAGATCAATCCATTCGGCTTGTTCGTTGAACTTGATCCAGAAATCCATGGCTTGGCTCACGTATCTGAGCTGTCCGCTCGCCCTGTGAAGGACGTCAACGAAATCGCCCGCGTCGGCGACGAGTTCTCCTTCCGCATCATCTCGATCGATGCCGAGAACCACCGTCTTGGTCTCTCGTTGCGCAAGCAGAAAGAAGAAGTGAAAAAGGAAGAAGAGAAAGTGACCGCCAAAAAGGCCTAACACTTCTCTCGCAGAGCAAATACATCCCAGCTTCGGCTGGGATGTATTATTTTATTGACAAATGCCTCTTTTTTTGATACGAAGCGGACGGCTTTTCAGCCGAAAGGACGGATATTCCCGTGAATGATCTTCGTGATTCGCCGCCGCCTCAAACAGCCTACTTCGCCGGACCGCTGCTGGCTCCGGTACTCGCCTCGACGAGTGCACGGGCCATCTACGCGCAGGTCGTTCGCGTGCTCTCGGATGTCGTCAGAGAGCGAGGGATCGTACTGAACTACCAGCAGACCTGCGACGGCTTCGGACCGCCCGACCCGGAACGCGCAGCAGACATCGTTCGTCACTTCGTTCTGGGGACGCTCCTGCCCGCTGGGAGCGTGGTGGTCTTCCTGGACGAGAACGGACCCGAGGCCGGAACGGTCCTCGGGCTCATCGACCGGAAACCCGTGGCCTGTATCGTGAGCCGCCCCCGCGCCATGCGCACGGATCCGCTGGTCTTCGCTCAGGTCCAGAAGCAGCCGCACTCACGCATCATCACGTTCGACCCGACCAACCCGCGCTGGCTCGACGATCTGATGGATGACCTGAACCAGTTCTTCGAAGCCATCGCCTAGACGCGGCACAACTCCTCAAGTCGCCCCCGACGGACACGCTTCCGATCGGGGGCGTTGTCTATGAGGGTTTCCTAGACTAAGCCAAGGAATTCCGTTACCCTCCCTAAACAGTCTATGAACGCATCACTCCGCAATATTTTGCTTGCTGTAGCCGCTGTTTTGATCGTGGGAGGCGGTCTCGCCATGGTCAATCTCGATCCAGCCAAGAAAGTCGACGTGACGAGTTTCATCACCCAGGTTCAGAATGGGCAGGTTTCGGAAATTACCGTCGAAGGACAACAACTTAAGGTAACCTATCAAGACAAGACAACCGCTGTCGTTGATAAGGAACCGGGCGAATCACTGTCTGAATTATTTAAAAACTATAACGTTGATAGTGAGAAAACCAAGGCCATCAAAACCACGGTCAAAACCAACAGTGGCGCCGGCTATTGGGCCGCCGCTTTGCTGCCCAACATCATTCCGTTGATTTTGGTGTTCGTCTTGATGTGGTTTCTGTTCCGCCAAGCACAGGGACAAAACAACAAGGCTATGTCCTTTGGACAGGCCAACGCGCGTGAACTTCCGAAAGGCAATGGCAAAGTGACCTTTGCCGATGTGGCGGGTGCCAAAGAAGCCAAACAAGAACTGATGGAAGTCGTCGAATTTTTGAAGAACCCAGACAAGTTCGCCAAACTTGGTGCCAAAATTCCGAAGGGCGTACTCCTCATGGGCTCCCCTGGAACAGGAAAGACCTTGCTTGCCCGTGCGGTAGCCGGTGAAGCCGACGTCCCCTTCTTCCACATCAGCGGTTCCGAATTCGTCGAAATGTTCGTGGGTGTCGGCGCTTCCCGTGTCCGCGATTTGTTCGCCAAAGCCAAAAAGAGCGCGCCATGTATCATCTTCATCGATGAAATCGACGCCGTTGGTCGTCAGCGTGGCGCTGGTCTCGGCGGTTCACACGACGAACGTGAGCAAACCTTGAACCAGATCCTCGTTGAGATGGATGGCTTTGAACCAAACTTGGGCGCGATCGTCATCGCCGCTACCAACCGTCCAGATGTGCTCGATCCTGCCTTGCTTCGCCCAGGTCGCTTTGACCGCCGTGTGATGCTTGATCTACCAGACATTAACGATCGTGAAGCGATTTTGACGATTCATGGCAAGAACAAACCACTGGCGAAAGACGTGAACCTGCGTCGCTTGGCTGAACGTACGCCGGGTTTCTCTGGTGCTGATTTGGGCAACCTCATGAACGAAGGGGCGATCTTGGCAGCACGCCGCAACCAACAGGAAATCAACATGACAGAACTGATCGAATCGATCGAAAAAGTCATGCTTGGCCCAGAACGCAAGAGTCATTTGATGAACGAAGAAGAACGCAAAGTCACGGCTTACCATGAAGCTGGTCATGCCTTGGTTGCACACATGTCGCCTCACATGGATCCAGTTCAGAAAGTCTCGATCATTAGCCGTGGACGTGCGGCTGGGTACACTATCCGCCTCCCAACGGAAGATCGCACCATGCGTACTCGTACCGAATATGTCGAGGATATCGCCGTCATGCTCGGTGGCTATGCGGCTGAATGGACCTTCTTTGGAGACATCACGACTGGTGCTTCCAACGACATGCAGAATGCGACGAAGCTCGCGCGCAACATGGTGACACAGTGGGGCATGTCAGACGCGCTTGGCCCGCGCACCTATGGCGAACGCCAGGACATGATTTTCCTCGGTCGCGAAATCCAAGAAACGCGTGACTACTCCGAGGACAAAGCGATCTTGATCGACAAGGAAATGGATACCCTGATCAAAGATGGTCTCGCAACCGCCAAGAAGATCGTCAGCGAACATCGCGATGCCATGGATCGGATCTGTGCTCACCTGATTGAGAAAGAAATCATTGAACGAGATGACTTCGAAAAAGTGGTTGGGCTACCACCAGCTAATGCGAAGAGTTCAATCAAGCATGAAGCGGATCGGACGAAAACAAAAGCCACCGCCTAAAGCAGCACTCTTCAGGCTCCATCAACGAAATAAACTACAAAAACAGCCCTGCACCGATTGGTACAGGGCTGTTTTTCTGCTAAATAAAGATTTTTACAACTTCTGATGATTGACAAATCCGGTCGAAAAGCTACTATGCCGGGTCCGCTTCACCTGTCAGAGCGGACGAAGGGACGACAACATGGGCAAGTCGAGCATCGGTCTCAAAATCGCAGGCTGCGGAGTGACTATCCAGAGGATCAGGAAGCATCCCTTCCCGGACTGGTTCAATCCCGAAGCGGAACTGCGTCGAGCAATCGGCGCAGCACCGACGGACTGGAAAGAGAACTTTCTCAGCCTGGCACATGGCATGTGGCACGCGAAACGCGCGGTCCACTACTCGCTCAATGGAAGTCTTACTGGAACGTTTTACGCCATGCCGAATGATGTCCCTGAGGACCTGCTCTACTGGCTGCTGGGCTACGCCTGGATCACCCGCCAGTGGCAGGATCTGGTAACGGCGCTGAAAAAGCACCCTTCGGCAGCTCGACGCAGCATCCTCCAGCGCACTGCCATGTTCTCCTTCCTGCAGGCAGACAGGAACGGAAGCATTCTGAAGCTGGAGCTGCAGACGCGCTAGCGCTCATTTAAAGAGATCCTTTATCGCCTTCCCGAAATTCGCTTTTTCTCATGCGCAGAGCATTCTTCTCATCTTAGAGGAATGAATCTGGGAGAACTCTTTCTCCATACGCCTAAGACTCTCAATTCCCTGGGAGCATTGGGTATAGCCATAAGCAAAACCACCCATCACATTGTGCGACGGGTGGTTTTTGCAAGTGCGAGTTTTAATTACTCTCTTTTCGAAACGCTTCGCTGACCAATGTCATGATCTTTGCCTCGTCGTACCCTCTTGCCTTTAACTTTTGCACTACTTTTCCTAAGGCTTCTCGTTCAAATCGTTCGTTAGCCTCATCATTTTCCTCAGCCCGTACAGCGTCTTCCATTAATTTTTGTGATTCATACTGTGCTACCGCTTGCCTAGCCTCTTGTTCGTACCACTTCGCTAATTCAGGATGGTGGGCCATTCTCGCAGCGAAGACCTCTTCTACTCGCTCCCTTACTTTATAGTCAGTTATTTCACGTGACTGAGAACCTCCGTTCCTATGCGTTCGCTCACGATCCATTCTGTTGAAGACCCAACGCACAACCTGATCGGTTGCACCAATTCTTTGTAAAGCCAATCTCATGCAAGTGATGGGGTAGTCAACAAGCCCACTTTCTTGCAGAATTTTTTGGACAGCTTCTTTGGGAATAATCTTGTCTTCCTCCCCCTTACTCCGGTTTGGTCCTCGTGGCTCGCCTGGATTTGTCATATGCGACTATTATAGTCTTCGTTCTATGAAAATGATCTGTGGAAAAGGTACTGCTTAGTTCTTAGTATTACTTTTTTGCCATCCTCCGCTCACGCGGTTTTGCTCTTGCTTTATCAAATGTAAAAAACTCTGCGCCTCTTCTTCTGAAACACCTTTCGGCAGCGGAAAGAAACGACCGTGGAGCCTTCCCACTGAATCCAGCGTAGGAGAGGGGTCGGTTTTTAAGGTAAACAAAATTGCAGGAATGATCCTTTTTCCTTTGGAGTAGAAGATATGATCACCGACCTTTATATCACCTACGGTTTGTAGATCTAACTTCTTGATCTGCTCCCATCTCCAAAAACTCCAACGATATTCCAAGAATCCAGCTTCTAGACGCAGATACGCTGCCGCCATTCCACGAATAACGCCATACACACCTAATCCGCCACCAATCCCAATAGCCAAGATGAGAAGAAGATTGATCAAGGCAGTCAAAGCATCATCGCCAAAGGAAGATGATGTATGAACTTCGTAGAGGAAACTGTCGAATGCCCCGTAACTGAATATCAGGAGCACAAGCCCGATTAACAAAGCGAGCGAACGATCCTTGCGAGAGGTTCCGCTATCTTGCTTGGCATGAAGTTCGTACATAGAACCCTCAAAGCGACTGACTTAGCTTACCGGTTTCTTTTCTTCGGTCTTCGTCTCCACAACTGGCGGTTCAAGCAAGGTAGAATCGATATTTGCCACTGCCAGGACCTCTTCCACGCTCGTCGCCCCTTCCAACACTTTCAGTAATCCGTCCTGAGCCATCGTCAGCATCCCCTCTTTGACCGCCATGTCTTGAATCATGAATTCTGAGACTTCTTTCGACAAAACCTCTTGTTCAATTTCTTTACTCATCGTGAAAATCTCGTAAATACCAACGCGACCTTTGAAACCTAGGTTGTTACATGTTTTACAACCCGGTCCAGGGCCTTTGAACGTCAAATGATCCAGATCGACGTGTATACCGGACTTGGGAGAAATGGCCGCCAAGACACGACGCACCTCGTCCAACTGTCCTGGACGAAGGGTGGCATCGACTTTGCAATCGGGACAGAGACGTCGCACCAAACGTTGACCGATGACCGCATTCAAAGCAGGTGCCAACAAAAACGGCTTCACACCCATCGACAAGAAACGCGGGATCGCGCCAGCAGCGCTATTCGTATGAATGGTTGAAACCACTAAGTGACCCGTTAGAGCTGCTTGAATCGAGATCTCAGCTGTTTCCAAGTCGCGGATTTCCCCCACCATCACAATATCCGGATCCTGACGGAGGATTGAGCGCAGGCCTTTGGCGAAGTCGTAGTCTTTGGAGTGCTCGATTTGGCTTTGGTTGATTCCGGCCAGCTTGTATTCGACTGGATCTTCCAGCGTGATGATTTTGACGCCTGGATCATTCAGTTTTTTCAAAATGGCGTAAAGTGTCGTTGTTTTTCCAGATCCGGTCGGACCGGTCGTCACAATCATGCCGTTTGGACGATCAATTTCTTTCTGTAAACGTTCGAGAGCCAGGCCCTTGATCCCCAAGTTATCAAATTCAAGCGCCACCGCCTTGGGACGGAGCAAACGCATAACAACTGATTCGCCAAAAGCCGTCGGCAAGAAGCTGACGCGAATATCGATCTTTTCGTTTGGAAGATAGATCGTGATACGACCATCTTGTGGCACGCTGTCGACGTTGATTTTGACGCCTGACAGAAGTTTCAAACGTCCGATCATCTGCTGCCAAGCGCTGCGTGGGAGCTTAGCCGCTTCATTCAAGATACCATCCATCCGGAAACGCACTTTTACTCCATCCTCTTCTGCTTCGACGTGAATATCAGAGGCATTCGCCTTGAGCGAAGCGCCAATCATGAGCGTGATGACATCCGTCGTATTTACTTTGACGATCTGTTGCTGCAGTTCACGAAAATCGGCGATCTGCTTTTCGTATTTCAACAGGTCATTTTCATCAATGCGGTAGCCATAAACGACATCTTTCGGGATTGGGAGGACGTCATACAATTTGAAAGCCGCCTGAAAGCTGTCCTCAGAGATATAGTAAACATCAACCGTCGAATGCTGCTCTTCGGCTAAACGAGCACGAATTTGCTCAACTTCTTCCGAAGGATTGGTCGTACCCAGGCGAATCTGCTCTTTGACCTTGAAAAAAGCGACGATCTGATGGGTTTCTGATTCCTGCTTTTTGATGAGACTCAACGCTTCAGGAGCGATCGGAAAACCTCGTAACGCGATATAGGGCAAACCAAACTTCACGGACATTTCTTGAGCTAGCTTCTCTTTTTCGCGGAGTTTAATCTCCTGCATCTTGTCCGTCAGAGCAACTTGCGCCGCTGCCGGAGGGGCGGCTTTGGCTGGGGCGGGAGTCGCAGAGCTGTTATTGATCGGGCTTTTCTTTTGAGTAGCCGTAAAATTAGCTAGCTCATCCAAAGCCATGGCATCGGCATCTTTTGGGAGAGGTTTTTTGAGCAAGTCCTCAATTGAGGCTGCTTTGGGAGGCGTCGTAGACACAAGAATTAACGCGTCGATGATGATCGTGTTCGACGAGAGGTGAGCGCATGAATAACGCGTACGACCTTACTATGCGCCGTTCCTTCGACTGCTCGACGGTACAAACGATTCCAGGTGGCGTACTGAAAATTGATGGCAAACAGCCCACCCATGATGGCCATCAAAAATACGATGGCCGAAATGGCGACGTTGGCGAAGACAAAAACCTTAGGCAAACCAAGATATAAACTCGTGACCAAGAAACCCAAGGCCGGCAAACCTGCAAACAATGACAGTACAACAGACATGGCAAAAATGAAGGCACCAACCAGCATCATGCACAAAGCCGTTTCCGCCACCGTAATCCAGGTCTTCCGGAGCAGTTGCGCCGCATGCTGCAACGCTTCATGAAGAGTCATCCCATCTGCCATGATGCCATTTAATGCGAACAAGTGGAGAGCGGTCGAGACAAATAAAATGAAAAGATAGACCAACGCAGCAATCGCGAACAAAATAGTGCCACCAGACATACCAACCACCGCACCGGCTACAGCTTTCAGACCAACTGAACCCAGACCAGTGATACCGACCATGAGAATGTTCAAGACAGCTAACGGAACAACCCGTTTCGCTGCCGCCTGAATCGCCTGACGGAAGCCACGTCCAATTTTCGCTTCGCCACGGTCAATACAAGCCACCAACGTTCCTTGAGCAACCACGCTGAAGAAGAGAATCAAGAAAATCAGCGCCAATGACAAGAGAATGCTTTGAGTGAGAGCAAAACGGTCAACCCAATCCAAGCGGCTAATCTGCAGAAGGTAGCCCTGCCAGCCTTGGTTCCCCGCCAACGGAGTCTGGAAGGCATTTCTTAGCGACAAAAAGAAGACGTCGTAGATTCCAGCTGTCTGCAAGAAGACAACCAGCAAGGCCAGCGGCCAAAAACGCTTCTCTTTCCAGGCCAAAGAAAGAGCATCCCGCAAGATTTCACGATACAAAGGACGATGTTGTAAAGCGCGAGGCATATAACTCTAGAGAGTATACCATGAAGCCGCTTGGCGAAGCAGTGCTTGACGGATAATATAAAACTGCGGTAGATAGATTCATTGCGTTTCTTGCTTGGCAAGCGCGCGATAACGGATAGACTCGATAGTGAGTAGGTCCGCACACCCAGGAGACCAGACGGAGGCATCATGAACAATTCAGAAATCCCGACGAAGACGGGCGCAGAAGCAGAAGGTGGTCACGACCACCAAACGAGCGGGAGCGGAGCGAACACGTCGCCGGGGATCCAAACCCGGGGCGCAGACCACCCGACACACGCACAGCTCGAGCCGGACCCGCGGGAGGTCTCCGGTGACATGTATCTGACGCCAGAGAACTACATCGGCATCGGCGTTGGATTGGGCGGTTATTGCGACTGACACCGACCCCGCCGAATAGCCCCGACCAAGGCTCCCCAGAGCCCTGGTCGGGGCACTCCCCTCACGAGCCTCTCTTCACCAACATTTCTTCAACCCCGTTCGACGCACGATCTCCCTTGATCGACCTACGCGCCCAACGAGCAGACGCACTGCCGCGACCTTTCGCCAGTGCGTTTTGCGTTTAAAACCCTTACTTGACCGAGGTGGGAATAATTTGATACAAATCTCGGTGGCCAATGGTGGTCATGGACCTTTCACCAGCGAGAACGTGAGGAGGGAGACGAAATGGCTCAAATGCCGCCCGAATCCCTGGCGTATCAACGGGTTATCGTCGTAGCGAGAAATATCGAGAGTAGCCGCCTGACGTGCGAAGCGCTCAGAGACCTGGGAATCGAGCAGATTATGCTCGTCACCAAGTACGACATTCCCATGGAATTGATTAAGCGGGCTGATGCTGAGGGCGGAGTGCCGATTGTCTTGATCTGGCAAGAGCCTCATCACGAGTTCGTGGAGGTGGCCCGTTCGCTACTCGATAGTAATACATTACCGGGTCGCCCCATCTTTCTCGTCGCCCCAGATGAGGAAGCGGAGTCCCTTCTCGTGCAAGATATGGGCGAGGTGATTCGTGAATACCACAGCGCAGAGATCCTGCTACAAACAGCCCTGATGAACGAAGGGTGGGCTCGGGAACTGATGCGCAGCCATCTGTTCAAAGCTCCCGCCTGCTATCTCGGGCCCAAGCGGCAAGATCGAAACGCTACGCCTGCTCCCGCGACCATACCGCCAAATGAAGAGCGTAGGGTCAACAACATCGAACGCCGGGTCATGCAACGTGGCATGTTCAAGATCCAGCTGCTGCGTACCCCTCGCTTTAGATGAACTCCTACCTCTACCGCTTCGCAGCGCTCCTGCGAGGAGCGACGCACTACGCACCACTTTCCGTAGTGCGTTTTGCGTTATAGATGGATTTTCACCAAACGTTCTGTTCCTTCTTTTGGTTCAATTACAAGATGAAACACTGGCACATTAAATACTTTGAGCGTCTCCCCTAATTGTTCCGCCCATTCGATCGCAACGATCGTTCCTGGTTCACTCAACTCCCCTGCCAAATCCAAGGCATGAATGTCAGATGGCTGATCTAGACGATAGGCATCAATATGCACCAAACGCTTAATACTATTTACAGGCGTTGGTAAGGAGTAGGTGCGTAATAACGAAAAAGTCGGACTGCGTGGACGATCAACCACTCCCAATGTTCGAGCCAGAGCCTGGACCAACGTAGTTTTTCCGGCGCCCAGCGGACCAGATAACGCTAAGATGGTTGGCGCTGTAAGCTGGTCTCTCAAAAAAACAGCTACCTTTTCCCAATCTTCCAACTGAATAACAGAAAATTCCTTGGTCATAGCCTTAGCCCAGATTCCACTCTGGATCGATTTCAACATCCTGCCAATTGGCAAGATCACCCAATTGATAACGCCAATAGCCAGCCGCTGCGATCATGGTCGCGTTGTCTGTGATATAGGCTTTCATCGAGGGCAGAAAAGCAACACCCGGGAGTTTGCGCTTGAGCGTTTTGCCTAAACGAGTTCGCAGAACCTCGTTCGCAGACACACCGCCTACTAAAAGCACTCCCTTCACTCGCTCCGCTTTGGCTGCGGCAACCGTCTTCTCAACCAGAATCTCCACAATCGCTTCTTGCACAGACGCAGCCATATCATTTGTAGCTTGTTCCAAAGATTGACCTTCTGTTTTTACCTGTTCCCACGTATAACGCACGGCCGTTTTCAAACCACTGAAACTGAAATCAAAACTCCCATCATGACGCATCGGACGAGGCAGATCGAAGGCCTTTGGATCGCCTTGCAAGGCACGCTTGGCAATCTGCGGCCCACCCGGATAGGGCAATCCCATAAGCTTGGCTGCTTTATCGAAAGCCTCACCCGCTGCATCATCACGCGTCTGACCTATCAAACGATATTTACCCAGTGCTTCCACAATCACGAGTTCGGTATGACCACCAGACACAACCAACGCAAGCAAAGGATAGTGCCAGTCGCGACGTTTTCGTCCATCAAGCCAAGCCGAGGCGATGTGTCCCTCCAAATGATTCACAGCGACCAACGGCTTCCCCGATATCCAAGCTAATGTTCGAGCTGCCTCCACTCCGACGCTCAGCGCCGTTGGCAAACCTGGTCCGCGTGTCACTGCAATCACATCAAAAGCTTTCATCCCCTGTTTTCCTAAGGCCTGCGTCAATAAAGACACCGTTTCTGGAACATGAGAGCGAGCTGCCACTTCTGGAACGACGCCACCATATTTTTGATGAATCGGCACCTGTGAAGACACAAGGTGCGACAAAACTTTTACCTCCTCCGGCTGCCCTGAACGCTCGCGGACGCCAATCATCGAGACAGCCGTTTCATCACAGCTCGTCTCGATAGCCAGCACCCGCAGGAACTTGGGCTTCATGCTCCGCAGAGTAGCAAACTAGGCCAAAGACTCAAGGCGAGGGTGCTATAGTGGCTGCCAAGTATGTCTTGGCCAAAGTTCCCCTTTCGAACCGCCCTCTGCCTCATGATCAGCCTACTGGCCTGTCTTGGAACGATTATTGGCTTGCGATTTGTCTCTCCACGACAACCAGAGCCGACCCCTTTCGTCATTCGTGAAATTCCAGAAGGCGTCGTGGACATCTCTTTTCGTCATGCAAAACGCTATCCCGTCGATCCAGGAGCGAGACTCCTACTGATCCCCCATCATTTAGTCGCCGGACGAGAAATCACGAGCCTCCTGACTTCTGTACCAACAAAAAAACGTGTTTTGTTGCTCTCACCGGATCATTTTTCTATTGGCAAACAGGCGCTCTCGACCACCAACAGGCCTTTCGACTGGAATGGAAATACAATTCGCCCTGACCCATCTTTGAGCAATCAGTTTCTCACCGCGCACCCTCAAGCACTCCGTCTGCAAGACAGTGTTTTTGAACGTGAACATGGAGTACGTGGTCTCATTCCTTTCTTGGCAGAGGCGTGGCCGAAAGCAACGGTTAATGTCATGACAGTACGCAATGATGCCTCGACCTCAACCTTAAACGCTTTGTCTGATCAGTTGCACAAACTGTTAGAGGCTGGCCCTGATCTCATCATTGTCGTGACGATCGATTTTTCCCATGAACTTCCTGCCTACCTCGCGGACTTACATGATGCACAAGCGATCGGACATTTAGAAGCGAGAAACGCCGAAGCGTTTCGCCGGGTTGAGATTGATTCGCCACCGCTCTTCTTCTTGCTTTCTAAGCTCGCGGAACAACAAAACGTTCGTCTCACCGTCCAAGCCCAAACCAATAGCCTGCGTCTCATGTATGCCTCAACGACTGAACTGGGCACCAGTCATGCTCTGATGAGTAGTGAGCCAGGTTTAGCTACAACAAATTCTCAGCGCTTCGTCTTCTTCCACGATCCAACACGCGCCATTCAAAGCTCCGAAGACCGCGCCTATCGTGGTTACGATGAAGTGCGTGAAGCTCGTATCCCCTTTGAAACGGTCTTCGTGCAAGAGATCCACCCTGATCGCATCCTCTGGCACGCGTTGCCTTTACAACGAACTACCAACAAAACTTGGGAACTGGTTTCCGATCAGCAGTTCGCGGCGCTCACAAATAATCGACGTACCTGGGAAGCCTGGGCTGCGGAGAACCTATCGAAGGGAGTGAGCGAGTGATACGCTAGGGTTCATATGGACCAACCCTCCCCATCTGCTCCTTCTCAACCGACTCCTCCGACGCCCGCTCAAGTTACCGGTCATTCGAACGCCTTGCTCGTTGCCGTCAGTGTCCTCATTGGACTCTTGGTCGGCATTTTTGGTTTTCTCGCTTGGCAGAAAATGTCAGCAGATTATCAACCACCGACCGATCAGGGTGAAGATGAACCTAAAGCACCAATCATGGTGCCAGAGAGACCGATTACCCCACTGCCACCCATCACTCCTTCCAGCACACAGCCCACTGTCGATGCAACCAACGCTACACTCAACGTCGCCTGGAAAACCGGCACCATCGTTCCACCAGCCACGGCTTTTGGCTCCATCATCACAAGCAACGAGATCAACGTTCCAAGTGTGAGCGGTTACGAAGGGGGCATCGACGAGGCCTTACCCGTCTACACTTTCTCCTACGATTTCTACGAGCAGGGTCGCGTCATTGATGGCCCTTACAAAGATCACACCGTCTATGGCGCTCGCCAAACCAAATTGGTCGTAGACCTTGGTATGGGTCGGGAACAAGCCCCGTCATTTGTGAGTCTGGTCGTTTCTCCAGACAAGCAAGCAGTCCGAGTCGTTGGGATGACGAACACCCCATCTCTGTTGGCCCAGGGTTGGTCCAGAGTGCAGTTCGCTCCTCAACTCAAACTGAACGTCAGTTCGTTCCCTGAAAGCCTGACTTTAGAAAATGGTAAGGTGCTGCGCCGTGCGTCTTTATCCGTCACAGCCGATCCATCCCCTCTTTGCGGCGCGACTGGTTGCGTTGATCGCTTGCCGCTCGCTCGTACGACCGATGGTCGCAACGTCTACGAGGGTCCTGTTGGTTCGGCCGCGACAGAAGTCAAACTAAAACCCGGCTGTGTCATTCTTTACAACGAAACAGGCGAAGGCATGATCTACGAAAGCGGTATCCCTTCTGCCGTTCGTGACCCACAAGCGGGAGAAGATGTAACCTATCCAGCCGCCCGTCTCGTCGGACCAACTCAACTCAAATGGGAAACTCGCTACGCTAATACCTCCACCTTCCGTGCTCATGAAATCGGTGGCTGTGGCGGCATTGATTGTTTACGTGTCTTACGTGCGGATGAAGTGAAGATGACCGATCTCGTTGAAGCTGGAAAAACAGATGCGGGAGATCCGATCTATGTTTTCACCCCGGAAGCAACTCGCAGCAATCCTGCCGTCCTCTACGAAGTCTACGAATCGTGGTACGCCTTTGATGAAGTGACTAACCAAAAGCCGCCGATGCGTGCTTTCCTGGCTCAAGTAAAAGTTCCCCTCTTCTTCTGGAAAGACGCACTCGGTCGTTGGGTTGTTTACAAAAACACAGTTGCCGTTCCTTTGCTCGAGTGTGGCAAACCGGTCATCTATCTCTACCCAACCAAGACGCAAGATGTGAGCGTGAAACTCCCTTCTTTCATTCAGGTCACGGTCAGCGATCCAACCTACCCTCAAACGGGCTGGAAGGTCAGCGCTGAACCAAACGGCCAACTCACGATGAAAGATACGGGCGCCAAAGTCGGCTCGCTTTTCTGGGAAGGTCTGGGCGTGAACTACTCCGTTCCAAAAGACGGCTTCATCGTGAAAGATGGACAAGTCGAAAGCTTCTTGAAAGACACGTTGACGCGCTACGGTCTGAATACCCAAGAACGTAAAGACTTCATGGACTTCTGGGTCCCTCTCATGACCGGCGCCCCCTACTATCGCATTTCCTTCCTCACGAGTGACTGGAGCAAACAAGTTCCTTTGAACGTCAGCCCCGCCCCTCAAACGAACATCCGCTTGTTCATGGACTGGCAGCGCCTGGCTGGACCAATCGAACTCCCGCAACCAACGATCACCACACCAAAACGCACTGGATTTACACTGGTCGAATGGGGAGGATTGTTGCGCTAACTTCTTCGGAGAGAAAAACACACCCGCCCGGGTGTGTTTTTCGTTTAGATCCAAACGTTAGCGTTCTCATTTTAATCGCTTGCCTTTTCTTATAAATAAGGCTTAAATGCCCTGTCGCGTATCACGAGAAAAGGAGGGACACGTGGCAACCTTTCACAAAGTCATGGGCATCATTGGGGGCATCCTCGCCCTCAGCGGCTTCCTTCCCTACATAGTCGAGATCGTAGAGCGCAAGACCAAGCCCAACCGGGCAAGCTGGCTCATCTGGTCGGTTCTCGGCCTGGTGATCCTGGCAACGTATCTCGCTAGCCCGGGTTCACACCACAACTTGCCGGCCACGATCGCGCTGGCCATCGCACCGATCGTGACGATGGTTCTCTGCATCAAGTACGGCGAGGGCAGCCTGAGCCGTTTCGACAAAGGCTGCCTGATCGGAGCCGGCCTCAGCCTCCTCGTGTGGAACAGACTTAACTCGCCGATCCTCGGCCTGGCCTGTGCCTTGATCACGGACGCGCTGGGCCTCATCCCGACCTGGCGAGGCATCTCACGCGATCCGACCAAGGAGAAGCCGCACGCCTGGATCATCTGGTCTGTCGGGAACATCTGCAACATGTTCACGATCGAGCGACTCACGATTCAGGACGCCGTCTATCCGACCTACTACTTGGTCGGCACGGGCGTCAGCACGTTCCTCATCCTGCACGGACGCTGGCGCGCCAAGCAGCACAACAAGACGACTATCTCCTGACCCCCCACCGCACCCGCGGCAGCTACGCACATCTCCTCGCGTACCTCTGCCCGGGTGCGTCGCTGTTTATTGACGTGGGATGAGTATTTGGTAAGGTAATCCATTACGGATGACGCAATCCGTGGTCCCTGGCTACGAGGGGTTCGTGGCACATCGAACGTGTGGAGAAACGGATCATGGACAAGGCACGTAAAGGCGACGTGGCGCTGGCGGTTCTCAAGTACCGGCTGATGGCGGATGGGATCCTGCTCGGAGGACCCAACTTCAACCGGGAGCTCGGGAGCATGGCCAAGGCTCTCAAGCTGGATCTCGACGAGCTGAAGTGCTTCGTCAAGGAGATCCTGGGCGAGATGGCAGACGAACTGCTCACGCCGAAGGAGGACAAGGAGAGCGAGAAGAAGTAGTCACTACTGGTGGTACTGATGCTAGGGTGGATCCTCGGATCCCTAAAAGGGTAATTGCACCTCCCGACCAACGTCGGCAAGGGCAGAACAAGAACCTCTCCCCGCATCACAGCCCACCGAGGCCATGCGCTCAGACCTTGAGCGCATGGCCTCTTCTATTTTTACTTACCCCCAATCAAAAACCTGTGCCTGTGTTTTCACCCTGTGTCTACATTTATAAACCCCTATTCAACGTAAATTCGTAGACGTAAATCGTTGAATAACTTTCCGGCTTTGAGAAGAGTTCTGCCAGCGCATGACGTAATTTCCCGCGCGATAGAAAACGAAGCGCATTCAGGATGCCTTTTGCAGTAAATCCACTTGGGTATTGAACATAATAATCCGTCAGAAGCAACCCAGCCCTTCTTCCTAATTCCAAGGCATGAGTTGGGCAGATATAACTGACATGTTCCAAATTGCTTTTATCTGTTCCAATGACTTTTTGTTGATGAACATAATCATGACAGAACCCATTCGGCGTTCGAACGATCAGTCTCCCCTCATCTTCAAGGTGTCTGGCACAAAATTTGAGCAAACCAACAGGACTGTCAACATGCTCTATGATGTCACCGGCATGAACGACTTCGAACTTCTTTCCTAGAAAAGTCTCTGACGTGGCATCACAGACTTCAGCCTCGATCCCTCGCTTCTTCAGTTCTTGAACCAAACCGGGAATGATGTCCACCCCCATCGAATAACGAGCGTTGTCTTTTATCGCGTTATGTTTCCACTTAGGTGACAGCATGCGTTCCATCGTATGTTCACAAACGCCAATATCCAAAGCCGTTTTACCAGTCACTTTTTCAGCCAAGAAACGCTCGTATCCCTTAGCCAGCGGTTTTCTGATACTCAAAAGACGTTGTATAACCTTGTTTCGCACCTCCTCGTTCACAGGATCGTCTGTCAGCTTCGTCCAATCGATGTGTTCATGCATATTCACTAGAAACATACCGCTTACGCTGGGAGGAAGTAAATACGGAGCGGATACTTTATACTTGATTATATGATCTTCGAAACGATTGAGTTTATCATCTCGCTTGTTATCGCTGGAGCTATAATTGGTTTGTTTTTCTATAAAACATATCAAATTATCCGTAATCAGCCTCCCAAACCGTCTCCTTGGAAACATGTCCAAGCCCGGGTTCTTGCTTCGCGCGCGACAGAAACCTTTCGCTACGGCAAAACCGGACTTGAAGTCGATATTGAATATACTATTGATGGAAAGCGTTATACGGGCACTGGTGAAACCGTTCTCTATGCACGAGAACAACCTCCAAACACCGTTGAACTCGTCTACAAACAAGAATCGCCTGAAGCTTGGGAATGGGCAGAGGATCATAGCGAAACAACCGGCGTCCCTTCAGAAACACGTTTTGCGATTCTGTTTATTTGGTTTTTGCTTATTTTAATTACTGGATTAGTAATCGTGGTCCTATATTTTCCTTCTCTAATTTCTTAAACTGGCGATTTAAAAGACTAGTTTACGTTGACAAAAATCAATTTTTTTGCTATTCTATGGGGTTCTTTCAATCCCTCACCAAGAAGGAAGCTGGCATTTGAACAAGCTCATCATTCGTCCCCGAACCTGGTTGGGAAGACCGCATCCTCCAACGCCGACGCAGGATCTCGTTCGCCAGTTCAAGGACTGGTACGAGTACGCGTTCGCGGAAGGGGATGTGTATCCCAAACCCCCTCAGACCACTACCGACCGAGAGGTTCTGACCCACATCGAAGCCGCCAAGAAGCTGATCGCGGCTCAACGAGCGCTGACCCATGGCTGGCGCTGGCCGGATGTCCAGAAGACCGTCGCTTCGATGGGGAGCGCAAAACTCCCGATCGAAGTGATCCACGATGGCCCACCCGGAGGACGAGGGGCCTACGATCTCATGGGATGGATGGTCATCCCGAGAGCCGGCTTCCTGGCACTCACGGTCGAACGAGCCGCACAGGTGATCGTCCATGAGGCGACTCACGCACTCTTCGCGCAGCTCGTGACCGAGCGCACCGGCTGGTCCGGGAGCAACCTGAATGCGCTCGGTGACTTCTGTTCAGACTTCGATCTGGGCTTCAACGTAGCTACCGAAGCACTGGCTCACGTCAATGAAGTGGCATGGTGGATGGCGCGCAACCGCGTGCCTGAGAGCGAACTCTCCCCTTCCAAGCGGCAGCTCTTGGGTGCCGCGGCCCAATTCCGCCGACAGGCAAACGCGGCCACTCCCTTCGCACGACTGCTTCACGCTTATGCTTCGGAGGTGAATAACATGTCAGGCAAGCGCGTCGGAAGCTTCGCCGGACCTCGTCTCATCCTCCAGGGTCGTTACCAAGGTGAGTATTTCTACCCTTCCGACATCGACCCCAACCTGCTCGTTCCGCTCTTCAACTCATTCTTGTACTAAATCGCACTCGTGCGAACCGACAGCAAACGCGTTCTGGATTCAACTCCACGCGAGCCGGTTCCCGGGTGCGTTTGCTATTTTTAGAGAAGATACAGAACTTCCAGACCAATACATTGATATTTTCAAAGAGATCCCTGCCTATTGTAATGCGGCATGGAGGGGCAAGAGAATGCCGTATACTGCTTACTTCTTGCAAATAAAATAGACTCTTTCGATTGGCTTCCCATCTGCCACTGGATCCGGCTTAACAGTGACGGAAGAAAAGATCTCCTCTAGCATGTCCTGAATTCTATCGGTTGGAACAGCTATCTCTTTTATATTTTCTTCATGAAGAATTGTTCTGTTTTGGTCGCCACCTTCAGAAAATTTTACATTCCAGTTCACGACACCGTCTCCTGCAACTTGCACCTTCATTTCCATGCGATTCCCATCTGACTCTCGAACAAATGGCGGTTCCTGAATGACTCTTTGCAATTTTTCAGGGGTATTAACATCAAAAATAAACACCCCATTTTGATTCAAATGCTGTTGTGCATTTCTAAATAACACCTTCCAAGCATCTATCTCAAGAATATGATTGATTGAATCAAACAGACAAAGGATCACGTCAAATCTTTCCTCAAGTTTGAACGTGACCATGTTCTGGTGAAAAAACTTTCCTTTCGGCAATTTCGCTTTAGCGACTTCGAGCATCTTTGCGGATAAATCTAATCCGTAAATCTCATGTTTTGCTGCGAGAGTTACTAAATTAGACCCCGTTCCGACAGCCAGCTCTAAAACCGTTCTGGCTTCAGCATGATTTTCTGCAATAAGCCCTTCTATTTTTGCCTGAGCTTTAGATCTATCGCCCATCATTGCATCATAAAATTTTGCAAAAACATCATAATCATTCGCCTTAGGCTTTTCGCCAACTTCTGATTCTTTCATAGTGAAGAAATGATAACAGAAGATCGTACCCATCAGATAGCGAGCATCTAAATGGAAGGCCTAGCATTCTCGACATCAATACAAACACCACCCAATTGGGTGGTGTTTGTATTGGTAGCTCCAAGGGGAGTCGAACCCCTATTAACGGCTTGAAAAGCCGCTGTCCTAACCACTAGACGATGGAGCCGTATAGCGAACCTGTCCGAAGCTAAATCGCGTCGGCAGGATATCGGTCTTTGGGGCGAACGTCAAGCGGGAAAGCGCCTCTTTGCTTCAAGAAAGTCTTGAAAAACAGAGGTGCCTGCCCGTGTCCGGTGAGCACCGAAAACAGGCAGTGCCGACGTCTGAAGGAAGAAAAACGTCAGCAAGGGAAGCGAACGAGGGAGCGGAAGTACGTGACGGCCCCCGGAAGACGCCGGGAGGCCTCGGCCAGGCGATCGATACCTCCGTGCACCTGATCGATCAGTTCGGCCGCCGAAGTGATACTGAGGCAGATCAGGTTGCCCAGGGTGGACTCTCCGAGGAAGTCCTCGCGATCATCGTGACCCCCCGTCGCAGACCGCGCCGCCACGGCCGACTCTTCAGACCGATCAGCGCAGTTGCAGTCGCCAGGCCAGGCGCAGACACACATTCCATCTTTGTGAATCATGGGGAACGACCCTCCTACAGCAGCATCGAGAGATGCGCTGTTGTATTAACCCGCTTCATAGAAGCCAATTGATACAACGAAGCACCTACAAAGTATCCAAACGTCCCTTTTCCTTTCTGATTACAGTCCGGCGCAGGGAAGCGGAGCCACTCCCCTGCGCCAAGCATGATCCGACCAGCGATTGTTCATTCGATCGGAAAGGCACCGACGCAGACCAGCGGTCGATCGCGAGAGTAGCTCTCCCACCAGCGACGCACGGCTGCCGCGTCCGCCTTCACACCATTGACGGGCGCACGCCAGCCGACCACACGCGCATCCCCCTCATACGCCTGCAGACCGAGGCGACGAGGGAGATTGGCTCGCAGAATAGCCGGACGGCCCGTGGTGTAGTGCTCGGGATGCGGGTAGATGCGGCCCTGAGCCAGCGCGGCACCGGCTGCCCAGTCTTCGTAGCGCTTCGCGATGAACGCGAAGTAGTTCAGTCCGGGCAGACGTGAGCGTTCAGCCAGGAAAGCGGCCCGCAGCAGGGAGAGCAGCACCTCCGCCTCTTCACAGCCCGAGAGACAGACACGGTCGAGGCAGACGACTGCCTCGTCATCCACCAAGCAAGTCAGACCGACCGCCTCGGCATCCGCACGACGGAGAACATGGGAGCGAAGAGCGGAGCCCGACATCAGCTTGATCTGTCGATCGACGAGCGGCGGAAGGCGAACGGCGAACGAAGAAGGAACACCACCCGAGAGCTCACACGATTGAACCTCAAATCCATCACTCATGGAACACTCCATCTCAAAAGACCGTCGGTCCCCTCCTCGCACCAGCGCGACGAAGGGAATGGAGCATCCTACGAACTCAACTGAGCTTTTTCAAGTCTGGATCCAGTTTCTTCAACTTTGATCGGATAATCGTTTCATCTGCCCTTTGCGCCAGGCAGCAATTTTCGCATGATCACCTGACAACAAAATTTCAGGAATACCCCAAGTTTTCGCACCCGCTTTGTAGTTTTCAGGTCGCGTATATTGCGGATATTCAAGTAACCCTTCTTCCGTATGTGATTCTGTATCTAAAGATGTTTCTTCCCCTAAAACTCCGGGACGCAAACGAGCAGCTGCATCAGCCATAGCTAAAGCAGCTAGTTCTCCTCCGGTTAAGACGAACTGCCCTAGAGATAACTCTTCGTCAATCAAATGTTCAGCAATCCGTTCATCAACCCCTTCATACCGTCCACACAAAAAAACGAGACGATCATAGCCAGACAAACGCACCGCATCTTTTTGTTGAAAGATTTTACCTTTGGCGCTTAATAAAATAACACGCGTTTTTTTAGCGGTCGCCGTAGGCGCTCCGTCTTTCTTTCGAACTTTCAAGGCCACAAGCGCCTCATGAAACGGTCCCACTTTCATCACCATGCCTGGACCTCCTCCAAACGGACGATCGTCGACCGTTTGATGACGATCGTGTGTCCACTGACGCAGCTGATGCGCTTTCAAATGCAACAATCCGTCCTTTTGACCACGCCCTAACATTGAGCCATCCAAATACGGCTGCACGAGTTCAGGAAAAATCGTCAGGATATCAACCTTTAGTGGTTTTAACTTTGCCATGTAGGACCAGCCTAACGAAAAACGGCCTTTCCGCCTAGTACAAAAGCAGACAGGAATAAACCTGTCTGCTCTCGAAACGCTTTGTTTCAACGCTTATATTCCCAAATCGCTCAGATCCGAATCTGTAACCAACCCCGCTTCACCGTGACCGGCGACTGGGGCGCTGGTTCCTTTTCGCTCCTGATGCTCACGACGAGCGGATTCTGGTTCGAAAATACGCATATTCACACGAGCATCGGCCTTGGCACCCACGATTTTGAGCAAAATGCGCAAGGCGCGGGCAGTCTGACCATCGCGACCGATGACATAGCCCATATCGTCCTGACCGACGTGGAGGGTCAGAAGGACGCCACGATCGTCGACCGTTCGTTCGACTTTGACGTTTTCTGGATGATTTACCACCGATTTCACGACGAACTCGAGAAACTGCTGCTCTACGTGCTGTTCTTCCATAGCAATGGGTTTTTGCCTCCTAGAAAAGAGGAGGCGGCTAATGATCAACCCCTTGTGGGGATGAAGAAACGATAGCATGGGGGTTTTGGCCGCTCAAGGCGGGTCTTTTAGGGCCGGTTGGAGCTGAAGCTACCCGCTTGACGGAAGGCTCGAAGAAGGCTATTCTTGGCGCCATGTTAACGATCCGCCTCACCCGTGTTGGAAAAAAGAAGCAGCCCTCCTATCGCTTCATCGTGTCTGAAAAGGCTCGTGATCCATGGGGCCGGGCGCTCGAACTCCTCGGGACCTACAACCCTTTGACCAATCCTTCCACGATTAAGGTCGAAAAAGAGCGTATTTTGTACTGGATTTCCAAAGGCGCTCAGTGTTCTGAGACCGTCTGGAACCTGTTCATCGACCAGGGCATCGTCCAGGGAGCCAAAAAGCGCGTGAACACCATGAAAAAGCGTCACGCGGAACGTTTGGCGAAGAAGGCAGCGTAAGCCAACAAATCGTACAGATAGAACAAAGACCCCGCCGGGGTCTTTGTGTTTTGTATCTATAGATCAAAAATGCTCATTTTATGGCTCAAATGCTGATGAAATAGATGGGGATTTTCATTGACAAAAAGAATAAAATATGCTATCTTTCCCGGTTAAATAAGAACGAACAAGCTCGCTTACAACAAAACAGAAACCTGAGCTTCCAGCCTTTCTTTTCTATTTACTCTTGAAGAAAACGGCTGGAAGCTCGTGTTCACACTGAACATACGCACGAGCGATCACCCCAACCCTGGAGAAACACTGTGAACTTTCGTACCATCGTCGCCGTCGCCCTGTTCAACGCCGCCTGCGCCACCACGCAGATGCCCACGGCCACCCCTTCGGGGGCCAACCTCAGCTACGCGGTCGCCGACGGGTTCCCGGACCGTGACATCACGGTCGACACCGACGGGCGCTCGCGCGCTCGGCAGGCGGACATCCGCCAGCAGTACCACACGGCCTTCGACGAGAGCAGCGTGGTGCTCGTCGACCTCATGGAAGGGGGCGCGCTGCCCGACTTCTGGCGGGTGGAGCTCAACTTCTTGCCGCCCGACCACGAGGGGCCGCAGCTGAACGTCGATTGCAGGCTGAACGGCCTCGGCATGCCCGGCTGCGCCGTGGTGGCGCCGCCGCGCTACCAGAGCTTCAGCCTGTCGATCCAGCGGGACGGCGGATCCCAGCGCATCCGCTTCTGGGGCCGCCTGCGCGTCCGGCGGATGAACCAGACTTCGGTGGAGTACCGCCCCTTCAGCTACAACGAGCACACCGGCACGACCGACCTCGAGCCGGTGACGCCGTAGCATACAAAAAGCGCGCCTCGCGCTCCCTGTGCGAGGCCAGACGGGAGGAAGGTGGATCACTCCACCCCTCCCCGTCCCGACTATTCAGCTGACAGGCATGTCAGATGCATTGAGGGATGAAAAAGAACACTCGGCCATCAGGCCGAGTGTTCTTTTATGAGTTTATCTCTTCTGTTCTTTTCCCATCTTCCAAAGACTCTCAAAGGAATCGAGATAACTTTGAGCAACAATTGTATTTCGAATTTGGATGACTGTTATTTGAGGCTGGTAGATCTCAATTGAAACCAAGTCTCTTGTGATACGGGTAAACATCGGTGTTGAGAAGCCTACCGGTAGGATTCGCAACTTGTTGGTCGAGTGAATCGCAAACTGCCGGTTGAAGTAGCGACTATACGTTGCACCAACCAAGAGCCTCTTTTTTATACCCAGCCGCTTTGAGAGTTCGACATATTCTGGATACCATTCGCCGGTATGTTCAATTGGATCATTCCCCTCCCCTCCCGCTCCTCCCATAATACAAATCTCATGCGACGGATGACTTGCTGCTGATTCGAGTGTTTCTTTGAGGTTATTGATTAATCCTTCCTGCCCAAAAAATGTCTTTACTAAGACCGCTTCGCTTTTCTGCGTCTGAAGCTGTTGCAACTTAGGCACCAACGTTTCCGCCAATGACTGAATTTTCTTTACACGTTCAATTAGATGACCTGGATCAACTGGTTGAAAAAATTGAATACGTTTCTTTTTTACGATTGTAACCAATCCCATTTCCTCTAAACGAGTGAGTGCCGTATAGACAAGCATTCGATGAAGTTTTGTCCGTTTTACGATAGGCCCAGCCTGCGTAATCCCTAACTCAAGCATAACCAAATAAATTGTGGCTTCGTTTTTAGCCAAGCCAAGTTCGGTTAGCGCAAGCTTTAGATCCATAGTGTCAGTATAGCTCTTTTTTTGATTGTCGTCAATTATTGTTGACAAAATTTAGAGCAGCGAGTATGCTGGTGGGTCGTGGGAATTCACGACACGATATAACAATCCAAAAAGGCGGCGAAAAACATGGAAAACAGGACGGATTCATTCAAGCAGGCCGCTCTGTACACGGGGCTGGCGCACGAGTTCCTTAGCGCCTGCCAGCGGGCACGTCTGCCGCTCGGCGCTCTGGAACGCCTGGTAGACAACTGGGGAAATGGACACAGCACGCTGGATGCCTGCGTCCGGAAAATGATGGCGGACTACCGTCATTATGTGGATGGAGAGACAGTGGAAGAAGGCTTCATCACGGTGCCCGATCTCCCTGCGGAACAGCTCTGCAGACTGCTCGAAGAGGCTGGAATGAGCGTGAGCGACGATCTCAAGCGCTGGAACTTCTACCTGAGCACTCGCAACCGGCGCATCGGCGGACGCGGAAAGACGTACAAGTTCAAGGTCTGGACCGATCACAGCTGCCATACCGCTGAACATGTGTCCGAATATTTCAACAAAACCGGGCACGACGGACATACCGGAGCATTTCTCACCTGGGCCATGGGCCAACGAAAAACGGATACCGACGGGAAACGATATGTGACGATCCTGAGTAACGATACAGAGCGCTGCGTCGGTGAATCTGAAAGCAGGTACTACGAGTGCAGCCCTTACTACCGGAACGTCGACAATTCGAATCGATTGAGCGTCAGTGTGGATTCTACGCAAGGTTATACAAACGGTACGAGCTTCGTCGCCTTCAAAGAGTGGAAACCCTGAACCTTTTTACTTTCCGATCTGCAAACTTACCGGATCGGGAGGGACGAACGTGTTGCGATTCCTTCGCACCGTTCTCCCCCTCCATTGAGTATCTAAAACTCTTCTTTAGATATTCTGAGAGGCCTGTAGACTCCCCATTTTATCTACGAGACCGTTTCTTTTTTCAGCTTTTCAATATCCTCAAGTTTCACGGACAATAATTGCGAGACTCCATCTCCACCCATTGTGACACCATAGAGCACGTTTGCTTGGGCCATCGTCGCACGATTATGGGTGATGACGACGAACTGTGTCTTGTCCGCCAGCGAAGCGACAATTTCTGCAAACTTCCTTGAGTTGGATTCATCAAGCGCCGCGTCGACTTCATCGAGCACGACGAACGGCGAAGGGTTGGTGGCCATAATGGCACAGATCAAAGCGATCGAGGTCAGCGCTCGTTCGCCACCAGACAGCAGAGAAATCGACTTGAAGGTCTTACCTGGTGGCGTGACTTGGATATCGATTCCGACCGTACGCTCGGCGACTTCTTCTTCCAAGGCATTCCCCTGGTCATCGGCTTCCGGTTCGGACTGAACTTCGAGCAATTTGGCGTCGCCACCACCAAACAACGTTTTGAAAAAACGAGCGAATTCACGATTTAAGTCAGCGAAAGCCGTTTTGCTACGATCTTGAATGGTTTGATCGAGTTCTGCCACAACCGTTTCAAGAGCGACCAGACCCGCCCGCACATCTTCAGCCTGCTGCGAAAGGAACGTATGACGCTCTTTCGTTTCGCCATGTTCTTTCACAATTTCTGGATCGATTCCGCCAATCCATTCGAGCTGCGAGCGTAAACGCTGCAAACGAGGGCCAACGTCGGAAGCGCTTGAACCAGAGGAAGCAGCATCAGCCAATCCATCTAGTTCTTGCTCAAGCGTTGGCGCTTGTTGACGAATGTCTTGCAAGAAACCTTCACGGCGGGTTTCGTAACGAGCTAATTCCACTGCAGCCTCAGAAGCCGTTCGCTCAACGTTATGCACTTCTTGACGCTTGGCCGTGAGCTGACGTTGCAACTCGAAGAGATGCGAGCGCTGGTCGCGATCACGTTGATTCCAGGCATCCAATTCACGTTCGCTTTCACGGACTTTTTGCGTGACCAATTCCAGGGCTTGAGCTAACGCCAGTGCTTCTGCCTCAATCTCTGGTGCTACACTGGGCGTTTGTTCTGGTTCTGGAGCTGGACGCTGCAACTTTCCGACTAAGCCATCGCCAACACGTTGCAGTTCGCTAATCAAAGAACGGATCAAAGCTAAATCAGGCGCATCTGCTTGGACCGCGGCCGCCAAGGCTTGATGTTTGTTTCGCAATTCCTCAATTCCTTCGATGATCTTCGAAAGCGGCAAAGGTGACCAAGGTTTTTCGGCACGAACGGCAGCGACCGCTCGCTTGGTTTCAAGTTTTAATTGCGCTTCTCGGATCTGACCACGTTCACGATTCAATTCATCGAGCTTCTTTCGCAATTC
>JAGOTP010000005.1 GCA_018061755.1 Patescibacteria group bacterium | reverse complement strand
TCGCGTAGCGTAATTATCGCACTCACATCCTCGATTACAACATCATCAACGCGAACGGCCTTTTGCTCAATCTGACGACGGGCATCCCCTTTGGATGAAACCAGGCCCGTCCGTACCAACAGATCCACCAAAGACAGCGCCACTTCTTCAATCACAACCACCGGAATTTCTTCTGGACGTTCGCCTTGCTGGTGCACGTGCTTGAAATGTTCGGACGCTTGCGTCGCTGCCTCAGGGCTAAACGCCCAAGCCACCACTCGCTCGGCCAGCTCACGCTTGAAGACCATTGGATTCTCGCCCGCCTCAATCTTCTGTTTGCGCTCTGCAACTTCTGCATCTGACAACATCGTCAGAATCTCAAAGCCAGGAAGAATCATCTCATCCGTCCAGCTCATGATCTTGCCGTAGGCATCAATCGGACTATCCGTCAGAGCAATCATGTTCCCTTCAGACTTACCCATCTTCTTGCCTGTTGGATCAGCCAGCAAGCGACAACGCATGACGAATTTTTCTTTGTGCTTCATTTCACGCAACAACGTTCGACCAGCCAACATATTAAAGGTTTGATCGTTGCCTCCAATTTCGAGATCTACATCCAATGCAACAGAATCATAGCCCTGCATCAGAGGGTAAAAGAATTCATGCAATCGAATTGGTTTCGGGAAAATTATTGGATTAGGCAAACCCTTAGTACGAGAGAATTGATCCCAAGTTTCCTGGACAGTCTGACCGCAATTAGGACAAAGACTAGACAACACTTCTAGCGACAAGGTCATTTTCCCAGTCTCCTCTTCTTCATCTTGAATGGTAGGACCGACAAACTTAATTTGACCACTAGGAGTAAATTGTTTTTTACACCGGAGACAGAGCACTTCTCCACGGAAGCGCTTTTCAAACATATCTCTCTCCATCATCTGCTGAACCGTAAAATGCGCAGATAGCTCGATTACATCCGCAAACGAAAGCTTCGCCAACCATTCGCTGTTAAAGCGTAATTGTGCCGCATTTGGTCCATCGAATTTAATGATGTGGCCGATCTGCTCTTTGTACAGGCGACAATTCTCCAGCACTTTTTCACGAGTGAGCTGTTGACGAGTAGCTCCTTTGTCCGTTGGATCACCGATCATGCCCGTAAAATCACCAATTAAAATAATGATCTCATGACCCAAGGCCTGAAGTTCCGCCACCTTCATCAACGGAATCAAATGACCAATGTGAATCGTTGGACCCGTTGGATCGATCCCATAGTAAATACGAATACGTTCACCGCGCAGGAGCTTTTCACGAAGTCCTTGTTTGGAAGGCAGAACTTCTTCTACTCCATGATTCAAAAACCATTCGATTTTTTGGGCATCAACAAGAGGGGTCGACATACTGGCCTATAGTACGAAAATAGGCCTCAAAATGAAAGAGCGCTGTTTTTATGAAAAACCCTAAAATAGAAGCGCGGGCCGGCCCTCAGGATTAGTGAGGATCGGCCCGCAGGGAGACAAGAGACTTCAGAGATGAAACGGGGCGGTGCAGGACAGATTCGAACTGTCGACCTTCGGGAGGTGCGCTCCCGATGCGCTACCAGGCTGCGCCACTGCTCCACAGTGCCAACACAACATGTGAGGCACTCCCTTGACCGTCTGGATGAGGTGAAACCGGCCTTGGGGTGCAGACTGGCAGGACTCGAACCTGCGACATCGGGTTGTGCGAACCCGCGCTCTACCGACTGAGCTACAGCTGCATCTGACTCGAACGAAACGAAGAAAACATGTTTGGAAGGAAGGTCCGAGGCCCAGTCGGCGGATGAACGCCAACAAAAGCTCAGTTATCTAGCCAGAGCCTGTGTCTTTCGTCAAGTTTTCTTCTACTTCGATAAAACCCACTCTTAGCTCACTTTTTTCAAAAGCACGTCTTTTTTCGCCAAGGCATCTGCCTGTTTTTGCTTCATGCCATCAATGACATGAGCTGGAGCTTTGGACGTGAATTCTTGGTTCGCTAGTTTTTGCGCAAGCGAAGTGAGATAGGCTTCAACTTCAGCTAATTCTTTTTTGGCTTTTTCTTGTTCAGCTGCACGGTCGATAACGGCATCAAGGTTCAAGGCTCCCGTCATAGAACCAGACGTAAATGTCGCCCAGCCTTCAGGAAGATCAGTGACGCAGACTAAAGAAGACAGGTTGGCAAGACGCTTGATCCAGTCCGCATTCGTTTCGATGGCTGCCTGTTGTGAACCTGAGACAATCAACGCACACTCTAATTGTTTACTGGCATCAACGCCTTGTTCGGCGCGCACACGACGGATATCGGTCACGATCGCCTGAAGCGGAGCAAAGGTGGTCTGTATACCCTGCTCCCCTGCGACGACTGGTAAAACAGGCCAAGCCGCTAAGGCGAGCAATCCTTCGTAGCCAACAAGACGCCAAATCTCTTCCGTCACAAAGGGCATGAAGGGATGCCACAAAATTAAGACTGCCTTCAAGACACGGCGCAGCAAGGCTGATTTGCCTTTCTCCACTTTCGCGATCTCCAAATACCAGTCAGCCAATTCAGACCAAGTGAAATCGCGTAACTCTTCGGCAGCGGAAGAAAATTGGTAATCTTCGATCTTCTTCGTCACAGAAGCAACCACATCCGCCAGGCGTGTTTCGATCCATTGGTCAGCTAACGTCGTCTTTCCAACGGTCTCATCCTGCAGTTGTAATACAATAAAACGAGAGATATTCCAGAGCTTGTTGGCGAAGAGTTTCAACCCCTCGATCTTTGCTTCCGAGAGCTTCACGTCCTGACCAGGAGTCGTCCCCATGAGGAGCGCCAAACGCAAGGCATCAGTTCCGTATTTAGGAATCAGCTCAAGCGGATCAAGTACATTTCCCAATGACTTCGACATCTTGCGACCTTGCTCATCACGAACCAAGCCATGGAGATAGACATCTTTGAATGGCACTTCGCCCAAGACGTAGGTCGACATCAAAACCATGCGAGCAACCCAGAAGAACAGGATATCGTAACCCGTTTCAAGAACCGATGTTGGATGATACTGCTTGTTTTTTGCCCATTCAGCCGCATCTGGCCAGCCAAGTGCCGAAAAGGTCCACATGCCAGACGAGAACCACGTGTCGAGCGTATCTTCATCGCGTCGGCAGTTAGCGTTGTTACCATCAATAACCAGCGGAGAGTCACAATGAGGACAGGTAGCCGGAGGCTGTACTCCTGCAATCGCCTTTGGCTCGCCCATGCGTTCATCTGCATTAGGACACGTCGTGTGATACCAAGCGGGAATCTGATGTCCGAACCAGATCTGACGAGAAATACACCAGTCGCGCAGATTATCAATCCAATAAAAATAGGTCTTGAAGAAACGGTCTGGCACGATTTTCGTCTGACCGGAACGAACGGCATGTGCCATGAGCTCCTTAAGCGTTGCCTGCTCGCCTTTCTTCCAGCGTCCCAGGGTATCCTGACGCAATGTGAAAGGCTTGTTCACGCGCATGAACCACTGACTGAGCGGCAACTGCTCAACGGCCGCCCCGCCGCGTTCAGCGATCGGCAAGTTCTGATCAATCTCTTCTACACTGACCAGAAGACCTTGCTCACTTAACTGTTTCTCAATCTCTAGACGCGCTTCTTGAATCGGCAAATTCACAAACTCTCCGGCTGCTGGAAGAAGGGTTGCATCCTGACCAATCACTTGGACCGTTTTTAATCCATGGCGAGCCGCGATCTCCTCATCGATTACAGAGTGAGCTGGTGTTACGCCAAGCGCTCCCGTACCAAAGGCCGGATCAACGCAAGCATCAGCCACGACTTTGATTTCTAACGGGACTCCGCAGAAGGTTGGATGAAACACTTTTCCAACATACTGCTGATAACGCGCGTCATCGGGATGAACAGCTACAGCTGTATCTCCAAACTTCGTTTCCGGACGCGTAGTCGAGATCGTAATCGGAAAGTCCTTATCGTATTTAAATGTATACAGCTTCGCTTTGACCGGCTTAGTCAGTACCTCGTCATCGGACAACGTCGTTTGAAACTGGGGGTCCCAGTTTACGATGCGGAATCCGCGCTCGATAATCCCGTCTTCAAACATCATCCGAAAAACTTCGTTGACCGCAGCATTACGTGGTTCATCCAAGGTGTAGCGCTCATTCGACCAATCGCAAGAGGAGCCCATCATGCGGGTCTGGTGGCGAATGGTATCGGCTGACTTCTCGGCAAACTCACGAACCTTATCCAAAAAGGCCTCTCGACCCAGCTCACGACGCGGATCCTTCATCCCTTCCTTGATTAGGAGCTGTTCAACTTTGACTTGTGTAGAAATAGCCGCGTGGTCCGTGCCTGGGATCCACCACGCTTTACGACCACGAGCACGATAAAAACGAATCAAAACATCCTGAATCGCAAGCATGGTGGCATGGCCTACATGAAGCGTACCCGTGCGATTAGGTGGCGGCATCATGATGCAGTACGGCTCACCCTGCTTATTTCTGTCAGGCAGCCGTTCTGGGTCGAAAACTCCCGCCTCTTCCCAGCGTTTGTATAGGCCTCCCTCAACAGCTTGGGAGGCGTAATTCTTTGGAAAATCTTCGATATTCTGCATAGATGCGACGTAAGTGTACGAAAGCTGGGTAAAAATTGCTAGGTAAAGGCTTTACACTTAAGCTGCTCGAGAGCTTGACGGAAGCCTCAATGCTTCGTAAGCTGCCTGATCCGATTCGTGTAGTTTCGGACAAAAAACCGCATGGCCCGAACCATGGAAGAACAAGCGGTAGAGCTTATTAAGCGATCGCGTCAGATCCTCGTCACCACCTGCGAACATCCGTCACTCGACGAGGTGTCGGGTGCCTTTGCGCTCGCGCACGTCTTGAAAGCCGAAGGTCGCGCCTTTGATCTCGTCATTCCAGGGTTTACCACAGCGCCTGCCTTTCTTCCACAAAACGGCGTTACGGTGCGCGGATCGGTAGGTGCTTTACGCGCCTACCATTTTAAATTAGACGTCTCGAAAAATCCGCTTCAGGAACTTTTGTACGAAGTACGCGATGGGTTGCTTGATATCACGCTTCTGCCCAAAGAAGGTTCTTGGAACGGACAAGATGCGCACTTCTCGGCCGCTGATGACCGCTACGATTTGATCATCACACTGGGCGCCGTCGACAAACAGTCCTTAGGCGAACTCAGCCGACGCGAGACTGACTTCTTGTCGCGCACGGTGACCATTAACATTGATTGCAGTGCGAGCAACGAGTATTGGGGTCAGATCAATTTGGTTGATCTACGTAAATCGGCCGTCACAGAAGTTCTATCAGCTTGGCTTGAAAGTTGGGCGACAGATAAAATTACGCCGGATATCGCTACCTGCTTGCTGGCTGGCATTGTCTCGAAGACTCGTGCCTTCCGTACACCGAACCTACAGCCAGAAACGCTGGAACGTGCCGCCAAACTGGTCGCGCTTGGTGGACGACGTGAAGAAGTTGTCTATGGCATCTGGCGCACTCGTTCAGTGGCTTCCCTACGTTTGTGGGGAGCCGCTCTGTCACGTCTTGAACACGATACAACCAGCGGCCTCGTCTGGACATCGCTGACTGAAACGGACTTCTTGGAAGCGAACGCTGAAATTGATGCAACCGATGGTGTCGTAGAGGAATTGATCCGCTATGCGCCAGAAGCGCGAGCGATTCTCATCTTCTATCACCGTGCAGGCGATTTACAGGCCAGACTCCATGCCCTCCCTCCTCTGTCGGCCATTGAACTCGCTCGCCCCTTCCAAGCCACTGGTACACGCGAAACCGCCGTCTTCCACAAAACCGGCATCTTCCCTCACAACAATCGCCAAGCAAAGATCATCGAACAGTTAAAAACACAGCTACGAAAAATCTAAGAAAAAGACCTGAGAACATGCTCAGGTCTTTTTCTTTTCTTCGACTCTAGATGCCACCTGGTGTAGAGCTGACGCTTGCGATCGTTACTTCAGGCTGAGATGGAACGACTGCAGGGATCCCTTGCAACTCAGCTTTTACTTGACGAATCCCTTTCAAGGCTTCATAGAACTTGGCGACATAGCCGATCGTTTCATCGCGTAAGGTTCCGGCCTGCAAGCGAGAGAATTTGGCCTGGGCATTTGCCAAGGTTGTGTTGGCTTTTTTCAAGGTAGCGTTGGCTTGGGTTTTGGCTTTGGTCGTCTTAGCAGCTGTAACTGCTTTTTTCGCCTTTTTTAGAGCAGCCGTCGCATTTACTACTTCCGTTTCTGCCGCCTTCACAACTTGTATATCAGGCGTAGCCCAACTCTCACCCCAAACATTACTCGCTTTTTGAATACGACCTTCTCCGCCATTGTATGCCGCGACGACAAAGGCAGCGGCCTGATCTGGATTCGTGGACATCATGGCCTTAGCCTGATTCGGCATCACCGACCACAGACGATCGAGGTAAGAAACCTGAGCTTTGAGTGCGGTTTCAAAATTACGCGTCCCCTCTTCAACTTTCGCTGGCAGTCCCAGCGCTTCTTCTTTGGCTACTAGTTTATAAGTTGATGGCATGAATTGAGCGAAGCCTTGTGCGCCTACATGTGAATTGCTAAACGCATAGGACGTCGTCGCATTAGCAGCAACCGTGACCAACATACGTGCATACGTCGCACGTGGATCTTGGGTAATCGACGTTTGATCCGTATGCTCAATCAGTAAAATCGCACGAGCCACATCGGGAGAAATAACGTCCGCCAGAGATTTCGAAGGGTCAAAACGCGATCTCACACCACGGGCACGCAGATCATCCGCTAGTTTCTGAAACTCCTGATCAAGCCAGGCATGACCATAGCGGACCATGTCTTCAGTATGCAATATTGGCGAGTAGGGCGAATAAATGACATCCTCGCGTTCGTATTTCTGCTTCTTTCCCACCGTCACAGCTCGATAAAGTGGATAGCGGATAGCCACGACCACATCACCCGTGGAAGCTAACTGATATTGACTTTGTAGCTGACGAGACAAGAGCACGTTTATTTGACCAATGCGTGGATCTGTCCCACGAATCTCCGCTCCCTGCTTCTCAATTGGAATGATCTCAATAATGTCGGAAGCTGAACGCCAGACTGCGAGCTGAACTGGAGCCCAATCAGGCTTGGTAGATAATAACGTCGATGACTGCGTCAACGTCTCATTCAGCAGCGATTGGCCACGACGAATCGCTTGCAGCAAGGGAAATGACTGCAAAGGGCTAAGTGGGACGCTAGGGACAGACGCTCCATCAGAAGGAACAGGCTGTGGGGGCGGATTAATCAAATCACGCAAGGCTTGCTCTGTTGGAGCGGTATAGCCAGATCGTGGGTCATACCAACGACCATCTGCCATGTGAAAAAAAACACGTGGCGGTTCCACCGGCGGAAGTTCGACGGTGGTTGTAGCGACCGTGTTTTCGGTCGAGCTGGGCGCAACCTGCGCCGAAGCCTGTGGTGCAGTCAACAAAAAAATGCTCGCTGCAACCAGTCCAGAGAAAGGAAGAAAGAACGAAGAACGCATACCGTTATTATTCTATGGTATGCGCTCTTGTCTGCTTCGTCCAGCTATTTTTTAAGGATTTGGCTGAACTAAGCCATTATTATTTTGCTGACTGATCATACGGAGCGCCTTCGCGAGCAAGCGATCCAAATTACGATAACTACTGACATCAAAGACACGATCGAGCGGAATCCAAGCCGCTTCCCACATCTCTTCTTGACCAGTCATGCGTTCTTGCGCATCCGGTGGTGCTTCGAACAAAAAGAAATGCACGGTTTTTCGAATCAAAACCCCTTCTTGGCGAAAACGGAACATGGTGCTGCCGATGGGAGCAATATAACGCAGACCGGTCAGGCCTGTTTCTTCTTGAATTTCACGAATAGCGGCTTCAACCAAACTTTCTGGCGCCTGTTGCTTCCCTTTAGGGAAGGTCCAACGACCCGTCGCGTTCTTCACGAAAAACATTTCTGCCCGACCTTCACGTCGACGAAAAATAATACCGCCAGCTGAAGTAACAGCCTGAAATGGCAGACTAGCTTCCGGGACGGGTCGTCGTGGCGGGAGTCCGGATGGTCGTCGTTGCCACGCACTGTCCGGTGCACGGCGTTGAATTCTGCGGGTTGGTAAGAAGTTCCAAGGCTCGTTCGAGCTGGGGGTCGCGTTTTGCTTCATAATCTTCGGGTGTCCGATCAACGGACACGTCAGGTTCTAAGCCGACAGACTGAATCGTACGATCATGCGGCGTCAGCCATTCTGCCACCGTAATCTTGACTGCAGATCCATCGGATAATGGTTCATATTCTTGCACCGAGCCTTTTCCAAACGTCTTCATCCCCACCAAACGAGCGAGACCAAGATCCTGCAAAGCTCCAGCCACGATTTCAGAGGCGCTAGCCGAACCTTGATTGACGAGCACGATCGTTGGGAGCTGATTCAGTCGAGCCGAAGTCTCGCCTTTCATCTCTTCAATGATCTTGCCCTGACGACGCTCTTTCACAACAACTTCTTTGCCCAGCCATTCTGAGGCAACATCGACCGCTCCATCGAGATAACCGCCTGGGTTGTTCCGGAGGTCCAAAATCAGGGCCTCTGGGTCCTTTTCCAAGATTTGGCGAATCGCATCACGAAACTCGACGGTCGTATCCTGACCAAAGGTACTTAGCTCGATAATTGCGATCCGTTTCTTCCCAGGCGCCATACTCCACTTGACGCTCTTGATTTGGATTATGTCACGCTGGATGGAAACGTCAAACGATCCCTTCTTTTGACTCACTCGAAAGACGCTCAATGTGACCTTGGTTCCACGCTGCCCTCGGATCAATTTTACGGCTTGTTCTACGCTCATTCCGGTTGTATCTTTGTCGTCGATTTTGAGAATAATATCCCCTGCCAGCAATCCGGCTCGTTCGGCTGGAGTTTCAGCGAGTGGAGCAATAATCTGCAGCTGTTCGTCTTTGATTCCAATTTCAGCACCGATGCCCTCGAATTCGCCCTGCAAGGAGGCTTCGAATTCTTTGGCATCCGTTGGAGGGAAATAACTGGTGTAGGGATCCTTCAGACCGCTAGCCAAACCACCCATCGCCCCATAAAACAGTTCCTGCTCGGAAACGGGCTGACGATAGTATTTATCTTTCAACAGACGCCAGAGTTCCCAAAAACGCCGAAATTCGACGTCGGCTGAAGCTAGGTTGGCAGGCATGGCTTGGCCAACGCCACTCACACTTGTACTTGATGCCGCTGATCGCCAAGGGAAGGTGTAGGTTTTGCCTGCGCTCTCGGCTACAGAATAACGACCAATCAGAAAACCGATGGCCAGAACCACCAAAGAGGCAATAATTTTTTTGGAAGGAGAAGAAGGTTCAGGCATACGAGAAACGACGAACTAGACACGATCGCCACCGGACAAGATTTGAGCTCCGACACCGCGTAAACGCTCATCAAGATGCTCGTAACCGCGCGCAATGATTTCGGCATCATGGATAATCGTTTCGCCTTCTGCGATCAGACCGGCCAAAATCATGGTCGCTCCGGCTCGCAAATCGAGACTGCGGATTTCTGTTCCGTAGAGCGGTGTTGGGCCGCTCACAACGGCACGGTGCGGGTCAGCGATGACGACGTTTGCTCCCATTTTTGCCAATTCATTCAAATAGCCCAAGCGAGACTCGTAGAGTGGCTCTTGAATCAAGCTCGTTCCATGACATTGAGTCGCAAGCAAACCGAAGAGAGCTTGCAAATCAGTTGGAAAGCCAGGAAAAATCATGGCTTGCAGCTTGAACGATTTCATCTGAGCCACCCCTTGCACATGCCAACGATTCTTTTTTATCTCTTCTTGGACACCGATACGACGCAGCAAGGAACGAGTCGCGTCCAACTGCGAAGGCACAACGGGGCCGATATCGAGCTCACCGCGCGTCACAGCGGCCGCCACGGCAAACGTTCCCATTTCAATCATGTCAGGCGTGACCGACCAAGCTGTTTTTGGTGCTTGGAGGGTCTTCACACCTTGGATTTCAAGGTCATGCGTGCCTCCCCCTTTGATTTTGGCTCCACACAGATTCAAGAACTCACACAATTCTTGTACATGCGGCTCAGCCGCCGCTAAACGAATTGAAGTCGTGCCACTTGCGACAGCAGCTGCCATGATCAAGGTCTCTGTCGCCGTTACGCTGAACTCAGGCAAGATAACGTAAGCACCTTTCAGTTTTTCTGTTTCCAAATAGAGCGTGCCATCGGTATCGCGTTCGCTTTTTGCTCCCAGCTGAGACAGAGCAAATAAGTGAGTTTCGATCGGACGGTTCCCAATGTTACAACCTCCGGGCTCAGGAACAACCACTTTGCGGAAACGTGCCAACATGGGACCAAGCAGCAAAATAGAATAGCGCATGCTCTTCATCCGTTTGCGATCCAGTTTGGCTGGATCCATGTGCTTGGTGTCGATCGTGACAGAGTGCTCAGCCACCCAATCGATTTTGGCGCCCATCCCCTCCAAGATCTCCAATAACTTCAAGACATCCGTCAAGCGCGGAACGTTGTCGAAATGCATTTTCCCCTTAATCAAAACAGAGGCTGCGATCAAAGGACCGGCCGCGTTCTTTGCGCCATTAACAGCGATCTTGCCTCGCAATTTTTGCCCACCTTGAATGACCAAATCCATATGGGGAAATAAACAGAAATAAGCGAATAATTCTCGTCTTTAAATTAAGCGTCGCTTGTCGGCTGAAACGTGAAGAGTGTATCGTTCCTGGAAACACATGTCGAGCACACATTCCTATCGCCCACCTCTCATCCGACGGCTTCTGCCTTGGATCTACGTAGCGATCTTCCTCATAACGGCCCCACTGCTCGTTTTTTACACGGCTGGCTATCGCTATAATTTCAAAAAGTGGGCGGTTGAGCGCAACGGAACGCTGATCGTCGACTCGACGCCGGACGGTGGCACGGTTTGGATAGATGGTCAGAATACCCAAGAAAAAACGCCTGTCACTTTGCAACAACTGACCCCAGGCTGGCATACGGTACGTGTGACGAAAGATGGCTACGGCTCATGGCAAGAAGAAGTGCTTATCCGCACTGAGCGTGTGACCTTCACCGATCATGTTCGCCTCTGGAAAACGGGCGAGCCGACGCTCATTTCGGCCGGAACTTACGTTCGTTTAGAAAACGATCCAAATCGAGAAAGGTTGTTGGCTTTTCAAGAAGGAGAGGCTGGTGTACGTCTCGGTTGGTGGAGTCCCTCTGCCAGCGCGAGCACGTTTCTATTTCCGACAACCTCAACCAAAGAACTGAATCTGCGCTGGAGAAGTGACGGCGAAGCAGCCTTACTGGGTGGCACGGCTACCACGCCAAACAGTTGGTATGTAAAAGCGACACGCGACACGACAACCGCAGAACTTCTGCCCCCTGGGCGCTATCACTGGTCAGGAACAGAGCTGATTGGGGTAGATCAACAAAGTACACTGACAGTTGATCCTCAAACCGGGCGAATTGAACGATCTCCCCTGAACGCGCCGGCCCTTGAACGCAGCGGTTCGATTGAAATTCAAAATACGACCTCAAGTGAGCAACTACTACTTTCGGATAGCTCGTTTTTGGGTCGTCTGTTTGCTCTCCCCAGAGGAAACTGGTCAATCTATGCCTGGCACCGACCCTATCTCTTCCTATCCGATGAAACACGTTGGCTTGGCATCCGATTGCGTCTTGGCAGCACACCCGATGCACTCCGTGCTGAAGGTGACTATCCTCGTTGGAGTCCGGACAGCAAGGTGCCGCGTGCCGCTTTCTTGAACGAGCATGAAATCAGCCTCTGGAGTCCAGAACGAGCCGCGACCGTTATCTGGCGCCAAAGTACACCGATACAAAATATCGTTTGGAATGAAGAAGGGAATGTCCTGTATGTCGCGGATGCAACGCGGGTGTTCGCACTCGCACTTGATGGGGAACAAAGCATCCAAGCCGCTGAGCTAGGTCGCTTTGATCAGGTGTGGGATGTAGCCGTTCAGGGACGGGATATTTTCGCAGTGGCAAAACGTGGGGAAGAACGAGGGATTTTCAAATTGCCTGGACTGTAGGCTGAATAGCAGCTCTGATCTGCACGGCTAGTGCAGCTCTTTCTTCAGCTGTTGGCTCAATCGCCAAAGCAGGCCAATGTTTTAGACCATCATCTGACCGACGAGGGATGAGATGAAAATGAAGATGCGGAATAACCTGTCCCGCGACTTTGCCATTGTTTTGTTCAAGATTGAATCCCTCGATTCCAAGCGCCTGACAAAGACCGTGCGCGATACGTTGAATACGCGGCAAGAGTTGACCGAGGACTACCGGATCCGTATCTCGGAGATCGACTGAATGTCGTTTTGGCACAACAAGAAGATGCCCTTGCGTAACTGGATGGACATCCATAAAGGCTAAGACGATTTCGTCTTCGTAGACTTTCGCTGCAGGAATCTCGCCTTTAGCAATTCGACAAAACAAGCAGGTAGTATCAGACATACAGCCTCATCCTAACGCTCTTCGGGAGAAGAAGAAAAGAGGAAGAGGAAGGCGATGACCAAGGTACTTGAAAAACCAGCCGTGAGCCCGGCTAATGGCTGCGTGGTCGAAAGCAGCATAAAAATACGACCAATACAGAGGGCTCCGAGAAGCCACAGATCGAATAACAGCCACCAGCGATGCGGTTTTTCGGCTGGGGGTTGAAAGGCGATGTAGAGCAATAGAAGCGGCACCATCAAAAATAATGGACCGTGTCCCAAAACAGCCCCCGGCACTAAACGTTCAAAGACAACCAGGGTAGCGAGCAACAAAGCCAAGGCATGACCGGCATGCCATAGCGTTCGATGCGTAATGAGACGAAGGGTTTTTTTCATAAACGATGCCAGGCGGCTGCCAGTTCACGGCGACCAAGACGGAACCAGTCTTTCCAACTTTCGGCCGAATGGCGACGATAGCGGACTTCGGCTCGTCGGATATCAACCCAACCTTGGCGAGTCGTGATTCCGGGTAAACCCAAGGTCCAACGCAAACGATCGCTATCTTTGATCAAGGTCACATCAGCCGACAGACGAAGCCAGCCATCTGCCAACTCTTCGGGGGGAAGATACGATGTTTGGATAACTTCGATCCCTTCGGCAATAGGATCGGACTGATCCGTTAAACGACGGGGTTTGGGCAAGAAGAGAGCATCGGGCTCAAAGGCAAAAAAGCCATCGCCGAAGACCAGGAGATCTCCTTGGGGCGCATCAACGACACGCGCGCCGCCTCGATCAAGTTTGCTACGCGACAAACGATAGACAGAGTGGGTCTGTTCCATAGCGACACTGGCATCACCCATGTGAACCGTTTGCAATCCTTCACGATGGCGTGTTTCAAGTGATAGGTGCTGCGAATTTGTCCAAACATGCAGAGGATAGGTCGTTGTGGCGTAGCCTATCTGATCACCCACATATAATCGCGGACCCATGACCCAATGACGAGCATTGGTACTAATCCCTCGTAGAAAAACGTCGTCATCGGCTGATAGCGCTAAGCGGTATGTGCCCGGTTTCAAGGTAGTAAATTGGATCTTTTTTTCAAAGATTGAACTGGGAGCGCCCGTTCTACGAGCTGGCAAAGATACGACGTCAGTCCACAAGACTTCATCATCCAAAATAAGACGCAAGGACATGGAGTTGCCGCCGGTTGTTTGGCGATTCATGTCTTGAATATTCAAAACAAAACGATTAGATCCTTGGGTTGGTAAAAAATAGATGTCGTGCGAGCCACGCAATGACACCTCGACCTTGCGCTCGATACTGGGAAGGTCGATCAAGTCAGGTAGCGTCGTTGAGGCATGCCACAGGAGCACACGGTCAGCGGAGGCGGTCCAGAGACGTTCATCTGGCAATTCCTCGCGAACATAGCCAGCTAAATCCCCTTTCACGACTCGCCGCCAACCTTTCTCTAACACTTCACTCCAGACCGGTTTCGCCTCAGTTGATCCGAGATCATCCTGACTCGCGCCCAGTTCGATTAACGGTTGGCGTACGACTTTTGCTTCCAAGGCCAATTCAGCCCGATCTGCGACGATTGGTACGCGCGCCGAGGCGTAGACCGGCTCAGCGATGATCCGTTGTCCCATTTGGCCGTCCGCCTGAACTCCTGGACGTGTCACACGATCAGACGGCAAAAAGGTTGCAAGCCAAGGTGACGTTCCATCAAACACAAAAGACTGCTGCCAAACGCCGCTCGGCGGAATATGCAAGAGGAGTAATCCAAGAACAACCAATCCAGCGAGAACCCAAGGCAAGATCAGCAAGGGAGAAAGAACAAGTGACAGCCGTTTGTTCATCGAAGGAAGGGTGTTAGGCGATACAAGCGTTCACGACCAAAGATCTGCAGCTCACGTACATCGTACCCCATTCGACGCCAAGCGTCTCGTTCGCCGAAGGAGAGTGGCCGACTGAATAAGCCTAGAGATGTCGAGGTGGTTAAGGCGGAAAAGGTAGATAGTTGATCTGTCATTAGAAGAGGTGAAACAGCGCGGAAAGTTGGAAAGAAGATCTTGTCAGAACGATCAGACAGAATAACATCTCCCGGCTTGAAGTAGTCTCTCGTGGCGGTGTGAATCTCGGTGTAACGCTGCACTTCACGTCGAGTCTGGATCAAACTTTCATCGTCGTGGAAAAACGCCCCGTAGATACCTGCCACGATCAACAAACTACCCATCAAACTAAACAGGATTCGGCTAGGTCGCAACCCCTCAACACGTCTTGCAAAATGAGCAACAAACCAGGCAAAGATGAAGCCGAAGGGTAGAGTGTAACGCAGAAAAGAGTTGCCAATCGTCACCGCTCCTACGCGAATATGATCGGTGTAGAGACCGCTTCCGTAAATCAATAGGAGCCAACCGATGGAAAAACCGAGAATCAGACAGGCCACCTTTTGACCAACAAGCTGTATTAGACGGCGCTTGAAGAGATTCGATACGAGAGCATGACTTGTCAGTCTGATAAAAATAAAACCGGAGTAAACACATCCAACTACTACTGCTATCAACCACGGCCAGAGAGCGGAAACGTAGAACGATCGGATGTTCCACCAAATCGCTCTTGGGTGGATGCCGTACGGAGCGATCCCTAGATACCAGGGAGCGGCTGGCGCGGCAGATGGCACCAATGCACTTGGATCGGGATTGGAACGGAGCCAATAGCCCACACGAAACCATCGACCATAGGTGGACGCTTGAGCAAAAGCGAGCGGAAGAATCCCAATCAGGGTGCCACAGACCACCTGTATCCAAGCTTGCCAGGTCAAGGACGCAAATTGGCGGTGTGTGAGATAGAACAGCGGAAGCAACCAAACCGCCTCAATGGGTCGAAAAGACAGAGCAATGCCGAGGAGAAGACCAGCAACCAGACGCATGACAATCCCCTTTCTCGAAGACGGTTGAGATTTTTCTGCAGACAGTAACAAAAGCCAGAGCGCCCAGATCGCGAATGTAAGCTGAGGAACATGCGTGAAAAAAGACCGATTCAGATAGAGCAAAACCGGTGGAAAGGTCCAAGCCAGGGCCGTTCCCCACCAAGCAGCAAACGGACCAAATTTGCGACGTAACAAAAGATACCAAGGAATAACGCCGGACGCCGCCAACAAACTCGCCAATACTGGCAGAATACTCATTGGCAAAAATCGCGAGAACTGACTCAACCACCAGGGCCAACCCAAAAAACCGACCGGGAGCAAAGCCTCACCGACGGCCACATAACTTCGCGGATGAAGCCAAGGAAAGGTCGGCGCTAGCGGTTCCGAAACTTTCGCCGTACCAGTTTCCCGTAATCGTTCAATCGACACTGCCACGGCCGTTTCGTCTGGTGAGGCGAAACGATCGACTAGTGCGCTGGGCAAGACGAGCGACAAGCTAAAGATAGCTGTCCAAAGGCAGATAACGGCCAGCGGCAACTGTTTTAGGCGAGAGAGAAGCATCTTTGGATATGCTAGCACGACCTAGGATCGTAAGGTACCATTTCGGCTATGCGTTCTTCGCCGATCTATTCCCGAGCAACCAAGCGCTTTTTGGCCGGTTTTTTCGCCATTCAACTGCTCTCAAGTCTGGCTGCACCCTTTGTTCAAGCTGAAACAATCCTTATTCCGACCTTATTCGAAGGGGAAATGAGCGAGCGGACGTTTGATCCGAACTACGTTCTGGATGACCAAGACATCTTTGGCTTGGCAGACATGCGCCTGGGCGACATTCAATCGTTTTTGGAAGGCCGACCTGGGGTTCTCGCTACCTATCGCACCAAAGACATTGACGGAATTGAACGAAGTGTCGCGGAGATCATTTGGCGTATTTCGACCACCTATCAATTGAACCCTCGCTATCTTTTGGCGCTCCTCCAAAAAGAGCAAAGCCTGGTTGATGACCCCGACCCTTCCCAAAAGCAATTTGATTGGGCTACGGGTTATGCTATTTGTGATAACTGCTCCATGAATGACCCTCGCTTGCAAGAGTTTCGTGGACTACCAAGTCAGCTTGAATGGGCGGCAAAACAACATCGCGAACGCTATTTAATGCAAATCTTGGGACGAGGAGCGACGATTGCCGGACAAGCGCCTGGCAAAACGGTTTCGATCGACGGACGAAGTGTTACACCGGTGAATAACGCCACCGCTATGTTGTACAGCTACACACCGCATATTGCTGGCAACTTCAGCCTTTGGAAAATCTGGCAGCGCTGGTTTGCGCTGCGCTTTCCAGAAGGCACTGTCGTACGCGGCAAAACCAGTCGAGAGATCTATCTGCTCCGTCATGGCCAACGACGTTCGATCAAAAATGAAGCGATCGCTGCGTCCTTGATCGATCCGGCCAAGATCGTCACGGTCGAAGACAGCCGCTTGAGCGCGTACCGTTTAGGCTCTCCCGTCAATTTCCCAAATTACTCGCTCGTCCAAACCACAGATGGAACGCGCTACCTCTTAAGTGGAACAAGCAAACGCCTGATTCAGGCTCAAGCGTTTGAAAAATTCGGCTTCAACGAAGATGAGATCGTTGATGTAGCCGCTGCCGACTTGGAAGGCTATGGCGACGGTCCCGACATCACGACTTCGACCACCTACCCAACCGGACTCCTTGTAAAGGATCCACAGAAAGTCTACTGGTACATCGAGAACAACCAACGCCAACGTATTCCTGATACTGCTTTCTTGGATTTGTATTTCCGTGGACGACGCGCCAAACTTTGGACAGCCAAACAGCTCACCAGCGTTCCTGAAGGAAGCGTCTATGGGCTGCAAGATGGCGAACTGGTTCGCAGTAAAACATCTCCCGCCGTCTATGCTATCGAAGCTGGGCAACGCCGTCCGATCCAAACAGAACGTGACTTTCAAGAACTCGGCTATCAATGGAAGAATGTCGTAACCTTGCCTGATCGTTTGCTTGCGAACTATCCCGTTGGCTCCATTCTTGATCCGCATGGCTCGTTTGCCGCACCGGATATATCAGTCACTCTCGTAAATGCCACCGGCACTGTTCAAGCCGCTAGTCATCTCCACTCTCACTAAACTTCTTGCTATGCTCGTTTTCTCTGCGCTCGCTCCCCACTCGCCACTCCTCATGGCCACCATCGGTAAAGAACATCGTGATGCCCTAAACCACACACTCGATGCCTATCGAGTTCTCGAAGAACATCTATACGCCTCAAAACCGGACACCTTGGTTTTGATTTCTTCACACGCTGCCTATTATCCCGATGCCTTCAGCTGCAACTTGGCTCCGAGCTATACAGGAAATCTCAAAGAATTTGGCGATCATTCGACCAGCATCACCGCCAAAGGTGATTCTCTCTTGATCGACCACTTGCATCGTCATCTGCGCGAAACAGATATTCCTTTTAGTTTAATGAGTGAAGAAAAACTGGATTATGGTATGACGATTTCTTTAGCGTTTTTGCTCGGTCATCTACCGAATACCAAAATCGTTCCGTTGACCATCTCAGGACTTCCCAACGATCAACATGCTCGCTTTGGCCAAGAAGTCATGCAGGTCATTCAAGATGATACGCGACGTATTGCTTTCTTCGCAGCCGCTGATTTGTCGCACCATGCCAATGAGAAGTCGCAACACGGTGTGAACGAAGCTGGACCAATTTTCGAACAGGCTGCGAAGTCCGCCGTAGAGCAAGTCAATCCAGCGCCACTACTCGCTCTCTCACCCGAGACATTAAAGGATGCAAAACAGTGTGGAGCGCAGCCGATCGTAACCTTGCTTGGCGCCCTGCAAGATCTCCACGTAAAACCCCACACCCTGTGTTACGAAGCTCCGTTTGGCGTCGGTATGCTGAGCGCTGAATTTGAATTAGTCTGATGTTCGCCGAAGTCGTGCCCGTCCGCAGAACCCCTTTCGGCTTGGACGGGTTCGATTATTCGTTTGAGGTAAGCGATCATTATCAAATCGGACAGCTGGTCTACGTTCCACTTCGCGGACATCCGACAGAAGCAGTGATCCGTACGATAAAAACAGACAGCGCGTTCGCCACCCGTGCTAAGACAATCAGTCGACCGCTCCCCATCTTCTTCGTCATTCCTCCTGCATGCTTGGAACTGTTAACTTGGGTAGCAGAACGAACGTTTTCCTCGTTGCCAACTGTACTTCACGCCTGGCTCGGGAATCTGCCGAAACGATTCGCGAAAGAAACAACAGGGCAGACAAAAAAAGCGAGTCTTACCGCTTCAGAGAATATTTCAAAAACCGGCTCGATCAACGCTTATTGGCGAACCGATCACGAAGCGGCTCTCATCGCTCGAGCAAAAGATGCACTCAGCCAAGGTCAGCGCGTGCTTATCTTAACCCCCTGGATGAGTCGCGTTCGCTCTTTTCAGGTAGCTCTTCCAGAAGCGCAGGCTCTCCACGGTGATTTAAACGACGGTGCATATTTCACGCACTGGTCAAACTTTCTTTCACAGAAAAGTAGCTGCTTAATCAGTACTCGACTCGGTGGCTGGCTGTCACCAGCCGCTGATCTAGTTTTGATCGACGAACCAGAGAACGACGATCACAAACAGGACGAACAAGCCCCGCGCTACGACGCAAGACGACTTGCGAGTTGGGCGGCAAAGTATGCCGGAACAACCGTTGAAGCCTATGGCCTCACGCCCCCGCTCCATGCAGGCGCCACCGCTCCTGATATCGCCTGTCCGCTCCTCATCCATCCATTCCATCCCAAAGGTAGGTCACCCATTCCTTGTATTCAAGCCGATACACTTCTCGCCATTCGCGAACACGAGGGACCAAAGGTCATCATTCACCCAATTCGTGGACAAGCGGCTCGACTCACCTGTCGCGACTGCGGTTGGCAAGCGCTGTGTGAGCGCTGCAAAGCTCCTTTATCAGCTGCAGATGAACGGGCTGTTTGTCGCAATTGTGGACACGTAGAAGCTTTGCCACTGAGCTGCCCTGCCTGTGGAGGCGTTGACTTGGGAAAAGCGATTCCTGGCATCGAAGGACTGAAACGAGCCTGGACAAAGCACGAACCAGAAACTCAGATCGATTGGCGAGATACCACGAATGAATTATTAGAAGAGCCAATTCCAACACATGCACTCGTTGTGATTAGCTTGCCACAACTATTCGGTGGACTCACAGAAGATATTCGCCGTACCGAACGTCGTTTGATCGCGATCCGACGCCTCATGAATCGCGTAGCACAAGCACAAGGCATCCTTCTCATCCAATCTAGTGAACAAGATCTAGCAAGTTGGGAAACTTGGAAAACAGGAGTGGGCGTTCAGGAGACATATGCGACCGAACTAGCAACTCGGAGATTGTTCCACTACCCACCAACCTGGAGACGCGTGAAGTGCCTGATCGACGGCCAAGAAGCGGCTGTTCAAAGCTGGATGAAACGAGCACAGGAGCGCATTCTAGGCCAAGGAACGCTTGAATCTCCTAGCAAAATCAGCTTTCGACGAGTTGGTGCCACTGAGCGTTGGGTGGTTCACGCCTTGTTTAGCCCAGATATCAGCGAAGCGGCGCTGGTCGAGCTTTTGCAGCCACTCGCCAAGGACGCCCTTATTGACCTTGATCCAATCGCCTTTTTCAAGTAGGCTTGGTCGTTATGTCAGCCGTCTTCCCGATTGTCACCCTCCCAACACCCAGCTTACGCGAGCGCTCGGTTGAGCTTGAAGTCGAAGAAATCACGACCCCTGCCTTTCAGGCCTATTTGGACCAACTGGTGCAAACCATGTTCGTGGCCGATGGAGTAGGCATCGCTTCTCCTCAGGTTGGTAGAAATATTCGCGCTATTGTCGTGAACACAGGCGCACGACCAGAGTGCTACATGAATCCAGTGATTACAAAAACTTCAGAAGCAATGGTAGAGGGCGAGGAAGGCTGTCTGAGCGTCCCTGGGCAGTACGGCTTAGTTTCACGTCACAAAAAAGTCACCGTAGAAGCGATCAATCGTCATGGCAAGCGCATCACGTTGGATTTGAAAGGATTTCCGGCCGTCGTCTTCCAACATGAAATCGATCACTTGGACGGTGTTCTATTTATCGACAAAGCCACGAAACTCACCAAGACTGGTTCCTCACGCATTTAAAGTAATCACTATGCTCCGCGTCGTTTTCTATGGCACCTCTCGCCTCTCCGTTCAAACGCTGGAAGCACTCGTCAAAGATACAACATTGTCCGTTGTCGGAGTGGTGACACAACCCGATCGCCCGGTCGGACGAAAACAAGTACTGACTCCCCCGCCTATTAAAGAGGCTGCTTTACGCTTCAATTTACCCGTCTTTCAGTTCGAGCAAGTAAAATCAGATGAAGCCTACGAACAATTGAAAGATCTCAAAGCCGATGTCGCCGTCGTTGCAAGTTTCGGACAAATTATTTCGCAACGCGTACTCGATCTTTATCCACGAGATGTTTTAAACGTCCATCCTTCGCTTCTTCCCGCCTATCGTGGAGCTATTCCCATGACAGCCGCCATCCGTGACGGCCTTACACAAACAGGTGTTACGATCATGCTTATGGACGCACTCATGGATCATGGACCAATTCTATCTCAGATAATAGCCCCGATTGAACCAACTGATACAACGGAAACACTGAGCGAACGCCTGGGACAAATCGGGGCAGATCTTTTGGTAAAAACGCTTCACGGATACATCGACGGAACCATCTCTCCACAAGAGCAAGATCATACGAAAGCGACGTTCGTAAAGCTATTATCTCGGACTGATGGAAATATCGATTGGAATCAGCCTGCTGAAGTTATCGAACGCCTGATTCGTGCCTATACCCCTTGGCCCGGAACGTCTACCGACTACAAAGGCAAGCGCCTGAAAGTTCTGCGAGCGCACGTCGTGACCGAACCTCAGCCTGATCTCTTGGTAATGCCCTGTGGAAACAACACCCTACTCGCTTTGGACGAAGTCCAACCCGAAGGCAAAACCCCCATGACTGGAAGCGCCTTTCTTCACGGACAACAGCGCTAAATGCCGCTGGAGCGCACCTTCGCTTGCGAGGCAACTCGCGCTATGGATTGTCGCTCCAATTTGCACTTGGGGATCTTCGCTCCTCTTTTTTTGATATTCGCGTTTCGCTCATTTCAGCTCAAACACGCCTCGCGGCGTTCAGGTGCGCTCCAGCGGCTTTTACTTCTTCCCTTCACACGTACTCGGACTCCACAATCCTCGTTCCGCCGCCTTGGCTTCTTGCTCTAACTTTCTCAGCTGCGCTTTGCGCTTTGCATCCAGAGGAAAAGACAAGTATGCATTCGCATAACCTTGATCGACCAACGTCGCGTTCACATCTAACCGATCCTCCATTCGGACCACATTTCTAAGCCAGCGACCGTATTTATCACGATCATCCGCTTTCAAATCTTCGACCAGTAGAACCATTTTTCCTTCAACCAGTTCTTTCATGCGTTTCGAGGCCTCCTTTCCAAAACACTGTACTGGACGTCGCGGATCGACTGATTCTGGAGTATTCATCCCAAGCAAACGAACCTTGATTTCCTTGCCCGTCGCTATGAGCTTCACCTCAAGCGTATCTCCATCGACTGCTCGCAAAACTTCCGCTTGCAAAGCATTCGTCGTAGTCGTCTGAAACACGATCCCCTCTGCGGATCTGACCGTGGGAATGACAGCAGTTGAACTCGTGGTTGGCGGAAGGGCATCAACCTTTTTCGTGGATGCTTCTTGGGTTTGCCAAGCTTGAATCAACCAGAAAAGGAGGAGACCAAGAACCGCCGCCAAAGCACGCATCAGTCTACGCTTGGCAAAAACCGAGAGAGCATTCATACAACCCAGCCAACCATGACTTGTCCATCAACAACTTCAACTCGATAAAGTTCCAAGCGATGCCCATTCGGACAAGTTCCCGTTTCAACATCGAAACCCCATTCATGCCAAGGGCAATACAACTTTCCATCACGCAGCGTACCGCAAGACATCGGACCACCCATATGGGGACAGATACTGTTTAATGCAAAGAAGCGCTCGCCTATCCGCACCACCGTCATCGGTTTTTTGTGGACTTTCACCTCACGCGCACTTCCATCTTGCCATTCGTCAACCCATCCAACTGCGACCAATTCAGCCGGACCCTGTTCAGCCATGGGATGGGACATAGGTTTATTTTCAGGTTCAGTAAAAGACGCTCTTCTAAAGTATAAGGTAGAGCTGATGGATGAACAAATACGTTATGGTTGCTGACTGCGTACGATTTCCATGATCGTCTGCAGTCGCGCGAGGTACATTGGCACGTCTTCGCCTTCGATCAAGCCACAAAAGCCGCCTGGACTCAATGATCCGCTTCCATAAGTCGCCTCTCCGTTCTCCGCTACGCGCCGATGAAGCTGTTCCAGTCCGGAAATAATCTCTGCTCGTTCCGCAGCCTCAAGATAGGGTGCGAAGGCACGAACCCAAGCAATATCTGACCTGCGGAAGAAAAGATGAAGCGTCGACGGGCGTTGATGGTCATGATTATCAACCAAATACATCTCCGAGCCTTCATCATACTGCCTCCAAGTTTGAATGAAATATTCTCCGTTATGGGTCTGATAGGCGAATTCTCCTGCCAGACGCCAGTTCATAGAATAAACACAGATCTGAATGGCTCGCTTCACAGAGTCAGTACCCCGACGTTCCAACAAGTCTCGTGCCCGATCCTCCAATGCCCGCCCCATGGCTCGACCAATGTAATTTTCTCGTCGATAGCCGTAATCGTAAAAACCATCTCCGTTAAGTCGAAAGGCGCCTTTTTCATTTGAGTAGACCGTCTCGAAGACATGCCCCTGTACTCGACGTTCCAAATCACGGAAATGAAAGAAATCGTTTCCAAAATACTCGTTTAGATCCTCATCGCGAGCAAATTCTGTATCGAAGAATGCATCAATCGTCCCATCTAACTCTGCCTTTTCTGCATCGCTCATCGGTGTTGATCGCTCAATAACAGACGATGTTTCAGTCGCATTAGCTACACCCGTTTCAGTTGCGGATCCAGCATCGGATGGAATGGGAGCAACTCTCGCCGAAGGAGCTCGCTCTCGACTACGAGTAGAAGCATGGACAGATCGCCGAGGAGTAGTCGCCGGATCAGCCTCAATCGTAACGGGATCAGCTGTATGTGGTGTCTCCTTTTGTGCAACGTCTGCAGAGACCGTGGCTAACGCTGCTAGCATCAGCTTCTGAAGCAGCGTGGCAGAAGGCTCACGTTTACGAGGTGCTTCAGGGGAAGGAGCGGGAGGTACATTGGGAAATTTCATGCCTGAATTAAATCATGACGTGAGGAGAAAGCCAATAAGAAAAGAGGAGAAGAGAGAACTAGAAAGCAAGTATTTACTACGCTATAGTAGCGTCCTATGTCCCAAGATATGCCACTAGAAAAAAGTCATCGACTCTTCACCCAACCTCTTCCAGATGCAGCACTGGATCAAACTCAACAGACCTTGAACGACGCTATTGAAACACTAGAAAAGCGCTCAGCCCAAGAATCAATCGAAGAATGCTCGATAGATTATCGCCAACCAGCAACTCGATCACTCGAAAAAGACCCGAAGCAAGCGATTGTTATTTTGAGCCTCGGATCACCTGGAGCCGTGCCGTCTCTCGGACTTCTCCATCCTAAGAACATCGAGCTTGTATTCGGAAAACGATCTAAGGATCGACTGTGGGGACCCGATACCTGGGCAGCGCCTATGGGCAAGATTGAGAAAACGGATGTCACCTCTTCAGATGTGACTCTTGGTTCTGTTATTCTCCATGCTGCCGAGCGTGAATTTGGAGAAGAGATTTCAATTAAAAGAACGGGCGGATACAGCATGATCGCCGGATCGTTTCGAGACATATCCCAAGGAGTCCTGATTCATGTCGTCGTAAAAAATATCGCAGAAGAAGTGGAGACAGAACAGGGAGTGGGTATCGCTCTTCCAGATACTCGAGAACACTCGATTGGCGGATGGATGTCCTTAGAAAATGCTGTTCAAGCAGAACCGATGATGCCGGGCATGATTACAGCGTTACGCGTAGGTTTAAGCTATATAAAAGAACAAGGTCAGATGCTGAAAGTGAGTGGGAGATATCACGATAAATAATCAAAAATCATCTTTCAAAGAAGTGAGCGGGCATGCTTCGGCAGCAGCCCGCTCTTTCTTATTTTATAAACTGTGAACGACTTAGCTAAGTTCAAGAAATAAACGTATATGGTTATCTAAATCGGGCATGAGGGACAACGTAGGCGTTTTTTGAACATCGATCCACAGGTAGTCCTTGTGACTTAGCGGATCGAGGATGACAACCGGCTTCTCTGCAAGCTCCAAAGCATACATCACAAAAATAAAATCGGGGCCATTCTGATAAGTATAAGTGGTTTTTAACAAACGAGGTGGTTCCGTGGGACGGATACCTGTCTCCTCAAAGAGCTCTCGTACAACTGCCTGATCAGGATTTTCATTCGCTTCGACCTTACCGCCAGGAACACCCCAAGTTCCGCCTTGAGGTTTGTGGTCTTGCCGCAGTAAGAGCACAATTTCATTACCACACGTCGTAAAGCAACCAGTTGCTGTAAATTTCGGCTGAAATGATGGGGGCTTTTCCAGAGAGACCATAGGATAGATAGATTGACCAAAGAGAGGATACACCAAAACCCCACCACTTTGCAGCAATGGGGCTTTGGTATTAACCGGTGCTTACTCGTTCTATCCGACTACCAATTCTGATCAATCGTTACAGCAAGATTTGATTCAGAGATTGGATTGAATTGTACGCTGGAGGTGATGTCTGCCCCAAAAGTGTAGTTGGTATAGAAGACATCGGCGATATCATCAATTTGGGTTGCCCAGCTGGCTCCATATAATTGTCGAGCAACGTCTTCAGTCGTTACCCAGCGCAAGACTCCGCCTCGTGCAACGGCATAGACACGATTCAAGGTCGTGAACTTCACCATACGAAGACCGGGACGATAGTTCACACTCCGACCAAGACTCATGGAAGCAAGCATAGCGTCTGTCACTTCTCGTACACTATCAAAATCACGGAACCAAGTGAAAAAGACACGTTCATTTGGAAAGGCATGACGACGTCCATCTTGGCCATAGTAATACACGGCACGACATGGATGATCGGCGCTGACTTGATAGGCAGGACACATAGCCTTCACCAAACTTCCCATCAGTGGTTGTCCTGGAGTTGGCGTAGAAGCAGATACCGCTACACTCGTAACCGCTCCAGAAGCGCCGTTCCCGGCACGGTCCCAACAAGATGTATAGAGATTATAAGTACCGGCAGAGGTAAAGGTATACGTGCGAGAAGCATACGAACCATTGATATCCATTAAACCCTGACTTGATCCATTCACATAGAGTTCACAGCGCGCGAGGCCGGAATCGTTATCGGAGACGGTTGCTGTATAGCGTACGCTCGTATTTGTCATGACGGGCGCGTTTGAAAGAGAGCCAACAACTGGAGCCGTACGATCACCTGAGACCACACTCGTTGTAGAAACGTTCACGGTATACGTCGTAGAAACACCCACATTCCCAGCCGCGTCGCGACACTGGAAACGTGCGGTATGCGAACCGGTCGATGTAAAGGTGTGAGAGCGGGATGTTGTGCCTGCCGTCCCTCCCGATGAAGATCCGCCAGCAAGCGTGCCATCGACATAGAGAGAGCACTCTGTGACACCGACGTTATCAGCATAAGCAGAAGAAAGCATCACGGGAACGTTCAGGACAGCCGTCAGCGGACTAATTGATCCCGAAAAGGTTGGTGCTGAAGTATCCGCTGTAGGCGCAGCTGTTGCAACGGTCACGGTACGAGTCGCTGAATCAGCCGTGTTCATGGCCGCATCCTTACAAGACATAACGACTGTATAGGTACCAGCCGCCGAAAACGTATGGGAACGAGACACGCCACCCGTCGTCACTGAACCGCTCAGCGTCGCAAGTCCAACCGATGAACCGTTGATCACTAAATGACACGAGCTGACACCCACGTCATCGGAATATGTCGCTTGAAAAGTAACAGGAACCCCCACTGTTACCGTAGGGTTGTTCAAAGCGCCAACAACTGGTGGCGTCGTATCCACCCCTCCAGCGCCTGCGGTCACAGTCACAGAGCGAGAAGCTGTGCCTGTATTACCAGCCGCATCTCTACAGGTGAAGGACGTTGAATACGTCCCCGCCGATGGGAAGGTATAGGTATAGCTAGCACTTCCAGCCTGTGCCGGACCAGATCGAGTTGCGCTGAGCATCGTGCTGTTTCCTGGATTGAATTGACAGTCAGTCACTCCGACTTCGTCCGTATAATCTACGTTTAGAGTTACAGACACACCAGCCGCTGCAGTAGATGGCGTCACCGCTCCAAGAACGGGTGCCGTCGTATCCGCCGCAGCAGCAACGACCACCGTTACATTGGATCCCAGCCCAACATTTTCTGCAGAGTCAGCACAACGAGCAGAGACTTCATAAGAGCCAGATAGGGCGAACGTATGCGTTTGGCTGTAAGAACCGCTCATGTTATTCCCACTCACACGCGTCATGTCTGGGGAAAGCGCCACGGCACCGATAACGAGATAGCATCGTGTAATTCCAGCATCGTCATCAGAAGCTGTGATCGAAAAGGTTGTAGCTTGACCCACCGTAGCCGTCAGAGGCGTTACGTTACCTACGACGGGAGGCAGCATATCAGCGGCCTGGACAGTCGTTGCTAAGCCAAGACCTAAGACAACGGTAAAAAACATTGAAATAAAAGTGCTTCTGGGGGAAATGTTTAGCATAGAGTGTAAGCGAAAAAATGAATTTATGTTCGCTAGCTGTCAGTTTAGTCTCTGAGAGTGGGGATAGCAATGCGTAACTCGAGACCAGGTCATACAAACTTTTGGGAAGGCTCAAAAAACTGGCTGAGTGTTTAAAGAGCCCAAGGCTAAAAACCTTGGGCTCTTTTTGCACGGGGCTAATCTTGCTCTTCTCTATTGGGCTGATCCATTCACCCGACGCGCACTACAGGCTGAATAACAGGTGTCATAGGTCGTTTGACAGTTCTGAGGCTGTGTTGGGAGCTGGACGAGACAGCTGCTCCGTTCCGCATCACAACGATAGACACAAGCGGAGTAGGTTTCTGGCGTCGGCTGAGGAACCGGGTTATTCGTGATAATTGGCTCGGTCGGTTGGGCGCGTAGATTTTGCAATTCGGTCGGATTAAGAGCCGCTCCAAGATCCGTCGTGTTCAGCGTTCCGACGCTCAATTGACCTGCGTCATCAAGGAAACCGCTCTCCTGTAATCCATTATAGATTTCGGTAGAACGCGTGCGGTTATTGCAACGCAAGAGACAAATTGTGTGCCCTTCAATATTTCGGAAATTTCCATCGCAATCTTGCTGACAGGTCTGAGCCTGTTGATCAAGCAAACAGGAGCTCAACCCCGAGAGGAGCGTATCGGCATACAAACGACACATATCCGCATAGCGAGCTTCTCGATCACGCAGACAGACACGGGCAAATCCGGCAGCGGTGTGAGAATAAGTTTCAAAACTGATGGGAACTCCAAGATAGAGCGCCTCGGTCGCTCGGGCATAGCGTTGGGCGCATTCTTGATTCCTGGAAGTATTGGACGGACAGCGGGATACACATGCAACGAAACGATTGCCATCAACCGCCCCTCCTCCTTCCGTCTCAATGGCAGTGGCTGTAAAACAGCTGTTGATACAGGTATTCACTTGAGCCGCAGTTACACGACGTGAGGGTGCGGGGGTTCGATTACAGGCCGCATAAATTCTATCCAATTTAGCGTCCATCCCATCAAACCGTCCCTGCGTTTCCCCTCGGAATCCCCGTAAAGATTCGCTGAGCTGGGTCAACCGAACCACGACCGTATCGCGTAAAAAAGCTAAAATCGATTCTTCTCCCTCACTGGCGGCAGCCGCGGCCATGTTTGACTGAGAAGAAAAGAGCACACCGGCAACAAGCAGCGCGGACACAAGCAGACGCGTTTTGGTCATAGGGGGTGAAAAGGAATATGTAATATAAGTATACTAATCTTGCCCTAGATGAACCTAAGTACCTGTGGATTTCAGAATTTTCAACTCTTCTTCGGTTACTCTTTAACCTAAAGCATAACAAAAACCTCGCGTTTTATGCGAGGTTTTTGCTTGGCTCGGAGACTTGGGATCGAACCAAGATTCACGGCTTCAAAGGCCGCTGTCCTACCATTAGACGATCTCCGAAGAGCTGAATTGTGGCGCTATCATACGGTCGAACCAGTCGCTCGTCAATTAGGCGGCTCCCCTTCCCAAGACCCCTACCCACCAGGCAAACTAAAGGTACTTTATGAAAAAAATCCTTATCGCCGTCCTGATCGTAGCTGCACTTATCGTTCTCCTTATCATTAATCCGTTTACCACCATCGATGCCGGTGAACGAGGGGTCGTCCTGCGCTGGGGCGCTTTCGAAGGCCGCGTCTTTGAACCAGGCCTCCATTTGGTCGTTCCGATTGCGGAAAGCGTCGTTAAGATGGATGTGCGTAGCAACAAATACACGATCGAATCTTCAGAAGCCTATTCCAAAGACCTACAGGTCGTGAACATCGAGAGCGCCATGCTCTACCAACTCGACCCAGCTCAAGTCGGAAAAATCTACCAAGAGATTGGCCCGGCCTTCGAAGAAAAAGTTATCCAACCTTCACTTGAGGCGGCCATCAAACAAACGATCGCCAAATACACCGCAGAAGAAATTTTGAATCAACGCGCACTTGTCCAAAATGAAATCGAGGAGACTGTTCGTGCTTCCGTTGCACCAAGTCATATCATCGTCAGTCAATTCTCGATGGTGAATGAATCTTTCTCACCGGCTTTTGAAGCAGCCATTGAACGCAAGCAGGTCGCAGAGCAGGATGCGAAACGGGCTGAAAACGAATTGAAGACCGCAAAAATTCAAGCCGAACAGCGTGTCGCTCAGGCCCAAGCCGAAGCTACCGCCATCAAACTTCAGTCAGAAGCCGCCAACAACGATAAATACGTGGCTTTGAAAGCGCTTGAAGTACAGGTTGAGGCTGTTCGCAAATGGAATGGACAACTTCCAACCACAATGGTTCCTGGTTCATCATTGCCCTTCATCAACGTCGCTGGGAGCAAGTAAGGGATATACGGGTCTTCGGTCGAGTGTGCTACAACGGTCGCATGGCTCCACCGAGTGACAACGACCTAGTACGAGAGCATTTGGCAGGAAATACACAGGCCTTGAACGAGCTATTGTCCCGTTACATTGGTCCGTTATATCGTTTTATTTTGCGCGTAACAGGTGACGCAGCTCAAGCTGAAGATATCGTCCAAGAAAGCTGCCTCAAAGCCTGGCGCAAGCTTTCCTCTTTTCAGACTGAACGTTCCTTCAAAACCTGGATCTTCACAATCGCGCGTAATACAGCCTTCGATTACTTGAAGAAAAAGAAAGCCATCCCCTTTTCTGCTCTCGACGATCAGTCGGAACTGGATGAACCTTTTCAAGAACGGATCGAAGACGATCGACCACTCGCGAGTGAACTTATAGAACAAGAAGATAGCGCCAAACTCTTGGACGCAGCCCTGCAAGAATTACCTACGAAAAGTCGAACCGTTGTACTTCTACATGAAGGCGAAGACATGACTTTTCAGGAGATTTCCGAAACCGTGCAAGAACCGCTGAATACCGTAAAAAGCCGTTATCGACGAGCTCTTTTGACATTACGGACGATTCTCCGCCGACCTTCTGCCTAAAACTGCACCAAACCATCGTTTTTCCTCGTACTATGCACAGTCCTATGAACGAACATGCGTTTTTAAAAGAGCGTCTCTCCCTCCCCCATCCACCAGCCCATCTCCAAAACAAGATTCTGCTCACCATCGAACGGTCAGCCATGCGTCAAATTTGGATTGAGTTTTTGGCCGCTTTGACAGTTTCTTTGAGTCTTATCGGCTATTTGACTCTGTCTTGGTCACAACTGCGAGAAGAACTGCAAACCTCTTCCTTCTTTTCATTCGTGCGTCTAGCTATCTCGGATCCAGATATCGTCTTGGTCAATTTTAGAGAAAGTTTCTTTGGCATCGTCGAATCTATTCCATTTGAAGCTGTCATTTTGAGTTTGGTACTCGGCCTTTTCCTGACTTGCACCATTGGCTTCTTTCTCCGTTTGCGCGAAGTGCGTGCTCATCTCACACCGCGCCTGATGCTCTAAGTCGATTCACTCTCATTCTTTTCAATCTATCTCTTCGATTTCATTGCAATCTATGCAACCGCTCATCACCGCCAAATGGGTTCAAGCCTTACTCGCCACGCTCCTTCTCTTGATTCTTCTGTGCTTGGCTTTTTTGTTAGGCGCCAAAGTGGGACAACATCGTTCAGGTCATTTTTGCAACTGGAATAATCATCGTCCTGAAGGGCGCGAAATGCCTCGCGGTCCACGAGGCAAGCCGGATATGATGATGCCCATGCGAGCCATGCCGCTCCCAAACGGCGTCTTTGGACGAGTGCTCTCTGCTTCTGGAACAACGTTCGTTATTCAAGGACGTGATCGCTTCGAGCAGTCGGTCCTGGTTACGACATCAACCGCCATCCGGTTAGACAACCGTGGCGCATCTTCGACTGATATTCAGACAAATACAGAAGTTGGCGTCTTCGGCGCACCAAATGAACAAGGTCAAATTCAAGCGCATTTGATTCGCCTTTTCCCAGCTCGTCGTTAATCTCTGAACTTCTCGCTATGTCAGATCTGCGAAAAAAACTCCTCAAACGAAAATCGTTGTTAATCGCCGCTGCAGTTATTTTACTTGGAGCAGGTGGAATTTGGGCAAAGACTCGGACACCTCAGGAACCAACCCGCTACGTTCTGGCAAGTGTCGGCAAACAGACCATTATCACTTCGATTACTGGGAGCGGACAAGTTTCCGGACAAAACCAAGTCGACATCAAACCGGTCATCTCGGCTGAGATTACCAAAATTTTGGTAACAGCTGGACAGTCTGTTTCGAGTAGTCAGATATTGATGCAACTCGATCCAAAGGAAGCGCAGAAAACGATTCGCGATGCCGCGCGTGGAGTGAGCGATGCTCAAATTTCCTTAGCCTCGGCTGAACTATCGCTCAAGAAATTACAGCAGCCAGTTGATTCTGTTTCACTCATTCAAGCCGAGAACAGTCTTCGACAAGCCGAACGTACGCTCGATGAATTACGCGAACCCGCTGATCCGCTTGATCTAAGACAAGCTGAAGCCGAAGTGGAAGCACAACTAGAGAACACCGAACTGTCGTCAGATCGAGTTACACCTCAAATTATTCGTGATGCCTACGATGACGCGGTGCCGACCCTCAAAACGATTTCACAAACGATTACTCAGACCCTGTACAGCGCTGATGATGTCTTAGGCATTGATCGTGCGAGTACGAATGATAGTTACGAACGATTCTTATCGGCTCAAGACTCGAGCAAACTCGATCAGACGAAACGCCTGTATGAACAAGCGCGCATTCCCGTGCGTGAGTTGAAGACGCTGACCGAAAATTTACAAGCTAGCAACGCACCAATCGAGAAGATTGAGGAAGCAATTCGCAAAACCCAAGGCGTCTTGCAGCAGATGGGACCTTTAACCCAAGGCGTCTATGATGCACTTCAGAACACCGTGTCTTCGGTTGCCTTAAGCGAAAGTAGTTTGAATAGCCTCAAAAATACGGCGCAAAGTGATCATGCCAATATCACGAATAAACTCACATCACTCACTTCTTTAACCCAATCACTTGAAAGCGCTCGTAGCGCTTTCAGTGCGGCTGTTCGAGCCTTGGACAAAGCGCGCTTGTCACTTGATAAGCTCAAACAAGGGCCAACGGTTCGTGAGATCGCTTCCGCCGAAGAACGTGTGACAGAGGCGAAAGCATCTCTTGCTAAACTTAAACGTGGCACGGATCCGCTCGATCTCTTGAGTTCACAAAACACCATCTCACAACGCCGCGCCTCCGTGGCCGATGCTCAGAATAAGCTGCGAGATGCTCAAGAAACATTAGCAAACTACACGATCCGCGCGCCTTTCGACGGAATCATCGCTAAGCTACCAGTAAAAGAAAAAGACTCCGCTTCCCAATCAACCGTACTCGCTACGATTTTGACACACGCCAAAATCGCCCAAATCACCTTGAACGAAGTTGATGTCTCAAAAGTAAAATTAGGCCAGAAAGCAACGCTGACATTTGACGCACTCCCCGACCTCACGATTGCCGGCAATGTAAGCGAAGTCGATTCGATCGGTACGGTCACGCAAGGCGTTGTGAACTACAGTGTGAAGATTCTCTTTGTCACACAAGATGATCGTATCAAACCTGGCATGAGCGTCTCTGCCTCGATTATCACAGATATTCGATCTGACGTGTTAGCCGTACCAAATGCCGCGCTCAGCAATGGTTCGATGGTACAGCTTCTACGAAACGCCAGTCCTGCTGATGTTGGAAACACTCAAGGCATCGTCTCAAGCTCAGCACCAGAACGACAAACGGTCGAAATTGGTTTGGCGAATGAACAATACACGGAGGTCACTTCTGGTCTTCAAGAGAATCAACTGATCGTCATTCGAACGATTGAACCTAGTGCTCAAACAGCCACTGCTCGCACTGGAACGGCCACGGGAGCGCAGGGAGCGCTCGGTGGTCTACGCATACAAGGTCTAGGTGGCGCTGCTGGAGGTAATGCTGCGTTCGGTGGAGGCGTACGACCCGTAGGACGTTAACTTGTATGATTGAGGCACGTCAGATTATAAAAGAATACACGACCGGAAAAGAGACAACCCGTATCTTAAAAGGCGTCTCGTTTTCTATTCAGAAAGGCGAATTCGTGGCCATTATGGGTCCATCTGGTTCAGGCAAATCGACTCTGATGCATATTATTGGCGCGCTTGATACGCCGACCAGTGGCGCTTATCTCCTCGACAGCGAAGACGTCTCTTCACTCGCCGCAGATGAGCTAGCGCGTATTCGAAAAACCAAAATCGGCTTCGTCTTTCAAGCGTTTCACTTATTGCCACGCACGACCGCTCTACGAAATGTTGAACTTCCTCTAATCTACGCGAACGTCGAACGCAGCGAACGAGAGGCTCGAGCCAAGCAAGCCCTGATCGCGGCTGGGTTAGCCGACGACAAACATCTGAACTTATCGAACCAGCTATCGGGAGGACAAATGCAACGCGTCGCGATCGCCCGTGCACTCGTAAATGATCCAGCTATCATCTTAGCCGATGAACCAACGGGTAACCTCGATTCAAAAACGGGCGATTTGGTTCTTGCAACCTTTCAAGAGCTCCATCGCCAAGGCCGAACAATCATTCTGATCACACATGAACGGTCGGTCGCTGAGCATGCAGAACGAATTTTAGTCATTCGCGATGGTGAACTGGTAGAAGATACAAAGAATACTAAAATCAGCACACAAGGCACGAAACTATGAAACTTCTCGACCAGTTGGAAGAAATTTATCTTGGCGTCTCTTCAAATAAGGTACGCTCTGGGTTAACCATGCTTGGCATTGTGATCGGAATCGCCTCCGTCATCGCCATGTTGTCGATCGGCCAAGGCGCAAAATCACAGATCGAAGCAAACATTCAATCGATCGGCTCGAACCTACTTCTTATCATGCCAGGCGCACAACGAGGCGTTGGTGCCTCTGTCAGCTCTGGTCGTGGATCCGCTCAAACCCTGACACAAGCCGACGCTGCTGCCTTAAAAAATCTGCCTGGTGTTCTAGCAGTTGCTCCTGAATTGTCACGACGCTATCAAGTGACCGCTCGTGGCAAAAACACGAATACCCAAATCATGGGTACAAGCCCCGCCTATTTAACCGTTCGCAATGTGGCGCTCGCAACCGGATCTTTCTTTAGTGACACACAGGTCACTTCACGCGCCAAAGTCGCGGTCTTAGGACCAACGACTCGCGATGACCTGTTCGGTGCAGACACTCAACCGATCGGCGAACGCATCCGTATCAATGGTATCGACTTTACGGTAATCGGTGTGACAGCCGCCAAAGGTGGCTCCGGCTTTTCGAACCAGGACGATACGGTTTTCATTCCGGTAAACACGATGGGCGCGTTTCTAACCGGCAACGACTCCATCAGCAGCATCAGCGTTCAAGCCAAAGACACGGCTTCGATGTCACTCGCCCAAAGCGAAGCGACGAATGCACTGCTCACGCTCCACAAGCTCCCCTCGATCGATCGAGCTGACTTCAACATCTTGAATCAATCTGATTTGGTCAGCGCGGCTTCCAGCGTTACCGATACATTCACAGCTCTCCTCGCATCGATTGCAAGTATTTCCCTCTTGGTTGGTGGAATCGGCATCATGAACATGATGCTTACAACGATTACAGAGCGCACACGAGAGATCGGCCTACGACAAGCGATTGGCGCTGAAAAGGGCGAAATCGTGGGACAATTCTTAGGAGAATCTATTCTCCTTACCCTAATGGGCGGCGGTATCGGCATCCTTTTAGGTTATATCATCTCCAAAGGTCTCGGATCCGTGATGCAGCTACCAACAGCTGTCTCCTGGAGTTCCGTTGGTTTGGCCGTGGGCGTTTCTGCTGCCATTGGTTTAATCTTCGGCTTCTATCCTGCCCGTCGAGCAGCGACTCTCAATCCTATCGAAGCCTTACGCTATGAGTGATCCGTAGCTTAGAGGTTGGATTCACTAGTATTATTTTATTCTTCCCCTCATTTATGAACAACAAATTCGTTATTTCTTTGGTCTTGAGCATCTTAGTCGCTGGTGGTCTTGGTTTCTACGGCGGAATGATCTATGGAAAACAGCAAGCGCCTCAAGCTGGTAATGGTCGGGTCGCGGGAGCCAATGGTGCTCGTGGACAAGCCTTCTTCGCCGGCGGAGCGGGTCCAGGCGGTGCGGCTGGCAGATTAGCGAATGGTGGAACTGGCGGATTCTCAAACGGAGAAATCGTGAGTAAAGACGCAACGAGCGCTACGCTCAAACTAGTCGATGGCGGATCCAAGATTGTTCTCTTTTCTTCCTCTACTCGCATTGGAAAAACGACGGATGGTACGATGGACGATCTCAAAACTGGTACAACGGTCATGGTCAACGGCAGCACCAACCAAGATGGCAGCATTACGGCAACGAACATCCAGATCCGACCAGCGGGAGACGTGATGTTCCGTGGACGCCCACCACAACCAGCCGGACAAGCTCAAGGACAACAGCCATAAGATTGAAAAGCTATAACTTAGCGAATACCATAAAGGAGCTCTTGTGAGCTCCTTTATGGTTAAAAAACGAAAGGAAGAACAACCGATCCCCACTGCACCCATCCCCGACACCGCCCTCCCCTCTCCTTTGACAGAAATGGAGCAAAAAGCTCGTGAAACAAGAGCACAATCCCTCGAAGAGACTCGCAAACGAGAAGCTTTTGCAAAGAGATTCCTTGAAAAAGAAGGCTTCCCACCCAGAGTTGCTGCAACGCTCGAAAGACTTTCTCCAGAAGAACGACTCTTCATTCGTCAATTCATGGATCATCATGCCGGCGAATGGAATCATTACGACGGGAAGACGGTTGGCGTGGTCGGAGTTGAAGTGACGGATAACTATCTTGTACTGACCTTCTTAGTGATCGGAGAACGAGAAGAAGATGATATGAAAGTTATCCGAGAGATTCCTCGCACTCCCCGTGCCGAAGAACAGATGATTCGAGATGGGAAAATTCGTCCACATCGTTCAACAAATACGTCGTAAATAGGCCTCGAAAGCTGGGATCAGATTTTCAATAATCGGTTCGTGAAGGTAACTCGCTGGATCGATCCAGCGTGCTTCAGCATGGTCAGCGCTTAGCTGGACGCTGTCCGTATAGGCAGTTGCACGAAAAAAGATGCGGACAATTTGCCACTGCTCCCCCTTTACCATAGGCCAAGACTCGTTCACAAAGCAAGGTTCATGAATCTCCACATCCAATCCAGCTTCTTCTCGGATCTCTCGTTTAAGTGCGTCTTCGACATGCTCACCTGGACTCATCCGTCCGCCTGGAAGATCGAATTTTCCTGCATGAACTCCCTCTTGATAGGTGGTAGATTCACGAACAATTAAAACCTTTCCTTGGTATTCGATAAAGGCTTTCGTTGCAAGAAATAGGATAGGAGCAAGCGACATATTTCTGGTGTTGTATATTTAAAAGCTACGATCTGGTGGTTTATTTGTAAATAAGGCAGAATCGGGTCTACATGACCCTGCTTCAATTGCAGCAATTGAGCAAAGCCTATGGTACCCAACACGTCCTGGATGGGGTAGGTTTTACGATTGCTGACGGGCAAAAAATCGGGTTGATTGGCCGCAATGGAGCCGGAAAATCGACCCTTTTACGCATCATCGCCGGCCAAGAAGCCGCTGACCAGGGCGAAGTTGTTCCTTTTGATGGCTTGTCGATCGGCTACCTTGAGCAACACGCCGAATTCCCTGACAACGTATCTGTCCAAGACTTCCTAGAAACAAAAACCGGCAAACCAGCTTGGTCCTGCGCCAAAGAAGGAGCACGCTTTGGGCTGACAAAAAAACACCTGGCTCAAGCCTGCAATGATCTATCTGGTGGCTATCGCATGCGTATTCTGTTGACCATCTTGGCACTGCAAGACCCAACGTTGTTGCTTTTGGACGAACCAACTAACCATTTGGATCTGCAAACACAGTTCTTGCTCGAGGCTTGGCTGAATGATTTTCGTCATGCCTGTTTGATCATTTCGCATGATCGTACATTCTTGAAGACCGTTTGCGATCGCACGATTGAGTTAGAGCGTGGCAAGGCTACTGTTTTTCCTGGCGATATAGATACCTATCAGCGCTACAAAGAAGAACGTGACGCCATGCGCGAACGGTTCAACAAAAATGTAGAAGAGCAACGAGAACATTTGGCAGATTTCATCAATCGTTTCCGAGCCAAAGCCTCCAAAGCCACACAAGCTCAATCCAAGCTGAAACAATTGCACAAATTGAATACCATCGAGATTGATCCCCCACTCCCAACCATTCGTTTGCGTATTCCTCAGGTTGAATTCCGCAAAACGTTTGCTTTACGTACACACGAACTCACAATCGGTTACGGCGATACTGCTGTTGCTTCAGGTATTAGCTTCGAAATTCAACGTGGTGAGCGCATCGCTATCGTTGGTGAAAACGGTCAAGGAAAATCAACCTTGCTTAAAACATTATCCGAGCAGATCCCGAGTCTGGCTGGGACGTTTACGCTTGCCAATCGTTTGAAAGGCGCGGTCTACGCTCAACACGTCACTGAATCGCTTGATCCAGGTATAACCGTCATGCGACATCTGGAACTCGTGTCCGATCAAGCCGTCGCACGCCAAGATCTCCTACAACTCGCCAGTGACTTTTTGTTCAAAGAAGACGATTTGGAAAAACCAATTTCTGTTTTAAGTGGTGGCGAACGTGCTCGTTTGTGTTTGGCTGGTTTGTTACTTGGTCGGCCTGATATTTTGTTCTTGGATGAACCGACCAACCATCTCGACCTTGAAACAACAGAGGCGCTAGCTGAAGCGTTAACGCGCTGGAAAGGAACAGCGCTCTTTGTCAGTCACGCCAGAACCTTCGTAAAAACGCTAGCTACGCGCCTGCTTCAAGTTCGCGACGGACGAGCGGGACTTGATCCACGTACCTACGATGAATACGTTGCTGATACGCGACGCGAGACAGTGCCTTTGAATGAATTGGATCTGGAAGAAGAGGAGCGTAAACAGCTGAAACGAGAACGACGTGAACGAAGCCAAGAACTTAAGCGTCAACTCAAAGTCACAGAGAAACAATTGGATGAAGCTGGGAAAAAGCGTCAGCAATTGCTGGATGCCTATTTAGCCAACCCGACCACCTACTCTGTCGAACGACAGAAAGAGCTGCATCAAATCGAGACCGTTCTAGCCCATACCGAACATGAATGGCTGAGACTTCAGGCCGAATTAGAAGAATTGCAGAGAACAGACGAGTAACTTGCTTTTTAGAGCAGAAATCCTTAGGATAATGCGCGGAAAGGAGATGCCTATATGGGACAGGCAGCTCAAACCGATCAGACGAGCAAGAACCCGAAGAGGACGAAACCGAAGACCACCTTCAAGGGCAACCAGGCACGCCTGGCTGAGGCCCGGAAGCGCAAGCAGGCGAACCGGGAGCAGTACCCGAGGAGCTCCCCCGTTCCAGAGGTAGTAGCGCCGGATCCGCACGCCGACCTCCGCCGGCGGATGCAGGTCGTGCTCGGCTCACGCGCGAAGTACCAGAGCTGGATGCGCCCGATCGAGTTCGACGCGCTCGAGCGTCTGCGCAACAAGCACGCGCTCGATCACATGGATCTTCAATGCATCGAGAGCATCCTCAGCCGCGTACGCGTCTGACCCGACTCTTCCCACCTCCCCGTACCCGGCCGTCCGTTCGCGCAACTCGCGAACCGACGCCGGGTACTCCCAATTTTAAGCACGGTGACTTTTGCGACATCTGAGAAGACACAGACCAACTTAGATCGCTTCTACCAGTTTCAAAAATTCAGTTTCTAGCTTTTTATACTGCTTTTTCTTTGATTTCAAAAAACGTAGAAAGGCGCCCTGAAAAAAGAACATTTTAAAATCTCCAGAGGGAAGAAACACCATAGCGAATGGGATGGAATGTCGCGCATCACCAAACAAATCAGCGATTCGAGCTTCCATTGCCTTATCGCTCCAACCATCTTGCTCACGCGTAGACCAATTTAAGACCCTGGTTTTTGTTTCAATCTTGGGAAGCAGTTCTTTCTCGAAATAGGCTTTCCAGTGCTTGCTATTTGAAGTAAAAAACAACACCGAACCGCTCTCAGGCAACCAACGATGTCGTAAATCCCTCATTAAGACTTTCCGTAACTGCCAACGGTGAAGAACATGACTGATCAAAAATATCACTAATACAATCCAGAGTGGCCAGAGCGCAATTGATGCAATAACCAACAAAACCACAATCAGCATGTCCAACTGACGATTCGGCAGCGAAGTCCAGACCATGACTAGATGATAGCAACGCAAATCTGTTCAGACTACCCATAAAACCGCTATCCTAGCCCCATGGAAACATTTACCTTCATCCCCGCCTCATCTTATGAGGGACTTTCCCCCATCACCCAGGCCTATGCTGTGTGTTTGAATGAAAAGAATGAAGTACTGCTACAAAAACATCCTGACCGACCGTGGAACATTGCTGGCGGACAACCAGAGCCGGGCGAAACTTATGAAGAAACCGCCATTCGCGAGGTCTACGAGGAGACAAATGTACGCATCGCTGCACCTGTCATGATTGGCTACCAAGAAGTCTTTGAAGCTGGACGACTAAAAAGCTATCAGCTGCGTTTCCTTGCCAGCGTCACCGCCATCGACGAGCGACAACCAGACCCTGACGAAGGAGTCATGCGCGAACGGCTCTTTGTGCCTTTATCAGAGGTTATGAAGTACATTCCCTATCCACAATATGCGGAATTAATGAAAGCAGTTGCCGCAAAACTAGAACTGAATTAGCCATCTCTAGCTTGTTTTCCGCCCTTCTTCTACACTCCTCTTCATATGTCTCCCAAAGCCTTGAAACCTACCTCCTCTAGCAAGAAAACCAACGCCTCAGCGCCTCCCGCTTGGAATCTGTCGGACCTTTATTCTTCTATCAAAGATCCAGCGATTGAAATTCAACTCACGAAATGCAAAACTCAAGCCGAACGCTTTCAAAAAACCTACAAAGGCGCTATTGCAAAGCTCGCTAAAACGCCAGCTGCCTTGCGCAAAGCGATCCAAGCCTACGAACGCTTGCTAGAAGAATATTCTAAACCTCAGATCTATGCCGCCCTCGTCCACGCGGCTGACTCGCTGACCGCAGAAAACGGTGCGTTCATGCAGCACGTCGACATCAAATGTGTAGAAATTTCACGCGCTATTCTGTTCTTCGAATTGGAACTTGGAAACTTGCCCTCGAAAACACTGGAGACGCTGATTAAATCGAAAGAGCTCGCGAACTACAGCCACTATCTGTCTTGTATTCGTGATTATCAGCCACATCGCTTGGATGAAGCGCGTGAGCAGCTCTTGAATGACTTATCTTTGAGCAGTGGTGAAGCCTTTGTTCGTCTTTACAATGAAGAGCTGTCTCGTCAAAAATATCCGCAACCTGGCGCCAAAAGTCAAACACCGAGCGTCTCACAAGAAGATGTTTTGCATAATATTAGCTCGCCTGATCGCAAAGTCCGCAAAGCAGCGGCTGACATCCTGACGAACGGCCTCAAGGATCAGTCTCATCGCCTAACGTTGGTTACGAATACCTTGCTTCAGCACAAGCGTACTCTCGACCGCTATCGCAACTACGCGAGTCCTGAAGCCGCTCAGCATTTATCGAACGAAACTGATCAAGCTACGGTCGATGCCATGAGCGAAGCGATTACCCAGCAATATCCACTGGTTGCGCGCTATTACGAATTCAAGAAAAAACTTCTCAAACTCTCCGAGCTTTACGATTACGATCGCTACGCTCCACTGCCTGAAACGCACACAACCTTTAGCTACGATCAAGCCAAGACCATCGTACTCGACAGTTTCCGACGATTCTCACCTGTTTTAGCCGACGAAGCACAAGCCTTCTTTGACCATAACTGGATCGATGCAGCGACTCGCCCCGGCAAACGTGGCGGCGCGTTCTGCATGTTCAACACGACGGACTTACACCCGTACGTCTTGGTCAACTTCAAAGGCAGCATCAAAGATGTTTCAACGCTGGCGCATGAGCTTGGTCACGCCGTTCACGCCTGTCTCGCCCGCAAACAGAGCTATCTAAACTTCAACATGCCATTGACGTTCGCGGAAACAGCCAGCGTCTTCGGCGAAATGCTGGTCTTCGATGCTTTGCGTGAATCGATCAAAGATCCACAAGAAAAGCTCGCGCTTTACCTGCAGAAAATCGAGGAAATGTTCGCGACGGTTTTCCGTCAGACAGCCATGTACCGTTTTGAGCAAGATGTGCACGCGCTCGGTAAAGAAAAAGGCGAACTCTCAACAGAAGAAATCAACCAACGCTGGCTCGTCCGTCAACGAGAGATGTTTGGGACGTCCGTCAAAATGCGTGAAGACTATGGCTACTGGTGGACCTACATCAGCCACTTCATTCATACGCCGTTCTACGTCTATTCCTACGCGTTTGGTGAGATTTTAACGTTGTCCTTATTTGCTCGCTATCGCAAAGAAGGCGCACCGTTTGTCAAAAAATATCAGGAACTTCTCACGGCCGGTGGTTCAAAAACACCCGCTGAATTCTTGAAACCGTTTGGGATCGACTTGCGTGATGAATCGTTCTGGAAAGAAGGACTTGGCTACGTCGAAGAGCTCGTCAACGAAGCCATCGAACTTGCTAAACAAGCAACGAGTTCAAAGAAAGCAAAACGCGCTTAAATTCAAGCTCCATCGAAGGCTATCCCTTGAGAAGCGTGTCGATCGCTCGATCCCAGGCTTGGACAACTGCGTGCGAACCAGTCGTAAGCGCTTGGATACTAGCAAACCGTTCTTCTGGTTCAAGCGATAACTGGCACAATTTTTGCCATTGCTCCAGAAGACGTTCTGGAAGTTTGAGCGCGTAGAAACGCTGTTCTGTTGCCCAGGTTAAAAAAGCAGGCTCGGCTTCGGAGCTATGCAAAGAAACGTGTCGTAGATTCAGCATTTCTTCGTGTACCATGTCTTCCTGCCCATGCAAGACGCTCTTTTGTCGTTCTCGTCGTGGAATTCCCCTCATTTGCCAATCCGCGATTAAACTAGCCACTTGGCGCTCTCCGATGGATGACAAAGATACATGCGACCAAGCACCTTGCTCAAACCAAAATTCCCCTAACAGCTCATGACGCGACGAAAAAAGCAGGATCAACATACCTTATATATGAGTGGGTCGCTTGAGATAAGGTTCTGCACGCTGGCTGTACCAGTCAGGTAAAGGAAAAACGCATGCCACAACCTGAGCATATTCGACCAAAGATGATCTTAATTCCGCCTGCTCAGCTGGAGAGATCCGCTTCCATTCAACATTCAATCTCGTCACATCAACCGAACGATCAGAAGTGCGGCTAGCGATCAACTGAATCAGCTCCTTCCAATCGTGTAGAAATGGCGTGAGTGCTGGACAACGAGTACGCAATTCAGCCTCTAGCTGTTCGGCGAGCAAGTCTTCGTAGACCTGGACATCGTGCAATAACGACTGCAACTCTGCGTCCTCTTCAGCCTTTGGTAGAGCGTATAAACGCTTTACCTGGCTAGGCAGAGGCTGATAGAGCAGGCCGGTTAATGCCTGACGCAGCATCTCATCTTCCAAAACACGGACGAGTCCTCGCTCAATCAAGCTTTGTTCAAATTCACGCTCTACCTCCTCTACAAATTCAGCATATTGCTCGTTCCATTCATCCCAGAAATCAGACGGAAACGACTCTTTTGTCTGATAGATTACTTCTTGAACCATCAAATTCAGCAAAGCTTCGATCCGAACCTGCTGCTTCCCAAATACCATCGCCTCACGATACACGACTAATTCATGACCACCGTCTGAATGCACTCGATGACGCAAAAGACCAGCTCCCGTTTGAGCATACTTAATCTGGTACTCCTGATCTTTGATGAAAGGCTGTAATAAACTCCAAAGTCTTTCCGCCAACTTCTGATCATGCAATCCGAGACCTTGTTCGAATCCCTGAAGATGCAGGTTTACGCCTTTGCTTTTTACGTTGAGGCTTACTCGAAGCTTCTTCTGAGGCTGTTTTTCAGCTTGTCCAGAAAACGCTTTCGCCAGCTCCTCTCTCGTTCCACTCCCCATTTGAAAGGCAACTTCTGTAAACAGTTTTTTGCCAACCGGAGACAACCGAGCGAGTAAGGCTGGGCGAAGAGAGAGATTTATCTGTCGACAAAGATCAGCAAGCATAACGCATCAACGCTTGCTATAGCGGCCAGCAGCAAGGCCTGAGGAAAGCATAGCGAGCAGAACCAAGACACCCGCTTCGATCAGCACGATCGGCCAGAAACGGTCTTGGAAAAAGGCTCGGAGCCCCCCATCAACGCCTAACGCCCGGAAAAGCCATGGCTCACTCCACACAACCAAGACATAAGTCAACGCAGACGAAAGCGCGAAGGCGATCAAGGCTAACCAAATACCTTCAAGCACAAACGGACCACGGATATAGGTATTTGAGGCTCCGACCAAGCGCATAATCGCGATTTCTTCACGCTGCGTGTAAATAGCCACGCGAATGGCGTTGAAAGCCATCAAAAGACCAAAACAGGCAAACAAGGCAATCAACGCAGACGCAAACAAACGAACATTGCGACCTGCTTTTTCGACCAAGGCAATCGCCCCTTCATGACGATCATAGGTTTGTCGCTCGATGTACGGTTGGTATTGCGGATTTTGAACGGCCTGAATCAGGAACGGATATTCATCCGGATGACGCGCCTTTACGACCAACTTAGCACCCAATGGATTCCCCCCGACTTCATTCAGCGCTTCGAGGACGTTCGGATCATTCTTATGCAACTCTTTGAATTCCGCCAACGCCTGGTCTGGACTGATTTCTTGTAGATCTTTCACCTGAGGCAATGAGCGTAAGAAGAACCGGGCTTGCGAAACCAATTCCGTCGGGGCATCTGACTTGAATGTGATAGTAATATCGACACGTTCTTCCAAAGACCTTGCGACCGAACCGACGATCGATTGCACACCCAACAAGACGTTTACAGAAAACAAGGCCAGCGCGAACACGAAAATCGTTGCCAAACTGATCCAGCCGTTACGCCAGATATTACGAATGGAAGCTGTATAAATGCGCCAAGCGGTTCGGATCATACGGGAAGATGATATTTACCATGCTCCTGGTCGGTGGCTATCCGCCCATCTTTTAACGTTACAACCCGTCGACGAACAGCGTTCACGATTTCACGATTATGCGTCACGAGAACGATCGTTGTACCAAAAGCATTGATCTTAAGCAGCAGGTTCACGATCTCTTGCGTATTAACCGTGTCCAAGTTACCGGTCGGCTCGTCAGCTAAGAGCACTTTTGGTCGATGCACCAAAGAACGCGCAATCACAACTCGTTGCTGCTCTCCACCCGAAATCTGGGTCGGAAAACGATGAGCCTTTTCGGTAAGTCCAACAATGGCTAGTACTTGTGGCACAACTTCCCGAATACGAGAAGCAGATTCCCCAGCTACCTCCAAGGCAAATGAGACATTTTCATACACTGTCTTTTGACGCAGCAATTTATAGTCCTGAAACACCACTCCCAACTGACGACGCAAATATGGAACTTCGCGCTGCTTAATACGCGTAATGTCCCAGCCACCGATAATGATTCGCCCGCTACTAGGCCGCTCTTCTGCGATCAGTAATTTAGCCAAGGTCGTCTTCCCTGCGCCGCTTTGTCCCACAATCGAGACGAATTCCCCCGGCTCAATATGCAAAGACACATCCTGCAAAGCAGGATCGCCTGAAGGGTAAATCTTGGAAACGTGCTCAAGAAGGATCATACGACCAAAAACGATGGGCTTAGTATAGCAGAAAACCGAAGTTCACGAAGCAACCATTTTTTGGCCTAAAATAAAGCAATTTTTTATGCATCCCTCAAGCAGCTTGACAGAAATAAAGAAATATAGTAGATTACTACGTCCCGTTAAGGCCAGATCCATGAGCGCAACCTGTCGCTCTTGGCACTGCCGTGCGGGAATCTAGACTCGGTCTGTGGACATCGGTGCAAACAAAATACCAGGCGCCATGCCTGGGTTCCTGCGCCACCCCGGACTGAGGCGAGCGTACGAAGAACGCTCGTTTCCATAGAGAAGGCGACCTTCAAAGGTACCTTCGCCAATGGCTCTGCGGGTAGCTCCTGCAACGCCGGATCAAGGGATGATACAGGATTCACCCTTGGAAGTTCAATCAGATCAACGGCCCGCCATTGGTAGGCGGTGTCCAATGACTGAGCGAACTGGCTAGTTCTCACCCGCCCCATTCTTCAGGGGTAACCGTCCCGGTGAGTGAAACCTGACGTACATAGGAGAGAAGGTGGACTGACCCACTGGAGCTCCGCTCAGAGACGTCTGAGTTCTTCAACGGGTACCTCGTTCGGGCCCAAAGGACCCCCTAGGGTAGAGCTTACGCACGTGTCGTCAGAACGGTCACGGCGTAGAGAGCTCCTTCGAGCCATCGAAGAGGGACGGATGATATGGATCAATTGGTAAGTCGCACGCGTAGTTACGTGTTGCAACTTGATCCTGGGGATGTCCTTTTTACGGAGCTGCGTCGTACCCCCCCCCGATAGCAGCCCCGAGCGGCGATAGGATCCCCACTTGCATCCCCTATCAACGTACCAACCTCTCGGCCCCCGCACGCGAACACTCGCGGACGGGGGTCGAATTGCGTTTAGACGAATATCCATTTTCATTACAGACATAAGGAATCAATTATTTTGCCTTTTAAAGAGGCTTTTTTTATTTTCCACACTCATCAAAAATGACTTACACACTCAATCCCTTGACAAGCGTATTTAAATATTATACTTTCTTTCCCGAGCTGAAGAGCGGTAGGATCCAGCCGGTCCATCAGGACTTAGGCCCACCCCCTCCCCCTCCAAGCGACGTCACTCGTGCGAACGGTATCAGGGACGATCGGCGCTAGGACCAACCCTGCAAAGATCGTGAGCGTTCGATAAACACAGTGGCGACGGTGGCACGAGATGAGGGCCCATTCGTGTGCACCCCAGAGGCACTTCGGACACCCGCGGTCACAAGTAGATCGCGAACCGAAACAGCGGGCTTTCCGGCCCAAAGAAGTCGCGTCCCAACGCGGTTTCGCCTCGTCCTGTCTCACGCTTCGGCATTTCATCAAGACAGGTGGAAGGATCGGCCGTGCTAGGAACCTGCACTCCAACGAGGCGGAGATGCAGCGGGAAGTGATGAACCCGGACAGTCGTGGCGCCCTCAGGTGCGTTGAGCGTATCCATTATCCCAGGCATGACTTGGGGATGGGACTCAACGCCCACGCAGCCACGCTTGGCCAGACCGGTGGCCGTGAAAGACTCAACGGAGCGTAGACCCGGACTCGCACCGCTACCAACAGCGGACTGACAGCGAGAGTTCTGAGAGGATATCTCAGAGAGTTGCAACCGAGGCATCCATCCCTCGCGCGCGCCCTACGGGTGGGCGGCCATGCGCACAGGTGGACGGCTGACCGTTAGCCGGCGGGTTGCAAGCAGGATCCTCGTTCCTCCTTGCTCGCGTCCCGTAAATTGCACATTGACGTATATCACTGACGAAATCTCCTCTATATTATCAAGGGTCGTCTCGGCTAGCGCTCACGCGCAGTCGGGCCGACCCTTGAACTAATTTTAGGTGATCGCAGCTTTTCCTTTCTTTCTTACGTAGATCTGCTACTCTCAAGCCCATGTCCCTCACTCCAGCTGCTTTTGAACGAAGCTATCCCAAACCACACGATCTTCCGACGAGTTTGCCACATATCGCCTTGGTTGGCCGATCAAACGTCGGGAAATCCAGTTTGGTGAACCGTTTGGGCGGCCAAAAAGATCTGGCTCGAACGAGTAACACGCCAGGACGTACTCGTCTCATTAACCGCTACACCTTTGGCAAGGCTTTTTCCTTACTTGATTTGCCTGGTTACGGCTACGCCAAACAATCTAAAAAAGAACGGGAAGAACTGGAACAGATGATCTACGACACGTTGCTCATGCCACCAACGTTAATTTTGCTCGTCATCGACGCAGCCGTCGGTCTGTCTTCTCCGCTCGATCAGGAAATGGCCCTGTTCTTGCAAGAGCAGAAACTCCCTTGGATACTCGTAATCAATAAAGCGGACAAATTATCACAATCTGAAAAGGCTCAATTGCAACATGCACTCATCCGCCAAGGCGTGAACGCTTCGGCCGTCTTTTTCTCCGCTCGTACCGGAACCGGCAAAGACGCATTGCTCGGTCTCGTTCAAGAACAATTGACGAAAGCTAAAACCACCGCTCCCGATTCTCTCGACAGCACCCTGCCTCAAGCGTAGTCTAGAGTCAGTATGGCCTACGATTTGCAACCTTTTTTGAAGCAAGCACTCGAACGAGGCGAAACCAAAAGCAGCATCACACACGCCTTGAAAGAAGCGGGTTGGACGGATGAAGAAATCAGCTCATCGCTCGCCGCATTTGTATCCGTCGAGGGGTTTCCCTTACCCGTTCCACGTCGTGAACCCTATTTGTCCGCGCGGGAAGCGTTCCTGTATCTGGTTCTCTTTTTAACGCTGTACATTTCTGCCGTTTCGCTTGGCACGCTGTTGCTCGCCTTCGTCGAGCGCGTGATTCCAGATGTATTACAAGGAACCTACGAACAAACAGCTGTTCTTGGAACGATCCGCCACTCAACCGCTTCGCTCATCATTACTTTTCCCATTTTCTTGGCCTTGAGTCATATTCTAGAGAAAGATTTGGCACGTGACCCACAAAAGCGTGGTTCAAAAATCCGCAAATGGCTTACCTATCTGACGCTGTTCATCGCTGCTGTAACAATTATCGTTGATTTGATTATCTTGGTCAGCTCTCTCTTGTCAGGTGAACTCACTCTGCGCTTCCTGCTCAAAGTCGGCATCGTGCTGCTTATCGCTGGAACCGTTTTCGGCTATTATCTTTGGGATCTACGTCGCGATGAAGCCGCCGCCAAAGCCTAATCATATGACAAATCCTCCACTTGTTCGCTGTCTTCGCTGGTTGGTTTGTCTCGTCATCTTGGCAAGCATCATCGCCGGCTTATACATTTCCGGCTCACCCAGCACGCGCCGTCGCTATGCCTTAGATGAGCAACGTCTGAGCAGCTTGAGCCAGCTGACTTTCGCCCTCGATCAATACAAACAAACACACGGGAACTTGCCTCCGACCCTCGATCTTTTGGCTGGTGATCAGCCTCACATCTCATACTATGCTCGTGACTTGGAAAGCCAGATCCCTTATGAGTATCGAGTCATGACGACTAGTACCTATGAGCTATGCGCCACCTTCGATCTGCCAACAGCGAAAGATTCTGGATCACAACTCCCGCCTGCCGTGATCGCTCCAAACGGTCTGACCGGCACCAATTGGGAACATGACGCTGGCCGCAACTGCTTCCTTCTCGATGTACGCACACCAACCCTCGCACCTCAAAAAGTTTCTGATGTGCAAATTTGAACTGCCGATCTTCCTAAAACCCTATGATTGACGCCTTTTACTCTCTCGGCTTGACCAAAGAACAACTGACCGAACTTCATCGCTCGGTTCTGGCGCGTTACGTCATCGAAGATACATTTCGCCGTGAACGAGGAGAAGAAACCGAGGAACCTCCAGCGCTACTCGCCCACTTGGAGCGCTTGCTTGATCTGTCGTCTGAAGAAGCCCATGCCTTGTTTCATGAAGAAGAGGATCGCTTGTGGGAATACAGCTGGTACGCCTACACCGATGAATGGGCCTGGTATCGCGCCCGCCAAGAAGTAGAACGAGAACTTGGTGAACAATTGTCGCTCACCAAACCAGATAAACTCGAAGCATTGATCGAAGCAACCTACGAACAGCACTTCGCTCGCTACGCCAAAGAGATTGATATGGCGTCAGCCGTGAGCAGCGCCGCTTCTCCAAAAAATTCCCTCCCACGACGCGCCAAAAAATAATTCGGCTGTGATATACTAAGGGCGCATGCCTGTCCGTTCTTTTTCACCAGCTTGGGTCGTATCGGCTCCCCTTGGCAAAGGGATTGATTTGATTGCGGAAAGTTGCCGCGACCTTGCCTCCGACAAAACAATTTTGCGTGCCGACAACTATCAAGGCATGCCACGCCGTGATCGCGCACTCTGGGCACACCTGCAAGAAGGTCCGTCTTTTTTAGCTTCACTTGGCTCGATCCCTGTGATTGGCTCTTCTTTGCAGCGCGCTACCCAACGATTCGTCCATAAACTCCCAGCGCGCTACCCACAGCGCGAGCAATCCGACTGGAATCGCCGACTGGTTGAATTCTATTATTATTTGCAACATCAGGGGCTTGGCCGTGATTTGGTTGAACAGCTCTCCAAGCAAGCCCTGCCACTCATCACAAGCTCGCCAGTGATGGCTTTTAGCGCCGAAGTCCACGCCTATCCCGGACCGATCTACCTCGTGTGTCACGCCGCCGATCCCTCACGCGTTTGGGCGCCGCTTGAACCAGCGCATACCCGCATTCAATGGATCGTGCCAACGCATATGGCCGAAGAACGCTTACAGGCTTACGGCGTTCCAAGTACGCAAATTCATCATTTCGGGTTCCCACTGTCTCACTTGAGTGTTTCAAAAAAAGGCCTAGCAGCCGATGTAGAATCCCGTATCCAACGCCTCGATCCAGAACATATTTTTCGTGCACATAAAAGTCACAAAGTCACCTCTTCACGTCCGCTCACTCTAGGCATTGTCGCCGATCAAGGTTGGCGTACACATGACTTATCAAAGCTTTTAGAAGGCTGTGGCAAAGCATTACGCAATGGAACACTCAGCCTACATGTTTTCGTGGGCAGCGATACCAAACGCGGCCAATCCATCGAAGCGATGGCCAGGAACCAACTCATACATCGTCATCTTGGTTCTTCCTTGATCATTCATGCAAACAATCAAGAAGCACTCGCATTTCAATCGTTCACTAAAGCGCTACCAGACATAGACGTTCTCTGGTCATCGGCTAGTCCTTGGGTGTTCTACAGCAGTCTTGGCCTACCCGTGATTGTTCAAGCGCCGATTGGTGGGCAAGAAGAAGCACGCCATGCTTGGTTACGCGGAATACAAGCCGGATTGCCTCCACTAGAACTGGAAACGGCTAGCGAGTGGCTGATGGATTGGAAACAATCAGGCGGTCTCGCTCGTTTAGCTTGGAATGGCTACGGCGCAGCACCTTCGATGGGACTGGAACGTCTAAAAGACCTGATTAGAGGCAAAAATCCGCACGACGAACCACTACATGCGACGATTCCGGAATAAAAAACGCCCAAGTTTTACTCAACACCGCTGTCCATGGAATAACTGACGATTCTTCCGTTAGTTGCACGTGAAGCAATCTCGTTAAATGCTCCACCGAGCCTAGCTGGTGTCAGAGTTGTTAAGTCAGCCGGACCGGAAGGACGTGGCAATAAGAAATACAAGGCGACACCGCAAATCGCGAAGAGCGCCAGGAAAAAACCGACCGCGTAGAAAAAGTAATCGCCTTCATCCAAGATCTGCAAACCGACCTGATAGATGATAAAGCCTACGATAAGCACAATGACAGCAATGATGATCGCAATAATTTGAGTCATATCTAGACAGACTATACCAAAAAAGCGACTTTCCCTCAATTCCGCTCACTAGGTAGGCAGCTATTGACATTATATTATAAACCTGATACTATACGTCTAAGTCGCTGAAAAATCCGTTATACGTTATTTGGCTCCATTAAGCCATTTTTTATAACAAAATACACTGCTTTAGGCGAACTATCCACTAAGGAACAAACAAGATAACGCGAAAGGGTGGGGATTTAAGCCAGCGTACGTTATTACAATCTCTTCACCGGATCTCCAACCCAAGCTCCGAACCACAAGATGAAAAAAATAAACCAAAAAAACCCAATTGCAAGCGGTCCAAACCAGAGATCTACGAACGTACCAAAGCGAGCATCGGCTGGGTTTTTTGGGTTAAAATAAATCGTTACCGGGTCACCAACACGGAAGGGGGATGGCTTTGAACCTACCTTTGTTTTTGCCTGATACGTCGCCCCATCCGGGGCTTGAAATGATGCAAAATGCTTGTAAACGCCGATCGATGATGAAGGCTGTAATTGTAAACGTCCTATCTCTCTGTTGAAATCATTACCATGCTCTTCTGCCGTGATGGTACCCTGTGTTTTCTCAAACAAAAAAATCGCCTGGAGCGTCCGTCCCGTGTGCCACGCCATCAGTATCGAGAAAAAAACAAATGGGACGAATAATATCCATTTAAACTCACCATGAATATTTATCATGTAGACAGTGGCTATAAATAATAGCTATATCCTACTGCATGTACCTACAAGATCCTAGCTTTTTCATACACAATTGAGATTGCCAGATAGACAATCTACTATTGATTGCTGTTGAAGATCCCCAAAAACTTGATGGGTGGCGTTCTAGAACGACAATGGGCAGCCGTTCAGGCTGCCCATGCACTCGTTGGCAAAATGCCAGTAAGTTGTGTCGTGGTGGACGTTGCTAGGATCGAACTAGCGACCTCACGAATGTGAATCGTGCGCTCTAACCAGCTGAGCTAAACGTCCAAACGCGCAGGGAGCATAGCGAATTCGCCTTTGGGTGACAAGATAGGCCCTCATTCCGTACACTAGGCCCAGTACACAGCCTATGCCCCAAACCATGCGCTCTCTAATCCTAGCTACTAGTGACTTATTAGCAGCAATCATTCTCCCGCTTGATCAGCGCTGGTTTGAGGCAGAGCTTTTGGTTAGCCATGTCTTCCAACAAGATCGTACCTGGATCGCTTTGCACCCAAGTCAAAGCGTGACGGCAAGTCAAACAAAAAAAGTTTTGGCGTTAGCAAAACGTCGAGCCAGCTACGAACCGCTTGCCTACCTACTCGAACAAACGCCTTTTTGTGGGCACTTATTCTTCGTTGATAAGCGCGTACTGATTCCACGCCCTGAGAGCGAATGGCTGGTCGCAACTGCTCACAAAGCCGTTGGCAACGGACAGGGCTGGGCTGTGTGGGACGTAGGAACAGGCAGCGGCTGTTTAGCTTTGTCGATCGGATATGCGGCGTCTCAGGCTAGAGTGCTCGCGAGCGATCGTTCAAGATCCGCGCTCCAAGTCGCTCTCAAAAACAAAAAAAGACTCGCGCTTAAAAACGTGGATTTAGTAAGCGGTTCATTGCTCAGCCCAGCCATCAAGCGCTGGCTCAAGCAACAAACAGACAAACGCTGGCTGATCGTTGCCAATCTCCCTTATCTTCCACAAAGCGATCGAACAAAATTACAACGGCAGGTCGTAGACCACGAGCCAGCCCAAGCTCTGTTCGCCGAAGAAGCCGGTCTCGCCCTCATTAAGCAGCTACTCAACCAACTACAACTGCTCATTCAAGCTCGAACGGGTGACGTGATCTTACTTGAACATGATCCACGACAAGCAAAACGCTTATTGGCATTCGCAGAAAAGTTATTCCCAAACGCAACCGTTTCTTCAGAACTCGACCAAAATAATGCTCAGCGTTTTACGCAAATCACCTTCCCTTCTTAACGCGTAGTTGAGGTTGCCGTAGTGCTTTGGGTTAAGCCAGCAAACACTCGATCATCCGTCGTGACCTCAATCCAGGTAGGACCAACAGTTAAAGGATACTCCGATCCATCCGCTCCTTCGAAACGAATGATTTCATCCTGAGAACGACTCCAGCGGGCAATATATTTCTTTCCCGCTCGATAGAGGACCGCATCCCCTCCGCCGACTGTTCGTAGAGACAATCGGCCTTTGTCATCCAGAACCCGCGCGTCAGTCTTGATCACCGCCACATTCGAAGCCAGCAGTTCTTGGCCTTCACGTGTCGTTTGTGAGGTCGTTCCCTTCAACCGACGATACTGACCTAGTTGAGGATCAAAACGCCAAGTCACCGAATAAGAACCACCGTAAGGAATTCGAATAGAAGGTGCAGACACGACTGCGTTACTCGAAGTAGCTAATGGCTCAAAACGCCAGCTCGCAAAGGTGGCTGTACTCGTCCCATAACGACGTTCCATCGTTTGTCTTAACGAATCCAAAGTAGAGAAAACGTTATGCGGAGCGGACTTGGCCGAATCTCGGAAGAACGTAGCACTATTGGCCATTTCATCAATATTTGAAAAGGAGCTGCCAAGACCTTTGATCTTTTGCAAGGCTTCAGGACTGCCACCCACATGCGTGTAACCCGCTTGCCAAGCCTTGGCCCACTCAACGAAATAAGGACGGGCACTGCGCACCGGACCGATTTTGGTTGAGCTGGCCTCAAGCGGATCGAAGAACGCCATCAAGCGCGTAATTCCGCCCTCGACGGGAGACTCGATAACAAGTGAAGCCTGATCAAGGCCAGACCAAGGTAAAGCGGCGCCCTGATTATCGATCATGACACTGATTGGCCGCCTCCCTTCCTCACCGGGTTTAACCAGAACCCCATCCAAATGGCGTACAGCAAGAGAGGTTGAGCTGGTCGTTGGTGTGGTCGTCGGTACAAATGGATCAACCGTGTCTCGACGAGTCGCACCGGTCAGAATCGTATATAGCAATCCAGCAGACACGGCTACCAACACACACGCTCCCACGATAATCAATCGTTGGGAGCGCTTTTTGGCACCAATCTGGGGTTGTTTGCTGGAATAGGAAAGGGGCATGCGTTGCATGCCCCCGAGTATACCATGTCACTTATGTCCCACGGTATACGACTATTCTGCCGCTTTTGCTTCAGCCTCTTTCTTAGCAGCTTCTTCTTTCTTGATATCAGATTCCGTCTTGATGGTGGACAAGTCAGCCGTCGATGATTCTTCCATCTTCTTCAATTCATCCTCCGTGAGCGGACGAGCGACTGTCGCGATCGTAGCCGTTGCTTCGGACAAGATTTCAACCGAGGAAGGCAATTTAATGGAACCAACCGTGATCGAATCTTCGAAGGTAGCGAGAGAAGACAAATCGATCTCAATTTCGTGCGGAAGATCAGCTGGCAAACAAGTAATTTCAATTTCGTCCATGGATTTCACCAATGTTCCGCCCAGGCCCTTCACAGCAATTGATTCGCCTTTGAAGACGAGTGGGATACGAACCGTCATCTTTTCATCCATACGAACCTGGTGAAAATCGATGTGGTTGATTTCGTTGGTCAAAGGGTGCAGCTGAACCTCCTTGATAACGGCTTTAACGGAAGACTGACCTTCAACCGTGATGTCGATCAAGCTAGAAAAACCAGCGGCTGCATACAACTTCACGAACTCTGACTTAGGCAAAGACAAAGTCTGAGAAGCGACACCCTTGCCGTACATGGCAGCTGGAATGCGCATCTTCTTCAATTCGTCCTTGGCTCGCTTGCCGACGCTCTGACGTGTTTGTGCGGTGATCGCGTATTTCATAGACTTCAAAAAAGTGGCTTAACGATACGGGAAAATCGAAATCCCGTCAAGGGACGGGATTCGTGGGAATTTTGCCTGTTTTGAGCGAAAAGTCTGTCTTTTAACCAGCTTTGGAAGGATTGAACAGAGCATGGCACAGCGCTCGGCTGTCTTCCTCCAACTGGACATGGAAGCGCAAACACTCATCGACCGAGATAGGCGCAGCATCATGAAAACGCTTGGCATCCACCGCTTCAAGGTCTGTCACAACTCCGACCGAGCTCACCACCCCAGACGCTTCGAGCACGACCGCGAGCATGGCTCTACCACACTTTTGACAGCTGCAATGGAAGAGTCGAGTCGCACCCTGTTCCTCTACCAGCCGAATGCCAGCCTCATCATACGCCGATTGGCAAAGTGGACATTGGGTTAAAATGCGTGAGGGCTGGATTGACATACCTCTCAAGAATACAAAAGAACCACCTAAGGGGCAAGACTTAAGTGGTTCTTTTTCGTTTTCTGAAGACCAGCGACTGATCAGAAGAAAACAATGTCTTAATGTGAAAGGTTCCGTGACACGCCCGGGGAGATCTGTGCGAGAAGCACAGCCCCGGGCGTGACGGTTGGCGGAGACGCTTGGATCAGCTGCCCCAGATGCGCCGCCAGGCGACCGTGAGGTAGTGGCCCGCGTAGTCGAGCCAGGGCGAAATGTAGCGTGTGCCGATCAGGTAGAAGAACCGCATCACACGCCAGAAGGTGGAGATCACGTGGCCCGCGATCCACCGGAGCGTCTCGGACGGGCCGAGCACGAACCTGTCGAACAGGTTGGCCACGAACGGCCACAACAGGCACCAGACCACCCAACCCACGATAGGCAGATAGAGCCAGTGCAAGGTGACGTGCTCGAACCACCACACACCCTTCTCGGGGTCAGTCGTCGAGGGGGAGCAGTGGGCGGCGATGTACGGAAAGACCAGGAGACCGATCATACACACGAGCCAGCCGTAAAACATTGCCTGGCTGAACTCGCTAGTCTCAAGAGGGCCCACGAAGCCGAACATGTTGGCGAAGTGATTGACGACCCAGGGCACGACCCCAGGTCCGAGGAAGAAGGGCAGGACCAGCAGGATGCGCAGCGCCCAACGCTCACCGACCGGTGCGGGCGCAGGCGGTGCGAGCTTGAAACCCGAAACCGGGCGCTTCGTGAACCATGCGATCGTCATGGAGACCTCAGGACACGGCGAGGGGTGGAGCAGGATTGCTATTCACCGTGTTGAGTCGGCCTCCATGAACATGATTGAAAAAGGACATCGCAGAATAGCAGATTTTCACGTTTTGTCAAGTTTTCTCGTCCATTTAATATGTGGGTATTTTGGCTAAAAATAGATAAAATACCCCGTTTTGTTAGCACTGGGCTCGTTTTTAAACGTTCCGATCAGAATCCAACCTAAGAAAAACCTCCATTTCTTGTATTTAAATATAGGCAAAAACCCATTTTACTTGACATTTTCTCTTATTTCTGCTATTTTAACAGGCTCTCTAACGACCGGGTCGACGAACTACATCGTCGTTTTCAAACATCCGTCACCTGGTTAGACGTTGGAGGGAGCTGCAACAACACCGTCCGACTTCACGGTCGGGCACAGAGCTCGGTTCTGCCGGCTCTTTCATCTCGCCCCAGGAGGGCACCCACCATGCTGGTACATTCGAACCTCAATTCTTCCCCTGTCTCCATCGGCGGACGCGGCGGGCGGTCTGACCACCCGTACGACTGCGACAACCTGCACGCTCAAGGGGGCGACGGGCCGGCATAACGACCCGCTCGCCCCACCCTCAACTGAAGATACGATGGAGACACAAGCCCCGGCTGAGATCGGTTGCGCATCTGCGCGAACTGACTCAGACCGGGGCAGCGTCTTATCTAAGACCTATTTTCTTTTTACACCCTCAACAGATCTGTGCGTCTTTGACATCGTTCCAGGTGTGATCGAAGAGCAAACGCATGGCATCGGCGATGTCCTGACTTTCGATCAAGATATAGATGATCTCGCCACGCAAGGTTGAAATAGCAACGCGGTTGTCGTAGACAATAATATCAGCGAACAATTTATTGGTTGGACTCTTTACAACTGCAATGTGTTCGTTAGGAAAGCCCTTACGAATCCCCTTGCCTTCTTTGCTGTAAAAAATAATTTTTCGCTCTGGCTGCGACTTGTCGATTGCATCAAAGAAATCGATGTTCTCTTCAGTTGGATAAAGTCGGAATAACTCGTCTGAGTTGGCAATTTCAATCAACGATTTTGGAGCCATTTGCAAGACATCATTTTGCAAGGCACGAATCCCCTCTTTGCCTTTGAACATTTTTACGACTGGCTTTTCTCCACGCTGCAAGAGACGAAGTTCTTCGACCGACTCCTCAACCTCCTTCAACGTTGACTGCATGTGCTGCATGCGCGTGTGCACGAAGGCGATCAAACGTTCAGGTGACTCGGCCGAGAACATGCGTTTCTTGCCTTGCTGAATCGTGCTCATGAGGCTATTCCGCATAAGCGCATCGGCGGCGGCATAGGCTGTTACACGGGAGATCTTGGCTTTTTTAGCCAGGTCTTGAACAGTCGCTGGCCCCGCTTCCAAAGAAACAAGATAGAGCTTCGACTCACTCTCCGTGAAGCCCAAGGTACGAAGGAGCTTATCCCAAGAGGTCATATGGGATGAAATAATAAAAGATTAAAAGTCAAGGTCTTTCACGTGCTTGGCATTGGCTTGAATGAAGCGCTTGCGAGGAGCGACATCGCTGCCCATCAAGATGTCGAACATTTCATCGGCTTTCTGGGCATCATCAACCGTGACACGCTTCATCAGGCGGCGTTCTGGATCCATGGTTGTTTCCCACAATTGTTCGGCATTCATTTCTCCCAACCCTTTGTAGCGTTGGATATTGATTCCACCGACGTTCATCAGCCCTTCTCCATCCTCATCGATTTGAGCCAAGACTTCGCTAACTTCTTCTGTCTTCTCTTCTTTCTTCTTCCCCTTTGAGACTGCACGTTCTTCTTTTTTCTTCAAAAGATCTTCGATATTTTTGTCACGCTCTTCGTCGCTAAAGGCGTAACGAACATCTTTGCCGCGCTGTAAACGGAAAAGTGGAGGTTGTGCGATGTAGATATTGCCATTTGTGATAAGCACCGGGAAATAGCGATAGAACAAGGTCAACAAAAGCGTACGAATGTGAGCACCGTCGACGTCAGCGTCGGTCATGATGACCACATGGCCGTAGCGTAACTTGGCGAGATCAAACATTTCGCCGATGTTCGTGCCGAGAGCGATTACCAAGTTTTTGACCTGTTCATTCC
>JAGOTP010000004.1 GCA_018061755.1 Patescibacteria group bacterium | reverse complement strand
GCGGGATTTAGCTCAACCTGACGTTCAGCGTTGGTTCTAACCTTTTCTCTATGGCTTTTGCTGTTGCCTTGAACCAAATTACGAAAACCTACCGAACGCCTGGCAAGGAGCCGTTCATCGCTCTTCACCCGACGACTATTCAGATTGAAGAGGGGACGATCCACGGCCTCCTTGGTCCGAATGGTGCCGGTAAGTCGACGACGATTTCTCTCCTGGGTGGAATGTTGATCCCTGATGCGGGAACGATTGAGATTTGTGGGATTGATTTGGCTCGTGATCCTGTCGGAGCCAAGAAATTGCTAGGGATTGTGCCGCAGGAATTGGTAGTAGAGCCTGCATTTACGGTGAAAGAAGTACTTTACTATAACGCTGGTATGTATGGCGTGCTGCTAGCTGAACGCAAGCAGCGAGCGGCGGATCTGCTAGATGCGCTAGAGCTCGGTCCTCAGGCTGACAAACGGGCGCGTGAGTTATCTGGTGGGATGAAGCGTCGTTTGATGGTGGCCAAGGCGATCCTTCATCGACCGAAGGTTTTGATCCTCGATGAGCCGACAGCTGGTGTCGACGTGGCTCTTCGTCAGCGGTTGTGGGATTTGGTCCGTACGCTTCATCGCGAGGGGACGACGATCATCTTTACGACTCACTATCTCGAAGAGGCGGAACAGCTGTGTGAACGCATTACGCTGCTGCACAAAGGGCGGGTGATCAAAGAGGGGACGTTACAGGCGTTGCAGCATGAATTCGCGGGCAATACCCTGTCATTCGAATTGTATGATTCGGAAAAGCCCCCGCTTGAAGGAGTGAAGCGTAACGGCAAAACATTCGAACTACCTTACGAAGATCTGGGACAAGCCATGACCGAGGTGGCTAAGTTCTACGGAACAAACCTGAAATCAATTCAAAACCAGCGAGTATCTTTGGAACAGATTTTCCTAGAACTTACGCGTTAATCTATGTTCTCTACTTACATGTGGGCCTTGTTTGCGCGTGAGACGAAGCGTTTTCGCAAACTTTGGATGGATACGCTCTTCAACCCAATCGTTTCGGTTGGGTTATATTTGTTGATCTTTGGGGTTGTCTTGGGAGATCAGCAGATTGGTACAACGAATGCGTTGGCGTTTATCTATGTTGGCCTGCTCGGCATGGTCTTGATTAACAGCTCGTTTTCAAACCCAGGCTTTGCACTCGTCATCGCTCGGAACTTTGGAACGATGGCCGATTTGCAGCTCGCGCCTATTCGACCACTCGGCATTGGAATGGCTTATGCTCTGGCGGCTATGACGCGCGCTGTTGTTACATTGATTTTAGCTTTAGTCTTAACGGTCTGGTGGATTCCGGGATTAGGCTTAGCTCATCCCTTAATCTTGCTACCGATTATTCTCGTCAACGGCTTGTTGTTCGGTTTCATCGGTGTGATCTTTGGGATGCGAGCCCGTGGCTTCGAAGCGCTGACGTTCGTCACAACATTTGTTCTACAGCCGATGATTTTCTTGGCGGGCGTCTTTTATCCGATTTCACGTCTACCGAAGCCTTGGGACACGATCAGTCTATTCAATCCGCTCCACCACACCATTAACCTGCTGCGTTACGCGACCTTGGGATACTACGACATTAACCCCTGGATCTCTGCCCTCGTCATCGGGACGCTCTTTGTCATCGCGGGAGCTATCATGAGCTCGATCGTCGCCAAAGAGCTGAAACGTTAGTCAAAAACTAAAGCTTTTTCATAAACCTTGATTTTTTAGGCGTTTTATTGTAATACAAGAGCGCGTTTCGGCGAGTTGGTTCGCCAAAAAAGGAGGAACGCAATGGGAAATAATGATCCTCGACAGGATGGTGTAGGTGACGAGTTCGTTCCGCGGCTCATCGAGGAATCCCCTCCCTCCGCGGAGGCTCCTCTGGCGGATGAGTCTGGCGCCGCTCCTTCACCCGGCACTGTCGTGAACATGGCGCTCATCCTCGACCCCGACGCGTCGGGCAGGGGTGGTCCTTCCGCCGACGCTCTCGAGAGGGCGAAGATCCTCAAGGACAAGGGCTACGACCCTCTGGCTGTGCTCGCTGCCAATGGGCGTCAACGTGGTCTGAGGGAGGAGTCGGGTGAGAAGCCCACAGTGGTGGCGCTCCGAGTGCCGACCCCGATTCCGCTGGCGCAGGCGTCCCGGTCGCCGGTACTCCTGGCCGCCCTCGGGCCTGTGGTGGTCGTGCTGTTCATCTTCTTCGTGGCCTGGGTGGTTAGGAGCCACTAACCCTTCCTTCGCCTACAACCCTTCACGTCTGCCACCGGGGCCGCCTGCGGTATCGCGCGTTTTACTCGCGCGAGACTCCTGCAGGCGGCCCCGCTACCGTTTTTTTGGCCTATTTGCTAGGCTGTGCCCTTAGTATCTCCCCCCACCTGTATGAATCGAGCTCTTGGCTATATCGGTTGTTTGGTCCTGGGCGCTGCCAGCATGGCTGCGGCCGGATTTTTTTATACGCGCTACACGGCGCCGCTGCCGTCCGTAAAAGCTGATACCTGCTTGCTTGCGGAGTGTTTGGACGGTTCCGTGACCTACCCCATCGACCAATTGGAAGAAAGTGAGCGGATCACCTTGATTGAGCTTGGTTTGGAGCAGCAGCGTTTAGAGAATGTGATTGCTTCGATGGTTGAGCGCTTTGGTCAAACCATGCAGCCGTTTGCTGCTGCCTTGCGGATTGAGCAAATAAAGACGGTTGAGTTGCAGGGGATTTTTGATAAGTACGGAGTTCCAAGTGCCAAAGTTCCACCAGGCGCTTTGGGAACGTCGCTCGCGACCACTCCACGAGCCGCCTGTGTCCAAGCGTTGGATCAAGTCCGTCATTTGCAGGAGCGTTTGTATAATGAGCGGAATGCTTTTGCCTTGCGACCGGATGTTCGACGCTTTATGCAAGACAGCGCGCAAGTTTCACGTGATACGCTTCTGCCCGCTTTCGAGCGCTGTGCCAAACAAGAATAGGTCAAACGTGTCCCCGTTGTATGCGTCTCCATCGTTTTCTGATCGAGCTACCCTTGTCAGCGGTTGATGTTTTTGAAATTACAGATACAAACCTGCTTCATCAATGGAGCCGAGTCTTGCGCTACGGAGGAGGGGAGGAGGTCTGTTTGTTGGACGGAAAGGGCCGTGAAATTATCGCTCGTTTACTGAAATGTTCGGGAGACGGAGCACAGGTTCAAGTTTTGTCGCGTCGCGAAGAAGTCGAACCAATGGGAATGCAGCTGACCCTGTGTTTTTCTCTTTTGAAACGTGAACATACCGAACTCGTTCTACAGAAAGGTGCTGAATTGGGAGTGGCACGGTTTCAGCCTATTCTGTGTACACGCACGATCAAAGAGGGGATCAAGACGGAACGGGCGGAGAAAATCTTGCGTGAAGCAACAGAGCAGTCAGGTCGTTTGTGGTTGCCCGAATTAAGCGAGGTCAAACCTTTTGACCAAGTTCTACAAGAGACAGATCCTAAAGAAACGGTCTTTGCTTCTTTGGCTGATCTCTCTGAAGGGGATGATAAGCAGTTTTCTGAGCCAGGAGTGGCTCATCTCTCCTTATTTATTGGCCCAGAGGGTGGATGGACGGAAGGGGAGGAATGTTTGGCGACTGAGCGAAAGGTGCGGCGTCTACGATTATCGCGGCAGGTTCTGCGAGCTGAAACTGCGTGTCTTGCTGGTGCTGCTCTGCTCTTAGTCTAGAATAGATCGCAAAATCCTAAAAACCTCTATATACTGAGCCACATGCTTACGCTCATCATCTTTTTGGCTGTTTTGTCCGCTCTGGTCTTGATCCATGAGTTGGGCCACTTTTTAGCTGCACGTTTTTTTGGGGTCAAAACCGAGGAATTTGGGTTTGGGTTTCCTCCGCGTGCCCTGGGGTTTGTCAAAGATAAAGGCCGTTGGAAACGTGTAGCGAGTAACGATACCAAAGACTATGCCTCGACCATTTGGTCGCTCAACTGGATGCCGCTTGGAGGATTCGTCCGGATGAAAGGTGAAGAGGGGACGACGGGCGATACAGATTCTTTCAACGTCAAACCGCTCTACGCTCGTGGCATCATCCTGGCGGCTGGTGTCATCATGAACTGGCTCTTGGCTTGTACCATTCTCACGATTGGTTTGATGGTTGGGATTCGTGGTGATTTGTCTGGCGCACCGCAGCACGCACTTATCAATGATCGTGCGGTTGAATTCGTGAACGTCTTGCCAGGTTCGGCGGCGGCGGATGCGGATATTCGTCTAGGAGATCAGCTGGTACGTATCGATGGTCGAGAAGTTGCAAATGTTGATCAAGCGCAAACGATTATCAAAGAACAAACAGAAAAACAGGAGAAACTTCAAGTTGAAATTCGTCGCAAACAAGAAGTCAAAACGGTTGAAGTAACTCCAAAGACAATCGAGAGTTTGGGACGAAAAGGTTTGGGCGTCGCGATGGCGGATACGGGGAAGCTACGGTTCGTTTGGTACCGAGCGATTCCTGAGGGAATTGCGCTGACTGCTCGTTACACGGGGTTGATCGTTGTCGGATTCTTCGACTTGATCCGCAATTTGGTGATCGGTAAGTCTGTCGGAGCGGATGTCTCTGGTCCCGTTGGAATTGCTGTCATGACGGGTAAGATCGCGGAACAAGGGATATGGCCACTTCTTCAATTCGCCGCTCTTCTCTCTCTAAACTTGGCTGTGATCAACTTTTTGCCGATCCCAGCCCTCGATGGAGGTCGATTCTTGTTTCTTGCGATCGAAGCGATTCGTCGTCGCAAGGCTTCTCTCAAGCTGGAGGCAGCGATCCACCGTATCGGGTTTATTTTCTTGATCGGTTTGGTTCTGCTTGTGACGCTACGTGATCTGCGGCAATATGGTGGCGGTATCTTGAATGGCATCAAAAATCTCTTCTAACTGGCAGTACTTATGACTTGGAATGAACGTATCACTGAGCTCTTGCAAAGCACGCAAGATGAGCTGAACAAGATTGCTGCGACAAAGCCACTCGAAGACCTTGAGGTGGCCATTTTGGGTCGTAAAGGCCGTTTGGCGGATTTGATGAAAGAATTGAAGGATGTGGCTACGGAAGAGCGTCCAAAATTGGGTATTCTCGCCAATGAAGTCAAAACCAAGATTGAAGAAGCCTTTGCGAAGACCCGAACAACGCTCGAAGCGTCTGACATCAAGGAACGTTTAGCAGAAGAAGCGGTGGATATTACAGAACCTGGCACACTTCCTCCTAGCGGCCACTTGCATTTGACGACGCAAGCCATCCGCGAAATCCGCGCGGTCTTTGAAAAAGCTGGGTTCTCCATGGTTCGTTATCCTGAGATCGATTGGGATTGGTATGCGTTCGAATCGCTCAACATGCCCAAGGATCATCCAGCGCGCGATGATTGGGAGACGTTTTTCGTCGATAGTCCAGTCAGTGAGAAGCCGGAAGAGGGGAAGATTGTGCTTGTGCCACATGTCTCAAACTGGCAAGCACGAGTTATGAAGCGTGCGGTTGCTCAAGGAGAATTCCCTGTCCGTCTGATTAATATTGGAAAATGCTATCGCCGACAGAGCGATGCAACCCACGTTCCGATGTTTCATCAATTTGAGGGGATGATGATCGATAAAGATGTTTCGATTACGCATCTGACCGGGATCATCGACCACTTCGTCCATTCTTTCTTTGGTCCTGAACGTCGTGCTCGTTTGCGCCCACATCATTTTCGCTTCACGGAACCTTCTTTTGAAGTCGATATTTCTTGTGGCGTATGTGACGGAAGTGGAAAAGACTCAAGTGGAGATAAGTGTCGTATGTGTAAGCGTGGTTGGCATGAGTTAGGGGGTGCCGGCATGATTCATCCCAACGTTTTACGCGCTGGCGGCATTGATCCGAATGAATATTCAGGTTTTGCTTTCGGCTTGGGTGTTGAGCGTACGTTCTGTATGAAGGAAGGTCTTAAAATCGATGACATTCGTGTTCTGTATAAAAACGATGTGCGCTTCTTGCATCAATTCTAGTTATGAACCTGCTTACTTCCTACAATTGGCTGCGTGAGTATCTGGACTGTGACCTGTCGCCCGAAGCTTTTGCGGCGCGGATTTCGCTGTCAGGACCAGCCGTAGAGAAAATCATTCCGCGTGATGCTGAACTTGAGAAGATTGTTGTTGGAAAAATCGTCAAAGTTGAACCACACCCTCAGGCTGATCGTTTGCGTGTGTTGCAGGTAGATGTCGGCGATGCCTCACCGCTTACGATCGTCTGTGGCGGATCTAATGTTGCGCAAGATCAATTGGTTGCTGTGGCTATGTTGGGTGCCAAGGTTCATTGGCATGGAGAAGGGGAGCTTGTCACGATGGAGTTGACCAAGATTCGTGGCGTCGAAAGCCAGGGAATGGTCTGCGCAGCTGAAGAGATTGGTTTGGGAACGGCTTTCCCTAAGAAAGACGAGAAAGAGATTCTTGATCTTGGCTTAGCGTTGCCAGATCTGGTAGGAGAAAAGCTGCGTCCTGGAACTCCACTTGCGCAGGTCCTGGGATGTGAAAAAGATGTTCTTATGGACATCGAGGTCACAACCAACCGTCCGGATGCGATGAGCATTTTGGGATTGGCTCGTGAATCCGGAGCGATTCTGGATCTACCGTTCAAAGGATTGAAATCACAAGCGATTAAACCGGCAGCCGATGCGAAGGCTTTGAATATCAAGGTCGAGGACGCTGAGCGTTGCCGTCGCTATTTGGGAGTGAAGCTTGATGGCGTCACGAATGGTCAATCGCCTTGGTGGTTGAAGGAGCGATTGCTCTCGGCAGGCGTACGTCCGATTAGTGTTTTGGTGGATATTACGAACTATGTGTTACTCGAACTCGGTCAGCCGCTGCACGTCTTTGATGCGTCCAAGTTAGAGGGAGAGCAGATCCAAGTGCGTCAGGCGAAGGCAAAAGAATCTATCCAGGCTCTTGATGGAAAGACGTACGAGTTGCAGCCAGGGATGCTGGTCATTGCTGATGCGACCAAGCCGGTCGCAGTGGCTGGTGTCATGGGTGGAGAAGCGACGGGTGTGATGTCTACGACGACCTCTGTCATTTTTGAGGCGGCAACATTTGATCAGGTTTCTGTCCGTCGTACTGCCCGTGCTTTGAACCTCTACTCTGACTCACAATCGCTCTACGAAAAAGGACTGTCGACGGAAGCGTTGCCAAGTGCTTTGGCTCGAGCTGTTGAGTTATGTCTGACGCTAGCTGGTGGTAAGGTCACGAGCCAGATCTTTGATTCCCAAACGAAGCACTACGTCTCGAAACACTTCTCTATTCCCCTAAAACAAGTTCGTTCCTTGATCGGGATCGATCTTCCAACAGACGAGATGGTTGGAACGTTGGAGAGACTTGGTTTTGAGGTTCAGGTAAAAAACGAAATATTGAGCGCAACGGTACCTTGGTGGCGCGATCACGATATCGAAGATGGTCGTGATTTGGTGGAAGAGATCGCCCGCGTGCACGGGTATGCTAACCTGCCGTCCATTTTCCCGGCTGGTATCTCTACACGCCCATCTGATCCACTACTTGATCTCGAAGACCGCTGCCGTACGATCGCCCAGGGAGCCGGACTTACGGAGGTCTACAGCTACGCATTCGTTTCGGCTGATCAGCTCCAGAAAACAGGTTATCACTTGGATCAGACGGTTCGCTTGCAGAATCCGCTGGCGGCTGATCTTGAGTACATGCGTCCCAGCTTGCTACCAGGTGTATTGCAGGTCGTAGCCGACAACCAAGAACGTGTTTCAGGTCAGGGCTACTTTGAACTCGCTAATTGTTTTGAAAAGCGCAGCGGTACCTTGCCGGACGAACATCCGATGTTGTTTATCGCGATGAGTGGCGATGACCAGATCTGGAAGCGGGCTAAGGGCGCGGCTGAGCTGCTTCTGCAGCGTTTTGGCATTCAGAGCGCAAGCTTTGAATCTCTGACAACCGATAGCCGAGGTCAGTGGCACCCAGGACGGTCAGCGAGCATTATTGTGAATCGACAAATCATCGGAACGATTGGTGAGCTGCATCCTCTCATGGCATCTGCTTGGAAATTGAACGAACGTCTAGGAATGTGTGAGATTGATTTGTTGGCATTGGAGGCAGCTTCACGCTCTAGTGTGTCCTATACACCGATTCCTGCTTTCCCATCCTCCAAACGTGATATTGCTCTAGTGGTTGATCTGACTGTCACGGTCGAGCAAATCACAAAAGCTGTTCAGAAGACTGCAACGGTCCCAGTCGAAGTTGAATGGTTTGATACGTATCGTGGAAAAGGGGTAGAAGACGGCAAGAAGTCTCTCGCCTTCCACCTTACATTCCAAAGTCCAACCAAAACATTATCCTCGGAAGAAGTGGAGGTAGAGGTACAGAAAATCACACAGCTCTTGGTTTCAACCTTGGGAGCAAGTTTAAGAGCCTAAAAAAGAACGATGATCCAACACTCCCTGTCGACGCGATGGGGAGTGTTTTGGTATACTCAGATCATCTATGTTCCTTTCCTCTACGCAAGATGTCTGGTATTCCGTCGCGAGTATCTGTCTCGCCGTGATTACCGTGTTTCTCTGCTTGGTCTTGTATCGCTTGTTGTCCGTCCTGCGTCAGGCGGATGAGATTGTAAAGGATGCTCGTGCCAAGATCACTTCCCTCGAAGAAACGATCGAGCTTCTCGCCGAACGATTCACGAGTATTTCTGGGTATGCCTCGCTTGTGACAGAAGGGGGGAAGAAGCTTTTGTCATTGCTTAGTCATCGATCATCCAGTTCTAAAAAAGCCAAGCGTAAAGGGCTAGACTCAGATGATGAAGACGAGGAGTAAGCCGCGTTCAGCGTAAGTAAGGAAAAGCCTGGAAAACCAGGCTTTTTTCGTCCATTGCCCGCAGCCTGTCCGACGGCTACCATCGACTTCGGTTATGGCTTCTCCCTTTGTCCACTTGCACGCCCATTCCATGTATTCGCTCCATGACGCCATTGGCGACGTGGACGAGATTGTGGCACGCGCCAAGGAGCTGGGGTTTGATGCGATCGCGCTTACAGATCATTCGGCCATGTACGGAGCGATTGAATTCTATGAAGCCGCTAAAAAAGGGGGGATCAAGGCCATTTTGGGTGTCGAAGTCGCTGTTGCCTTGAACAAGCACACGGACAAACGTGCAGGTATCGACAACCGTGTTTCGCATTTGACGCTCTTAGCGGAAACCAACGAGGGGTATCAGAACCTGCTTAAACTTGTTTCGATTTCCTACCTGGACGGTTTTTACTACGTTCCGCGTATCGATAAAGATCTTTTGAAAGAATACGGGAAGGGTTTGATCGTGCTGTCTGGTTGTATGAAAGGCGATGTGCCGAAAGCTTGTCAGGCGCATGATTTGGATAAGGCACGTGAACTCATTCAGATCTACAAAGAGGCGGTGGGAGAGAATAACTTTTTCCTTGAGCTGGTGCATCATCCAGAATCACCGACTCAGTCTGAGATCAATGAGCTTTTGATCCAGCTGTCGAAAGAAACACAGACACCAATTGTCGCAACCAAGGACGTCCACTACCTCCATGCTGATGATCGCGAAGCCCAGGATGTTTTGGTGTGTATTCATGATGGGAAGCTCTTAGATGACCAACGTCGTTCTTCGAGTTCGACGATTGATCTGTCCATGTCCTCACCAGAAGAGATGGTCGAGGCATTCAAAGATCATCCGGAAGCGATTGAAAATACCCGAAAGATTGCTGATCGGTGTAACGTCGAGATTGTCTTAGGCAAAAACCACCTGCCACAGTTTGAGGTGCCAGTAGGGGAGACCGATAACAGTTTTTTGCGGATTTTATGTGAAAAAGGCTTGGTTGAGCGTTATCCAGATCCAGAGAAATGCAAAGAGGCTAAGGAGCGCATGGAATTCGAACTAGCTACTATCGAACGCATGGGCTTTGCGGCTTACTTCTTGATCGTGCAGGACTATATCGTCTGGGCAAAGGAGCATGGTGTCATTGTGGGCCCTGGTCGCGGGTCGGCCGCCGGTTCTGTTGTTGCTTATGCCCTCAAAATCACCAACCTCGATCCCTTGCGCTATGGCCTGCTCTTCGAGCGTTTCTTGAACCCAGACCGCATCTCGATGCCGGATATCGATACGGACTTTGACGACGTCAAACGTGTCGATGTCATCAAATACGTCACAGAGAAGTATGGCCTCGATCGCGTCGCCGGTATCATTACCTTCGGAACGATGGCGGCTCGTGCTGCTGTCCGCGACGTTGGGCGTGTTTTGGGTTTGCCCTATGGCGATGTCGACCGTATCTCAAAAGTCATTCCTCCGCCGGTTCAGGGGAAGCATATTCCGCTTGAGACCTCGATCAAGGAGGCACCGGAACTGCGCGGAATGTATGAGTCAGATCCAAGAATCAAGCGTTTAATTGATCTCGCTATTCGCCTAGAGGGAACGACCCGTCATGCTTCTCAGCACGCCTGTGGCATTGTGATCACGCCAGAGCCATTGGTTCAGTTCTGTCCGATGCAGAAGGCTCAGGGTGGTGACGTCGACCGTGTGGTGCAATATGCGGGCCATTCGGCGGAAGCCATCGGACTCCTCAAGATGGACTTCTTGGGTTTGTCCAACCTTTCGATTATCCGTGACTGTCTCACGATCGTAGAGGCGGTCTATGGCGACGTGATCAATATCGATGATATTCCGCTCGATGATGCGGAAACGTTCGAATTGTTAGGTCGTGGCGATACAACGGGTGTCTTCCAGCTGGAATCAGAAGGCATGAAGAAGTACATTCGTGAACTGAAGCCGACCATGATCGAAGACATCATCGCCATGGTGGCCTTGTATCGTCCGGGTCCGATGCAATTCATTGAGTCCTTCATTGCCCGCAAACACGGCCGCGAAAAGATCAGATACATGCACCCGTTGACGGAAAGTGCACTGCGTAACACCTACGGCATCCCGGTCTATCAGGAGCAAGTCATGCAAGTTTCAAAAGACATGGCTGGCTTTACGCCGGGTGAAGCTGACACGCTGCGCAAAGCCATGGGTAAGAAGATCGCCAAGCTCATGGGAGAACTCAAGCTTAAATTCATCGATGGTTCGGTCAAAAACGGAGTGGAACGTGAAACAGCCGCCGCTATTTTCCAACAGTTCGAAGAATTCGCGGCTTACGGCTTCAACAAATCTCACGCAGCCTGTTACGCCTTGATTGCGTATCAAACAGCCTACCTCAAATCTCGCTACCCCGACGCCTTCATGGCGGCACTGCTGAACTCTGACTGTCAGAACATCGACCGTATCACGATCGAGGTTGAAGAATGTCGTCGCATGGGCATGCCGGTTCTGCCACCGGACGTGAATGAATCATTCGCTCGTTTTGCGGTTGTAAAAGGGCAAAATACGCTCCGTTTCGGTCTCCTCGCGATCAAAGGTTTGGGAGAGGATGTGGCCGAATACGTGATCAAGGAGCGTAAAGCGAACGGCACCTACAAAGATCTGCCGGACTTTGTGCGACGGATGAACCACAAGTCGTTCAACCGTCGCTCGCTGGAAGTCTTCATTCGTTCAGGGGCGTTGGATCGGTTTGGTGATCGTAACCAGCTCTACTTCAACATTGAGTCTATTTTGGAATTCCACAGACGTCACGCTCAGGAATCGGCATCGGGACAGTTCAACCTCTTTTCTGCCACGAGCACGAGTGAGTCTAGTGAGGACGAGTTACAGCTTCGTCCCGCTCCTCCAGCGGTTCAACGCGACTGTTTGATGTGGGAGAAAGAATTGCTCGGTTTGTATCTTTCAGCTCATCCTTTCGAGGAGTACGCCAGTCGTCTGAATCACTTCTGTACGCCTCTGAGTGAAGTGGCTGACAAAGGGCGAGACATGAAGCGCAAGAAAGAGAAAGCGATTCGCGTGGCTGGCATGGTCACGTCTGCCAAGAAGATCGCGACCAAAGCCAACGAACCAATGGTCTTTTTGCGCTTGGAAGATTTGACCGGCAGCATCGAAGTCGTCGTTTTCCCAAGAACGTACAAAGAAAAGCCAGAGGTTTGGGAAGGGGAGAAAGTGCTGGTCGTAAGCGGTCGACCTCAAGAGAAGGACGGGGACTGGAAAGTGCTGGCTGAAACGGCCTATGAAGTGACGCCGGATAACATCGACCTGATCGAGGAATCAACGCGGGGTGGCGTGATGTCGGTCGTAGAAGAGGATTCAGACGCTTTGAAGAAAGATTTGGTGGTTGCGGGTTCTCCTACGAAACAGATTCGTGCAGTTACCTTGACTCTGCGAGCTCAATTACCAGAGACGATCCTTTTGACCTTGCGTGGGATTCTCGATAAGTATCCTGGGCAATATAATGTGTACTTTGCGATTGAGAATCCGGGAGGAAAACAGAAAATTCTCTCGTCCTATCGTATTGCCTTTAACGACCTCATCGCGAAAGAAGTGGAGGGGATTTTGGGAGCAGACACGGTTAAGGCGGAGGTGTAGACTATGCGACATATGAGTAGTCGTCATGAAATGGGGACCGGGTTCTCTGAATCGAAAGCCAAGACTTACCTCGAAGAGTACTGGAAAAAGCATCGTATTCCCTTTGATGAAGAAGACGTGCAAGAAGTAGTCTCTAAGATGAAGGATAGTAATAGGCCTCACAGTTTTGTGCTATTTTCGGCAATTGCACGTAAGAGCAAGTTTGAGGCCTCTACACGTGAATCTGAAATAGTGCTCTCAGCACCAGAAGACCGACGCGCTTTCTATGAGACGGTAATACGGGATGAGTTCAAGCGTGTGAAATATCAAGTCACGGATGATCAGGTGAACCATCTCCTAGGCAAGCTTATGGCGGGAAAGGCGGAGAGGCCAAAGAGTTACGCACTAACAGCGGTACGTAATTATCTTAAGGATGTACTTAAGCATGAAGTGGCGCTTGCACGAAAGGGGGAAAGAGCTAAGGAAAAAGTTCTAGCAGAAGCTGATGTAGAAAGACAGAAAATGGAGGCAAAGAGGCTGCAAGATGAGATGCACGAAGAATTCGTTCGTGTGTCCGTGCGAATGCTCGGTGAGATCAGGGAGTCTCAGATCAGGCAGTTGGACATGGTTCGGATACGCTTCTTTGAGAAGGAAGAAGATCGGCCAGAACTAATGAAGAAATACCTAGGTACGATAACGAATGCTGCCAGAGATCAGTATGTGACCCGTGGACTTCGTCTTCTCGAAGGACGGGCGAGTACAGCCCTCATAGACTGGCTTCATCAACAGAAAAATCGCAATAAAATGAAGGGCCAGGACTAGGAATAGCTTCCTCAGCCACTACTCTTCTAGTCTCGAAACGAGTACACTACCTGTGTTCTTATGAAATTGACGTTCCTTGGAGCTGCCCGCGAAGTCACGGGTTCCTGTTATCTCGTTGAAACCAAACGAGCCCGCATCCTGGTTGACTGCGGCATGTTTCAAGGTTGTGAGTTTTGTGAAGCGCGTAACTTCGAAGAGGTCTTCATCCAACCAGCCACCATCGATGCGGTCTTTATCACGCACGCTCATTTAGACCACACGGGCCGTTTGCCGCGTCTGATCAAACAAGGCTTCAAAGGCAAAATCTACGCCACAGCTCCAACTATCGATCTCATGAAGTTGGTTTTGGAAGATGCCTACCACATCATGGAAGAAAACCATCGGCGCGACGCCCGCCCGATGCTTTACAGCGAAGACGATGTGACGCAGGTACTGAAGCGTTCTGTTCCTTGTGAGTACAGTCACTCTATTCGCATGGAAGATTTGATGGTTCGCTTCCGTGAAGCCGGTCATATCTTTGGGAGCGCTTTTATTGAAATCCGTGAACAGGGAGGAGCAAAACTGGCTTTCTCGGGGGATTTGGGGAATACCCACGTTCCCATTTTGCGGGCCACGGCTCAGCTCTCCGACATGGACGCTGTTGTCATGGAATCAACTTACGGCAATCGTATTCATGAGGACGAGTCTTCCCGTAGCGAAAAACTTCATGAATTGATTATGCAGACCATTAAAAAAGAGGGGGTGCTGTTGATTCCGGCCTTCGCCATTGAGCGTACGCAGCAGCTCCTCTATGAATTGAATAACTTGGTTGAACAGAAGAAGCTCCCTAAGATCGATGTCTATCTGGACAGTCCGATGGCCATTCGAGCCACGAGAGTCATTCGAGCTTACCCTCAATACTACGACCCTGAAGCGCTCCGCAGAGTATCAGCGGGTGACGATCTCTTCGATTTTGATGGTTTGCATCTGTGTGAGCTCCGCGATGAATCAAAAAAGATCAACTTTGTTCCACCCCCAAAGGTCATTATCTCAGGCGCTGGCATGATGAACGGTGGGAGAATCTTGCATCATCTCGTTCGTTATTTAGGCAACCCTAAGAATACGATTCTGATTATTGGCTATCAAGCGCAAGGAACACTTGGACGACGTCTGTATAGTGGCGAGAAGACGGTCACCGTCTTGGGAGAACGGATTGAGGTGCGTGCCTCAGTCAAGAGCATCGGTGCCTATAGCGCCCACGCCGACCAGCCGACGCTTATCAACTGGATCCGTTCTGCTTCCGGTTTACCGAAACACGTCTTCTGTACGCACGGAGAAGAGGGGACGGCGATCGCGCTCGCAACACGCCTTACGGAAGAGTTGGGTATCCAAGCGCACGCTCCAAGATTGAGTGAAACAGTGGATCTGAGCTAGCTATATTTCTCTATGATGTCTTTGTACACCCAGGCCGATGGTCTGGGTGTACGTTTTTGAGTCACGTAGTCGACCTCAACCAGACCAAATCGCGGCTCAAAGCCATCTGCCCATTCAAAATTATCCATGAGACTCCAATGAAGATACCCGATGACGGGGGCGCCCTCTTCTCTGCGTTTGAGTAACACACCCAAGCTCTCTCGAATGAACTCTGGTCGACGTGAGTCGACTGCATCTGCCAAGCCATGTTCTGTAACAAGAATTGGTTTACGATAGCCTCGTAGGAGATCGACAGCTCGTCCCAGGCCCTCTGGAAATAATTCCCAACCAAGATCACTGACGGCTCTTCCCGTCTCTTTGGGATCCTGAAAACGTGGCCAGAGTCTTCCCTTTGCGTCTAGACGACGATGGAAGTAATAGTTCACACCTAAGACATCGTGCGTTCGTAATCCGCTCAGCGAATAGAAGAGCTGATTGTTGAACCAGTTGTAACAACGCGCAGCAAAACGTTCTCGCAGACTCTTTGGATGAACCGCCTCAAAGGTGCTGACATTATGCGCGATGCTCACGGGAAGAGAGGGGAGACGGTGTTTAATGATGTCGTAAGCTGCACGATGGGCTCGACTCATATTCCAAAACACACGAGCCATTCTCCAGATACTCCTTTCCTGCGGAGGCCACGCCCCAACTTGGTAGGACATGAACGCATAGACGCCCGGTTCATTGATCGTCAAAACGAAATCCATTTCATTCCCTAAGACCTGGATCACTTTTTCTACATAACGACTAAATCGTTTTACGACGCAAGAGTTTACCCATCCACCATTTACCATCAACCATTGTGGGTTAGTGAAATGATGAAGAGTGACGACGGTTTTGATCCCGTGCTTATGGAGCGTCTGAAGGATGAGCTTATAGTGGTCGAGCGCTGTTTCATCGAATACTCCTTCTGTCGGTTCAATCCGTGACCATTCTAGTGAGAGACGATGCGCGTTATGACCCAGTTCCTTGATAAGTACCACGTCTTCTTCCCAGCGCTGCCATTGATCACAGGCTAGGCCTGACTGCTTCGTCTCCGGTTGGTTGCGTTTTTCCCAGTCCCACCAATCATTCAGCTGATTGTTCCCTTCAACTTGGTGGCTAGAGGTAGCAGCGCCCCATAAAAAGTCCTGTTTGGGAGAAGGGGAGTTCATAGGTATTGCCTCAAGTATGGCCGCTTGACGGATCGGCTGACAAGGTATGTGATGGGAGTAGGAATTGGTCGAGCGGTGAAAACTCCCTGCAAAGGGTTCGCTCCTGATTCCCAAAAGCTCAAAATACGTTTAACGCGTACGTTCACAGGTAGGGAATACTTGTTCTCTATCTGCTCTCACGGAAGCCCTCGTCATCCCGCCGGGAACACTCCCGGTCCGTCCAATGGTAGGGTCAGAGACCCTAGGGACACAACAGGCTTCCAATTATTTTACCTAAATCTAAAACGTTTTACGACACAAAAGAAGGGATATTCGTCTTGAAGTTTCTTGACGCTCGAGAAGAAACTCGCTAACAATAGGCGCAGCTTAAAGCTAAGATCGGGTTTCGAACCCGTATCTGCAGACGCTCGTTGAACGTTTTTGCGCTTCCTGGCGATTAGCCACCGCATCCCGGAAGAGTGCGAGACGGGCAACGGCTTCCGTCCGGATTACCTCCCGCTCCTTGAGCAGAGCCTTGGACAGCGATGCCTCCCCATCGTCAATCCTTCTCTGCTCTTGAGACTGTGCAGTAGCGTCTCACCATCCGCTGCTGTACTCGTAGGCGCCTGGTCCCTCCTCCCAGTGTGCCAACGAAATTGGTCATGAGCGGGAGGTAGTCCGGATCCGGTTACCTCACCGGCTGGCGAACACTCTTCGTCGCCTTTCGCAGGGCTTCCCAACCTAGGGGAGCCCTTTCGCGTTTTTAATGACCTTTCGGTTCCAGATCGTCTCCTTTGACGTGAAGCCGGTTTTCATCTATCATTTCGCCCAGTTACGCCGGCAACGGCGCCTGTTTTTATCTAGACCAACCTCTACTTCTATGGATATCCGCAATATCGCCATCATCGCCCACGTTGACCACGGTAAAACCACCCTGGCCGACGCTCTTTTGAAGCAGTCCGATACCTTCCGCGAGAGCGGTTTGGAAGGAGAAACGATCATGGATTCCAACGAGCTGGAACGTGAACGTGGGATTACGATTTTGGCCAAAAACGCTGCCGTTCTCTACAAGAATACCAAGATCAACATTGTAGACACGCCAGGCCACGCTGACTTCGGCGGAGAAGTGGAACGCATCATGAACTTGGTCGACGGTGTCTTGCTTTTGGTCGACGCCAAAGAAGGTCCGATGCCTCAGACGCGTTTCGTGTTGAAAAAAGCCATTGAGGCTGGTCACCGCATCATTCTCGTCATCAACAAGATCGATAAGCCAGACGCCCGTCCAGACTGGGTCTTGAACCAGACATTTGATTTGTTCGTTACGCTCGGCGCTTCTGATGCACAGACGGATTTCCCGGTTGTCTACGCGTCAGCTAAGCAGGGGAAGGCTGGACTTGAACCAGATCTCTCGACGATGACAGGTGTTACGCCAATTTTCGATACGATTCTAAAAGAAGTCACAGCTCCTAAGAACGATTCCACTGGTCCACTTCAAGTGTCTGTCGCAAACGTGAGCTACGATAACTATAAGGGTAAAATGGCTATTGGTCGCGTCGTGCGTGGTGTCTTTAAACCAGGCAACGTCATGTGGATCGACCGCGATGGCAAGCAGACACCATCCAAGATCACCTCGATCATGGGATTTGTCGGTATGGGTCGTGCTGAAATCCAGGAAGCTCAGGCTGGAGATATCGTTTCCTTCGCCGGTGTCGCCAACATCAACATCGGAGAAACAATCGCTGATGCGCAGAATCCAGAAGCCTTGCCGGTTATCAAGATCGAGGAACCAACCGTGAAAATGACCTTCGGCGTCAATACCTCGCCTTTTGCTGGAAACGAAGGTCAGTATTCCACTTCGCGTAACATCAAAGAGCGTTTGGAGCGTGAATTGCAGAACGACGTCGCTCTACGTGTCGAATCTGGTGGGGGAGAGGGTTGTTTCATTGTCTCTGGTCGTGGCGAATTGCACCTGTCGATTTTGATCGAACGTATGCGTCGTGAAGGGTTCGAACTTCAGGTGTCACGCCCACAGGTTATTTTCAAAGAGGAAGCTGGTAAGAAGACGGAACCATTCGAAGAAGTTTCGATCGAATGTCCAGAAGGTGTGACCGGATCCGTCATCGAAAAGATGGGACGCCGCAAGGGAGAAATGCAGGATATGCGTATGGAAAATGGTACCGGTTACCTCCAGTTCATCATTCCAACTCGTGGGTTGATCGGTTACCGCACCGAATTCATGATGGATACCCGTGGCCAAGGCATCATCAACACCCTTTTCTTGGGCTACCAGCCACACGTTGGTTCCATCGACGGCGCTCCTCATGGCTCGCTCATCGTGCACGAGACCGGTACCTCAAACACCTATGGTCTTCAGGCTGCTCAGGAACGTGGTCAGCTCTTTATCGGTCCTGGTGTCGATGTCTACGAAGGTATGGTCATCGGTCAGAACGCTAAACCAGAAGATTTGGCCGTCAACGTCTGTAAAGAAAAGAAACTGTCCAACATGCGCTCGAAGGGTGACGGTGTCGCCGAAGGTCTCGATACCCCACGCGACATGAGCTTAGAAGAAGCGTTGGAATACCTGGGAGAAGACGAGCTGCTCGAAGTCACACCAAAATCGCTCCGTATTCGCAAACAGTATTTGAAGGAATTCGAACGCAAGCGTGACGCTCAAAAGAACGGCTGAGTCTTCGTTCTCGCGATACCCCCTCGTTCATTCCAAGCCCTATGCGTAAAGAAGTCGTTATCGACATTGAAACCCGAAATACCTTTCAAGATGTAGGCGCGTATAACCCTGCCTTGTTAGAGGTTTCCTTGGTCGGAGCTTACTTTTACGAAACGGATACCTTTGAATCGTTCCTCAAGGAGGATCTACCAGCCCTGTGGCCTCGTTTGGAGCGTGCAGACCGGATTATCGGCTATAACCTCATTGGGTTCGATTATCCCTGCCTCCAGACGTCCTACACGGGTGTTCTGGCTGCGTTGCCCACGGTTGACCTCCTGGTTGAGATCGAAAAGCAATTAGGCTTCCGTATCAAGCTTGATGATGTAGCTCAGGCGACTTTGGGAGTAGGGAAGTCTGGTCATGGCCTGATGGCAGTTGAATATTGGCGCAAAGGCGAGATCGATAAGCTCCGTGAGTATTGTCTGCAAGATGTGCGCGTCACGCGCGATGTCTATGACTTCGCCCTCCAGAATAGTTACGTATCCTATAACGATCGTCAGGGACAGTCCCAGCGCATTCCACTGCCTTTGTCTCTGCCGAACGCAGAAGCAAAGCAAGCAATCAATCTTTCGCTGGGTCTCTAGAGCGGATCGAAATAAGAAAACACGCTCCCGGACGGGAGCGTGTTTTCTGCTTTTATCAGATGAGTGCTTAGAAGCTGTTCATGCCTTCTTCGTCAGGCATCAGCTCATCCTCGTCGAGGCCTTTTTCCAGACGGTTGGCTTTTTTGGCAAGCAAGTTTAAGATTTCAAGATCATCACCTTTGGCGAGAATCTCTTCTTCATTGACTGGATCTTCTTCCTCTTCCTCATCTTCAGTGACCGCTTTTTCGACCTCCTCTTCTACGGGGGTCACAGCGTCTGCTTCTTTGACATCACCTTCCACATCGTCTTCGTCAACCAGATCTTCATCTAAGTCTTCATCAGGAAGCAATGCGTCTTCATCGAGAAGAGCATCATCCCCTTTAGGACTCGCTTTCTTCGCTCCGGCAGAACCGATGGAGGTCTTCTTGGCGGCGGAAGATGACTTGATGGGCGGCTGAGAGGGCTTCTTGGTAGGCATACGACAAATTGGAATCAACGGGTCGAAGATAGCACAGGAATAGATGTCTGCGTTTGTGGATAATTCGTCATGGAAGAGCGCTTGTCAAGGTAGAGAGAATCCTGGGACAATGGAAGCACTATGCCATGGCTCTTGCCGGTTATTTTTGTCTTGGGGTTTGGAGTGATCGGCTATCTGCTCTGGCGTATGTCCGAACGCTTAGCCCAGCCAGCGATCGATCCGAATCTGTTCTTGGCGTTGCAGCAGAAGCTCGACTACATGCAAGGGGACGTAAAGACCTCGCTCATCGAGACCATGAAGCAGCAGCAGAGCTCAAGTCATCACATGACGAGTACCGTACGTGACGTCACAGAACGTCTCGTAAAGATCGAGGAGACGAATCGCCAGGTATTGTCCTTCTCGACACAGCTCGATCAACTGCAGCGCATTCTGAGTAATCCAAAGCAGCGCGGTGTGTTGGGTGAGTATTACCTCGAGACGTTGCTCAGGAACCTGTTCTCTCCCGAGCAGTACCAGATGCAGTATCCCTTCAAAGACGGGATCATTGTTGACGCGGCTATCTTTGTCAAAGACAAAATTGTGCCAATCGACTCTAAGTTCAGCTTAGAAAACTACAACCGTTTAGTTGAGGCGACATCTGACGATGAGAAGGACCGTTTGGAGAAGGTGTTTTTGAACGATATCAAACAACGTATCTTGGAAACCTCGAAATATATTCGCCCGCAAGATGGAACGACGGAATTCGCTTTCATGTTTATCCCTCATGAGGCGATTTACTACGATCTACTCGTCAACAAGATTGGTGCCTTAGCGGCGGAGGCGGAGAACTTGCTGCAGCGCGCAGCCTCCAAGTATCACGTCATCATTGTCTCGCCTACATCCTTCTCCGCCTATCTACAGACCGTCCTGCAGGGTTTAAATGCCATGAAGATCGAAGAGCAGGCCAAAGAGATTCGTATACGAGTGGGAGATCTCACACGCCATCTCCAAGCTTATGAGAGCTACTTTCAGTCGATCGGGAAGCACTTGGGCACGGCAGTCAGTCAATATAATCTGGCGAACAAAGAGTTTGTGAAAATTGATAAGGATGTTCTGCGTATTACGGGTCAGGCCTTGGGAGCACAGCCGGTCATGTTGGAAAAGCCATTTGCAGACGAGTAGGGTTTGGGAGCAAACGGAAGCGGTTGCATCTACCATGTCTAACGTTTTACGACGCAATTTAAGAGTTTTATACATCAGTCTAACCGTACTAGGAGGTCTTAGTCTTGTTGCGTTAGGCATTATTCTGCATGTTCAGCTATCGGCTATTCCTTTCATCAAACCGGTTGATCAGTTAGCGAAGCATCCAGACGCCGTTTTGATTTTAGGAGCGGGGATTGAGGATTCTGGACAGCCAAGTGATGCTCTCGCCGATCGTTTACTCGTTGGTGAACGCGTCTCAAGTCTCTTGGGGGCGCCTATGCTCCTAACAGGGGATGGTGGAGCCTTTCGCGAGGCCGAGATTCCTGTAATGCATAAATGGCTTCTAGAACGTGGTGCAGCGCCGGATCGATTCATTCTAGATGATGAAGGTTTCCGTACCTATGAAAGCTGTCGTCGCGCGTCACAGGTCTATCGTCTCAAGCGGATTGTCTTGATCACGCAGCGTTTTCATCTAGGTCGAGCTATCTACCTCTGCCGTTCTTTCGGATTAGAGGCATATGGTGTTCCTGCCAACATCAGGCCCTATAAAAAGGATCTGTGGTTCGTTACGAGAGATCTGTTATCGAGTTTAAAGGCTTGGTTTGATATAAACGTAATTCCACCACAATCACCAGTTGCAAAAAAGACCTAACAGGTCACGAGATGGAGAGGGGAGCTAAAAGAAATATAGCTACGCCCAGTTTTTTGGGAGAAAGATAAAACGTTTTACGACGCAAATAATCAAACCCATAAATAAAAAACAACTTAAGCACCAGAGCCCTTACGCCACCGTAAGGCAGGGGAAGCGTGGTCTGAGATCGTTCTTCACCATACTCTAGTTCCTGCATCCAACAGATCGTTGAAGCATTGCGTCGTAAAACAACAGAGCTCGTTCTTGACCCGACAGGAGGATATCGGCGCAACTGGAACCTTGAGGGAGGGTGTAGGGCAGAGACAGCAACAAGAAGACATGCTCGTTCAGTACCGATGGCAGATTTTTGGCTCAACCCAGCCTAACAGCAGCGGTATAAAGGTACCCTAGGAAGCCTGGTATATAGAGTCGTACAATAATAGTTATACGACACATAGGGTAGGACTTACCGTAGATAGGCTCGTCCTGGGATTCTGAGGTCGATCACTGCTGGTAGGGTCTTTTGATAGTCTTTGTCTCGTAAAATAGCCTGACAACGTTCTGCCTGCTCCTTTAAGGGCTGACTTAGATCAAATAAGACCTCGTGACCCCTATCTAGATGAACAGCAACGGTTGAGGACGTTTGTTCTTCAATATGCGCAAATTTGATTCGATGGTCGTCTAAAATTCGTCCTAGCTCCAAAAGCTGCTTCATCGTGGGTACATCCATCGTTCCGGAAGCATTTCGAACATACACCAGACCGTCTAAGTCTTGTGTCGTAAAATCTGTAGATAGGTAGCGCTTTCTAGCCGCATTCAAAACAGGTTGGTCTGTAACAACAATCCCCGCTGGCCTAGCAATGGCGCACTTAAGAAACTCTTCTCCATTTTGAGTGGTATAGATGTACCTAGAACCAAACGAGATGTTGAGTCGTAAAATATTATTTTCTGTATCACCTACTTTGACCTCTTCCGCATAGAGCGTCGTCTTGATCCCCTCCTCCAAAGCTGCTGTTGGCAGAAAGAATCGTTGACGCTTGGACCAAGGACGAGCCGGTTGCTCATCTAAAATACGAAAAACTAACGGTAGCACGTCCGCTGAAGAGATGATTCCCCCACTCGCCTGGACCTCAACATCTTTTAGCTCGAAATACTCGGAACGAAAAAGCAAGAAGATCCAACCGACGAACGCAATCACTCCTACCAACAAATAGGGTTTACGTAGGGTAAAGAGCGAGGGCATAAAAGCAGTGTTTCAGACTAAGCAACCAAGCGACGTGGGATGCTGGCTGAAAGACGGGCTATGAGCTCATAGTGCAGGGTTCCCGCTAATGCTGCAACCGTTTCAGCAGGAATGCCCAGACCAATCAACGTGACTTCATCACCTGCAGTGGCTTGAGGCACATCCGTTACATCAACCATACACATATTCATACAAATTCTCCCGACGATCGGACAGAGCCTATTACGGATCAGGACGTTGCCAACCGAAGACAGGGCTCTGGGATAGCCATCGTAGTAACCAATCGGCAAGATGGCGATTTTAGAGGCTCTGGTGAGGGTTTGTGTCTTGCCATAGCCAACCGTTTCATTGGCAGCTACAGACTTCACCTGAGCGATCTTCGTTTTCCAAGAGAGGACGGGTTCTAGCACAATCTTTACATCTGTTCTTGTGCGCGATCGTTCTTCGACCAATTCTGAGGACCAAAGTCCGTAGAGAGAAATTCCGAGGCGAACAAGATTGAAATGGGAAGCGCCAAAGACGAGACCAGCGGCGCTACACGCCATGTGCAACTGCGGAGGCCGAATACCCGCATCAGTGAAGGTCTGCACGGCAGACTGAAATCGTTGTTCTTGCAAGACTGGGAATCCTTTATCCAGCTCCTCTTCTACATTGGCAAAATGAGTAAAGAGTCCTTGAACCTGGATTGAATCCGAGTGAGCCTGCAAAAACGTAATCGTACGAGGGTAATCTTCTGGAGGGATACCTAGACGATAGAGGCCCGTTTCGATTTCTAAGTGAATCCTAAGCGTTTCCCCTTTTTCTTGCGTCGTAAAATGTAGTTGTTCCAGCGCTTCAAGACTAGAGATGGCCAAATCAAGTCGATATTCTCTGGCTCGTCGAACATCGTTTGCCTCCGTGAAGCCTAAGATCACAATTTGAGATTCAAAACCGGCCTGACGCAACTGGATCCCCTCTTCGAGACGATCAACGCCATAAAGAGCTGCGTCCGCCTTCAGAGCCTCCGCTACTTGAAGCAAGCCATGACCATAGGCGTCCGCCTTCAGAACAGCCATAACCTGAGCTGGAGCCACCAAGTTAGCTACCTGACGATAGTTATGACGCAGGGCATACGCAGATAGCTCGATCCAAGTCTTCATGGAACAAAAAACCTAAGCGATACGATCGAACCCACAGAACGGTTGCAACACTTCTGGCACACGAATACTCCCATCAGCTTCCTGATATTGTTCCAGAATTGCGATCAAAGCACGTGACAAAGCCACAGCCGTGCCATTCAAGGTATGCACGAAGTCTGTAGAGCCGTCTTCGGTACGATAACGGATATTCAAACGTCGAGCTTGGTAGTCAGTGCAGTTCGAGGTACTCGTCACTTCACCCCAACCGCCTTTCCCTTCTCCCTTACCCCACATCCAAGCCTCCAAATCGTATTTGCGATAGGCTGGTCCGCCCAAATCTCCCGTACAAATATCGACCACACGATAACGCAAACCAAGCTTGCTAAAGATCCGCTCTTCCAAGCGCCGCAGTTCTTCATGCAAGGCTTCGGACTGGCTGGGCGTCGCGAACATAAACATCTCGACCTTTGTGAATTGATGCACGCGGTAGAGTCCGTAGGATTCCTTGCCGTAGGCACCGGCTTCTTTACGGAAACAGTGCGAAAGCGCCACAAAACGCAAAGGAAGATCCTTGGCTTCCAAGATCTCGTCTTTGAAATACCCTCCCACCGGAATTTCGGCCGTCGCGACGAGCGAGAGATCCGTCCCGTTAAGGGTATAGATCTGATCTTCTGACCCACGAGGATTGAAGCCCGTGCCAGCCATGATTTCTTCCTTAGCCACGTCAGGGGTTTCAATCGGCGTAAACCCTTCGGCTACCAATTCTTTCAAGACCCACTGGATCAGTGCCTGCTCAAGCAAGACTAACTTCCCTTTCAAGAAATAAAACTTCGCTCCGGCGACCTTAGCCCCTCGGTCAAAATCGATGAGGTCTAAACGCTTGGCAAGCTCCACATGGGACTTGGGCTCAAAAGTGAAAGCTTGTGCCTCTCCGACAATTTTTACTTCGACATTTTCTTCATCAGAAGCACCTGTTGGAACGGCTGGGTGGGTCCGGTTTGGAATCTGCATCAGCAGTTCTTTCCATTCGCCTTCAATTGCATCAAAGGCCGGTTCACGTTCAGCCAAGACCTGCTTCAGCTCTTTCCCACGTGCGATGAGTTGAGGACGCTCTTCAGCTGTCGCTCGTGAGACCTGTTCAGCAACCTGATTTCGCTCTTGGCGTAAAGCTCCCAATTCCTGGATCAGACGCAAACGCTCCTCGTCCAATACCAACAAGCGATCAAGATCAACCTTGACCTGTCGTCGACGTAAGTTTTCACGGACCTCTTCTACCGCTCCGCGAACATACTGAATATCAATCATATGGGCTGACTTTAGCGAGTAGATAAGGAATGGGCAACCGAATGAACATTGAGAAAGACGCCGCGACGAATCAACTCGGCTTCAAAGGCGTGAGGTAGGCCGTGTCGCTCCTCCCCCAGAAGACAAACGTGGGGTCGTAAAGCCTCGATGGTGCGCAGCGGCTCCTCTGCATGAGCCAGATACGCTTTATCGACCAATGGATGGCTCTGAACGCGCTCTAGCCGGTCAGCCTCTCCCATCTGCGGCAGCTGATCAAAGGCTTCCATCGCCAAACGATCACGAACCACAACGACATACAACCGACTCCCTTGCAAACGCGCGGTATGGAAGTAAGTTTGGTAGGCGTCTAGAGGACGATCGAAGATTCCGTAACAAAGAACGATACGCATAAACAAATGGGCTTACTCAAGCAACGAGAAAGTCTGGGTAAGCTGCTCCACTTCTTTCTTCCCACCAAATACCAGCACACCGAGATACTTCGTTTGATCTCCCAAGGTTTCAGCATGAGCCGTCTTAACCTTCTGATCGTTCGTTGAGTCCTGCATCGCCTGGGTTAAACACACGACTCGTAAGCCCTGCGCCTCCGCTTCCTGCTTCAGACGATGAAGCGCGGCTGAATCGGCTGCCCGCTTCATCATGATTGCATGTTGGATATTCATCTGAATCGCTTCTCCATCTTTGGTCTCCGTCGTATCCATCCGGATCAACTTCTTGCCTTCACGAGCGGCGAAGGAGGCTCCCAGATGCGCTGCTGTGTTTAGCAAACTCCAACGTGGCTTACTACCATCATCCAAGAGGACAGAATGAGCAACTTGTGTTTGGCTAGATTTTTTCATCTCACTACCCGAATGTTCAACCGGACGAAGTGTTGGGAAGAAGATGACTTCTTTCAAACTTGGACTATCCGTGAGAAGGGCAACTAAGCGGTCGATACCCATTCCCATACCGCTTGTCGGCGGCATGCCTTGTTCAAGCGCCATCAAGAAATCTTCATCGATACGCTGCGCCTCTTCACTCCCTTGGCTCGCTAGCTTCTCTTCTTCTTCAAAACGATGACGTTGATCGATCGGATCATTCAGCTCGTAGTAGTAAGCGTTCACAATCTCTCCTCCCATGACGACGAGCTGAGCTACAGCCGCCTTGGTCGAGTCTGCTGCGCTACGATTAGCCAGCGGCTTCATTTCAACCGGATAATCAAGAACCCACGTTGGCTGAACAACAGCTGGGCGAGCGGTCTTTTTATAGAGCTGATCCAAGTGTTCACCCAACCCAATACAGCCACGGAAATCGATCTTGAGACCAGCCGTAGCCACCTCTTTCAAGACATCTTCTGAGGTAAAACAACGGTTCACATCGATCCCACACGATTCAAGCACAATCTCCCGAAAGGTCTTGCGTGACCAAGGAGCGCTGAAATCAAGCTCATGACCTTGTCGCGTAACTTTGGTTGAGCCAATTGCTTGCTCCATCATGGTTACAAGCATCTGTTCCAAGAAACCCAAAAAGTCCTGACCAACAAACGCCCAATACAGTTCGATCTGTGTGAACTCAGGATTATGCATCGGACTGATCCCTTCGTTGCGGAAACAGCGCGCGACTTCATAGATTTTTTCAAAACCTCCCACGATCAACCGTTTCAAATAAAGCTCAGGGGCAATCCGCAGATACAAATCGATATCGAGAGCGTTGTGGTGCGTGATGAATGGCTTGGCATTGGCTCCTCCTGGGATTGGATGGAGCATCGGGGTTTCCACCTCTAAGAATCCACGTTCGTCCAAGAAACGACGCATCGACTGAACCAATTTAGATCGAACAATAAACGTGTTCTTTACTTCAGAGCTCGTTATGAGGTCTAATTCACGATGGCGATAACGAGCCTCAACATCTTGCAGACCATGCCATTTGTCTGGCAAAGGACGAAGGGCTTTGGCAAGAATCGTCCATTCTGAAACAGCAATCGAGCGTTCTCCGCGCTTTGTGAGAAAAGGTATACCTGTGGCTTCGAGAATATCTCCTGGATCAATCTGGCCACAAAAAACAGTGAAAGCCGTGTTCAGTGCTTCCTCTTTCAAGCTCAGCTGGATCTTTCCCGTTTCGTCGACCAAATCTGCGAAGGCCAGGCCGCCGTGCACACGGACGGCCATAACACGGCCCCCTACCGTGACCGTCTTCCCTTGAGCGACAAACTCATCAAAAGACGCTTGAATCAACCCAATCGAAGCATCACGGCGATGGGTTTTGGGATAGGCATCAATCCCAAGCTTCGTGAGACGTTCTAGTTTTTCACGGCGTACTTGGACTTCTTCGATCATACAAGATTAATCAACTTGGATGATGCGGTATTCAATCGTTCCAGCCGGGGTTGTGACATCAACCGTCTCGCCAACCTTTGCTCCCAACAAGGCCAATCCAATCGGCGATTCATTCGAGATCTTGCCGGTGGCCGGCTCAGCTTCGTTTGAACCGACAATGGTAAAGGTCTTGGTCTGTCCGCGAACTTCGACAATAACAGTTGAGCCAACATGAACAACACCCTTCTTAGCCCCCTGATCTTCGATGAGCTGGGCGTTTTTTATGGTCTCATCAATTTCGAAGATACGACCCTCTAACAAAGCAAGGGCATCCTTAGCTTCATGGTACTCCGCGTTCTCAGACAAGTCGCCCAGCGCTTTAGCAACTTCAATACGACCAGCCGCCTCACGACGTCGGATCGTCTTGAGTTCATGCAATTCTTGCTTCAAGCGCTCTAAACCTTCAGCGCTGACGTATTGGACTTGGCCCATAGGACGAATGAGAGAGAAGACGAGGATTAAACGAATGAAAAGCGCGAGGCAGAAAACCTCACGCATCTGGGAATATGGTAAGAGCCGCCACGGAAGATGTCAATCTTCTCAAAACTTGCCCGAGCGCTCCTGACGGAGACGGTTCCAGGCGCTTAAGACCTGACGAGCGACAGGGACGGCCACACTCGAACCCTCTCCCCCCTCTTCCAAGAGTACGGTCACAACGATCTCTGGACGCTCGTAGGGAGCAAAACTCGTGAACCAGGCATGGGTATTCGCCTGACTATTCCATTGAGCCGTACTCGTCTTACCCGCTGCCGCAAACGGAAGAGTCGAGAGAGCACGACCTGATCCATAGATAACTCCGTCGCGCATCCCCTCTCGGACAACCTCATAGGCCGCATCAGGAGCGCCAACTTTGGTTGTCGTAGCAAACGAGAGAGCTGTCGTGCCTGAAGCGCTCTGAAACAAATGCGGAATGAGTTTCTTTCCGCCATTCGCGATCTCAGAGGTGTAGAGCGCTACTTGAAGCGGCGTTACGAGCAAATCTCCCTGGCCAATCGAAAGGTTGTAGGTATCACCGATATACCATTGTTCCTTGCGAGTTGCGAGCTTCCAAGCTGGATCTGGGACATGGCCACTAGCCTCTGAGGGAAGATCGATGCCTGTTCGTGCGCCCAAGCCAAACTGACGCATCCAACGACTAATACGATCTACGCCTAGTCCCTCAAATGAACCGTAACCACCACCGATATAGTAATAAAAGGTATTTACGGACCAGGCGATGGCGCTGCGCACATTGGTTACACCATGACCACCCGCTTTCCAGTCTGGGAAGAACCACTGTCCCACTCGGATACCACCGTTCGAAAGAACCGTTGTTTGAGGCTGAATCACACCTTCGGCCAAGGCAGCGGCAGACATGACGATTTTTACCGTTGAGCCAGAAGGGTAAGCGCCTGCAACTGCTCGGAAAAATAATGGCTGTGCTGGATCAGCGGTCAGCTTCTGATAAACGGTTGACGAGACACTGCCAGCGAAATCGTTGTTATCAAAAGCGGGTAACGAGACTAAGGCCAAAACCGATCCATCACGTGGATCCATGGCAACCACCGCACCTCGAGTCGCTTTAGCCGTCTGCAACCCTGCTTCGAGAGCCCTTTCAGCCTCAGCTTGCAACGCTACATCAAGCGAGAGGGTCAGGTCTTCCCCATTCTGAGCCGGACGTTCACCAACGAAAGCGCTGGCTCGGCCACGAACATCTACTTCATCCATACGCTCACCTAATCGACCACGCAACAACTCTTCATAGGAGCGCTCGATCCCCGCCTTCCCGATATCGTCAGTCAAGCGATAGCCCAGTTCAGAACGCTTTTCATACTCTTCTCGGGAGAGTCGACCAACGTAACCTAAAATATGGGATAAACTCGAAACTGCGGTCGATTGCGGATAGCGACGGATAGGGTGAACTTCCAAACGAAAGCCCGGTAGACGAGGGAGAGCCGTCGCAAAACGCATGGCCTGCTCGTACGGCAATTTGTCCGTCACGATGACTGGTTCATCTTGTGCCGTACCCGTGGCAGAGGCGTAGGTTGCAAGAGTCGCGTACGAAACCCCTAACACACGGCCAGCCTCCCCTAAAGCTGCTTCTCGTGGCACGCCTTCACGCAAGCCTTCTCTCGGCAGGAAACTTACACGAAAACGTGGGGCGTTTTCCGCCAAGATCACTCCTTGACGGTCGCGGATCACTCCCCGCAAAGGCCATAACGGCGTCGAACGCAAGCGATTTCGCTCAGCTAAGGCAGCATAGTTTTCGGCTTGACCAACTTGCATCCAGAGGGCACGACTTAACAAAAGCGCGGTAGCACAAATCACGACCGACAGCGCGATAAAGAATCGCCGACGTGGAAATGAAGCGGTTAAATACAAGGGACGCTGCTTCGCCTGGTTCCAGTCACGCTCAAACAGAAGTTCATGACGAACATCTTCGTCTGTTCGACCCTGCATCCGCAGGTCGGTCTGTTCGATAAAATGAGAAAAATAACGTTTGGTATCCATACAGATAGATTCAGTTTATCAACGAGCAATCTGCACCCGTTTTAAACCCAAGAGAGGACGGGCGACCAAACGAAACCCAATCAAGAGGAAACACGCATCAACCAAGGTTGTCAGGAAAAAGAACAAAGGGTTCTGCAAAACAGCTCGTTCGGCAGCAAACAGGCCAAAAGATGGACCTAACGCAAAAAGAATTCCTGCCAAAGCGGCCCGCATCAGAATCACAAGGATTAGAGCGCTATAGAATGAACGGCTAGCCAAAATGAAACGAACAGCCAACCAGACTAAGAAAGAGAAGAGACTGAGGGAGAAAAAAGCGATCGAACGAGGGAAGGGCTGGAAGGCGTCAAAGAGTAAACCAGTCAGCAGAATGAACGGGAGCACTACACGCAGCGGGCCGACCATGAGCGATAGAACCAGCAGTGGAATACATGGTTCAATCACCAAGGCAGCGGGAATAAACGGACGAATACCCAAGGACCAGATGAGCATCAGAAGCCACGCTAGGATCCAAACGAGAGCACGTGACATAGCTTATCACCTAACGAGTCAGGGCGCTCGGACGCAGAACAGATAAGAACGATAAACGCTCAATACGGAGGGATGGATCGATCGAAGCTTGATAGAAAGGATCTTTCGAACTGCGGGTCACAGCATTTACGACTCCAACCGGCAAACGAGGGGGAATCTTCTCTTCCGTTCCGGCCGTAAGAAGCAGGTCTTCCGCTGTGACATCAACGGAAGATGGAATGTAAGTCAAAAGAACCGCTCCATTCCCACGACCTTCCAGCACACCGATCAATTGGCCGTCTTTGGCTGAAGCCATAGCGATTCGGCTATCGATGTCGCTTAGAAGCTCGACGGTTGAAACCTTCGCTCCGGCGTCTACAATCTTTCCAACTAAAAGCCCATTCTCAGCAATCACAGCCTGGCCTTCTTCGATCAAATCATTGGTTCCACGATCAATCAGCAGTCGCGCATGGATGTGATCGATGCGACGACCGATAACGCGCGCACCCACATGATCATAGCCTGACTCAGCCAAGAAGGAAGCCTGGGCGCGCAACAGACGGTTCTCTTGCTCCAAAGCAGACAAACGAGCGGCATCAACGATTTTTGTTTGAAGACGAGTTTCGCAGACCTGCAAAGATCCATCATTGGGCAAAGCAATCGATCGACCAGCATGATCGATACGTTCCGACCAAGCAGAAAAGCGTACGATCAAAGGCAAAAAGACTTTCTGTGCGAGGTTAGCTGCTGGGTTACGCAAAAAGACCAGCGCCAGAAACAGCGCGAGAATGATCAGCCCCTTGATCATCCAAGGTTTCATACAGGATTAACGAATACCTACGTCTGTTGCCGGGAAGGCCACGTCAGCCATGAGCTCAGGACTTTCGAGCAAAAGCCCAGCTCCACGCACAGCGCTTGTCATCGGCTCATCCGCCACACGAACAGGCAATCCTGTCCACTTGGCAATCGCTTGATCCAAGCCACGTAATAAGGCACCTCCACCCGTGAGGACAATCCCTTTTTGCTGAATATCAGCCACCAGCTCAGGTGGAGTAACTTCCAAAATCGACTTGATCTGTTCGATGATGGCTTTGACCGATCGTCCCAAGGCTTCTCGAATCTGGGTATCGTTGACGATGATTTCTCGTGGCAAACCGCTTAATAAATCACGGCCACGCATGGCCATTTCAAGTGGCTCAGGCAGCTCTATCGCCGACCCAATACCGATCTTCAATTCTTCGGCGATTCGTTCCCCTAAAAGCAAGCTGAAAACATCTCTGGCATATTGAACAATGTTTTTGTTCAATTCATCTCCAGCCGTAGGGATGCTCTTTGATGTAACAACGCCGCGTAATGAGATAACCGCAATCTCCGTATTCCCACCTCCAATATTTACAATCATGTTACCGGTTGGAGCAGATATATCGATACCGGCGCCAACAGCGGCTGCGATAGGCTCTTCAACCAGACGAACAGAACGGGCACCAGCGGCCAGTGCTGCGTCCCCTACCGCCTTACGCTCCACTTCCGTCACTTCAAGCGGAACGCAAACCAAGACATTCGGACGAGGAATAATAAACGATCCCTCAGCATGCACTCGATCAAAGAAATAGCGGAGCATTTTTTCCGCCACTTCGAAGTCCGCGATGATTCCTCGCTGGAGAGGTCGAGTCACAGCAATATGCGGTGGGGTTTTGCCAACCATGGAACGGGCCTGCTCTCCAACAGCGATGACTTGTCCCGTACGACGATTAATAGCGACTACCGATGACTCCTGGATCACAATCCCCTTTCCTCGTTGGCACAGGAGCGTATTTGAAGTTCCCAGATCAATCGCCAGATCTTTGGTAAAGGGAGCAAGTAGGCTGGACAGTCGCATAGAACTGGCATCAGCATGCCATCTCGATCAAGGGAAGGCAAAGGTTAGATGCGACGACCCTGGTGGACAAACAAAAAGAAACCTTCCAAAAGGAAGAGAACCAAGAGAAACAGAAAGAAAACCAGGAAGGAAAAACGGTCAATCGAGGCCAAAATTAAAGAAGCGATGGTTCCAAGCGACAAAAGAAAGGATCTACGAAACCAAGCACGGACATGACGAGGCAAAACAGGACCTTCCTTTGAGGTCAAGCGATGCAAGAGCGCTCCCAACAAAAAGAATCCGCCGACACAGACGACTCCCAAAGAAACGTAGAAAGAAACCGGCCCAATCCAACCACTCGTGAAGGGATCGATTCGGAATAAAACATAGACCCAAGCCACAAGGCTAATCAATGTTGCAATCGCCATGAACAAAAGGAACCGCGCGTAAGGCATGGAGCGATGATACTACACCTGAACGATTTTCACGACTTTTTTTACACGCAACTCACGATTGAGTTCGTTGATGAGACGCGGCTCCCAGACTCGCAACTCTTGGAGAGCGGCGGATGCTTGAGAACGGACACGTAGCGCTCCGTCTTTATACGAGATCCATTCGATGTAGGCAGCTTTCTCTGATCCCCAAAACTTTTCCAACAAACTTTGAGCCAAAGTCAGGATGCGGACACTTGAGACCTGCTCATCTATGCCTGCGTGTCGAATAGAGTCTGGCAAAATACGGCGAATCGGTTGAAAAGCCATAAGAAGTAACTTAGGCTAGTTTGCGAAAGGGGCAAATCTGCCGGAAATCGCAATACTTACAGACAAACGGTTCTGGGGTCGGTTCAAAACGAGAATGAAGAATCGCGTCCATACGTTCTGCAATCTTCGTCAGGAACTGATCTTTGGCATCTTCGGTGAGAAGCTCGACGTCTCGCTCTTGTCGATCGAGGACATACAAATACTTCAATGCGCTTACCTTGAACCCTCGCCCTTCGAGCGCTAACTGATACAAGTAGAGCTGTTCTTTATCTTCCGCTTCTAGCTTATCTTTTGCCTCCCCTGTTTTGTAGTCATAGACCGTAACGGTTCCGTCTGGGTTTTGATCTACACGGTCAATCTTACCTTTAATCGAATGACCACCGACTTGAAGCACGAATTCTTTCTCCAGTTCAAGCGGGAGCGGCGGATAGGCTGACCAAACGGCCATACACCGTTCGACTGCCACCTTTCCCTTGGCTCGATACTCATCGTGCAAATCACGATCCAAATACCATTCATCAATCCAAGAATCTTGATAGATCTCCAGCGCTTCCTCCAAAGACACGGCCCAACTCCCAGCAGGAAAAGGGCCTGATGAACCAGGAAGATCAAAAAGCGAGCCTTGAGACGCGGCTGTTCGTGCTTGATGAAGCTGGAAGACCTTCTGGAAGGTCAGGTGAATGGATTGACCGAAGCTACGCTGATACGAACCCACCGTCGGGATACGATAGATATGTGCGTATTTATACTGCAAGGCGCATTTTCGAAAGGCAGCCAGCTGGGTAAAGCTGAAACGACGTTTCAACTGATAGAGACCTAGATCACCCGCTTCTGCAACGTAAGCCTCTTTCGGCTTCTCCATGAGGAGTTCAACCAACTCTCGCTCTGCCAAAGCCTCTTTAACTGGTGGTTGTAGATCCATTTCCGCCAAGAAAGAAGAGGGCTTCTTGTCGCGAGCGCCGCCGTATTCATAAGCACCGCTCAGGAACAAGCGCTCTTTCGCTCTGGTTAAGGCTACATAAAACAAACGACGTTCCTCCTCAAGATGCGCGTTGCCTTCTGGTACTTTTTCGTGAACCAATCCATCCGGCAAAGGAATGGCTTCTGTTCTCGCTCTAGTTGGAAAACGCTGATCGACAAGGGAGACGACAAAGACAAAGCGGAACTCGAGGCCTTTGGCGGCATGAACCGTCAAAATCTTCACCATATCTGGCCCCTCCGCCTCAGGATCGCTATCGAGAGCCCCTTCTTCCCCGCTCTCGATCTCCATTCGATACTCTTCCAAGAATCCGTGGAGGGTCGGTGCATGGGTTACTTGCTCATAACGACGAATACGATCAGCAAAACCTGACACATGACGGAGAACCTCCTGACGATCACGTTCAGGCAGCGCCAAGACATGGCCCAAATAACCGGTTTTATCGAGCACGAGCTGGAAGATCTGGAAAGGTGTGGAACGATGGGCCGATTCAGATAGGTTTTGGATATCTTGCACCATTCGCTGAAGAATCTTGCGGCCTACGGAGCTGAGATGAATGGAAGCTTCGCTCGAAGCGGCTTCTCGCGCCACACTCCAAAGCGAATAGCCTTTGCGATTAGCGTAGCCCAACAATTCAGCCACATCAGCTGCTGGCAAACGATAGACTTCCAACGTCAGGACACGCCAGACGATCGCAGAATCAAAGTGGGTATCGAGAAGCGTCAGGAGGGCTACCAAGTCGATGACGACGGGCTTGGCATACAACCCGCGCAAAGCCATGAACTGGAATGGAATACGAGCCTGACCCAATCCTACGACGAATGGCTCCGCTCCATCGTTTGAACGAACCAAAATCGCAAAGTCATTCCAAGTTGCGGAAGGATCCGTACGCTTGATCCGTTCGATCTGTTCAATAATCCGATCTGCTTCCTGCTCTACTGAACGAGCCCAAAGCAGCTCTACCGTTCCAGCACCACCCTCCCCCATCTCCGCCTCCAAGCGCTTGCTTAATCCCGTGTCGGCCAGCTTCACCTCCAAGCGATTCGGATTATTTTTCGTAATCGAAGTGTAAGCCGTTTCTAAAATCTCCTTCTTGGAACGATAGTTCTTGGTAAGCGCGACCGTCTTGGCCTGAGGAAAATCATCTCGAAATTGCAGAATGTTCGCCAAGGATGCTCCCCGGAACTTGTAAATGGCCTGGTCGTCATCCCCCACCACCGTCAGATTCTGCCGCTTGCCGGCTAAAAGCTTCACCAGCTCATACTGAGCCCAGTTAGTGTCTTGGAACTCATCGACGAAAATATGCTTGAACTGGGTCCGATAAGCCTCAAGAATACGCGGACGTTCTCGGAGCAAACGTAACGTCTCCAAAAGCAAATCGCCGAAATCAAGACAGCCTTCTTCACGCATAATCTTGGCATAAGCTGCGTAGAGAGCTGACAACTCCTGTAAACGCGCCTGCTCATCGGCTTCGCCTTCCGCCAGATCAGGAAACGTGGCCTTGGAAGCAAAGGCTGCATAGTTTTCTGGAGTGATCCCTTCATCTTTGGCGCGTGAGATGTGTTGAACCAAGGCTCGTAGAAATTTCGTTGGATTTCCCAAAGGTCGATAAGCCTGCAAGGGCAGTTCGGACAGATGGCGACGCAAAAGTAGCCAACAATCAGTCGGCGTCAGCAAACGAAACGGAGTTGACAACCCAATTTCCAAGCCATGATCTTGTAAAACGCGCTGACAAAAGCCATGAAAGGTTGAAATCCAAAAATCATAGGCTCCGACTGGTAAGAGCTTCAACACTCGATCCTCCATTTCCCCAGCTGCCTTCTCGGTAAAGGTTAAGGCCAGAATCGACTCCGTCGACATTCCGGGTTCTTGCAACAAATGCTGATAGCGACGTGTCAGCACCGTCGTTTTTCCTGTTCCGGCTCCAGCCACAATCAAGAGCGGTCCATCGCCATGGGTAACCGCTTCGAGCTGGGCATCATTTAGGCCTTCGAGAAGGTTCGTAGGAGGAGACATGACCTCAGTGTGCATGGAGTGCACTAAATTGACAAAAAGCTCTCATTTATATACATTTTGCTGTCCTAAATCGCCCCTCATCACACTGAAGAGCCTTAGGACAGGGCTCTTTCCAAACGAAGGAAACATTCTGATGAACCAGACAAACGAAGCGAATCCGCGAGAAGTCTTCGCACAGTTTCTCCTCCTGCTCTTCCACGGCTTCTCTGCAACCACCACGAAACGTGGCGTCGAGCTGAAAAAGCGCCTCACGATCGGTGGGCTCAGATGCGAGGGCCACAAGACGAGCGTCCACATGACGATGCTCGAACCGATCCGTCTCGCCTTCGGCCACGACTGGATGCTGGACTGCAAGATCGAGGCCGTCGAGCTCGGTATGGACCCGATGACGGATCAGCTCCTGACGTTCACGGCTTCGCTCGGCAAGAACATCGCTGGTCGGCAGACGCAACGAGCCAGCGGCATCACGAGCTGCGATGTCCAGATCACGGCCGGAAGTCTGAACGACCTGGACCAGACCTACTCCCTCTGGGCAAGACCCGCCAAGCAGAACCAGAGCCTGGTCCAGGTCGAGCTGACCATCCTGGTCACCGGGCTGAACTACCCCCAAGGCTGAAGTCACTCCCACCCGCGACCCACGCAACGACACCCTGTCGGCCTTGCGTCGGCGCGGGTGTTGTTGTTTTTAAGAGCAGATTGACACTCACCGGCCTTTTGATAAGGTTATCTGTCCATTCCAAAGGCTGATCGACAGCTTTTTGAGAAATGGACAAAGAAGGAGTCACGGGGTCGAACGACTTCTCGATCTTCGCCGACAGCAGCGGCCGAATCACCGTGACCATCAAGAACGTCACGAAGTTCCCGACACCACCCTGAAAGGAAGAGACCGTGAACCAACGACATCCCTACCCGTTCACTCAGCTTCGCTACGGAGCACTGCTGGCTAAGCTGTTGGCCGAGATGACCGACGCCAAAAAGGACGGTGCCGAAGCCGAGGAGTTCCCCGATGGGATCGGCTCCATCCAGCTGAGCTGGCGCGCCTCGGGCTTCGACGCAGGACTGCCGATCACCGCGCGGTTCTCCGACTACAAGCGCTTCGGCCCGAACTGCACCGTCGCAATCTACTCCGAACACGATGCGCAGACGCCCTCCGATGGCTTCCTGCGCGTGACCCTGACCTTGGTAGGCGTCGACTTCTCACCCGCCGCTACCCCCTGACACCCCACCCGCGCCCGCGCAACGACATCCTCGTCGATTCTGCGTCGGCGCGGGTGAAGTTGTTTTAACCGCTTTTTAAAATCTGCCTTCTTCGATTTGCTGACGGATTCTACGCATCAGCTCCAAATAAAACCGCAAGTTTACCATCGTCGCTAAGCGCTGACCCAACATTTCATCCACCGTAAACAGATGGCGCAGATAGCCGTAGGTGTAACGACTTAATTCCTGATCGACCGGTGTCGACTCAGGTCCAAGTTCGACCAACTTTTCAGATGAACGTTGCCATTTTTCATTGGTTATATGCACAACCTCATAGAAATCCTCTCGATCGAGGTCATCGTGACGGAAACGATAGAGCACACCGTGTCGCGCATTGCGGGTTGGCAGGACACAATCGAGCATGTCGATCCCACGTCTCACATAGCCAACCAGTTCATGCGGCTTTGCTCCACCCATGAAATAACGAGGCTTGTCAGTTGGTAATTCGTGACAGATGGCATCGAGAACGGTGCAGGCTTCCGCAAACGGCTCTCCGACCGATAAGCCGCCGATCGCATAGCCATCAAAGCCAATCTCACCCAGTGTTTTGGCACTTTCCTGACGTAATGAAATATCCGTTCCGCCTTGAACGATTCCGAAGAGTTTGGCTCCCGGATTAAACGATCCTTCTTTGAGAGCGTGGAAAGCTTCTTTGGAGCGCTTGGCCCAAGCACCTGTCAGATCCAAAGCACGACGAATTTCTTTGTCGGTCGCTGGCAACTTCGTACAAACATCGAGCACCATACAGATATCACTCCCGATCACACGTTGAATTTCCATGCAATGCTCAGGCGTCAATCGAAGTTTTGCCCCATCAATATGCGACTGAAACCACACTCCATCGTCATCGAGTTTACGTAGACCCTCTAAACTAAAAACCTGGAAACCCCCTGAGTCAGTCAGAATCGCTCCATTCCAGTCCATGAACTTGTGCAGTCCGCCCGCTTCGCGCAAGACCTCAATGCCAGGCCGCAGCCACAGATGATAGGTATTTGAGAGCAGAATGGGCGACGCCAAACGCTCAATATCGAACGATGAGAGTGTTTTGACTGCTCCTCGCGTTGCGATCGGCATGAAGAAGGGCGTCTCAAGGACACCATGAGCCGTCTGCAACCGACCACGTCTAGCCGCTGATTTTGTTGAGGAAGATAAATGTTCAAACATAGTGTTCATTATTCAATCTCCTCTCGACGGTCACGCATGAAGGCTAACCAGTGCTCCAAGGCCGACAAGAAGAGCTTGAAGGGCGCTTCGATCAGCACGTCGAAAAACAAGATCAAGACATTGATCTTCGAAACGGCCGTTGAGAGGTAATGTCCAGCTCTTAGAATCGGATAGGAGAAGAAATCGATGACGGCCGTCGTAAAGCGTTCAGGTCGACGCAAGACGACCACTTCTCGCGCGTTCGTTCGCAAACGAAAGGCGAAGAAACTCACGACACACAAGAAAAACAGGAAGATGAGTGCGCTCACCAGCGTAAAGTGGAAACGATGCAATACGTAGGAAATAGCCCCAAACGAAATCAGGAACATGAGCAGATAGGCAAAACTAACCAAAAGCTGCCCTGGGATACTGCGAGCTTTGGCGATCGACATGCGTAGCACTGGTACCGGTTCTGAGCCCAACAATTCTTTCACCATCGCTACGATCCGGTCTGTATTCTGACGACCTGGCAAACGGATCAACGAACCCAAAAACATCATCAAGACCGGCGGTAGAGCCACATTGATCGCGAGCGTCGTCCGATCAACATGGTTATATAACAAAGCTTCAAATGGGATCTCCAAAGCCAAGGCAAAAATCACTTTTGTTAAAAACAGGTAGATGATGGCCCGAATAGTTCCTCTTCGTAAACGGGCACGAGCATGACTCATCTGCTTTTCGGCCATTTCAGCGACACCTTTCTCAAGCTTGTCTGGGTTATCCAGTCGTTCGAGATCATATCCCCCATCTTTGATCAGCGTTTCAACCAACATGCGCAAAGCAACGGCCTGAGGACGAACCGTCTGCAAGAATTTAGCTGACCAAGGATGCCCGAGTTGACGTTTAATAAGGGCCTGAACCCCAACCAAGCGATAGGCAACATCTTGAGGTGCGGCAGTCCAAATTTCAGGCGTCGTCCACTCAGGGAGATAGCCACGCAATAACGTCAGGGACAACGTATCGTCATCTGCTTTTTGAAAACTTCGAATACACGCGATGTAGATCTGTAGACGACGCTCATTCGCATCCATCTCGCCCTTGCTCAAGATGACCGACTCGGCCAAGCGCTCATACAGGAAAAAGGATAAAGAGCGACGTTCGTTGTTTGTATCAAACAGTTCATCCAATTCAGCGACCGTGACGCCGTATAACCAAGCATAATGCGAATCCGACCCGGTTCGACACTGACGAATCGCCTGATAGCGACCGATGATGGTTGCGACCTTTTGGGCCAAAGATTCAGGCAAAGCCGCATTTGGAAGATAGCCGGCTGCAACCAACTCACGGAGCAACGTCAGAGCCGTGTCTTCCGTCTTACGATCAAGTGTCAGTCGACGACGCAAAATACGAGCAATCGCTCCCTTACGAAGCAGATGCTCATCTCGATAGTCAATCGCATTCCGCAATTTTTCGTAAAGCGTCGAGGCCTTGCTAACGGCAGCGTGGACCGCAATCGGCTCCCCTTCCCCCGCCCGCAGATCCTTATGCTCCAACAAACGGCTTTTCACCTCCTGAATCCGCTCGGACGAATACGCCATAGATAGTGAGAACCTTAGCTAATTTGAGGGATTTTGTCGATAGAATAAACAAAAAATCCTACCACTGCCGGTAGGATTTTTTGGTGGACGCTGTAGGAGTCGAACCTACGACCCCCTCGGTGTAAACGAGGTGCTCTAACCAACTGAGCTAAGCGTCCTTGGTCTTGATTTGTCTGGGCTATGCTATCGGTTCGCCGGATGAGCGTCAACCGGATTCTGTAATGACAGCAGAAAACCCTGGGCTGATTTGTCCATTTTGCCAGGCAAAACGCTTAACATACGGTCAACCGCCGTTGAGGCTTCGAGCAGAACTGAACGAGGCGCGCTCAGGATTAAGGCGGAAGCAAAGGGCTCACGGATCAAAAAACGAAGCGTTTGCAGAACGGCTACAGAAATCCAATCTCCCATTGTCGGCGACGGAGGTCTGAGAGCAACACAACTTCGACAAATGACTCCCCCTTGATCCGTCGAAAGCCAGACCGGCTCCTTACCAAGTGGCTGACTGCAAACACGACAAGCATCGAATTCCATGGCATAGCCTTCTGCTTCCAGAAAATGCAGAGCAAACGAAGAAAAAATTAAGGTCGAACGCTCTGCTGAAATACGCTCTGTCTCAGGGCCGGATAACAAAGTCTGCAAGTCGTTCAATAAGGAAAAGACTGCTTGATTCCCTACCGCTGGCTGAGTCGATCGAGCGACTAACGCAACCGCACTCCCAAAGATAGCTAACCCCGCTAGCGAAGACCGTAAACCATGACTCGAAGCGCAGGTTTGAGCGACAGCAATCTTGTCGTAAGCACTTCCCTTGGCCACCATGACCTCAATCTTGGAATACGGTTCGATGTGACCGCGTTGTTTGGAAGAGCTAGTGCGAACACCTCGAGCGATTCCCACGAGCTTGCCATGCTGTTCCCCATATAAGGTCAGCCAGAGATCCCGTTCTCGAAATGGCTCTGCCAAAAGAACGAAGGCCGTATCACGTAAATAACTCATGGGCCTATGCTAGCGCTTCGGCGTCGTTCGATCGAGATAGGCTTGAAGAATGGCCGAGGCAGCCAGATCGTCGGACGGGCCACGTCGTTCCCCGGCTCGTGCCTGGCGTTCGGCTAAGCGGGTTGACCAGGTTTCATTTTCTTCATGGACGGTCAACCCCATCACGCGACAACCAGCGATGAACACCCGGATCTCTTTGGCTTGGGCGGTTTCACGTGTTTGATCGTCCAAAGGAAAGGGTAAACCCACCACAATATCCGTGATGCCTTCCGTTTTTGCGAGTTCGACGATGTAGTCGATGGCAGAACGCAACGATCCACCAGATGTCTGGTGGATCTCGAGACTGGTTGCAACGCGACTCTCCGTATCGCCCAACGCGACACCAATCCGTCCCCGCCCGTAATCAACGCCGAGCAAGCGCATGGTTATTTGTTCTTTTTGACCGCGTCGAGGAAAGCAGCGCGGGCGCGTAACACCGTCTTTTGATAGGACTTCAGAGAAGCAGACGAACCAAAGGCTCCAAAACCACAGTAAGGCTCTTCCAAGGCTCCCCAGGCGAACTCGAGAGCTGTTTCGTACTTCTCATATTCATCGCTCAGCTCATGCTCTTCTTCGCCTACGACACCCGCCTTCTTTCCATCTTCAAGAAAGGTTTTGAGATCACGCGTTCGAGCTGCTTTCGCTGCTGCCGTCAGACAACGTGAAGCTGGGTTTACAATATCGGTTTTTTCATCGCCGTAGCGCTTTTTTGGGTTGTATAGGTCCATCGCTGCCTCCGCTGAGACAGGCGCAAAAACGCCTAAAATAAGCGAAAAGATGGCAGCAAAACCGGCGATGCGACGCATGGTATACTCCATAGGAATCTAAGCCTAGCATGCTCCGCCTGACCCCGCTACTCTTGCGTCGTAAAACGTTTATATGCTTAAACCCACCTTCAAACTTGAAAAACAACTGCGTGCTTCCGGCACCTTCCTAATCGCTGGCACAGATGAAGCCGGCTCTGGTGCTTGGGCAGGACCTGTTTTTGCTGGTGCCGTCTCGTTTGGCCAAAAACTTCCACGTATACCTAACCTCTTACGTGATTCTAAGCTTCTCTCCTCCCTCCAACGAGAGAAGATCTTTCTTTGGGTACAAGAACACGTTGAAAGCTGGGCCGCGGGACAAGCCAGCGCTCTGGAAATTGATACCTTAAACATTCGTCAGGCAGGGCTTCTCGCCATGCGTCGTGCGATCGAGGGCTTAAAGGAGTCTCCTCAGATCGTGCTGAGCGATGGGTTCCCCTTACCCAAAGATGCCCCTTGGCCTAGCCGTGGGATTATTCGCGGAGATCGTCTGATCGCTTCAATCTCTGCTGCGTCGATTGTCGCCAAAGTTTCACGAGATCATTTCATGCAAAGACTCGACCAGGAATACCCGGGCTACGGTCTAGCCGTTCACAAAGGCTATGGAACACGGTCTCATCAGACAGCTCTTCAACGATTGGGACCATCCCCCATCCACCGCATAAGCTATGCACCGATTGCTGCTTTGCTGGCTGAAGGGAAAAGATAAGCTCCGTTTTTGAATCCGCAGTGATCGTCAAACCAAACTTCCGCCACATCAACGAATAGATCAATGTGATATTTTGTGTCTTTCGGTTTCATCCCCTCTTTGCGATAGATTGTATGTTTTTCACCTAAGGAGACGTGAACACCGAGTTGGCGCTCAAAGGTCGTGATGTCGGCTACAGGATACTCTTTCGAGAAGGCTCGATTGAGACCGAAGCCTAACTCCCGGATAAATGGAGATTCGTTTTGATTGACCATGGCGAGAATCTCTTCAAATTCAGCTGGCGCTCCCTTGGCCTGAACGAGCAGACCATCTACGATCTGAATCTGAAATGGTTCGACGATACGGGTACGGAAATCCATACCGCCATAAGCGAAGATCGAGGCAATCCCCTGAACTCGGGTCAAATCAACCAGTTCGGTAAAAACCTCACCGATTGGAAAGGTTCCACCGACGTTTTCCATACCACGATAATCGCCTGTGTTTTTCTTAGATTCCTCAAAAGGACCCAGATAGACCAACTCATGGCCGTCTCGTGAGACAACCTTTAATTGTTTCGTACTTTGAATCAGTTTTGTCAGTTCTTCGCCGTGAGTATGGTAATAAACGGGATCATAGGCCAATGAATCAACATATGATTCAATCTCCCCTTCTGTCTTGAGACGGTTCAAATGTGGATGCTCGATCGTACGTAAGCCTCGTCGGAACAGTTCGATACGAATACGGAAGGCATCTAAGCGAAAACTAGAAGATTGGACCAAGATGACCAAAGCTCCCGGTGACAAACGCTCAATCGCCCGCTTCACGACTTCTGGACCCTCTTCAGGAAAAGAAATAAAAGTTGCCCAGGGCACATTTGTCCGATAAGCACCTAAGACCAGACGGGTGAGGGGTTCTTCTTCGTCATAAATAACGAGAACCTGATCGCTCGGCGTGCAGGGCAAAGCATGGGTTAGGATCGCGTGGATATTCGATCTGAGACGTTCGGCAAGAGAGGTCATGGGCATAGAGCGTACGACATTATGGATGTCTTTTGCAAAAATTCCTCCTCCAGCTCACACTGGAAGCATTCTTTGTATGGCACGCTCTTTTCATCCGATGCAGCCAGTGATTGGACTGATCTGTCTTCTCGCCTCAACTGGCTGTCTGTTTGCAGCTTATACTCTAAGCCAAGAAACCTACGCATTGGTAAAGCATGGGACTCGAACGGAAGGAACAGTCACGGCCCTAATCGAACGAACCAACGCCAAAAATCGAGGCTCAGTCTATGCACCGGTGGTACGTTTTACAACCACTGATGGACGAGTTTTATCCTTTGACGGCGCCGCCGGAACCAATCCTCCCGCGTACGCTGTCGGTGAACGAGTGAAGGTGATCTATCCTCCCAACAAAGCAGAGGACGCATCGATTGAATCATTCCTCCAACTTTGGGCCGGAAATGTCTTGGTGGGCTTCATCGGGCTTGTCTTTCTCGCTGCCGTCGTTGGACGAACAATCATCGTTATTCGATACTGGCGATTAAAAAACTGGTTAAAACAAAATGGCCAGAGAATCGCAACAACCTATCTAGCTATTGAACAGAACACTCGTGTTCGCGTGAATCATAACTACGGTTACCAAATTTCTACACAGGGCAAAAACCCGTTTACAGGCGAAATTCAGTACTTTTTGAGCGAGATTGTTTGGACCGATCCGGCACCTTTTTTGACCGGTAGAACAACCATCGACGTCCTGGTTCATCCGCAAAACCCCAAGAAGTACTGGATGGATCTGTCTTTTTTACCTAACTAAGCCTATTTTTTCGGTCTATCATTGACTTTTTTTGATTTTTTGCTAGGCTGTAGCGTTCGCCTGCACTAGCTCTGGTTTGAGTTTTTGTCAGGCGAAAGAGCTTTTTCACAACACGGACAAACAGCCAAGAGGAAACAGGGGTGACACCATGGAGTTGGACGTAGGCAGCTGCGTTGGACACTATCGCCTGCTCGAACTCCTTGGAGAAGGAGGGATGGGCAGGGTCTTCAAGGGGAGACACGAACCGACGGGGAAATTCGTTGCCATCAAAGTCTTGTACGGCTCGATGGCGCGCGGAGAAATCCGGGCACGCTTCGTCAAAGAAGCTCAGATCCTGAGGCGCCTGTCACAGGGCTGCACTGGAATCGTGAGCTACATCGACCACGGTGAGGCGGAGGGCAACCTCTTCCTTGTCATGGAACTCCTGATCGGTGAATCGCTCGACGCACGTCTCGCGCGACACCGACTCTCCCCCTACAAGGCGGTCGAGATCATCCGGGATGTCGCCCAGATCGTGGCCTACGCTCACGAACAGAGCGTCACACATCGTGATCTGAAACCGGCTAATATCTTCCTGACGTCAGACGACAAGGTGAAGGTGCTGGATTTCGGAATCGCCAAACTCCGAGATGACACCCAGGCAACGACACGGACGGGGGTCTTCTTCGGCACGCCGGAATTCTGCAGCCTTGCCCAGATCGAATCGACGAAAGACGCTGGACCGCGTGACGATGCATGGTCACTCGCCGCCATCCTCTACGAGCTGGTGACGGGGGTTCGAGCATATCCCTTCAACGGGACTGAAATCGGCAAGGCTATCAGCTCCCGCAAGTTCTTGCCGGAGCGGCGAGGTCTTGACGACAGCCTGTGGGCAATGATCTCGAAGGGACTCTGTCTCAACCAGCAAGGGCAGTACCCGTCGGCAGAACCCCTGGCCCGTGACCTGGACCAGTACCTGCGCATGTTGGCAGGTTCGCAGAAGGTACCAGCGACCCGAGCGTCCACCAGCCCTGCGGCACCGGCCGCCTCCGACACCTTCAAAGCAGGTGGCACAGTCGCAGCGCAAGGCGGAGTCCTGCCGCCGGCTGGACTGACGAGTCGCTGGGACAAGACCGTTCAGGTGGAGGTGAAGACGGATAGCGCTCAAGGCGCACCGTCATCATCACCTCCTCGAGCGAGTCAACCCCCGAAGAGCTGGTCGCTGATCAGATCCTGGCTCGCCGTAGTTCTAGTCGTCGCACTGTTCGCCGTCTTCTACTTCGGAGCAATCATCGCGCTCACCGGATCAACAACGCCGCACGAACCGATCGTAGCCATCGTGGCAACGGATGCGGGCGAAGGCGACGCCGGAGAGACGACTGACAGTGCAGTCGACGAAGACGGCGGACGCGAGCCCTCAAGGCGCGGACGCCACGCTCGACGGGGCACCCGCAACCGACGACCTGAGCCCACGGATCCGCCAGAGGAGCCGCCGAACGAGGTCACCCCACCTCCAGCTGCATCCGTCGATCCGGTCGGCTACCCGATCAGGCCTTCAACATCCCCCTTCGGCAACGTCGGGGGCCCTCCTCCCGCTCCCACTTCTCAGGCTCTGCAAAACGCCTGGCTACGCAGGAACTGGGATAGCCTGAGTGAAGAACGGCGGAGGTATTGGTGCAACACGCTCCACACCCGAGATCGCATCTTCCCGGGTAGTGCTCCCACCGACCTCCCGGAAGGCTGCCGCCAGCACCTTCCCCTCCGTCCTCACGTCATCCGACTACCGAGCTACTGGCACTAGCTCAAGAACGAGGCCGTGCGGCACTCCCCGCACGTGGCCAATCCCCCGCCGACCGCAAGCGTAAGCTTGACTGGTCGACGGGGGATTTCAAATTCTTTTGCGTTGTCTGTTTTAAACCAAGGTTACTATTTCCTATACAACAGAAGACTGATCGGTCCCTGCGTGTTTACCGTTTCCGTTCTGATTGGTCCCTCAAATCCAGGGTCAATGAGTGGAGAACGGGTATGGCGACCGCCAAGATCTTGGACTCCCCAATTAATAACACCTACTGTCTCCTTTCCCATTCGAATCGGAGGCGTCTCCCCTATTTTGAACTCAGTCTCTTCCACTTGTGAAACAGGCATCTGAACTCCTGGCAAGTCTTTCTTACCACTAATGCGTACGACTTCTTCTGAGGTTGGGATAGCGAATACCTGACGAATCGGAAGCGTGATAGCAGTTCCACCTTCATTTATCATCCAGTCAGCTCCTGCTACACCTTTAATCATGATTTGTTGAGAGTTCACCGCTCCCGCTAACCCTTCACCTCGTAATCTCTGATCTTCGTTGACCCAAAAAAATCGCATGATTCCTCCGCTCACTTCGATCGGCCTATTTGAAAGATTGAGGATATCGACTGGAATACTAACCTGTCGTCCTTCATTTAGACCTAGTAGCATCTCATCCGTCACACAATCAGCATCAAAATCTACTTCGATCCCAATTTGAGCTAGATAACTTCTTGTTGACCAATTTAAAAGCGTAAACAGTTCGCGACTGAGAGGAACGGGCGGAAGATCCTCTTTCGTCAAAGAGATAGTTACTTCGTCACGTGCGATTGATCTTGCGGGAATCGTCAGACTATTCTCCATCTTCACATCTCGACTGATCCAGTAGCCGCCTAACGCCTTCAGCCGTTCCATCGTTGTCTTGATCAAATCAGGGCGAATGGCCAGCTCCATGTTGTTTTTGTTAAGAGAACCAGTCTGCTCCATAGTGTAAGGTGTAAGTAAACAGTTAAGAACTACAGCTATTATGTGCCAGCTGTGGTTTCATCAACAAGACGCTTGATCCATTCCAATCCCCGCTTCCAAGTCTCCGTCGATTCTGGATCAAGACCTACGGGAGCGAGTAATTCCTTAGGACTCTTTGCACCACCCCCACTCAAAAGTTCAGTATATTTCTCACTGAAATTTTCCGGATGAAGTTTTGACTCCTCGTAGAGGCAACAAGTGATAAGTTCCCCAAAGGCATAGGCGTAGACGTAAAACTCGCGGTCGAAGAAATGGCTGATATAGCTCCAACGGTGACGGTACTCAGGCGAGACATCGAGCGCGTTGCCAAACAGCTCTTTTGTGGTCTCCATCCACATTTCCTGGTAGTTCTCAGGCGTCGCAAAGCCGTGTTCGCGGACAAAATGGTGAGCCTTCTGCTCGAAGCGGTACAGGTTGATCTGACGGAAGACCGACGAGAAGGTTTCTTCGATCTTGGCTGCAGTAAAGGCAATCCGGTCCTTTGGATCGGTCAGCTGCTTGTGCAACTCATCGAAGACCAATATTTCACTAAAGACGCTAGCGGTTTCTGCGAGCGTGAGCGGCGTCGTGAACTGCAAATAGCCTTTTGGTCGCGCCAGCATCGTGTGAACGGCATGTCCAAGCTCGTGGGCCAGGGTCAGCACATCGCCGATCTTGCCTTGAAAATTCAGGAAGACATAAGGGTGGAGGTCTGCAGAAATATACTGGCAATAGGCACCATTTTGCTTGCCTGGTGCAGGCTCGGCATCGATCCAGCCGTTATCAAAGAACTCTTTGGCATGTGCCGCAATTTTCGGTGAGAAGGCAGCAAATGATTGCAAAACAATTTCACGAGCCTCATCGAAGGTGTAGGTCTTTTCGACACCTGGCAGTGGAGCATAGAGATCATAATCAGCCAGCTTCTCGATCCCAAGCTGCTTGGCTTTCCAAACGTAATATTGTTGGAAGAGGCCTTGGTAAGCCTCAACCGTTTGGGCAAGCGCCTCGACGGCAGCCTGTGTGGTTTCATTGGCTAAATGCCGTACCTGCTCCGGGTATTCATATTTACGGTATTTATCGGTCGTCTGCTTGTTTTTGATGATGTTTGTATAGATGAAGCTGCGACGCTGAGCTTCTTCCTCGAGACCCTTAGACAGCACTTCAACCGCTTGTTTACGGACAGCACGATCGGGGTTATACCCTTCATGGATCAACGATTCCAAAGTCCGCTCTTCGCCATCAAGCTGGAACCGTTTCGTCGCATCCTCCTGTTCGAACAGGGTATAAAAAGCTTGGCGACCTGTTTGTTGTAGGTCAGCCATAAGCTGTTCCTGGGCTTCGGGTAATTGATGCGGTTTGGCAGCCAAGTTATTTTCCAAGACATGGCGATAAAAAGCGGTTTCTTGTGCAGACAAAAGGTTCTTCAGGCGTTCTTCTGAAAGCTCAGCCAGCTCCAAATTAACCCACATAATCTCACGCTCGATCTCAAGTGCACGCTCGCGCATAACGGATTGGAAACCTTCACGAGTCGCGTCACCTGGATCAATCGTATAAAGCAAATAAGCGAAATCTGTGGGCTTGGTAAGAGTCTGGAGAATACGCTCGTACCGTTCAAGCAAATCACGGATACGATCAGCGGATAATGTGGCAACTTTACCCTTGTAGTCGTTCACAAGAGCTTTGCTTTCAGTAGCGGCCGTGGCGAAGGCTTGGTCGATGGCTGGATCGTGGGTGCCGATGAACAAATCGCTTAGATCCCAGCGGGGAGGGGTGCTCATAAAGAAAGAAAAAGGGTCTTGTGTGGGGAATATGCTGACAACATACCGGATCCGCAAGCGTTTGGCTTCATACTAGTATCTTATCTCGAGGTTTTCCGAACAAAAAACACCATCAGATAACAAATCATAAAAAATATCCACCAAATATCGTGTTTTCAATTAAGAAATGAGATACTAAGCGTATGAACAAAACTGATTTTCTAGACATTAAACTCATTAGACCAGTGATACCCCCTTCTTCCTATGAATACGAAGGGGTATCTGAAACATTTGATCTTTTAGAGGGATATATAGACCAACTTGAGAGCTATATCTATACCGACATTAACTATCAATATGATCCTTCAGATGAGAGACTGATCCCTGCTCGAATACAAGAAATTCTAAGTAGTACCCTTCTTAGATCTATCTACTTAAGAAATGGTTTGATTGAAGCAATAAATACACAAAACATTTTAAGCGTATTTGCGATCCTCAAGTCATTCATGGAAATTCCCGCCCTATTGGCTCATCTATACTCTTTGATGGAACGCGATCTCAAACCTGATGACTATCTTAAATGCCTTCAACAAATATCTTTAGGCAATAAGATTAGTAAAAAAGATAGTGGGAAACTAAGAATTGGTCATATAGACTCTGTAAATATTCTCACAATGTTTGAAACATTGGACAGATATATTGCAGAAAACGAGACAGAATCTTTAGAAAGCCGCACTCCGATGACTGATCTTTATGGGGTTATCTGTAATGCTTCTCACCCTAACTACGATGCACACAGCGCCGTTAGAAGACTAGGTGCGGGCGACATGAAGTGGTCTGGCCTAAGCCTCGCGGAATTTAAGAATCAAATAGCAATTGATGTGTTCTGGTATAAGCCTGCACTAAAACTTTCACTAATCACCATACCCTTCTTCGCCAAAATGATTACAGATCATTGCAGCATTGACGGGTTCAAGCTTCTTAAAAGTCCAAGATTCTTTTCCTAGTGAAAGACAATACTTTAGATAAAGTATCTTGCAGATCGGAACCAGAGATTAGTGTGAGAACTTCTGAAAACGAAAAAACACCGCCATGTGACGATGTTTCTTCTTTGGTAGCCCACATAGAGGAAGTTTGGAACCCGCTCATCCTAGAGCTGAAACAATGGTACGAGTTCGGAAAGGACGCAGAACGAGAGCGGATTTTGGCTTAAAATAAAGTACTTACAGGAGCGCTAGTCTATCCGTTAGATGAGCAGAACTCTCCAATCGGGCATCTATTCGTTAAGAGAAGCTGAGCATCTATTAAGAAACATCATTCCGTATGCTAGAGAGTGGCTTATCCTAGCGTAAAAGGCTTATTTTAGCCGTCAGGCCGGTTGACAAAACCGTCTTTTTCTGCTACAGTCTCGCATTACAACATCCTTCTGTGTGAGAGCAAAATAGGTCGTTTTGCCCTTACACAGCGCCACAATCTCGATAGAGTGCGGCGTGAGGATTCACACAGCTCAATAGGGACATTACGTCCCCACCGCCAAACGGTGCATCGTTTCTGGAGGCACACCATGGGACTGTCGCTCATCACGGCTCTCGAGATCTTCACCAACCCCGATGACCTCTACTTCGCGGTCATCAAAGACCCGGAGTCGGGCAAGTACGGCCTCGTCATCGCACGTGGCCCCGGCCACGACTACAAGCCGCTCTTCGACGTGTCCTGCAACTACGAGACGCGGGAGGGGGTGCTCGAGATGCTGCGCACCGGCCTCAGTGGAACTCGGGAGGGGGTCATCAAGGAACTCGGCTCCTCGTCCTCTCTCGTCGCCGCGATCTTCAAGCCCCCCGCCGGGCAGCCCCTCGAAGAGGTCGGGCTCACCCAGACGAAGGTCGACGAGATCATCGAGGCGCTGACGACTCGAGACACCTTCCTGACCTCACGTCCGAACAGCGCCCCCGCCGATCGGCTGGCGGAGACGGTGGAGCTCGTCGAGCGCATCGCGGACGCGACGACCTGATCGACAATACGCAGAACTCTCTTTACCGCACTCGCGGCAGCGCATCCTCTTTCTTATCTAGCCGGTGTCTACACGCAATGCTTCGCAAAGGAGCTCGCGTCTCGTAGATGCCGGCTCCTTTGTTTTCAAATGCACGTCTACTCGCGTCACCCTGCCGTCATCCGGAGGGTATGATGTGGAGTGGCTAGAAAAGTGGAACTGGGTTCGTAGGGATCATCTACAGGCTTCTATGAACGGATGTTTACCTCAGTAACTCCGTAGGATATACCGGTAGCATCTATGTCAGAAACAGAGTTTGAAGAGAAGGAACGAGAGATAAAAGAGCTAACGAAGTTACGTCTCGCTCCGCTCTACCCAGTCTATTGGTCGAGTCTTGGTCTGATTCACTTAATCGTTGATCTCTTACTGGATGAAGTCACCGCCGATGAAGACAGCGGCGATACTGGTGTTAAATACAGTAAAGCCACCTTGATACTGCTTAGTCGCTCCATCCAACACGTCGAAAGCGTACGTCTTTTGCTAGAGGGCGGTATGTATGGAGACTGTTTTCCATTGACGAGGAACGTCATGAGCGATCTTTCCATGCTCCAATATCTCTCCTACCATCCCGAGTTATTAGACCTATTCTTATTGGAAAAACAAAACGACTATCAAACCCGTCCCGAGTTTAAAGCTGCTTTCAGCGAAAACGCTATAGAGAAGGATCTGGTGGGTCGCGGTCAGGAATCAGTCAGCAAGGCTTTCCAAATGCTTAGCAAGACCGCACACGCAAGCACCTTTGGCGCACAGCTCTACTGGACTAAAGACCACGCCTCAGGTGTCCATAATCCAAAGTACGAACCAATTTTTGAAGAAGAGAAAGCCCTTCTGCTGGGCGATCTACTTTTAACGGCGCACCTTGATTTTGCCGCCGTTGTATTACGGTATCGCCAACGCACGGGGCAACCAACGGATCAATGGTTAAAAGTAGAAGATGAGCTATTGGTATTGAGGGCAAAATCCGAACAGCTAGGGAGGGCGACACTGGTACAGGTGAACGCTCTGTGGCCTAGCGGTAAGAAGCGGCAGCCAGACAAGCAAGAATGATGCCTGTCGTTACCTGTACGGTCGCCCCATAATGATTTAAAATAAAGCAAAATCGTGTACTTCATATGAAAGATTCCGCCTGTAAAGCTCAGTTCATGGAGCTACGTGCTCAAGGCATGAGTTTTTCACATATCTCCAAAGAAATTAACGTCTCGAAACCCACACTCATTGAATGGAGTCATGAGCTGGCCGAACCAATACAAAACCTACGCGCGATCCATGAGGAATCTTTGCGTGAGCGTTACCGCGTAACAAAGGAACATGAGCTCGCAACGCTCTCCCGTCAGCTTGAAGCCGTCGAAAAAGAACTCGGTCAACGCACTCTTGCCGACGTACCGACCGACAAGCTCTATGGCATCCTGTTTAGACTGATCGGCGAAGCGCGTGGGGAGCTCAAGCCCCTTACGCTGCAACGCACCCATCATGGTTTTGATCTGAGTGATCCCATGTCTAAAATTACGTGGGCAGCCTGACCCTTATATGCATCTCTACAGCGCTTTTTCGCATTGCAGCCACATTGTCGCTGTAGTCACGGATTCAAAGAGCGGATGGCCCAGCATAATCGAGGGAGCGGCTGGCGGTATTACCGCGTCAGCCGTGATTTGGGGCTTGGGTTGGATGCGTGATTGGTGGAACCGACCCATTTTTAAGGCGAGGCGCGCAAACATACAGGGCACGGACGCCGGTCATCTGGTTTCTTTCGATCTATTTTTTAGAAATGACGGTAAGCGAGCTTTTCTTGAGCCAACCTTCAACATAGTCGGACTGACCCAACAAGCCGTATCCGTAGAAAACGATACTCCGGTTGATCCCAATATCGCCATACTTTCGACCGCCACTTGGTCGCCCGAAGGAGACCGGATCGTCTACAACCACCACAATTCTCTAGTTCCGAATGTGTCTTTCCGGCTCAGATTCAAGGTTCTAGACAAAACGAAGCTCCCTGATGTGGTTCAGTTAAAACTGATGCATCTAAACGGGATAGAACCCGTCCAAGAGGTGCGCCTAGATGATCTAAAAATTGACCATTTCTTTACCGCTCTCAGTCCTTAGATGACCGGATTTCTAGTCATCTTTGGCTTAGCGATCTCTAGAGCCGCCTTGACCTCTTCTTGAGCACTAGACGCATCGAATGAAGCAGTTGAGCTGTACTTGTTCCCGCCCGGATTTAGGCCACAGAAGAACTGGATCATTTCGTCCAAAAACCCTTGCAGTTGCGTCACGTGAGCGTCATTGAAGATGCCCCGACGCCGACCCAAGATTAAGCCAATACTGGCAACCTCCGCGTCTTGGTGAGCCACGATTCTATCGCGTATCATTTTTAACGGGCTCGCCTCAAACCTTTGAGCGATTCCGTCTAGCCAGACACGATCAGTGCATTCAGACCAGTTACGGAAGCTGACCGGCTTCGCCTGTTTCGTATCAATCAATGAAGAAATGATAAGCAGCGCGTTATGGAAGCTGAGGTTGCAGACGGTCATGTAGAACTGGTCGATACTCTGGCTTGGATCGTAGTTCATCGCCGAAGCCTTGGGCAGGGCTAAGATCTCGTGACAGTACGTAAGATCTTCTTTCGCTCCAAGGAGCAAGTTCCAGATCGCATTTTCCATGTTTACGCTCCTAGCTTTTCAGGTTAGCTTTTAGGTAGTCGTCCCCCGCTCTTCACACAGTCTTTCAGTGTCTTGTAGGCAGTAAACGTCTTCGTCTGGGTGTAATAGCGCGTCCCCTTGGCATGACAGATTTTGTTCACACTCTTTTTCACCGCAGGAGCGACGTTCACGACGGCAGGTTTTGGTGCAGGCTTTGCGTAGGCCGTGGGAACAACAAGAGAGCCTGAGAACAGCACGCCTACGACTGACAACACGACAAAGAAACGTGAGAGGTTTTTGAGCATAGCGATTAGGGAGAGTATGTGCGCACATCTACGATTCGTAAAGCCGAAGAGGACGGGTAAGAACTAGATCTCTAAATCCGCGTCTTTTGGCACGTTTAGATCGAAGTATTGATACTTACTTCCTTCATACCACTCATACCGTACTTGGCTGAATCTGAGATTCGCCAACACATCTTGAGTCGCTTCATACGAATCAGCGACGTTGGAATTGGAAGCATATGTGTGGGAAGTGAAGATGATAGTCTTGTTTCCTGTCCCTATCACCCTGACGCTCGCATCAGCTCGCCAAAGTTTCGCGGAAGATGTCTCTGCAAAAGCCTTACGCATGATTGGGTACATGGCTGTTTGAACGCGAGAGACTTGTTTTGCAAGTTCGCCAGCGAGTTTCACTGTTTCAGGGTCTTTTGAGGCGCGACCTTCTTTTACGTCCGTCGCCCAACTCTTGAAGAAGCCTCTTACGGTAACCACCCCACTACCCACGTCACTCCCAAGAACGCTTGCCTCTGCCTTGTAGTCCTTCAAAGTAGTAATCTCGCTCGTAAGCTGTTCTCTGAATGCTTTGATCTTCGCGTCGGCCTTAGCCTGATCTTCCGCCTCTTTCTGACGCTTTGCTTCTGCTGTTTCTGCTTCGGTTGGGTCTCGTTGGATTGTGAGACTCTTTGGCCAGCTAGAGCGATTCTTTGTCTTGGCGAAAACATCCAGCTCATTCTTGCCCGACTTCAATGATAGGTCGTAAGAAAAACTCCCATCTTGTTCTGGGGTTACATCTTTCCTATTGATGACTACAGTCGCCGTAGGTGGGCTCACCTTCCCTTTGACGTGGATTGTATCGGCTTGGATTTTTGCTCCGTCTGTAGGCTCTAAAAGGGTCACGGTCGGAATTTGTGCGTAGACGATAGCCGTGCCGATGAATGGGATGAGGGCGAGAGCGATCACAAGACCCCACTTCTTCTTTGCGTCCATCTTGATTCTGAAACGTAGAAGCCAAATAGCCAGAATTGGGAGGGTAACCCACCAAACATTAAAGCTGAACCCTAGCAGAATAAGTATCAATAAACCCTTCCCAAACCTTCCGAGATACTTCCTATCTCTTTGGCTGAACGTCGCTTGCGGTGGGATGGGCCGGATTACGGGTGAAGAGGCTTTGTCGGTCTCAACATGCTTTTTCTCAACGGTTGGGAGATCCGCTTTGCAGTGACGACACTTGATAGCAGCGTCTTGTACCTCTTCGGCACAGTAGGGGCAGGGCTTCATAGATGCATGAGTGAGTTAATGGGGCATAACAAAAAGGACACCCCTGAGGTGTCGAGACCCAAGTAACAAGACCGGAGTCATTGCTGCTTGTTTTATCAGGAGTGCCCTTTACGGGGCATCAATAACTCCTAACAAACAAGGCAAAGTAGGCCCTGCTCGGGTATTTATTACTTGAATCTCGACATCGCTACGGTAAGTCATTTATGATGAGAGCGCAACATTGCTATGGATCCCCTGTTGGTCGAGAAACAAGCCCAAGCAAAAGTCTTGTGGGTTTTGAACAAGATCAAACACGATAAGGCGCTGTCCATGTCAGACGCCGTTTTTAAGTATCGAATAGACACCTCAAGCAATCCAACCACTCCAACCAAACAAGACCAAAAGTCGATCATAGAAATGCTGGTCAAAAAACATGCAGTGGAAGCAGATCCATTTTACGAAGTGCCCATGACATTAGATTTTATTGCGAAGATGTCAGGATACGAGCCGGTAGGTTACAAAATTACCCTTCTTCAAGCTGAATTTGATACGTTGTGCGTGGCGTTCACCAAGACATCAGACGCATCCGTTACGGCTTTTAGCGCGAAGGACGGAACGTTCTTCGATGATCGAGAGGCGAGGCTCTTTTTTCGTGACAAAACATGCCAGCTACGGACAAGCACTAATGAACATCTTTTTTGTCGTGAGATGTATTCACATGAACCAATGACAGCGATAGAACAGTCCGTTATCTACGAACTTTTCAGCGGAGATGAGCTGGGTGATAAGAAGGCCATGCGGCCCGTCTATGAAACCATGGTCCGGTTGAACAACAAAACTAAGGAAGAACTTGGGATAGAGATTCTATTTAAGGCGGATGGCGGTACAATCAAGCGTCTTCTCTGACTAACGAGTTACACGTGATCCACACGGAATAGGCGTGATTTGAACATGACCCACGAGCGTATCGTGGGTTTTGTTATGTTGAGCTTGGAGAAGTTGCGAAAGATCGTACCCAACCTTGACCACCTATCGGATGAGGAACTTTTGGAGTTGCGCGACCTATACTATGGATTGACTGACTTAGCGCTGGAAAAAATGAATGAAGAAACGAGTTCCAAAATCCCCTGCGGGTTACTGCCCGAGAGTCATAATCCGAGCTAGAATACAATCTGTATGCCTTCACCGCTTTTGCTAGCCGTCATTCTACGCTGCATCATCTATGTTCGTGTTTCTTCGAGTGATCAGGTTGATAATACGAGCTTGGAGATGCAGGAAAAACTATGCAGAGAACATGCGGCAAGAATGGGCTGGGAAGTGGTTGCGGTTTTCATCGAACGGGGTGAATCCGCTAAAACAGCTGATCGTACTGAATTTACCAAAGCGATTGCGTTCTGTGGTGCAAAGAGCAATCATATAGGCGTTTTTCTGGTCTACAAAGTGAGCCGCTTCGCAAGAAATAGGGAGGATCATATCATGGTTCAATCCATTCTAAAACGGGGCGGTACAGTCTTACGTTCCGTGACCGAACCAATCAATGAGACTCCCACGGGAAAATTGATGGATGGAATGCTTTCGAGCTTTGCAGAATTCGATAATTCGATGAGAGCGGAAGGGACGAAGATGGGGATGCATAAACGCTTCAAAGAAGGTATCTGGGTTTGGGCGGCGGCACTGGGCTATTATCGACCGACAAAAGGCAAAGGGGCTAACATTTTTCCTCATCCAAAAACAGCTACGCTCGTTCTAAGAGCATTTGAAGAATGGGCTACGGGTACTCATACCTATAAATCTTTGGCTACCTACACGACAAGCATTGGGCTTCTTTCAAAAACAGGTAAGCCGCTGACACCCCAGTTTATTGAAAAGATGCTTCGTAACCCAATTTACTGTGGGCGTATGGAGGCTTTTGGAGAGGTCGTGTATGGGACTTTTAGCACCATTGTTTCCGAAGATCTGTTCCGAAGGTGCCAAAAAAAGAAGAAGGGAGCAAACGTGCCTGATCTTCGCGCGTACGACAACGATAATTTTCCTTTGAGACGCAGAGTTGTTTGTTCTGAGTGCGAACAGGAGTTGACGGGTAGTTTCTCTACCGGCAAGAAGGGTATGAAATACCCTTACTACCATCATGGCTCTCGCAAGTGCAGAGCGGCCAGATCAATTCCCAAGGAGGCCTTTGAACAACAGTTTGTTGAGTTACTTGATCGAATCACTCCCAATCCGCAGCACGAAGAGCTTTTCAAAGCGATCGTATTAGACCGATGGGCGGAAAAGCAAAGTGCGGCAGACCATGAAAATAAACGCATTCAGAACGAGGTTGAGCGGCTACAGGAAGAAAGGCAACAGGTTTTTGTCTATCACCGCACTGGCATCTACAGTGACGAAGACTTTGCGCAGCAAAAACGGGCTATGGACACTCTCATAGAGCAAAAACGAACTCTACTCGTGGATCAGTGGACGCGCGAGTTCCAGATGAATGCCGCGTTAGGCTACTGTTTTGATTACGTTCGGAACACCTCAAAAGAATGGTTGGAATCCAGATTACCTAGAAAAAACAGGCTTATGGGTCTAGTCTTCAAAAAACCCGTTCCTTACGATGGAGAGAATTTTGGAACACCATCACTTTCGCTCGTTTACCAATTAAATCAGGACTTCCAGAACTCAAAAGCACCGTCGGGTGACGATGCTTCTAATTTGGTAGCCCCAGGGGGAATCGAACCCCCATTTACCCCGTGAGAGGGGGTTGTCCTAGCCATTAAACGATGAGGCCATGTCGCTCGCGAGCGACATGGTAAACCACGTCGTCGTTTGCATGTGAATTGGGTTAGCTGTAACGCGCCCAGGATTTGTCTTGTCGCACCAGTAACTCCCCTGCTCGGTTCGGTTCGGCCATTAGCTCTTTGATCAAGCGCTCCATACGGGCTCCGACTGAGTCGAAGCGACCCTCTGAGGCTTTGGCGAACACGATGTCGCCAGGCTTGATAAAACGCTGCAACCACTGCCCGGCTTCTGGCACATCTTCGAACGAATGAACCTGTTCTTCAGACATCCCATTCGCCAGCGCACCTTCAGCCAAAACCCGCGCCATCCTACCACACGGGACCAATAGGTCAATTTTAAGACGAGCCGCTTCAGCACCGATAAAGCGATGCATGCGCTCTTCTGACTCGCCCAGTTCACGCATTTCGCCGATGCACGCAATCTTGCGCTGACCAGGACGCACCACCGTCGCGGCTAGATCGCGCAGACCCGAAAGCACAGCAGCTGGTGAGGCGTTATAGGTATCGTCGTAGAGAACCGTCCCTTTGATGCCTGGAATGATCCGTGTGCGACCAGGATAGGGATCAAAGTGCTCACCGAAACGACGGTATTCTTCTGGCGTAAAATCGAGAGCAACAGCTACGGCTAGAGCAGCTCCAACGGCATAGGCGGCAGAGTGGCCGAACACACATGGCACAAAGAATGATTCTTCACGCTGCAAGACACGGAAGCGCAACTGAAGACCCGTTGGAATCTCCCCGTGATCAGTCGCTTTCGTGAGAACTGTGTGATCCAGGAGATGAATATCCGCCCCATCCGCTTCTCCAAACGTCAGACTAGCCGCCGTTGTCGCATGACGCATGGCAAAGACACGACGATCATCCGCATTCAACACGACCATGCCTTGCGGACGAACATGAGCAACAGGCTTCGTCTCCTCTTCAATCAATGCTTCAATCGAAGGAAAGTTGGACGTATGAACCGGGGTCAGCCCTTCGTT
>JAGOTP010000033.1 GCA_018061755.1 Patescibacteria group bacterium | reverse complement strand
TGCGTCGTTGATATTCCCTTCAAATTTTGTGCGATAGAAGTCCTCAGAAATGGCGTCGCGCGAATTCATGATTCGATAACAAAAAGAGAACGTGTCTACGATCACTCCATCAAAATCAAACAGGATGACTTTCATAAAAACTATCCTACAAGCCTATTCAAAGAATTAACAGGTTCGATCCACGCTTCGTCATCCCAATTCTACTTGAATGATCCAGGTCATCCACTAAAAACACGGCTGTACAGGCGACTGAAGCGATTGTCTATTACAAGCGAGTTTCAAACGCTTGGAAAAAGACGTATCCTTCCCCCATGATCTACCTCATTGGCGGTGCTCCACGCGTTGGAAAAAGCACTCTCGCGAAAAAGATTGCCGATAGCACAAAATCGCATGTTGTTTCTACTGATGCTGTTTGCAGCCAGATGATAGACAGACTCTCAGCGGAAGAAAAGCGGATCCTGTTTCCCGTACCCAGCTTCTCTGGAACAACCTCGGAAAATACACTGACCCCTAAAGAACGGGTGGAGCTCCAGCACATTTCGGCAAAATCTGTAGAACCTGAGCTTGATAAAGTCATTACCCAAGCACTCGACGAAAACGAATCTATCGTTATCGAAGGTATTCATCTTTTTCCAAACTACGTTCATCAGCTACTCCTCAAACACGGTCCAGCAAAGTTCGCCAGACTTTTTATCGGACAGACTGCGACCGATCTTGTCGTAGAAGGGATTGTAAAAAACACGAGTCCCAACAATTGGCTGAGGGAGAGTAACCCAGACGTCATTCGACAAGTTGCAGAGTTCGTTGCGGTATTTAGTAAGCACATTCGAGAAGAAGCAGCTCTACACGACCTCATCTACCAAGAACGTACGCCAAGCTTCGAGCATGACCTCGAACGCTTTAACCAGTACTTACTGACTGGAGCGCGTCATCACAACAACGTATGAAGACCTATAACAAACTCGTACGAGACAACATTCCAGAGATTATTCTCCTATCCGGGTCTGTCCCTATCACACACGTCGCCGATGATGCAGAGTACTGGAATAAGCTCAAAGAGAAACTTCAGGAAGAAGTGACGGAGTTAGTAGAAGGAACGAATATCAACGAAGAACTTGCTGATATTCTGGAAGTCATCCAAGCGATCTGTGCGTTTAAAGGAATCAACGCAACAGACTTAGAAGAAACACGAAGAAAAAAGGCTGAGACTCGGGGTGCATTTCAAAAAAGGATTGTTCTAGAGCAAACCAGTTGATCTGAAGTATGAAAGAAAAAATATCCTCAGGCTCAAAGACGCCACTCGCAAATGGGCGCAACTGGCGTTATCATAAAATATTTGCGCTCAAAGCGGCACAGGAAGCGGCACGCGTTCTTCCTCTTTTTGAACGAATGCATCCAACCGATCATCGTCCACGCCACGCGATAGAAGCGATCAGGGCCTGGGCGAAAGGTGAACGCGAGCTGAGCATGACTGAAGCGCGTAAACTTTCCCTCGACTCGCATGCAGCGGCTCGTGAAGCGAGCTCAGAGGCGGCGAGATTCGCGGCTCGGGCAGCTGGCCAGGCAGTGGCGATCTGGCACGTACCTACCCATGCTATGGCTGTGCCTATGTATGTTCAAAAGGCCATCTCTGCGAATAAGCTTCTGAAAAATCGAAAGAAATCGACTTAAGTCGTCTGCTCTGGATCTTCCCCGAAAACCCTATAATCAACCGTGATCTCCTCACCTGGCTCGATGTCTCTGAGCGCGATGTCGTCCCCATCATCCCCTTCTTTCGCACCAACTGTTCCAACACTGGGATTGGTTGAGTGATTCGTGAATCGATGGTTGTCAGCAGAACAGACATACCCGTTCAACTCTTTGCTCCAGTATCCGTAGTGATCGAAGAAGCTCTTAGCAGCTTCAGGCAGGCTCGCATATTTTTCTGCAGTGATAAAAATATCAAACCCTGGCTCGAATTTTGAGATCAATGCGCCCTTCGCAATCCTCTGATCCGCAAACAAGCCCGTTCCATGCAGGAGGCTCTGTTTAATTACTGTCTTTACGTACAACATGGAGTTAATCCTAGCGACTTAGAGTGTTTTAGGGAAGAAACGTCTCCGCTGGCGACACCCATCCATCCATTGTAGAGTCTTGATCTATGGACCGCTTCAAACTCATCTGTGCAGTACATCTCTTCCTTATTCGAGAGGGAAAAATTCTGCTCTTACGACGCGCAAACACCGGATACGAAGATGGAAATTATAGTGTCCCTGCTGGACACCTGGATGGAAACGAACCCGTCACTCACGCACTGGTGCGTGAAGCCATGGAAGAAGCTCTCATCACGATCCAGCCTCAAGAGCTCAGCGTTATTCACACAATGCATCGCATTAAAAATGATGGGGAACGCGTTGACTTCTTCCTCACGACAAAACACTGGGAGGGAGAGCCACGCATCGGAGAGCCTCACAAATGTGACGATCTCAGCTGGTGGCCGCTTGAGGCACTTCCACCAAATATGGTCCCGTACGTCCGACAAGCGCTCGAATGCTATCAGCGACAAGAGACGTATTCAGAACATGGGTGGGTGTAATTGGTATGGACAAGTGGAGCAAAGAGAAACAAACAGCGATGAAAAAGACGATGAGCTAACACCGCTCGCCGTAGGCGCGATTGTGGGAGCTTGGAGATAGCGCCCCTACTTCTATCCGATTATTCCTTCTACATCTCCGTCCACCCACACCGCCTGCCCATCTTGAATGGTCTTGTAGGGTAGGCGTTCTTTTTCCAAGAATTCTACCATCTCATCTATAAGAGCGGACTCTGGGTGATCTGATTTGTAATGCGGCACGACCATATACGGAAGAACGTCTAGCCCCTGCCAGAGAATTTCTGCCTTCAGGACATCGCTCACATCCGAAGGAGGATCCACCTTTTCCACCCCTCTCAACGTTGGCGCCAATACAACCGCCGCCGCGCTATAGCCTGCATAGACGAACGCGTCCTTCTTGAGGAGGTCTTTTATCGCCTCATCAAATCCACAGTCAGCCATCACCCGGCGAAGCACGAAGGCATTCCCTCCGAGAATCCATACAGCTCCATAGGTGGAAAGCTCTTTTGTGAGCGCTTCTTTTTTCCCGATATACATTCGTAGATCCAACTCGTTTCCAACAAGGCCGATACGCTGAAGTGCTTCGATCTCTGTTTGAATACTCACCCCTCTTCTGACATCTGAAAATGCATCTCTCGAATTCGCGATCACCGCGACCCGTTTATTTTCTCTCACAAGCTGAGCAAAACGCTCTGGTTGATTCCCTAATTTATAGGAAGAAAGATACAGTCTCATAGGTAAGAGTAACAGTAGATTGAGTGAGCAGACTGGTCAACGCGTAGATACGGAAGAGGACATAGCCACGTTTTTGCCGAAACGCTACAATCGAAGCCATGTACTCAGAAAAACAGCTTCAAGCTCTTTCTTCGCCGGACTCCGCCTGGACGGCAGACTTTAAAGCGCTCATCCCACAGATTCAAGCGGTTGAAGATTTACAACCGGCCGAAAAAGCGGCGATCATGAACCTGCTTGTAAAAGATCCCGTTCATTTTTATGAAGGAATAGATCGAGCCGGACTCCTCGGCAAGCTATTTCCCGAACTTGAGGCGATGAAAGGACTCGAACAAGATCCTTCAAACCACGCGGAAGGTGATGCAGATCGTCATAACCGTTTGATTATCGGAAACATCGCTCGACTTGTTGAGCAACCCTCACCCGCGCTTGTCCTCGCAACTCTGTTCCACGATGTCGAAAAGCGTTCAACCCAAGGACGTCATCCAAAAACAGGGGCTATTACATTCTACGGGCATGCACAGAAAGGCGTAAAAACATTTCAAACACTGAAGGAGAAGTGGAATATTCCGGACGCCATCGCGGCAGAAAGTGCCTGGCTCATCGAGCATCACGTTGACCTTTTTTTACCACCCAAACAACTTCAAGCAGACGTCGAGGCGGGTAAGGGACTCGTTTCAAAACTATTCCTTGATTCCCCTCCTGGTTGGGGCGCGAATTTGTTACACCTCCTGCATGCAGACGCCCTTTCCTCCTGGCGAGAAGGAAGCACGCCCGTTCATCCGATTACGGATACCCACACGGTGGAATATTTAGCGGATAAGCTTCCCGGACTCCAAAAGCGTGCTCAGGAAAAACAGTGGCAGAAAGATCGGCAAGATCGTGTAAAGGTGTATGTGGGAGACGCCCTACGACGTGGCACCGTTCCAAAAGATGCCGAGGTCCTAAAAACAGCCAGACTGATAATCGATGGTCGTGTTACAAAAGAACAAGAGACACTCGATCCAGCGCGCGTTGATCGCTTAGCGCGACGCGCAGTCTCGATCGAATCTTTTAAAGCAGAGCTTGAGCAAGCGGAGGGATCTGAACAAGACATGAAGCGTCTCTTTCTACACGCGTTTGATGAAGCGGGTACGCAAGAAAAAATTACCCTCCTTGATAAACGCGGCTGGCTTGAAAAGGTCGTCCCCGAATTCGCTCGAAATCGTGAGCTGACACAAGACGAGCGCTGGCATGGAAAAGAACAGGTCGGAGAACATCTGATCGCAGCGATCGGATACATGGATGACCTGATCGATCAAAACCCTCCCTTCGCAAACCCCCGCTACGAAAAACTATTGCGATTGAGCGCCTTCTTCCATGACATGGGGAAAAACGAAGACCCCGAAAATGC
>JAGOTP010000032.1 GCA_018061755.1 Patescibacteria group bacterium | reverse complement strand
CTTCTACGATAACGGACGACTCAATTGTCGTAGCACTTGCGGCTTCCCACGAGGCTTCATCGACCCCTTTTTTAGAGACAACTGCTTGTACAAAACCTGAACCATCGCGCATTTCAAGAAACACCAAAGCACCACTGGAACGGACGTTATAGGCCCAACCTTTGATCTCAACCGTTTGGCCGACCAAGTCTGGGAAGGATTTGATGAGGGAAACCATAGTTGAAGCCAATATAACTGGGCCGTGACGAGCGGTAAAGGGCCTTCGAACAGTTGACGGAATGAGGAATAATATGATACCAAAAGCCCACAAGGAGGTGCCATTAATGGCGCTTGAACATGTTAAACACGGACTGAGCCTCGAGCTGGCCAGCCAGGGAAAGCCCTTGGTACTCGTAGCCGAGATCGACGCGGGTGGGCAGGCGGACACGCTAGATCGCGACAAGAAACTGCTCATGGCTCTCGTCGATGCCGTCAACCACCTTCGTGCGGATGGAAGGCCCTGTACGGAAGCGCAGATCGTTCTCGCCTGCAACACTAAGTTCCGGGATGAACATGCTGAGGTCGTTCTAGCGATGGTGAAGTTCTACATCACCAACATCCTCGACCTGCTGAAACAGTCTGGCGAGAACTTCGACATCGCGCGGCTCGACGTCATCCCGAACGGCGACTTCGACATGTGCGTCCTGCTGACGCGCACCACGGTTTAGAAGAGCCGAGGAACCCAAGATCACTCCCACCACCACCCGCCTCACACGGACCCTCCGGAGGCGGGTCATGTGTTTTTATAAACCAACTGAGTTTTTATGAAAAAGAAAAAATCCCCAGTACCGCGCGGTATAGGGAATTTTTTCGTGGTGGGCGAGGAGAGACTTGAACTCTCATACCCTTGCGGGTGCTACCACCTCAAGGTAGTGCGTCTGCCAATTTCGCCACTCGCCCTTAAAATATCATCGTTCACTCTGTTTCACCCAAAGATCTTTCGATGTGGCCGTATACTAACCAAGACGACAGAAATGGTCAACCAAACGATAGACGCCCGCTCCGATGGCCTGGGGTCGCTGAGGAGCGAGGCCTATCGGAGCGGGCGTGGGGAACCCGGCTCAGTTGGAGGACGGGCAGATCGGCAGCAGCAGTTGGTAGCTGCAGCCGCAGCGAGCGTTGTGAGAACAGATGGCGAGGAACGTCTGCCCGTTCAGCGTGAGACGCGAGCCAGGAGGCAGCCAGATGACGATCTCGATCTGCTCGCGACGGGGTGGAGGAACCACCAGCTGCGGAGAGGCCGTTGCATCGACCTCAGGAAGAGCGCCGTCGTTCGTCATCCGGTTCCAGGCGCTCGCGACGAAGTAGACACCCAGGAAGGCGGCCACCACCAGTACGATCTCTGGCCATCCGGGACCAGGCGGAACAGGCGGTTCGGGATCCGCTGAACGATACGGACCCCCTTCAACTACATGGGACATCGACGATCTCCTTCCTCAGATTCCTTAGAAGAAATCCCAAACCACCACGGCTCAGGAACCGCCTTATTAGGCGACAATTCATCTCACCTGTCAATTTCCCTTATTCCTTTACGCCTTCTCCCTCCTCCACTGACAGCTGCGACCAATGATCACACGAGCCGCCTTTTTCTTGATGGAAAAATGTAAATTCGTACCAGACAGACCAGCCGTTCCGTCGACAAAACCATGGATTCCGTCTTTGCAAACGACTGAACCCTCTTCCAAAAACAGTCTCGTTTCAATTAACTCAGAGCGAAAAAACTGACGAATCCCCTTCCCTTTCATTTCAGATTGTAAAATGATTTCCAACTTGCCATCCGTCGGATTTCCGATGGTTTTTGCTCCGGAATACAGCGAACCGATATTACGGATCGCAATAGAGCCATGCTCCGTTGGACGAACCCGATATTTTTTATCGACCTCAACGGCAGCTGCTGTTTGAGGTAGAGCGATTTCTGTTAGAAAGGGCCGATCATTCAAAAAACCAACGTCAATCGTTTCCATCAGGCGACCAGCGACGACTTCTACCCCTTTGGAACCCGTCGGGATCCCAAGCGCCCAGCCTAAGCCACTATTCGCATCGAGAGGCAAGAATGCAATCGTTACATCCAACTCAATCAGAGCGGCTAAATGATGATAGACTGCTTGATCCGTTCCCACGAAAACAATTGTCTTCGCTCCAAAACTGACGGCTTCTTCAATGACTTTCTTCGGCTGACGAAACGTTCCTAGCCTGGCAATTCTGGCGTTAATACCACAACGACTCGCTTCTGTTTCGATGCGAGCCAACTCTGCCGTATAGCGCGGCAAAGTCGCAGTCTCGTCATAGACGTAAGAAAAGGCCGGGTTCATACCACGGCAAGGCCGTTAAACGGCTGCTTGTGCACGTTCTGTGCGTTTTCCAGTAGCTGGCTGAACTTCTACCAAGCGTTTTCCCGAAGACACACGACCGTTCATAGAAGCGCCCCCTTCGATCACAATCACCTCGCAAGTCACATCCCCCGTGACTTTTCCCCCACTTTTCACCTCAAGCTTGCGAGCAGCCACAATATTACCTTCGACGATACCCGCAATGATCACGTCATTTGCTTTGATATCAGCCTTGATCTTGGCTTCAACGCCAATCGTTAACATTCCAGTACAATTTAGTGTCCCCGATACTTCGCCCTCGATCACAACATCGCCCTGACTGGTGAATTCCCCCTCTACCCGGACGCCGCGTGCAATCAAGGTCGCAGAAAGATGATCCCCTTCCCCTTTGCCTACCGTGAAGACATTTCCATCCGTCGGCTTAGTGCCAAACATACGCAGATCAGGTCAAAGTTCTTTATTGTGAGCATCATACCACAAACGTCTGCTCGTGTTTGTGACATTTGTCCACAAAAACCTACATTTCTTCTGGAACGGCGATCCCTAAGAGACCAAGGCCGAGCGTCAGAACCTGTTTGGCGGCTTGAGCTAAGCGCAAACGACTAGCCGCCTCGTCTGGGGTCGCGTCCATCACGGGGACATCACGATAGAATGCGTTCACATTCTGTGCTGCCTCAACACACCAATGCGCAATAACAGAGGGACGTTGGTCACGACCAGCAAGAGCTACCACATGAGGAAAAGCTGCTAGCGACAACGCTAAGGCTTTTTCCGAGGCGTGCGCATAGGCATTTGGTACGTCTTTACTTGGCTTCAGACCCTTGTTTGCTGCTTTGCGCAAAATGGAAGACAGACGGATAACAGCATATTGGCAGTAAGGACCAGTCGCGCCGTCAAACGACAACGCTTCTTTCATTTCAAACGTCACAATCTTGTCATTGTCCTGTCGCAACATGCTGAAGATGATACCGGCGAAAGCGAGCTGACGAGCTGTGTCTTCGACTTTTTCTTTTGACCACTCTGGATGTCGCTCAGTCACACCTTGTAACGCATACTCCAAGACCGCGTCACGCAAGGCTTGATACGTCACAATATTTCCTTTACGACTGCTCATCGCTCCTTCTGGCAAACGAACCAACTCATAGCCCATCGACAAGAATGGCAGCGTGATCCCACGACGCTTCATGACTTCCGCCAATTGTTTGATGTAGGGAACCTGGCGAACATCCGTCATGACTTGCAAGGCACTCGCCTGGGGGTAATCCTGCATCTTCTGATCCGCTAAAGGCAGATCTTTGGCAGCGTAAAGCAGGTTTCCATCAGACTTACGAAGCAGCAGCACACCCAGTTTCTGCTCTTCCATGTCGACGATGATCGCTCCCTGGCTCTCTTTAGCGATGCCTTTGGCCAACAATTCATCGACCAAACGACTACTCTCATCCAAATAATCTGATTCGAAATACTGCTTCTCAACGTCTACTCCTACTTCTTGGAAGATCTGTTTTAATTCCTGTACGCACCAACCATGCGTCTCACGCCAGAGAATCTCCCAAGCCGGGGTATGTGCCTCAAGCTGAGCCAGGACATACGAAATCTCCTCTTTGCTTCCAGGCTCTTCTGCGGCCAACGTTGATTCGGTGTAGAGCTGGCCCAAATACTTCCCCGTGTGTCGCTCTGCCGGAATACGCTCTAACAGCTCTTTAGCCGCCTGCTCTGATAACTGCATCACAGAACCCTCATGCGCACGTACCAATTGCCACAAACATTTCGCGACGTTGCTTCCAACATCATTAATGTAACTGACGGGAATGACCGGTCGACCCGCTGCTTTCATGACACGAATAATCGCTGCACCTAAAATGAACAGACGCAGATGTCCGATGTGAATTTCTTTGTGCGTATTCGGATTGGCGTATTCAAAGACGACAGGACCGGTCGCGCTCATGGGAAGCATTCCGTAGTCAGCTCCTTGGGCCTCGACATCTTGAATCACTCGCTCAACCGCTCCAGCCACCTGCAAACGAATGTTTACATAAGGTCCCATCGCAACCACTTCAGCCACCCAATCAAGCTTGCCTTGAAGACCATGCGCAACCATCTGAGCAAGTTCCGCAGGATTTTTTCCCAAAGATTTAGCTGCACGAAAACAAGGGTACGAGAGATCACCCCAATTTGCATCCTGTGGCGGCACAAGATCATTCGCTTCGACTTTTGTCCCTAAAATATCACCGACCTTCTCTGCCAACTCCGTTGACCAGGTCAACCAGGCATTTTGTTCGTTCATAACGTATTATTTTTGACTGATCTGAGCAAAGTGACGCTTGCCCTTTTGGACAACCAAGCCGTCGCGTAGCGTAATTATCGCACTCACATCCTCGATTACAACATCATCAACGCGAACGGCCTTTTGCTCAATCTGACGACGGGCATCCCCTTTGGATGAAACCAGGCCCGTCCGTACCAACAGATCCA
>JAGOTP010000001.1 GCA_018061755.1 Patescibacteria group bacterium | reverse complement strand
CTAGTTGAACACTGATTCAACTAGTCGTTCAACTAGTTTGGATGGGGCGGATATCCTCCCCATACCCCTCCTTTTGGTCATGTCTGGGACTCAAAATAGGTTCGGACTTGGTTGTACAGGGACTCCAACAAAAACACTTCTCATACGAGAGGTGTTTTTGTTTGTATCGATGAAACCCAAGCACCCTTTTGCTATACTATCTTCATGAACAAACCCCTCGCTCTTTTTCTAACAGCTGCTGCCTTGCTCATTTTCACTCAACCCGCCTCCGCCGCCAGTCTCGACACCTTTCGTTTAACGAAGTCCGTTCTTAGCGCAAACTGGAATAAAGGCCTGCCTGCTGAGACCAGTCTCGAAACATTCGCCAGCTGTGGAGAAGATACCTATTCTGTCTGGAAAAATAGCAAAGCGAATCAATATCATCTCAAAATCGATTCAACAAAAGTCCACCGCACCAAGCTCAATGCCTTCAAAGGCGCAAACTTTGAGCTGACCCCTCAACTCATCTGTGATGGTGGAAAAATGTATCTTGTTCGTAGCGACCTTTCGAATCCGTCAAAACTTTTCCGCGTAGCCTCCAATCTCTCGTTAACGCTCGTGGCCCAATCGAAAGAAAAAGAGAAGATCTATGCCTCAAATCTAGTCGCGCCCGCCTTCTATGGTCAAAGACAAACGCCTGGAAGACTCGTCTCTTCTGGATCAGATGTACCCGTGATCGGCAGCAGTCAGATCCGTCTATATGACAAAAAAGGCAAAGAAACAACCGTGAACCCTCCTTGGTTCAAGGATATTCTTAAAGATTACCCAACCAACAAATACGTTCGACTCCTGTTCTTCAAGACGCCGACTGGCATCCGTGTCCAGGAAGAACTTGAAGACAAAAATCAATCTGGCATTACCATCACAGCTGAAACCAAACGAAGCGTGACCTACTACGATCATGCGACCAAAGAAACGGGCTATTCTCCAGTTAAATCAAATGCGCTGAACTGCGAAGAAAAAGTCAGTGCCTTGGCAGAAGTGAAGGATTCAAAAACGCTTGAATTCAGCCTGAGAAATCTCGTCTCAATCGAACCAGATGCAAACTGTCTTGGCAGCTCAATGACTCCTAAAAAATGGCTGGTTCACACGATTCCAAATCAAACGGAAGAACTCTCTCAGTCCACCGTTGAACGCAACCGTATCTCAGACACCCACTATCGCGTCGTCTTCGCCACGCGAACGACCGATGGAAAATATTCTCTCCAACAGGCCGACGTCCGGTTCTAACAAAAAACACCCCTGCACCAATCGGTACGGGGGTGTTTTTGATTCCTCTTTTGTCCTCATAGCGAGAACAAGACAGGAGTCTCGGGGTCAGGTGGCCGAGAATATGAGCAGACCAAGCGCTGAAACCAGCGCCCATCTCTACCCTGACGAACAACTCGCACAAGATCTGAGCGAGTTTGTAGGATGATGAGGTCGAAGGAGCGACGAGGGGTCAGGGCATCCGCAGGTACTGCGAGAAGCCGTTGCTCGCGGGCCCGGGGCCCATGCTGGGGAGCGGCGTGATCACGTTGCGCCAGCTCGCCATGGCGCGACCATCGAGGCAGTCGAACTCGTTGAAGCTCGAGCTGTCGGGCGTCCAGAGGACGATGCCCTCGGTCATGTTGCCGGGCATGCCGTAGGTCGCGGGACGCGGAGTCGTGCAGTGCCCGGTGCCGTAGTAGAGGTGCGGGCCGCTGAGGAGCCCACCGCTGACCGTAGCGATCGGGATGTCCGGGGTGAGGGCGCCGACCTGGCTCGATGCGTAGGAGTAGCGACCCTCGTTGAAGATGAAGAGCACGGTGAGCCGATCGCCGCTCGCCGGCTGGGCGGTGGTCCGGCCGACGAAGATCGCATCGACGCCGGTGCTGTCGACCATGATGGCTCGCTCGTAGGCGATAGTCACGACCAAACGAGCGGGGGTCGTGGGATCCCGGTCGATCGTCCGCTGGAAGCCCGACAGGGCTGCGGTGCCGCTGAGGGTCAAGCCCTCGAGGCTCCACTGCACCGGCGGCGCGAAGTCGTTCGGACCGCCGGGGAGGAGGATGAAGCGGTACATCTTGAGCCGGACCGGGGCGAAGCCTCGGTCGACGAAGAAACGGACGCGGATCAGCTCCTGATCCGCGCGGTCGCGCAGGAACTCGCTCGTCACGATCTGCTGCACGCGCAGTTCTCCGGGCGGAAGCGCGGGCACGAGCGCGGCGTCGGGGGTGACGGCCGCGTCGGCCACGACCATCGGGGCCGCGTCCTCGGGCGAGTCGTCCATCGGGAACGGCATGCGCGAGGTGTTGTAGTAGGCGGGCTCGAGAGCGCAGCCGGCCACAGCGACCAGAAAGGCGAAGGCACCAAACACAGTCGTCTTCATGATTCGACCTCAGGGATTTGAACGAACGTCTCGGAGAACAGCCGCACCATGCAGCTTTGGGGATTTTTGCCCCCGTTCTCCTCTTCTCCGCTGTCTAGCGTCTTTAGACATCACAGACAGGATTTCAAGCGCCAATTCCTTGAAATTCTGACCACGATTTTCCACTATATTTCAATCTGCTACGACGCCTGAATATACCATAAAACAAGCTTTTTGTCAAAGATATAAGCTAATTTTAGTGTTATTTTAAACCAATTGATCTTCTTTCAAAACTCTGACGTGTACGGCCGTTAATCGTGAAAGCAAAGTGAACAAAGCAGCTGCCAAGAAACTTCCACCAACCATCTCAAAGGCCTCTTCCAGGAGAATCAGCTGACGATAGCGAGTCACATTGAGATCTGGGCCAACGATCATCTTTCCACCTAGCCATTCTGCTCCTAAACTAAAGACGCAGAGAACCACACCAATGAGAAACAGGTAGAAAACGGAGGGGTGCTTTTTTCGAAACCAGAAAAGGAGTCGCGTGAAGACACCCAACGCCAACACCACAAGCGGAGAAAAATATAACAGCCAATTAAAGGATTCCCCATAAAACCCACCTTTCCCCAGCAAGTTATTAATCACAAAGCCAGCTCGTTCATGAATCGCCATCATGTCGTCCAAACCGATATAGGCGAGACCAATTCCAGCACAGACCAAGAGAATGATGATCCAACGAGATTTAGCCGATTCAACCCGAGACAAAATCCAAGCACTGAGACAAACAGCGATAGCCGCCAACCAGAATTTGATGCCGGCTTGAAAAGATCCAAGATTCCCCTCTTTTTCCAAGTGAAAGAAGCCTAGTTTAGGACCTAACAGAAAATGTGAGACGAAGACTACAACATCTGAAAACAGAAAAATCCACAAAGGTCGCCACGACAAAAAGTTCATATCTGCTCTTTTATAGCATACACACCCATCTTTTGGATGGGTGTGTCTGTCCCCTCTTTCATTCTCCGAAGAGCATGAGACAGGGGGAAGCGGGTGGTCGGGGCACCCGGGAGACGGAAGGGAAGGAGAAGCGACTCGCTTCTCGACTTCGGCCCGACGGAGGGATCAGGGGTTGAGGAGGAAGCGGTAGACCAGGAAGGCCAGTCCCGAGATGACGAGCATCGCGACGAGGAGGGAGCCGGCGCTTCCCTCCTGCTGGGCGTAGGGCTGATGCGAGTAGGGACGCGGCGACGGCGCTGCCGTCGGCGTCACGGACTTCGGCACCCCGCAGAGCACGCAAACCGCCGAGAACTCCCCGCAACCAAACCCGCCACACGAGGAGCAACGAGCAGGAACCATGTGAACACCGACTTTCTCCTACCACGACTCATGTCGCGGACAGGGCGCTAGATCTGGATAATCCAGCGCTCTATCCACGAAAACAGTCTTTTACTAACATCCTATTATTACACAAAATCCCCTTTTTGTCAAAGCTGGGGCATTCCCTCTATACTAGTAGTACCTATGAAAAAACTTCTTGGCGGAGCGAGTATCGTCTGTCTGCTTTTGTTAGGCGCTGGCTGCTCAAAACCGGCCGATCCAACCAATGGACATTTGATCAAAGGTAAATCCTTTACGACCGTCTATTACCTTGGCCAAGACAACAAACGCTACGTCTTCCCCAACGACAAAACCTACCTCAGCTGGTTCGACACCTTTTCCCACGTCAAACAAATCTCGGACGAAGAGCTCATGAAGTATTCATTGGGTGGCAACGTGACCTACAAACCAGGCAGTCGCTTGATCAAAATCGAAACCAGCCCTCAAGTCTACGTAGTGACTCGTGGCGGCGTACGCCGTGCCATCGCTTCAGAAGAAGTCGCCGTGCAACTCTACGGCCAAGATTGGAAAACCCGCGTTGACGATATGCCGGACTCGTTTTTCACAAACTATAGCGATGGTCCAACGATCATGAGCCGGAATGATTTCTCGCCGGTAGATGAAGAGAAGAATACGACGACGATTGATCAGGATAAGGGGTTGAAGGTGGAGATGCAGAGTCAGTAGATCGCTCGTCGAGACAGATCAAAACCCGGTTGAAGCTTTCCCTCAAACGTGGGACAGTAGATTTATATGTTTACCCTTGAAGATATTAAAGCCAAATACAAGGACATCATTCCAGTGCCGATCGTCCAGATCGCCAAAGATTTAGGGATCAAAATTATCGAAACGGATGAATTCGAAAAGACTCAATCAGGCTCGATCACACGCCACGCAGACGGTTTCGTGATCTACCTCAACCGCAAGAACAGTCCTAAGCGCAAACGCTTCACGATCGCGCATGAAATCGCCCACTTCCTGAAGCATCGCTCGTATCTAAACGCCATCCAAGAGCACATCGACGATGATAAAACGGCTTTTCAATATCCAAGTTTGAACCGCATGGAAGATCAGGGAGGACTGAGCGAAGACGCGCAAAAGCGAGAATGTGAAGCCAACAAAATCGCGGCGGAACTCCTGATGCCAGAAGCCCGTTTCAAAGAGGTCTGGGAAGAATCGTCGAACTTAGATGAGGTGGCTGATCGTTTCGATGTTTCGACATCGGCTGCTTCGCTTCGTGCCAAGGAATTGATTGGGATCTACGTGGTCTAATATTCTTCCACCTCTATGGAACAAGATGAAAGCTCCCTCCCTGGCCGGAAGCGGGCCGTTGCCAACGAAGTCCACAACGAATTCGATTTAACGAAGGATGGGCAGAAGCGCGACCATCAACGCGACCAGCAGATCAAAGACGAAGCCAATAAAGCCTTTATTTTGATTATTCGTGCCACTCCCTATGGCTTGCTCGTGATTATCGTCCTTCTCATCGGACACTACGGCTGGACCAACAACTGGCAACCAATCGAAAACGGCGTATCCTACGTCATCTCCGCCATGTTTGGTGGTTTGATTGCGAAACTGAAAGACAACGCCGATCGCGGCAATTAGTATGAACGACTCCCCCGTCTATCAAGGCCCCTTGCTTCAGGTATATCGTTGGGATGAACCACTGACTGACGGAACCTCAGCCGTCTTCGAGCGCTGTGTGCGACCAGATACGGTCGCGGTCCTAGCTTTTATTGATTCTGAGACCGTCTTACTCGTCAAAGAACACCAGCTAGGACGAACCGATACTTTTACCGATCTGCCGGGTGGGCGGATTGATCCAGGTGAAACAGCTGAAGTAGCGGCGGCACGGGAACTGGAAGAAGAAACGGGCTATCATGCGGAACGATTGTTGCTTTGGGATGAGGAGCGTTGGGGTGGTCTCATCTCTTTTCGCTCCTCGCTGTTTGTCGCGACTAACCTCACGATCACTGAAACAACCAAGCGCCATCTGGATCCAACGGAAAAGATCGAAGTGGAGAAAATGCCTTTTGCCGAGTTAGCCGCTTATTGCCTCAAACAAAATCTACGGCGAACACAAGCCACATTAGCCATTATCCGCTTGGCGCACGATCCTGAAGCACGCCACCGGCTGAATGCATTCCTGAAAAACACCTAAACACATTTCCCCCTTTGCGCGTCTTCGTCTAGAATAGCTCAGACTATGCGCCGCTCTTTTGCCATCTTGGTCTGGATTCTGCTGGGCGCGCTCGCGGCAAGCCTCGGCATCGGCAGTGTCTTGCTCAAAGCCAAACAGGAACGAGCTGTCCTTGAACAACGCCTCGCCGAAGAACAACAACGGTTTTCACAACTGCAGACAGAACATCAAACCATGATCAGTGAGGCTAATAAAACCGTCTTGGCAGCTGTACGCAACGCTTCAGCGACTCGCGAACTCTTGGTTGCGATCACAGAAGAGCAGTCCATTCTAGAAGCAGCTACGCCACTTGTTGGACGTGCCGAAACTAAACGCTGGCCACAAACCATCTCTTTTCCCTTGGGCATCTCTTTGCGTACACCGACATTCACGATCACAACCAGCACCGACACACTCATTCAATCGACCGTCCGTCTTTACAGCGACCAACCCGTCTCGTGGCTTTCTCTGACCCGTTACGATACGGCCCGCTTCCAAGACTTGATTCGTCCTTTGAATTCAACAGAAAACGTAAGTTATCGTCTCAACCAAACCCTGATCACCGGCGTTCGTGGCTTCTCCCCTGACGGCAGTACGACCTTCATTTTGCGCACGCAACGACGTGGCGCTTCAAGCCATCTGATCTGGGCCAAAACCTACGGCTCGATAACAACAGACCGCATCCTGGACAGTTTGTCGACGCTCTTGTTTGCTAGTAACGGATGACGATCGCAAACACCCTTCTCGCTTGGTACAAGGTTCACGGCCGTGACTTGCCGTGGCGCAAAACACGTGATCCCTACAAGATCCTGATCAGCGAAGTCATGCTGCAACAAACGCAAGTCTCGCGTGTGATTGAGTATTACGAACGCTGGTTACAGCGCTTTCCCGATTGGGTAAGTCTCGCCAGCGCCAAAACGGATGAAGTCATTCAAGCCTGGTCCGGTCTTGGCTACAATCGCCGTGGTTTAATGTTGCGCGCCATTGCTCAACAAATTGTGATTCATGGCCAACCAAAAAGCGCAGAAGACTGGCAAACGTTGAAAGGAATCGGACCCTATACCGCTGCTGCTATCGGCACATTCGCCTTGAAAGAACGGATCCTTCCGATCGATACCAATATCCGTCGCGTTTTAGGACGCTTCTTGCTTGGCCTCCCCTTTCCACAACTCACCGACGATGAACACATTCGTGAAGCAACGAAAGATTTTCTCCCAACAACCGGAAACTATTACGATGTTCCCCAAGCCGTTTTTGATTTAGCTACCAGCATCTGCGCCAAGTCCCCGCAGTGCGCGACTTGTCCGTTACGTGAACAGTGCAAGAGCGCTGAACTGTTCCTCACGAGCACTGTCACAATTCCAAAACGAACGATCAAACAAGCGAATGAGAAGAAACAGACAGGCAAACCACATCCTGATCGTATTTATCGCGGACGGATCTTGAAAGCGTTGAAGGAGTCAAAACAAGGTTTATCTCTATTTGAAATCGCACGGATAGTCGATCAAGACTATCAGGAAGAAAATGACAAAGTGTGGATCGAAAATATGCTGAACCGTATGAAAAAAGATGGATTTTTAGAAGAACAAGGACAAAAGTGGAAAATTTCTAGCTAATTTTGATAATATTTGGCTAAAATAGGGTTTTTATTGGCACTCTAAAGGGAATAACCAAGGACTGCAGGATCGCTTTCGACCAGCTGGAGCTGCCCAGGCACAGGCGCGCCTTACATCTTCAACCACAACCTCAACCACCATCGCCGAGTCACTCTCAGCCAGGAGCAACAACGAGCCTTGGGCCTTCACCCAAGGCTCGAGGTATTTTTAGCAAATCTTGGTACTTGTTTCCCTTCAAAATTTACCAACTCACAAAAATGATTCAGCGGCCGCACCCAAACACGATGCTCCGCCTCTAGATCCAGCGCTTCATACACCACACACGGCTCCTCTGTCGCTTCGAGTACTGCCAAACATACAATTTTATAGGCTGTTCCCCGTTTGTAATGACGATAGATTTCGCCAGGGAGAATGGAAGACTGCTCGTGTGACATACGCTTTTTATTTGTGTGCAAAAAGACTATCTCTCACCCAATCGCGTGAACAAGCGATAGGCATTATCCGTTGTGGTCTTCGCAAGCAGATCGAGCGGTATCCCTCTTTTTTCCGCAATGTACGTCGCTACATCCTCTACCCAAGTTGGCTCATTTCGTTCACCACGATGCGGGACCGGTGCTAAGAAAGGCGAGTCTGTTTCTAACAACAAGCGATCCAAGGGAATGCGCTCAATCGTCCGATCCAACGATCGGGCTGGATCAGCGGTTTTCTTAGGCGGGAAAGTGGCAATCCCATTCAAAGCGATATAGCAACCTAGACCAAGCAAACGCTCAGCCTCCTCCAAGGTTCCCGTAAACGAATGAACGACGCCAGAGAATACGTGCCCGGCTTTCAACCGCTCTTCTAATAATTCAGCCAAACGTCCCAAGGCTTCACGACAATGGATAACTACTGGCAAACCTAAGGCTTCGGCTACCTCCAAATGAGCAATAAATGAAGACTCTTGCGCTGCCTGCGCTTCTTCACGGGGACGGTCGGCATCGATCCGATAGAGATCGATCCCCGTCTCGCCGATCGCCACCACCTTCGACGAGGAACGAGCGATACGCTCTAGTCGTTCCCGATCGAACGTCTTTTCAGCCCGTTCACCTTCTTCTGGATCATGAAAACTCGATGACAAATGCTCTGGGTGCAAACCAACGCTCGCCCATATTCCTTCGTGCTGTTCAGCCAAAGTGATTGCTCGTTCGCTGTTTCCTAACGTTGTACCGATCGTAATGCCAAAGATGCGTTTGTCCTGCATACGCTGCAACAAAGCTGGACGCTCAGCGTCAAAGGAGGGACCATCAATGTGACAGTGAGTATCGATCAACCAAGGTTTTTCTAAAGCCATGGCCGCAGCGTAGCAAAGAGGGTGTCCTGACACCATCTCGCGATGACAGAAGCATTGAAATAGCCAGAAACCGTCGGATCGATACGTGAAGTGGCCAAAAGATAGCCCAAACCTCCAATGAACGCGATTCCCACCACGATTCCCAACAAGGCTCCCGCGATTTTGTTGGCTGTTTCCAAAAACGGGATAATCGTGAGAATTTTGTAGGCGGAATTGATAAGCGAAGCGATGGCGAGAATGATCCGCGCTACCAACAAAAAGATCAAAATAGCCGCACCAATGTAAATCCAGCCGCGTGGAATACCAAACGTGGATAATGAAGCCAAACGCTCAGCTAAAGCAGGCGACCAAAAGCGAGCGCTCAAAACACCTGCCAAAATACCGATCAAATGACCTAAAGTCAGGATAAATCCGCGACGAAACCCGTTGACCAAGGAAGCGAGCAAAAACACGAGCGCAACGAGGTCGGCGAGGCTGAAAGCCATATGACTGCCATTCTACGCCGCATCGAATGTTTTCTCCAATTCTTTCCAGCTTATGGATGCCGCAACCCCTTGTTCCGCCGTTACTTGATGTAGTTTTTTTGGATACAAGACTAAACAAGCAGATTCTAATCCTTCACAACAAATCTGTCGCTTATACGTTCAAATGTATCTGCGACTGCTTTTTTATAGTGTTGATAGGCTTTACAGACCAGCAATGCATCGTCCGTATTTTGTCCGTTGAAGTGGTGGATCGTCTGAGCTAGCCCCACAAGACAGGCCTGAGCCGATCCTAAGTACATGAATGTTCGAGGCGTATCACCTGAATCGGCAGAACCTTCAGCAAAGATCAAGTCTTGTTGCAAACGCTTAAAATTCCGACCAACTTCACTTAATATTTCTTCTGGCATGAACATCTTACAAGCATTCAATGCAGACTCTATTCGAGTAAAACGCTCTTCTGAATCTCCAAGCGCCCGTTGAAGATCTTGATGAAATTTCAGATGATTTCGCTGTACAAATCCGTCTTCTAGAGCTCGCCCGGGGCGTAAAGCCTCTTCTTCTCTCGCACCCTCTTTAACCAATCGCCCAACATCAGCCACTACTTCTTCCTCTCGCTCAGGAGCATCATAAAAAACGCCTCGAAGATGACGACGTGCGCTGTCTTGTAGACGCACAATACGAGCTGACTGATCTGGATCAGCTGGCCTTTCTGGTTGGCGATACACCGTGTTATGTTCAGACATAAAGAAAATAAGCTAAATGGTATCAACCACCAAACGCGGAAAAAGAGGCGTCGGCTCTCCCAAGGCAGCACCGGGAGTTAATCCACCCCACACCAACGCATCATCCCAACCCTTTGCCAGCTCTTTCTCTATATCAAGACCAAGCTGCGCAAAGATCTTCTTTGACGTCTCCGGCATCGCTGGATTCACGAACCAAGCATACCAACGACAGGCTTCCAACAATGAATACAAAATGTTGGCCACCGCTTCTGGATCGACTTTCACAAGCTTGAATGGCTGCGTTTCTTCGATGAATTTGTTGGCTTGAATGAGGCCAGATGAAGGACCTACCGATTCAATTCCATTCCACAGCGCATTTAAAGCTGTATCGAAGCCGTGCCCCTCATACTGCAGTTCAATCATCTTTTTTAAATCTTGCAATCCATCTCGACCCATCCACAAACTCCCCTTCAGCTGACCCGCTTTTTCGACATCAACGGGCGGCACGTTTCCATCAAAATATTTCCTGCTCATCGCAATCGCACGGTTCACTAAGTTACCAAAAGTATTCCCTAAATCTGCATTATTCCGCTCACGCAATCGTTCATACGAAAAATCTCCATCATCTCCAAAGGGAATTTCGCGCAACAAGAAATAGCGCACCAAATCGGTTCCGTATTCTTGGCTGAGTGTGATTGGATTGATGACGTTTCCAATGGATTTACTCATCTTCTGCCCGTTGACTGTGATGAAGCCGTTTACGTAAATGCGTTTTGAGATGGGAAGCTTGGCAGACATCAACATCGCCTGCCACATGGCTGACTGCTGACGCAGGTTATCCTTTCCGCACAACTGCACGCCTGGCCAACACTTGTTGAAATTCACTTCATCGGTTGGCCAACCCAAGGTAGAAATATAGTTCACGAGCGCATCGAACCAAACGTACATGACATGATCCGGATCGTTTGGTACTTGGACTCCCCACGGCATCTTGGCCTTCAAACGCGAGATACTAAAATCCTGCAAACCACCGGCCACAAAATTCGTGATCTCTTTCATACGGAAGGCTGGTTGAACAAAGTTTGGATCCTTTGCGTAAAGATCGAGCAAAGGCTGTTGATATTTCGACCAGCGGAAGAAGTAGTTCTCTTCGTCGATATGTTCGATGGTGTAAGTCGGATGAATCGGACATTTTCCATCGACCAATTCAGACTCCGTTTTTTCCAGCTCACAACCAACGCAATAGTTGATTTGATATTGCTTCTTATAGATGTCGCCGTTATTCAAACAGCGCAGCCAAAATTCCTGAGCGGCGGCTTTGTGTTTTGCGTCTGTTGTACGAATGAAATTCGTGTAGCTCAAATTCAAGGCGTCTTTTAACAAGTGAAACTTAGCCGCGTACTCATCAACATACGCCTGGGTCTCCATCCCCTTCTCCTGAGCATTTTTATACAGCTTCATGCCATGCTCATCGGTTCCGGTATTGAAAACAACGTTTTCACCTTTCAATGCATGGAAGCGCGCGGCCACGTCGGCTTCGATGATTTCCAAGGCAAATCCAATATGTGGCTCGCCGTTTACGTAGGGCAAGGTGGTCGTGATGTAGAACGTAGGCTTGGAGGTCATAGTCGGGAGGGGGCGGTGATAACAACAAATTCGCCGCGGGTATCGCTAGCCTGCAACGCGCCGAGCACTTCGTCAATCGTGCCTCGATAGAGGGTTTCAAACTTCTTGGTCAGTTCACGACCGACAAAGATCAGGCGCGTTTCGCTATAACTCGCCTTCAGTTGCTCTAACGTTTTCAAAATACGATGGGTCGACTCGAAAAAGACAACGGGCTGCTCATCTTCGGCGATGGCGCGCAACAAAGCCTGTTTGCCATTTTTATGTGGAATGAAACCGACATAACGAAAACGTTCCATGGGAAAGCCACAAACAGACATCGCCGCCGTCAATGCTGAAGAACCAGGGATAACTTCGATCGTTAGACCCGCTTCAGCGACGTGAGCCACGAGCTTCCCGCCTGGATCGTTCACCCCCGGCGTTCCCGCGTCCGACACATACGCAACTCGCTCCCCCGCCTGGATCCGCGCACAAATCTTCTCAAGCACTCCATCCGTCGTGTGTTGGTGGACGGGCAGCAAAGGCTTCTCGATTTCGTAATGCTTGAGAAGCTGACCCGTAACACGTGTATCCTCACAAGCAATCACATCCGCTTCTTTGAGGATGCGGAGCGCGCGTAACGTGATGTCTTCGAGGTTCCCAATCGGGGTTGCGACGACGGATAGAAGGCCGGGCATAGGTCTCAAGCCTACCTGCACTTGGCTTCTGCCGCCACTTTTTTCAGCTAGATGCCTCTCCCCCTATCGCTTCTTCGCCTCATTTGGCACAATAGGATCAACGTTCGTATGCTCTTTCGTCGTTCTCTCCCCATTGGAATTCTGCTTGTCAGCTTGGCCCTGACCGGCTTTGGTTGCAAAAAAATCGACACCTCTAAACGTAATATGGCGGGCGCGCTCTCAAACGGACAGGTCAAACTGCCCACCGTTTCGGTCACACCTGAGGCCAAAGCGGCGGCAGAGAAACCACGAGAACGCAAACCAGAACGACAACCAGATGCCGAGATTCTCCGTATCCGAGATGTGCTTTCCAGTTTTCAAAAGAGCCAGACCTTCCGTGCCGTCTTCACCGTCGGAGGGAAAGACGGTATCAAAGGCGACCTGTCTTACAACCAACAAAAAGGCGCCTACGGCAAACTCTCCCTGAAAAATGGTCAGAGCGTCGACATGGCTTTGCAAGGCACGCGTGTCGCCATTCGGAACAGCTCCTCAACTTGGCAAGAACTGACAGGCACGACTGAAGGCGATCAAATGGCGAGCCTGCTCACTGCCGTTGGCAATCGAGGCACCCTTGAACCCATCTATCCATCCGTTGGTGCTCGCTACGTTTCTGGTACCGATGACACAACCCGCGACTGTCGCATGCATGAGATCTCTCAATTCATTGGCAGTTTAGGCGGCTATCAGCCAATCCGCATCTGTATCAAAAATGGCCTTCCTCTCTACTTTTCGATTCCGTCTGAAGATGGCTTAGTTGAAATCGAATATCGGGACATCGACAAACCGGTCGAGGTCTTCTTCCCGCTGCCGGACCTACCAGACGAGACGATCTCCGGAGAATAGCGGCAAAAAGCGGGTTGACACTCGCACAACCTTCGTCGTATCGTATTAGCAGTCTATACTCTTGAGTGCTAATTCTATGCTACCTCAGAACTTCACCCATAAAAGCCAAGAAGCGTTGCAACACGCCCAACAAATTGCTTTTCAATCGGGCCAACAGACTCTGGAACCAGCCCATGTTTTTCTTGCACTCATCGACCAAACCGATGGGACGGTACCGGCTGTTCTGAAAAAGCTGTCGGTTCCTTTGAACGACTTAAAGGGTGACGTTGAAGAGTTGATCCGTCGTCTCCCAAAAGTCAGCACGAGCGAAGCCAATCCCGCTAACATCTATCTCACCCCTGAAATCGTCAAGACTCTGGAAGAAGCACAGGTCACAGCCAAACAATTCAAAGACAACTACATTTCAACCGAGCACATCTTACTTGCCCTCATGAACGGCAAAAGCGAGATCATGCGACTTTTGGAGAAGTATAACGTGAGCCAAGCCGCTGTTTTGAACGCGCTCAAAGATGTTCGCGGAAGCGTAACCGTCGACTCACCTGAACCAGAGGGCTCGTTTCAGGCACTCGAAAAATATGGCCGCAACCTGACCGCCCTCGCTCGACAAGATAAGCTCGACCCAGTCGTTGGTCGCGATGAAGAAATTCGGCGCGTGATGCAGATCTTGCTACGTCGCACCAAAAATAATCCTGTCTTGATTGGAGAAGCCGGAACGGGGAAAACCGCTATCGTCGAAGGTTTAGCGCAGCGCATCGTCGCAGGAGATATTCCAGAATCGCTCAAAGAAAAAGAGGTGATCGCCCTTGATATTGGATCATTGGTCGCCGGAACCAAGTTTCGTGGTGAATTTGAAGAACGCTTGAAAGCCATCATTAAAGAGATTGAGCGTTCCGCTGGGAAAATCATTCTTTTCATAGATGAGCTGCATACCTTGGTTGGCGCAGGTGCTGGTGGCGAAGCTGGGACGCTCGACGCGTCCAACATGCTAAAGCCAGCTTTGGCTCGCGGCGAACTACGCGCGATTGGTGCCACCACGCTTCAGGAATATCAGAAACATATTGAAAAAGACGCCGCTTTGGCTCGCCGTTTCCAGCCAGTGTTCGTCGATGAACCAAGCGAAGAAGATGCGATTGCGATCTTGCGTGGGATCAAAGACAAATACGAACTCCATAACGGCGTTCGCATCACCGATGGCGCGATTGTTGCAGCGGTAAAACTCTCGACTCGCTACATCACGGATCGCTTCTTGCCAGACAAGGCGGTCGACCTGATCGACGAAGCAGCCTCCGGTTTGCGCATGCAGATCGACTCTCTCCCCGAAGAACTTGATCGCTTGAAGCGCGAACTGATGCGTCTCGACATCGAGAAACGTGCCCTTCTCAAAGAGGATGATGACGCTTCAAAAGAACGCCTAGCGGAACTAGAGAAGCATATGGCAGAAGTCGCGGAAAAAACCCATGGTCTCGAACTGAGCTGGAAAGCCGAGAAAGATCTGATCGGCAAAATTCGCGAAGCCAAGGCATCACTCGAGAAACTCAAAACCGATGCCGATGCCGCGGAACGTCTAGGCGACTTAGAAAAAGTCTCCATGATTCGCTATGCTCACATGCCTCAGAAAGAAAAGGAGAAGGATCACTTAGAAGTGAAATTGAAAGAACTCCAGGGTCAGCGTGGTCTCTTGAAAGATGCAGTAACCGAAGAAGAAATTGCGAGTGTCGTTGCTCGTTGGACCGGGATTCCTGTGCAACGCATGCTGGAATCAGAAGCGACCAAGCTCACAAAACTGGAAGAAGTCTTGCATACACATGTTGTAGGTCAGGATGAGGCCGTCAAAGCCGTGGCCAATGCTCTTCGTCGCTCACGCGCAGGGATCAACGAAGAGCGTCGTCCGATCGGCTCTTTCCTGTTCCTAGGTCCGACTGGAGTCGGAAAAACCGAATTGGCTCGTGCTCTCGCTGATACTCTCTTCGACGACGAAGAAGCGATGGTGCGCGTCGATATGTCGGAGTACATGGAAAAACATGCCATCTCGCGCATGATCGGCTCCCCTCCCGGCTACGTTGGTTACGACGAAGGTGGACAGCTGACCGAAAAAATCCGTCGTCGTCCGTATTCTGTGATCTTGTTGGACGAGGTCGAAAAAGCCCATCCAGATGTCTTCAACCTCCTGCTTCAAGTGCTCGACGACGGAAAACTGACCGATGGCAAAGGACGAACCGTCAACTTCAAGAATACGATCGTCATCATGACCTCAAACATCGGTTCAGACATGATTCTCGACGCTGGAAAAAAGCGAGCGGAGATCGGCTTCTCGAGCAATGAGAAAGACGAGGACACGAAAAAAGGCGACTCAATGCGTACACGCCTCATGGATCTCTTGCGCGAGCAATTCCGTCCGGAGTTCTTGAATCGTATCGATGAAATTGTGATCTTCCAATCATTGGGCAAAGAGGATCTGGCCAAGATCGTCGATCTGCAGCTGCGTATCGTCATGAAGCGTCTCCAGGCCAAGCGCATCACGCTTACCTTCACCGAAAAAGCCAAAGAGCTGATCGCCAAAAAAGGCCACGACCCAGCCTATGGCGCTCGTCCGCTAAAGCGTGCGATTCAAGAGCTAGTTCTCGACGAACTTGCCATGCAGCTCTTGGAGCACAAAGTCGAAGAAGGCCAGAGCATCACGATCGATGTCCAGAAAGACAAGATCGTCTTCAAACAAACGAAAATCTAGATAAACAAAAATGAGCCATCTGGCTCATTTTTGTGCTGTTCTGAGATTACTCCTTGTCCAAATACCCCTTCACTTCGTTCCAGCGTCCCAACAAATACTTGCGGACCTGTGGAGCTTCCTTCACAGCCACATCCTTGCTCTTCTGATAGAACTCAACGACCTGGTCAACCATTTCCGTATACTTTTCCTTGGACATTTCGCCAGCGGCTTCGAGCTTCTTCATAACTTGCTTCTGCAACATCTTGGCTTTTTTCTCAGCATCCTTGGTCAATTCTTTGCCCTTGCGTGACTGCAAAAACAAACCAGCTGCCAAACCAAGAATTGCACCAGCAGCCAAACCGGCTCCAACGTGCGAGGCTTTCTTTTTGAGAGGAAGTGCCATAAACGTAAATGTTAAATGAATTCAGCTTTGAAATTATACACGATTATCTGGATGTTCGGGAGATGCTGCGGATAACTTTGGTCGACACTCGAAAGAGGAGCGGGTACCCTCGAAGCGTATGCCGAACCATATCATCGGACTTGTCGGACAATCAGGCTGTGGGAAAGGAACGGTCGCCGATATCTTGATTCATCAATACGGCGCCGCTTATTCACGCTTTAGCGCTGTGTTAGGCGATATTCTGACGCGTCTCCATATCGAACGTTCACGCGACAACTTCATCGCTCTGTCGAACGCTTTACGTACGACCTTCGGCGAAGATGTCTTGTCCTATGCCATCGAAAAAGATGCGGTTCTCTCTTCCAGTCCGCTCGTCGTGATCGACGGTATTCGTCGCCCAGAAGACATAGTGGCTCTCGAACCGCTCCCCTTCTTCAAACTCGTGTCTATCGAAGTCTCAGGCGAACTTCGCTACGAGCGCATGAAGAAACGTGGAGAAAAAAGTGGCGAACAACATATGACCTGGCAAGACTTCGTGGCCCAAGATAACGCCCCAACCGAAGTCACGATTCCTCTTGTCATGGAACGGGCATGGAAAAAGCTTGATAACAGCAAAACGTCAGTTGAACTTGAGGAACAAGTGAAAGCGATGATGAAAGAACTGGGCTACGAAGCGCATCAAGCAAGTCTCGCGACATGAAGCATCCGAGGTTACACGCCTGGATCTCTGGCTGGGCAACGAATATCGTCTGCTATGTAGTTGCTCTCATTCTGTCTTGGTTGATTCTCACCGTCATCGGAAAAGGAGAATTATTTGAATATATTCCGATATTGTCACTCCTGAGCCTATTTCTGCCTTTCGTTCTCCCCGCCTATGTCATAGACCCTCAAATCAGCCGAGACATTCTGAAGATATTCAGCAACTTCCCACGAGCAGCCTTTCTTACCTGCCTCGGTTTCCTCTTGATCTGGTGGATCTTGGTTGGCCTCGCAAGTGCGTTCTTAGATAAACGTTATCGAGATCGCCCTTTCTACACTCAATCTTGGCGAAGATACTTCACAGCAAGTGCTTTTGCCTCTTCTCTTGTCACTTGGTTCTTTTTAGGATTAGTTATGGTTCTCATATTGAGCAATCTTCCATTCGCAGTCCGCTAATTTTTTCCCCTAGACTATGAAACAGTATCACGATATTCTGCAACGTATCTTGGACACCGGTGAGCGCAAGGAAAATCGCACCGGCGTTGATACAATCGCCATCGCTGGCACCATGTTTGAACACGATATGGCCAAGGGCTTTCCTTTGCTGACCACAAAATCCGTACCTTTCAAACTTGTCGCCAGTGAACTCGAATTCTTCCTCAAGGGATTATCTGACAAGACCTGGTTGCAGGAACGCGGCAATCACATCTGGGATGAATGGGCTTATCCAAAAAAAGCTCCCTACGGAAATGATGAGGAATCAAAAAAGCGCATGAAAGAGGAACGCGATTTAGGAGCAATTTATGGTTTTCAATGGCGACACTTCAACGCCCCCTATCAGGGCTGCGACCAATCATACGAAGGACAAGGTGTTGACCAAATCGCAAAAGTCATCGAGACACTAAAGAAAAATCCAAATGATCGTCGTATGATCGTATCCGCCTGGAACCCTTGTATGCTCGGTGAAATGGGTCTTCCACCTTGTCATTATGGTTTTCAAATCACCGTCATTAACGGCAAACTCAACCTTCTTTGGAATCAACGATCCGTCGATACTGCCCTCGGTCTGCCGTTCAACATCGCAAGTTATGCGCTTCTACTCCATCTCTTCGCCAAAGAAGCGAATCTACAGGAAGGAAAATTAGTAGGCTTCTTGGCTGATACCCACATTTATGTGAACCATTTGGAAGGAATTAAGACGCAACTAGAGCGAGATCCAGACCACTACCCCCTTCCTAAGATCATAACTCCCAATTTCACATCCATTCTCGACTGGAAGGCGGAAGATTCAACCATCGAAGGCTACGAACATTTCCCAAAAATCTCCTTCGAAATAGCTGTCTAACATCATGCCCCTCTGCCTCATCGCCGCCGTTTCTAAAAACGGTTGTATTGGAAAAGATGGCCGTCTTCCTTGGCATCTCCCAGAAGACCTAGCTCGCTTCAAACAATTAACGTTGGGAAAGATCGTGGTCATGGGACGCAAAACCTGGGAATCCCTTCCTTCAGATGTCCAACCACTCCCCGGACGGACCAACATCGTGATCACGCGACAAACCGATTATCATCTACCGGACGGTGTTTTGTGCTATGCGTCCCTGAACGAAGCGATTCATGCTCATCGCGAGCAAGATATTTGCATCATTGGAGGCGGACAAATCTACCAGGAGGCAATTGAACTCGTTGATACGCTCTACATCACCGAAGTGGATCAGACCGTCCTTGGCGACACCTATTTCCCAACGATTGACCCAGAAACGTGGCATCTCGTGGGAAAAGACCAGCATTCTGGCTTCACTTTCGTGACCTATCGCCACAACCTATCCCCCTGACCCAAAATGCTCTATCATACCCGTAACCTATGAATACCCTCATTTCTATCTCAGATCTGATCACTGAATCCTGGAATTTTTTCAGTAAAGACTGGAAAACCATCGTCAAACGGAATGCCTGGCTCGTGCCGGTCATGGTCGTCTATTTCGCCCTCTACTTCGGCGGAGTTGCAATGAAAATTGAATGGCTGACCTTACTCGGCCTCGCGGTACTGCTCATCGGCAGCATTCTCGTCACGGTGCACGCTATGCGTTATGTCTTGCACGCTGATGGCAACGTCACTCAGGCGACGGCAGAGAAATCTATTAGCCAGCTGTTTCTCCCTGTCTGTATCGTCGGGATTATCGTCGCTCTCGGAAGCTTAGGTGGCTTCATCCTGCTCATCTTGCCTGGTATCTGGTTTCGTGTTGCCAGCGCCTTCTCCTTCGCTGCCTATCTTGAAGAAGGTCAGGGCGGAACGAATGCTGTCGGTCGCTCGCTTGAACTCGTCAAAGGTCGCTGGTGGAAAACCCTCTGGCGCCTGCTTCTGCCTTCGATCGTCTTTCAAGCCATCATTGGTCTCATCTCCTTTGCGACATTTATCATTCCTATCATCCTGCTTGCCGTTGGTGGTGCGGGAGCCATGATGCGCTTCTCTGAAGGCGGCTCACCAGCTTTGAGCGGTGGCAGCCTCCCTATCTTGATCGCCGCTGGTATCTTGTTCATCGCCGCCCTCATTGTGAACTTGGGTTTGTCTTTGGTCGCAACGGGTCTGGCGCAAGTCGTCCAAGCGAAACTCTTCCACTCACTCAAAGCCTCACGTTAGATCACATACAAAAAACCCTGCACCATCCCGGTGCAGGGTTTTTTGTTCCTGTGCTACACTAGTCTCATCTATGGCCCAGCCGCTCCTTTCCCCTTCCGAAGTCTTTGCCCACACCTGGCATGAAGGCAAAACCCATCTCAAATCCGACCTGAAAGAATCCATGGGGTTCCTCTGGCTCGCCCTCTTGTCGTTTGGTCTGGCCCTCATCTCGTTCTATGTTCCGGAGGCGTTTCGACTCGCACTTCGCGTCGTTGATATCGTGCTCTTACAGATCGTCGCCAACACCTGGATTGGCATGCGCCTGAGTTCGAAGATTCTTGCTGAACGTCAAGGCAAAAAATCACGACTTGTGACAACGGCAATGCTGGGTTCGTTTCTGCTAATCAGTATTCTGAGCGGGTTGGCCGTCGCCGGTGGAACACTCGCTTTTGTTCTTCCAGGTATCTGGATGACAATAGCCTTTGCGTTTGCTGGCTATGTTTTTCTTGATGAAGGGCTTACCGGCCGCCAAGCTCTGGCCCGTTCCGCCGAACTCGTCAAAGGTCGCTGGTGGGGCATTTTAGGCCGCTTAGTACTACCTGGCTTCGTTCTGTTGGTCGTGAGCATGCTTGCGAGTTCTGTGATCGAGGTCTTGGTCGGCCTAATCGCTGGCTATCGCCCATCCCTCCTAACGACTCCGGTGGGCTTCATGAACTGGACCGTCCTTGGCCCACCGTCAGCTCAAGTTGCCAGTGGAGCCCTCAGCGTCATCAACACCCTCCCACTCGTCATCATCGTCCCTTTCCTGACCCATTTGATGGTCACGCTTTACCTTGAATTGAAACGGACGCGTTAACTCGACAATTAGCGTTTAGCGAGCTACGCTTAGACCTATATGTCTATGGCTTTTTTGCCCGTTATTGGCCTCGAAATCCACGTCCGCCTTAAAACCAAAAGCAAACTCTTTTGCCGTTGTCCGTCGGTTGATGAAACCGCACCAGCCAACAGTGCGACTTGCGCCATCTGCTTGGGTCAACCAGGCGTTTTGCCAATGTTGAACGAGGAAGCCGTACGCAAAGCCGTACGCGTCGGCATCGCCCTAGATGCCGCCATCCCCGACGTGGCCTATTTCGATCGCAAGCACTATTTCTATCCTGACCTCCCTAAAGGCTATCAAATTACCCAATACAAAGACCCGGTCGTTGGACACGGCCGCTTCCTGATTCACGTCCCAAACAACCCACCAGACCGGCAGCAGCTCTCGATTCACATTGAGCGTGCACACATGGAAGAAGACGCCGCCAAGAACGTCCACCAAGGCGCTTCACAAGCCACCTACGTCGACTTCAATCGCGCCGGTACCCCTCTCTTAGAGATCGTGACCGGTCCTGATTTCCGCTCTCCTCAGGAGGCCAAAATCTTCCTGCAAGAACTCCAGGCTCTGTTACGTACCATTGGTGCCTCAGATGCCGATATGGAAAAGGGCATGATGCGCTGTGATGCCAACATTTCGCTGATAGAAGTCGACGAACAAGGAAAACCAAAGGCCAAAGGGCTCAATCCCAAAACGGAAATCAAGAACTTGAACTCGTTCCGTTCTGTCGAACGAGCCTTGCAGTTTGAGATCGGTCGTCAGAGCGAACTCTTCGCCCAAGGCACCATCCCCCACACCACAACGCGTGGCTGGAACGATCAAGAAGAGAAGACGGTAGAACAGCGTGTCAAAGAATCCGAAGCCGACTATCGCTACTTCCCCGAACCAGATCTTCCACCTCTCCCTCTCGCCGCTTGGATCGAAGAAGAACGACGAAGCCTGCCAGAAACACCCTCCAATGCTCGCGTACGTCTACACGAAGAATATGGCGTGAACGAACAAGACGCGACCTTCCTCACCGCTCGTCAGTGGGTCAGCTTTTTCGAAGAAACGATGAGTGAACTCGGCGGCTGGCTCGAGACTTCAGACACAACTGGCAAAGATGGTGGCACATTGCTCACAGAAAGCCGAACACGCCTCGCCAAACTGGCTGGCAGCTGGATGACCAACAAGCTCGCCGCGTTGCTTGCCGAACGCTCAATTGAAACGCCACACGGACTGCTCGATCCCGAGAATATGGCTGAGTTTCTCTGTCTACTCGACAAAGGCAAGGTAGCTGGAGCAAATGCCTTGAAGCTCTTGGGACTCATGCTCGATACAAAGAGCAGTCCAACGCAGCTCATGGAACAACATGGCTTAGCCCAAGTCCAAGATAGCGCGTTCTTGGAACAGATTGTGGGTGATGTGATTGCAAAAAATGAAGAACAGGCAGCCCAAGTACGAGCTGGAAAATTACCCGTCCTCAAATGGTTCGTCGGACAAGTCATGAAAGCATCCGCTGGAAAAGCCAACCCAGAAAGTGCTGAAGCGGAATTGAAGAAGCAGTTCGGCGTATAAAACTAAGATTCAAACTCCTCTCTAAAATAACAGCGGCCCCACAGGCAGGTCGCCGCGGGGCTCACAAATTTTCCTCCTGATTGTCGAGCCACCGATCCATATCATATCCGATCGCTTCGAGCCGCGCCTCTACGTTTTGGCAGTCAGCCTTAGGGATCGACTGTACTCGAATCGTGATCGACCGATTGACGAGCGCAGTTGCGTCTTCCACAAAACTTGTTTTCGCTCCCGTCAAGACAGCCGACTGATCCGTCTTGCTCCAGTGCATACAGATGACGATAAAGGCAGGCTTCCCCATTGCTTCTGCAGCCTTGACCGTGCCCCGGGGACGGAATTTCCCCAGATGCTTGTAAGGTGAGTCTGAAGAAGATCCGTCTCGAGGACGCGTTCCTTCCGGCAGGACCACGAGAGCGAGTCCACGCTTCAGGGAGCGAAGTCCCGCCTGAAAGATCCGTTCCAGATCCCTCTCACCTCTTATCGGATCCCCCTTCTTTCGATCCAGGAAGGCTGACCCCGTCCAGGCCGCAGCCCAGCCGAAGGGGTTCCAGAGCATATCGCGCCGCATCGTCCAGTTGATAAGCCTCCAACCAACGCGGCGGAGCGCGAGATAAATCAGGACCGGATCACCGAGCCAGACATGGTTCGAGACCACGACGGGAACAGTCGTAATGTCAGACGGATTGAACCCTTCCGTCTCGAATCTGATCACCAGACCGATGATGTATCGCAACCCCCAGAAGATGACGACCGCGAGCAGGGACTGCATGCCAGTGAAGATCCTCCAATGCAGGTTGGGCGCGATGAACAGGAGCAGAGAACAGACGCTGATCACGACCCAGAGCAGCATCGACAGGAAGAAGAAGCAGCTTGAAAGGACGGTCCAGAGCAGTGCCGCGAAAACCCTTGCGAGCTTCATGAGATTCCTCCGCTTTGTGGGGGGGGTGAAGATCTTATTGGATGGTGCGAATAGCACGTTAACTGATAATAATAAAAGGCACAAGCTACATGCAAAACGCCCCTGCACCATTCGGTGCAGGGGCGTTTTTGACTTGTGTCGCAAGACTACATCATCTGATGGCGATCTTGGCGAGGGGCGCGATCATCGCGACCACCACGATCTTCCATCGGACGGGCCTTGTTAACAACGATGCGGCGACCACCCATCTCTGTGTCGTGGAACATAGCGATGGCTTTGTCAGCAGCGGCGTCATCAACCATCTCGACGAAGGCGAATCCGCGTGGACGGCGGGTTTCACGATCGAGCGGGATGTAGACGGAGAGCACTTGACCAGCCTGGGAGAAGTGAGCGGTGAGCTCTTCTTCACTCGTGCGGTATGGGATGCCTCCGACAAACAATTTGATTGGCATGGATCCGTAAGTTTAGGGGAACAATGGGATACTCGTCTGCGCCTGACCCCATCCCCCGACCTCGGGCGGATCTTCGCACGTACTATCCATATCTACTTTCCCACCCCTTTTTAGGTTTGTCAATGGTTGATGGTCTCACAAAACACCTATCGCATGCTATTCACTTCCAGGCCCAAATCAAGAACAAAGTAGGGCTTATCGGATGTTGGTTGAATGTTATTTGCTCGAGAACCAAATAGCTCCTGAAAGGCTTTCGCTAGACTTTTTCCATTGGAGAACGTGGTGACGTTTGCATTCGGAAAAATCAGCTTAAACGGATACTCGGCTGAGGGCAATACATTCATAAATATCCGTGAACCAGCCGAACCAGCTCCAAGAAGAAGTTGAAATCTATCAGCCGATTCGTCATAGGCAGCCCCCGCATAGTTTGGACAAGGTCTATCATTTACGAACTCTTCAAGCGCTCTTCCGATTTTGGTAAGGCTCTCTAAAACCTTCTGTTGAGAAAGTGCGTCAGAAGACCGTCTCCACGCAGCTAATTCTGCAGAGAGTGTTTTGACGTCTGATTCGAACTCTTCCTTCGACACAGATACAGGGAGAATGTCTCGAGACAGTCGAGATCTATCACGTGGTCTATCCATAGATAGAAAGAAGGATAGAGAGCGGATCAAGAGATGACAAATAAAAATTCTAGGCGGTATTGAAAATCCCCCGAGCATTTCTGCTCAGGGGACTTCCTCCGTATCAAAGATCAACTATTTGCGCTTCTTGGCGGCTGACTTCTTGGCTGGACGCTTCACAGCTTTCTTCGCTGGACGCTTCACGGCCTTCTTAGCAGGGCGCTTCGCTGCTGCTTTTTTCTTGGCTGGCATAATGTGTTCACCTTCCTTTCAGAATTATTCGTTCACCTTAGAGATGAATCGAAGTTCGTGGTGATGATCTTTTTTCTTGAAAGAGCAAAGAGCATCGAACGAACGCAAGAGTAGTATAGCACACTTATGCACACGTCAATAGCAAAACGAGAGAAATATTTCATTCTCTCGTTTTGCTATTGGTATTATATTCTTTTTTCTTCACTTCAGATCAAAAGAGGCGCGCACAATCGACGTGACTTTCTTTTGTTGTGCAGCTGTATCGTAGGCACCGTAGTCAGAGATCTCAGTTGAGTTCACGGCCGTCACTTGAAAGACACCGACGCTGGCTGAACGCAATTCACCGATCGAAGCACCCGTACCTTGTAAAATCTTTTCTGCACGTTCTTTTGCGTTCTTGGTAGCATCAGACAAGAGCTGCATTTTTACTTGATTTAAATCACGAATGTAATACTCAATCCCAGCGCTCGTAAGAACGATTCCTTGTGACGCGAGCGCAGAAAACGTCGATTGAGCAAGCGTTGTAAGCTTGTCGACTTGGACTGTTTCAACCACCATCGGTTGCTGCAAAGCGTAGCCGATCAAACGGCTACTCGCACAGTAAGGATTGCCGAAGCGATCATAATTAACGCCACCTTGGCTATCACAGAGTGGCGTAATCGACGGCGGCTGGAGCGTAATCTCCTCTCTCTTCAATCCGTTGGTCACCAGATAGTCCGAGAGCGTTTTTCCGTCTGCCGTGAGCTGCGTCACAACATCTTTCAAATTCGTCGTATCCGCCTGGCGTGAAACCGATAATGACCACTTTGCTGTATCGGATGCAACAAGACGCTCAGCCGAACCAGAGATATCAATCGTACGCTTATCTTTGCGAACATCGCGATAGGCGGCACTAAAAACCAACGTAGCGAGTAAGACGCCAATCGCCAGAATACTCGCCGGCAAAATAAGCGATGAACGTGAGGGGTGTTCCATATAGGGTTAGGATGATTGGTTTGAGTCTGATCTGTCAACGCGCTCAAGTCTTTCTCCAAACGTATTCTCGTAAGCGTTGACGACGATGGATGAAATCCGGTAAGAGCCGTGCAACATGTTTCCAAAAACGCACTGAGTGATTTAGTTCATACAAATGACATAACTCATGCACGATGATGTACTCAGCTAACTCAGTCGGCAACAGAGCAATCCGATAGTTGAAATTGAGATTCCCCCGCTTCGAACAACTCCCCCAGCGGGTACGATGATTTTTGATCGTGATGGTGTGAAGAGGAAACAATTCTTGTTCGGAGAGTCGCGCGATGACCGTCTTCACGAGCTCCTGTGTCACCAGTTTCGTGGAACGATATGCTGCTTGATCTGATAAAGCCGGTAAGTCGTGAATCGGTTTAGCAAGCAAACGTTTCTGCTGACGAGAGATCCAGTCCGCATGTTGGCGGATCACATCTTCGACCTGAGGAAGACTGGCTCGCATGGGAACTGTTACGACCAGTTCGCCACCTGGATGCAAGGTCAAACGCAATCGGCGCGCTCGTGATGAGCGCTTCAAGGTATAGTCGATCCTTGTTTGATTTTCAGCCAATACATGAGACATGCGGATTTTATACGTAGCGAACTTCTGCAAAGCCTTCCTCCTTGGTGGGATGTTCGAAGACTGTCTGCATGCGACGAATCAAATCTTCGGTAATTGTGGTGCGCACACCTTGAGTGACAGTTGCGCGCCAACGATCAACGCAGAGAGAAACTGGCCGATCAAGGATCAAAGCAATACATGCCACATCTTTGAATTCACGCGCGAACTGTCTTGATAATGGCTGCAGATGAGTACCGTCAACTACAATGATCTGTTCAGAGGAGTTTTTGATTGTCGAAATAACCCGCTTCACATATTCACAAGTCAATGCATCATTGAAAGCGTTGGCTTGTTTCGAAGACGCTAAGCGAGAAATTGGCTCAACAATCATATGCGCCTCCTGCTGCAAACGTTGAAGCGTTTCCGGCTCACGATTGATCGCTTCCAAAAAACGATCACGCTCTATCAATAGTCCACCATCGACCAGCAAAGACTTCGCGACAGTCGTTTTTCCAGAAAAGGGCAGTCCTGATAGAACGTAAATCGTTTTAGTAACAGTCTCCATACCCACAGAAACCTGAGTAGAGCTGGGTCTCTGCTACAAAATCCGTCACTAGACGCTCAATCTGAGTCTTGGCTTTTTGCACTTTATCCTCTGGTAAAAACCCATCGTAACGCATGCCGATTGGTGCTGCCACTCCCCACTCAATCAAAGAAGGATACCACCAACCTCGCTCACGCATGACAAGCGCCATAACCAAGGGCTGATCAAGATACATCGTTGAGTCTTCTGCAACGAGACGAGGCGTTGGACGGAACAGATAGGCACGGATTGGGACTGGAACATTCTGTGTCGTTTTCTCGTCGTATTCCTCTGGCATTCTTCCCTTCAAAGGAGCGGAGATCTGAATGCGTTCACAAGGCTTCGACCAATCATCGCCTGGGTACATGTCCTTAAAAAAAGTGGCGGCTTGGCGCACACGGTAGGAATACTTGGTTTCATCACATTCTACCAGAGGAACATGCGTCGGCTCCTGTGCTGCATCAGCTCCTTTGGTACGGAATGTCAGACTGATCCCATCCGGAGATGTTTCTGAGATGCGCAACTCCCAAGGAAGCTCCTTATCCCAAGAAAATTGACGTGTGGGATAGGCGCTCCAAATCGAGGTACGGACCGGAATAAAATCGACGTTCGCAAAACCAGAGAAAGGCGTCACGCGAAACATACTCCCGACACGCTTCACATGAGTCTCCAATAGATGCTCTTGCACAAGCTGATGAATCGCACCTTCAGAGACATAATCAGGCCGATTAGAAACCGTGTTAGGCTGATTATCTCTAAGTGCTTGGAGCTGACTCGTAAGTTCGTTCAGCCGCTTCTCCGAATCACTCACCCGATCAAACAGATTCTTTTGCTCGCCCGGCTTGGCTACGACATTCGTATTCGACATCCCATTGGTTCGCAAAAAGGAACGCATGACCAGGTAGGAGCTGGCAACACTGATCAAGAGGACACACAGACACAAAGGAACCACCCAAAGGAATTGGGTTCGGGAGGGAGATTCTGCCTGCGTTTTTCGAGGTGTAGCGGCGGTTGGCATAAGGTTGTGGTGGGACTTATTCAAGTGTAACACGCCTTACAACATCTAAGGATGCTAGGTATGACATCCGCTATTGATAGAGTGGTTGTAAAAGATTATAGACAAACAAAAACACCACATGTTCATGTGGTGTTTTTATGGTGGGCAGGGAAGGATTCGAACCTTCGAAGGCGTAAGCCAGCAGATTTACAGTCTGCCCTGTTTGACCACTTCAGTACCTACCCTCCTCGACCTTGCGAACTGCATTTCGTTCAGTCTTTCTAGACTTCACTCCATTCCGTTCGCGGTCTCCGGTTGCTTCGCAGAAGAGCAACCAGTTCTTCACTGCGCTTTGCTGCGCAAGTCTGACAAACAAAGGGGACAATATTCGGTTAGGAAATTATTCCCATGGAGCCGTTGACCAGGATTGAACTGGTGACCTCATCCTTACCATGGATGTGCTCTACCAACTGAGCTACAACGGCAAATCGTCTTACACGGGGTGTAAAAGCGGGTGTATTGTTCCTTTTTTGACCGGGAGAGTCAAGGTGGGCTCGATTAGCGCTTTTTTTCTTGTTGTTCGAGCTTTTCAACTTTTTCGCGCAAAGTCTGGAAACGCTGTTGATCTTCGGCGGTTAAGCGATAGCGATCATACCAATAGCGGGCTTTTTTGAGGTCATGGGCAGCCAGAGCGGTCTCTAAGGCGAGCTCCATATAGCGAGCGCTACCTGGCTCCTTTGAGATCGCTTCCTCAGCCGAACGCAGGGCATCCGCCGGTCGATTCTGACGGAGCAGGAACTCCGCATACTCCGCGTGACGATGCGGCTGACGAATACCCAATTCAACCGACTTCTCACGATGGCTTTGCGCTTTGACGATATCCCCTTCCATTTCAGAGATCTCAGCTAAACCCGCATAGACAGCGTCGTCGGCTTTTTTGAGCTTTAGCAAGAACTCAAAAGTTTCGCGAGCTTGGGGATAGAGCTTTTGTTTCAAATAGATCATGCCTAAGCCCTTGTAGGCGTCGACATGACGGGAATCGAGGGACAAAATCTCAAGGAAACGACGTTCGGCATCAGGGAACTTGAGATCACGCGCTAACGAGCGACCTTCAGACAAAAGGGTCTTGATACGATCACGGGTCGTTGGAGCGATGGCGGAAAAAGGGTTTTTGACCGAACGATAAGTTGTTTCAAAGGTTTGAACACGTTCTTGCAGTCGCTTCTGAAAGGCAGTCGCTCCCAAACGCAGGGCACGGCCCAAGCGACGGAATGGCAACAATTGCTCAGCACGGACACGATCAAAACGACGATGGATCATCTCCAAGCGCTTGCGACGCTGGCGCTCTTCTTTCACCGAATCAGGATCGAGCAAGCGAATTTCCGACCAGTGCCGACGCACGATCGATAAGGCAACGCCAAGACAAACAAGCGCGCCGACAAACGGCAAAAGGGACAAAAGCATGGACTAAGCTGGAACCCCCGAACGACACAGCAGGCCAAAGGCGCGTGGATCAAGCGAAGCGGATCCGACCAACACGCCGTCGATTTCGGTGGTTGATAGATATTCTGCCACGTTCCGCATATCTACGGAACCTCCATACAACAAATGGACGTCTTTTCCTCGTTCTCCAAAGAGTTTTGTCAACGTCTGACGCAAACCCTCATGCACAACACGGGCTTCTTGAGCGGAGCAAGCTTTGTTCGTTCCGATGGCCCAGATAGGCTCGTAAGCGAAAGCGGGCAAAGTAGAAGCATCTTTCATATCCCACTCTTTCAGTGCATCCGTGAGCTGCTTGCGGACGACCTTCATCGTTTCACCTTTCTTCTTCTGGGCTTCTGTTTCGCCAATACAAATGACCGGCTGAATCCCCTTCTTGCGCAACGCTTCTGCTTTCTTCGCAACCATCTCATCCGTTTCCCCTAAGTGAATGCGGCGCTCGCTGTGACCGACCAAACAAAAGGATAAAGAAAACTCCTTCAACATTTGAGGCGATGTTTCGCCAGTGAACGAACCATCGTCGCTCCAGAACGAGTTCTGAGCGCCCAAGGTTGGAACACCCGCACGACCAAGCGAAGCTCGAGCGGCAGGCAAAGACACGGCTGGCACAGCCACGCCAATATCTAATTCTTTTGGCAACCGTTCGCGTCGAAAGGCGCGTATCCAGGCACCTGCCTTCATCGGGCCATAGTGCATTTTCCAGTTCGCGATGATCCACTTTCGCATAGACCACCCATGCTTACCGTATTCCGGCAAAAAGGGCAATGGGAACGGTCTTCAAGCTTTTCGAAACGGGAAAAAAGCCTCTATTTCCGTCTTTTTGGCAAACGGACCAACCACGGAAGCATAGAGCTTGTTTGGCTGAAATAAGGCCTTGGCCACCTCTTTAATTTGCTTCAAAGTCACGGCCTCTAACTCCTTCAAAGAGATTTCTGGGGCGCGAGGTGCGCCATGAATCTGCCATTGGCGCAGATACCAACTAGCTTGATTAGAGGTGTCTTCAAAGTAGAGCATCATTTTGCCGCGAATATGCTCTTTGGCATGTTTGAGCTCTGTTGCGGAGACACCATCGACCACCATCTTTTGCAATTCTTGCCAGATCACTTTCATCGCTTCTTCGACTCGCTTGGTATCAAGACCGGACGTGATCAAAAAGGCGCCCGTATCCTCGAACGAGACATGGCCAGCGCTTACGGAATAACACAACCCACGTTTTTCACGGACTTCGACAAATAAGCGAGACGACATGGAGCCGCCGAGAATATGAGCAAGCAACTTCACAGCGGGCAATTCAGAAGCCGTTGCACCGTAGCCGTGGAAGGCGAGACCTACCTGCGCCTGTTCCGTCTTCTTGGAATGAAAGGCAAGCCACTCCCCCGCTTTCGGAATAAACTGCTCAATCAAGCGCGCTTGGTTCCGTTTCGGTTCACGCCATTTGCCGAAGGTTGCTTGCAGCTTCTGTTCTGCTTCTTTTGAAATTGAGCCAGCGATCGCGATGGCGGTACGAGATGGAACGTAGTGGGCAGCGTGATAGCCCATCAAATCATCCCGTGGAATCGTGCGAATGACTTCGCGTGGACCCGTAATCGGTCGACCAAGCGCATTCCCTGCAAAGATAGCCCCTTCCAGCATATCCTCCATTTTGGAAGCTGGATTGTCGTCATACATGTTGATCTCCTCGATGATGACATTACGCTCACGATTTAATTCTTCGGCATCAAAGACCGAATGAGCCAACATGTCGTTCAACAAATCAATCGCGCGCGGCAGTTCAGCTGCGTCGATTTTCACGTAATACGTCGTCGTGTCTTTTGATGTGTACGCGTTGTACTCAGCACCAAAACGGTCTAATTCCCGACTGATATCAACACTCGTGGCACGACGTTTCGTTCCTTTGAACATCAGGTGTTCAATGAAGTGAGAGGCACCAGACAGCTCGGGTGATTCGTAACGTGAACCGACTTTGACTGAGACCATGATTGTAGCCGACGGGACATCATTACGCGGAATCAAAAAGAGAGGAATACCGTTGGTAAGGCTCTTGTGCTGGAGGGAATGACGCATAAAGATCTAGACCGACAACCGATGACTTAGGAACGCACCCACCGCGTCTCTTTCTCAAGCCAAGCCGCAATGTCTTTCATCGGCACACGTTCTTGTTTCATCGAATCACGATGACGAATGGTAACCGTCTGGTCTTCCTTGGTTTGATAGTCGACCGTGACACACCACGGAGTTCCGACTTCATCTTGGCGGCGATAGCGTTTGCCGATCGAGCCAGAATCATCGTATTCGATCATAAGACCTGTTTTGCGTAATTCCGTCGTAAATTGAGTAGCAAGATCGGCTAAGCCGTCTTTCTTTTGGAGCGGCAAGACGGCGGCCTTCACAGGTGCGAGACGTGGATCAAATTTCAAGACGATGCGTGTTTCACCATTTTCAAGCGTCTCTTCTGTATAGGCATCATGTAAAAAGGCGATGAAGGCACGACCGAGACCGATCGAAGTTTCTACGATATGTGGGACAAACTTGGTAGCGGTGACTTCGTCGAAGTAGTCGAGACGTTCACCGGAGAACTTGGCGTGCTGCGAAAGGTCCCAATCACCACGCGCATGAATCCCTTCGAGCTCTTTGAATCCGCCAAACGCCGTAAAATTGTATTGAATATCGTAGGCATTTTTGGCGTAATGGGCGAGTTTTACATGCTTGTACCACTTCAAATTTTCTTCCTTGATCCCATACTCAAGCAACCACTTCCAACGTGTTTCGCGCCATTGTTCAAAGACTTCATCGTTCATTTCAGGACGAATGAAATATTGGAGCTCCATTTGCTCGAGCTCGCGCGTGCGGAAGATGAACTGACGCGCGACGATTTCGTTGCGAAAAGCTTTTCCAACCTGGGCGATTCCAAACGGTAGCTTTGGATGCACCGTATCGATGACATTTTTATAATTGAGGTAGATCCCCTGACAGGTTTCTGCACGAAGATAGACCGTATTCTCTTCACTTAGCTCATCGGTCGGCGAACCCAGGTTCGACTTTACCATCATGGAAAACTGACGCGCGGGTGTGAGATTGGTTTTGCCACACTTGTCACAGGCCACCTTTGTTCCTTTGGCACGCAATGCGTCGAGCTGTGCGTTGATCTCTTCGACCGGCATTTTGTCGGCATCGATATCAAATTTTTCCAGCAAATGGTCAGCCCGCATGCGATTCTTGCAATCACGACAATCGATTTGCGGGTCATTAAAACTGTCGACATGTCCCGATGCTTTCCAAGTCATCGGATGCATGAAGATCGCGCTATCGAGCCCAACCACATCGGAGCGCTGCTGGATCATCGAACGACGCCAGGCTTCGGCAATGTTGTTCTTGAGCTCCACACCGTATGGGCCAAAATCGTAGACAGCGGAAAAACCACCATAGATTTCGGATGAGGGGTAAACGAATCCGCGACGCTTGCACAGCGCCACTAAAGCTTCCATCGTGAGAGGCGTGGAGGACATAAAATTGGATGCTGAATCAACTAGATCGTCATGATGTCCTTCTCCTTTTCGCCGCTCAGCGTATCGATCTTGCCGTTCCATTCTGCGACAACCTTCTCAAGACGCTCTAGGTCGCGACGCTTTTGATCTTCGGAAATCTCCTTGTTCTTTTCGTCGGCAGTGATCAAGGATTTCACTTTTTCACGAACGTTACGGATTCCGACCTTCGCCTGCTCTTCTTTCTGGTGCAGCACTTTGACCATATTTTTGCGCGTTTCTTCGGTCATAGGAGGCATGACAAGACGAATAACGGTTCCAGCCACGTTCGGCTGCATGCCAAGAGAGGCATCAATCAAGGCTTTTTCGACTTCTTTCACGACCGTTTTGTCCCAAGGTTCAATCTGAAGCGTCTTGGCATCAGGGATCGTAATCGAACAGACGGATTTCAAATCCATTGTCTGGCCATAGGCTTCGACACGAATATCTTCGATCAAAGCCGAATGAGCACGGCCGGTGCGCAAGCCCTGAAGTTCTTTGTGATAGTGATCAAGCGCGCCTTGAAATTCACTGCGATGGTCATCAATGTGGTTAGCCATAGACAATAAGTGTGTCCAGGGCATGATGCCAAGGAAGCAGGGAACGGTCAAAAGATTAGTTTAAGTGAGATTTTGTCTGTGAAATAGGTGGACGCTTTGCTCCTTTAGGCGGGGTCGAACGTCGTTTCTTCCTTTTTTCCTCATCCTGATGCAGATCTGCGCCTGCCTGCAACTCTACCCGCTCCTGGTCGGTCAGAGGGGACCAGTCGCCCCGTGTCTCAAGCTTTCCGCGAGTACCTTCATCCACAAGAGGCTCCTGAAGTTGGGTCAATTCATCCAGAAGTTGAGTAAGCTGCATACGCACCTTCTGGAAAGGAGCTGGGTCTCGCCCCACAAGATAAGGTTGCCGAATGGCTGGTAGCTGATCCTGTATCATCCCTACTCTGATAAGCAGATCCGAGGCCCTAGCTCGGTAGACCGTTGACAAACGTTCACTCCATACAGCTTCCATAATCTTCCTCTCGCTGACCGCCTCCAAACTCATGATGCTATTCAAACGTTCAGCCAACTGCGCAAGCTCTACGTCTATTCGATCAATTGCTGAACGGTGGTAGAACTCACGTGCCCGAGCGAGAAGACCATCTCCACCTTTCAAAGAACTACGTTGATCCATTAATACCTTTACCTTTGCCCCCAACTCATTACGCTCCTTCTGCAGTTGCGCATGAGCCACACCTGACTCAGAGTCTCGAAAATCTTGTCTTTCACGACTATAGAATGCTTCCACGTGGTCTGAAAAAAGACCGATTAGCCTGTACGTCTCTTTTACATCCGCCTCAAGCGCCTCCACATCCCGTTGTCGCTCTAGCTGCATTTTAGAGAATTTTCTCGTCTCTGCACTACGTTGTTTACGCAATTCCAACCCTTCATCTTGAGCCTCGCGACATGCTTCAATTAAGTACGCGACCCCCGGAGTCTCGGCTGATTTTTTAGGAATAATAACACCATCTTTCACAACGGAAGCGTAGTAGGGGGTGCGGTAGTCAGGATGATTATCCCCTTCCGAAAATTCTACGCCCAGATAAGCAGCCGCTTTGTTCACTATCGGTCCAAGCCAAGTCCAAGTAGCTGCAAAAGAACCTGTTCCATCCTTTCCGCGCCAAAGAGGATTTTGCACGTCTAGGGAATAGAAAGAATCATCTACCGGACGCTTGAACCCTTGCTCGGATGATATGACTCGATAGTTATCCATTGAGATAAGAGATGTGCCCAAAAGAAAATCTGCATTCTTGCGATCGTGAACGCCACTGACAGTAAAAGGCCCACGAACGCTAGATTTAATGGCATCTAATTGTTGTTGGATCGCGTCAGAAACTTCGACAGGAAGCTCCCTTTCCTTTCCCCGATCTAGCTTTGGCGTGTCTTTTGTCCAAAGATCAGCGATCGCAAATAGCCCAGGAGATTGAATCGTAAGGAAAGCGTCCTCTAAAATCGTACGCACCTGTTTGTTTTCAGGGCGTAGCTGATTCAATGCTTCCGGGAGCGGTCGACGAATAAAAAAGCCATCTGAATCTACAAAAAAATCGCGCCGCATTTGATCAATAACCTCTTGTCGTACTTGAGCATATTCATATGTAGACAGCTTCTCACGTGCACGCTCCTGAGACTCAACATCAAACGGATCAAGACCAAGCGCACAAGCCGCAGCACAAATTTCAGGCTGGGACGGAGCGGGGACAGGCTCATGCTCGATAACCGATTCAGGAGAAGATCTGACTTCAGATTCTACAAGAGGACTGGCCTCCGGTCGGCTCGAGGGACGCTTAGGCATAAAGAGCGAGATTTGTTCTATCTACTATTTCTTCAACGGCGCAGCCCCCAACAACAATGCCGGCTTCTCTTCTCGGCTAAAACTCATCCAAGCCACTCCTCGCTTGGTTGGCAGTTTCTTTGAAGCCCAGCTAACTCCCCCATCTTTGCTCATGACGAGCGCACTCGCCGTGGCATAGACCAGGGTTTTTGAATCTTTTGGATCAACAGCAAAGGCAACGATCTCAGTCGTCTGAGGAGCCGTTGGCAAGGTCACGCCACGCCAGGCGGCACCACCATCGTCGCTCACGAGCAAGCCGTAGCGGGAAATCTGATAGATGCGGTCACGAACATTTGCATCCATGACCATGAATTTAGGCGTACGGGCGTATTGGAACTCTTGGAGCTGTTTGCGGATTTCGAGCCAGGTTGCGCCACCGTCAACGCTCTTCAGCATACCGACACCGTTAGTTGCGGCGTAAACCACGCGCGAATCTTGTGGATCGATCTTCAAATCATTGATGCGATTGTCGTCGACGCGGTGCATGGGACGCCAGGTCATGGCACCATCATCGGAACGGAGAATATCGCCTTCGGACGTACCGATATACAAGGTCTTTGGATTGTACCAATCTCCCACCATAGCCGTGATCACGGTTTCGGCACGAGGATGTGACCAGACTTCCGCCCATTCGCGACCACAAGAAGATGTTTTGTGGACTTGGTTGGCACGAACGGCGTAGACCGTACATTTGTCTTTGGTATCAGCCACGATGCCGTTAATTTTTCCCTTGGAAAGTCCATTCGCCAAATGCCAAGATTGACCAGCATTGTATGAATACATCAATCCGTTCTCAACGGTACCGACATACATTGTATTTGGATCCTGAGCATCAAAAGCGGCGGTCACGGTTCCAAGTTCGACCGTACTTCCCAACTGAGTCTCCAGGTTCAAGACTTTTAACTGCTCCCATTTAACCGCTTCATCGCGGGTACGAAACACCCCACCATCAGCGACGGCTGGCGTACTTGACCCGCCAAGACCGAAACAACCCGCACCCATGAGTGACAGAGCAAGCAGTGGAACAAGGAGCAGTGACCGGCGATTCATAGAGAGAAGAGGGATGACGAATCAAAGAAGCGAGGAATCGAATGGTTGGGAACAAATGGCAAAGTTCCATTCCATTCTAGCGCAAAACGCGGAGAAAGGGATCCCCCCACCATACGCGAAGCGTGGATAAGTCCACGAGCCATCCGGACCGTTTCAAGCGGATGAGAGGTCCATTCAGGCTGAATTGCTCGAGCGCAACGCTCCAATAGGTCACGCCAAGCTTGGGTCGGATCCTCCCTCCGTTCGACATCGCTCACCAAGCGCTCGATGACCGCCAAACGCTTACCTAGGTCACCATGCAACAACCCTTCCGCGAAGAAATTCGTTTGTTCTTTAGCCTGTTGCCAGGTAGAACGATCGTTCACGTACACCAAAGCACTACCCGGACAGCCTCGCGCCGCTTCGACGAATAAGCTTGGATCCCCAACTCCTTGTTTGGTTTTTAACCAGTCAGCAATCAAACGAGCAGGGACAGGATGAAAGGCTAAAGGCGCTAAGCGTGAACGAAGGGTAGCTGGCAAACGATCTAATCTCTCAACCAATAAAATAAACACGAGTGACGGGGCAGGCTCTTCGAGCGTTTTGAGGAGCGCATTCCCCGCTTCTTCATTCAAAGCATCGGCTTCATCAAATAAGACGACTGTTTTCCCTCCTCGGGCTGAGGACAAAGAAACGCGCTGCAGTAACTCGCGGGCCTGACGGACGGAAAATTCCTTTGCCCCCTCTTCCCGCACAGGACGGATAAAATCGGGATGCGCTTGAAGCTGTTGATCCAAGCGTGAACGATCTAGTTTCGCTCGTTCTTCTGTCGTAAAGAGCAAACTAGCAGCGAAGCGTTCGGCGACGGTTCGCTTTCCGATTCCGGCTGGTCCGTGAAATAGGTAGGCCTGACCCGGCCGTGCGACAACACGCGCCAAGACCTGACACAGATCTTCATGACCGATGACATCATCGAATAGCGACGGCATGTCCAAAGCCTAGCAGGTCGCTGGACTTTGATCGAATGGTGAAGACAAAGGCGATGATTGATCATCCAATCCCCTCTTTTTGGCAGCTTGGCGTACTAAAAAGCCCAAGCGATACCAACGAGGTGGGATAAAAGCTGATCCAGGAAGGTGCAAGGAACGTGTTGTTGTTCGTAAGCGATAGAGCTGAGGGAGAGATTTCATATATCTACTCCGTTCCATTCCTCAGGCCAACTGTCAAGGGGGAAATTAGTGATGTGTCTCTTCGTGACGATTCATACGATGAGCTAACGCAACTAACTCGACCTCTTGTTTCTTGTGCAACTGAACAAAGTGATCGACATGGTTGATCATTTCGTTGCGCGTCTCCTGAATTTTATCCGACAACTCCGTTTTCAGAGCGTCCAACTCTACATGTACTTCATCACGTGTCACAGCATTCTCTTTTAGAAACTCAACTGTTTCACGAACATCTTTTAACTCATTTTTTAACTCCTTGTGCACCTTAAGAATAAGGTTTGTCACCGTTTTCAACGTTGGCTCTGAGGTTTGAGAAGAGCGTGCTCTCATACAAGAAAAATAACAGGAATGAACCCGACCTACAACTACTCCGTTCCATGTATCAAAGTGACTGTCAATGAAGAAAAATCTTGTAAAAAAGAAGCGCCCCCGTCTGACGTTCGCGCGGATCGATGAGATCGATCGTTGCGTTTCGTCAGACAGGGGGTTGGTGCTTCTCTTGAGAACCAAGAGATAAGCGTAAGCGGTAAGGAGCGAGTGAAGGGTCAGCGGGCGTCGCAGGTGACCGGGCAGACGGACGCCGTGTAACGGGTCCGGATCGTCACCTTGGCCTCGCGCCAGCTGGGGTAGGAGGGGTGGCAGGGGTCGATGCAGGACTGCGCGCTGTCGAGCAGGTTCTCGGTGACCGAACCGCTCTCGGTCTCGAACTGGAGGACCGTGTAGCCGACCGAGCGCGCTGACTGCCCGACCAGGCCCGCGTCGTTCCGGATCCAGCGGATGCGGTCGCCGGGGGTGGTGCGGGGGTCGTCGAGCGCGATGCCCGTGCGGATGTGGTTGCCGGGCCAGTAGGACCCAGCCGTGTTGACCCGCAGCTGCCCGCCGATGGAGGACGAGCAGAAGATGGCCGACACCGGGTCAGCGTTGAGGTCCCAGGTGCAGACGTAGGCGCCCGGGAACTGGCCACGCAGGTAGCGGGCCGGCGGGGGCGGCGCGGTCACGCACATGCCCTGCTGGCAGTTGGTGCCGCCGCCGCAGACCCGACCGCACGCGCCGCAGTTGGCGTTGGTCGTGAGGGCGGTCTCGCATCCGGTGGCCACGTTGCGGTCGCAGTCGCCATAGCTCTCGTAGCAGGCATAGACGCACGTGTTGGACACGCACGTCGCGTTGCTGTTGGAGCGCATCGGGCAGCTGCCGTTGCAGGTCGGGGCGGCGGGCGGAGTCGGCTGCGACGTTGCCACGCAGCGTCCCGCCGTGCACGTCTGGCCCATGGCGCAGACCGTGCCGCAGGCGCCGCAGTTGGCGTCGTCGAGCTGGACGTTCCGGCACGAGCCGTTGCAGAGCAACAGGCCGGTGCCGCAGTTCACGGGCATCTCGACGGTGCGGCAGAAGCTGCTGAGGCAGATCTGCCCCGTCGCGCACACGCGGCCGCAGGCGCCGCAGTTGTCGCGGTCGTTGGTGAGGTCGCGGCAGGTGCCGCCGCAGTTGGTGACGCCCGTGCCGCAGTTGAGCTGCGGGGGCGGGGTGGTCATCGGCGGGCGGGTGCCGGCGTCGGACTCCGCGCGGGGCGCGGGGGTGGGATCCATGTAACCGGCGAGGCAGCCAGTGGAGGCGAGCGAGAGCGCGAGGACGATGTTTGCGAGCTTCATGACGTGTGACTCCGTGGTGGTGTTGGGAAAAGGCGGAAGGTTCGAAGCAGTTCACCATGCAAGCATGATGGACTCGTTCGAACCGGGGTGTGACTTACGCCGCACCCCAAGTTCCTCCGTCTGAGAAAGTTCTAATGTCCTAGTGATTCACCTCCTTGGTGAGTGGTTGATGACCTCGTCGGTCAGAAGTGGGCCGTGACGCCGAACCGGGCGCCGACGTTGCCGCCCAGCCCGTGGAGCGGGGCGTTGTTGTTGGCGGTGTCGAGCCCGTGGCTCACCACGAGCCCCGGGTCGAACAGGAGCTCGAGCCTGACGTCAGGGCCGGGGGCGGTGGGGTTGGTCAGCGAGAAGGCCACGCCGACGTCGACACCGAACGACCACCAGGTCAACCCGACGAGGTCGCTCCCCGCCATCGCACCGCGCGCGCCCAGCGCGAGCTGGAAGCGGTTGCGGGGGAAGAGGAGGGCATGGACGGCGACGCCGCCCATCTGCAGGAAGCCGACGCCCGGGGCGTTGGTCTGCCCATTGAGGTTGGGGCTGTAGCACCCCTGTACACGGGTCGCCACCGAGGCGCCCAGGCTATGGATCCAGCCCGCGCAGAGCGAGAGGCCGCCGAGGGTCGTGCCGGTGGCGCTGTTGAGGTGGAAGGACCCGAAGGTCCCCAGCTCGAAGCGGTCGGCGCGGAGGGCCTCGTTGGCCGTGGTCTGTGCGCCCTGCGCGACGACGTTCGTCTGCGTCTGCTGCTGGCCGAGCTGCTGATCGCGCTGGCGCGACATGGCGTCGACGTCCTGCGTCAGACGGAGTCCGAACGCGTCGCCCGCGCGGCGCTGGGTGGTCTCCTCGACCTGCGCCTGAGCGAGGCCGGTGACCGCCTCCTGCGTCCCTCGGGCGAGGGTGCGGAGAGCGTCCGCGACAGTGACGACGCCCGCGTTGGCCTCGGCCGCGCTGCGGCGGGCGGTGCCGTCACGATTGCTCGTCACGACCCGCTGCACGGGCAGCGCGGCGGGCAGGATCGGCGGCGGCGCGTCCACCACCACCCGGTCGCCCGGCTGGAGGTGGACATCGTCGTGCTGCCGACCGTGGTGGCGACGCCGGCGGGAGCCGTCGTCGCAGCGCCGCGAGTCGCTGGCGCAGTCGTCCGACTCGCGCTGCAGCGTCGCCGCGCAGCTCGCGAGGTCCCGCTGGTGCGAGACGTCGGCCGGGTCGCAGGGCGACAGGGTCGCCCCGAGGCTCGTGGGCCGGCGCGTGAAGTTGGCCGGCTGGCCGAGGCGTCGCGCCTCGGCGTTGCAGTCGTCCGCGGACTCGCGGCACGTCTGCGCGTCGGCGGAGCCGACGAAGAGGAGGGCGGCGAACGAAAACGAGGCGGCGATCTTCTTCATGGCGTCTGTAGTCCCCTGGGTCAGCGTGGTGTGCGACCCGTCGTGTGGTGGAGTCTCGTAGCCTCGGTCAGCGTTTGCTGCCCAGGGCCTTCCCTATCCGCTTGTGACAGCAGATACGAATCCGAGCTCCTTCGTTTCCTTCATGACTCTGTTAGCGGTATTGCTACCGCGTAAGGAGGTGAATTGTCGAAGGTGCTCGGACACCAGCGTATCTGCCGGCGTTCGGGTCGTTTCACCGGACTGCAGGATAAACAGAGGAGGAAGCTGTCTATCAAGCTATCGACAGTGAAACGGCCGCAACGTCGGAGAAAGAACAAGTTGTCTGGAACCATCTGAACCCATCTCATTGAACAGCATACTATATCATAATACAAACAACCTGTCAATGAAGCGTGTACATCTGACCTAAGCAATTTTAGACGATATTTCACTATTTTGCCCTTAATGAAGGGAAAAATCGACCTTTTTTTGGAAAAAATTCTGTTAAGCGACGCTAGACAAACGCCTAGAACCGGTCAAAAGCCAGGCTAGACCCAAAAACAAGCCAATACCGAAACCAAGAGCAATATTGCCTGGGAAGTCCGGTCGAGCATACCAACGTGAGTCGAGCGGAGCATCGATCACCTGAACACGGACATTCGCTCCAAAATAGTTGGGAGCTTGCACGGTCAATTCACGCGAAGCCGCTTCTACCAAAACTTTGGCTTGATCGCGACGAGGATGATAGGCACTGACCGTCAAAATACCCGTACCAGGCGAGACAGCTGTTTCAACCGTCTTCTGCCAGAGTTTACGCTTGTCGTATTCTTCGCGCGGGAAATAGGTCGTATCCAAACCGCTGGCGCTCTGTAATATATTATTAGCAAAGGTCGATGAGTACAGAAGCTCGGACAAACTGCCGGCGATGCGTTCTGTAAATTTGAGCGCCGTATACGGATCCGTTGTGCCGGAAGTTGTTTGTGTAATTAGCAAACGCACAGTTGAAGCGTATTGCAATGGTTGCAAGAAAGACAAAGCCAGAGCAAAGACAGCCCCTAGAACGCTAGTAATGAGCAGTGTTCGCCAAACACGCCTTAGCGACTGGAAGGAAAGAACGGACGACATGTTAGGAGTATAGCACGTCTCTTATTTCAACAGATCACTTGTCGTGGTCGCTTGGAGTGGAACATCAATCTGAAAGGCCTTGCCCTGGCGTGAACCACGAATCGTTACTGTGGTACCAGGACGATAGTCGAGCAAGCGTTCACCGAAGCTGATCGTGCCATCAAAAGCATCCCGATCCAAGCGCTCGATCACATCACCCACTTGTAGGAACTTGCCTGTGCTCGTGGAAAAGACCTGGCGCACCAACATCCCCTGCTCTGGCCAATCAGGACGTAACCCTTCGTAGACTAACGAAGATAGATCTTGCACACTCAGACCCAAATAAGAACGTTGGATAGGCCGAGCCGCTAATACTTGCGACAATGCAGATGAAAGACCTGTTGTTGGCAAAATCTCTGCCTCTGCTCGATTCGCCTTCGTGACGATACCGATCAATCCCCCATCCGCGCCCCAGACAGTCATACCTGGGCGCGCTTCAGCATCGTTCAAGGAGATAAGGAAACGACGATTCATGCGCTCGCTCGAGACAGGCTCTAGGGATGCACGTGCGTCGACGCTGATAATCGTTTCGGGACGAAAACGTCGAGGCGAAGTTTCAACCCAGACGCCAAGACCTGGCACAACATCAATTGGGGATGTGAAGGTGGTAATCGGAAGATTGCTTCCATCAATTTTGAGAAAGATCACGCCACTCACCCGATCACGTACAGCGCGTGTCACAGGATACAGACGAGAGCGCCAAACCAGCGAAAGATCACTCAAAGGACCGGTTAAGAGTGAGGCCGGCATCATAAGCCAACCATCAGACGTCAGCGCAATAGCATGACCTTGAATCCGATCCGCTGGAAGCACAATCGGCTCAGTGAGTTTCAGTCCGGCAGAACGAACGACCGGTAAAAGCGGAGAGACCGAGCGATTAGCAAAAACGGCTGGATAAACCGGGCGGCGAGCTGTCTCCAAAGGAAAAATCTGAGGCGCGGGAGGAGTCGTGGTTGTGACGCTAGACGTCGTGACCCGGGTCCAAAGTTGCGATAAGCGAGAGTCCAAGCCACCCGCCACGCTGTTAGCCGCAATATACCCAGCGACGCCACCTGCAACGCTCCCAATCACGATCATAGCCAACCAAAAACCCATCTGACGCACAAAGCTGGAGGCCGAAGAGGAGGGCATAAAGATTGATTAAGAGTGTAGCCTAGGCCCAGCGCGCTGTCAGTAGAAGGGTCAGAAAGAACAAAACCGTCGCCACCGCCTCTCCCCAGGCGACACGCGATGAAGGAGCGGGCGGAAAGGCGTACCGTCGAATGCGTAGCGGCGCTGAAAAAAGGAGTGCCGCCAAAAGACCCTGCGTCCAGACTTCAAGCGGTAAGAGGATGCTGAAAAGCGCGACCTGAAGACCGATCACCGCTCCCAAGATACGCCAGCGACGACGGCTCGCCGCATCAGCGACCGGATGTTCGGTCATCCAATAGGCACCTAGACCGTATAGACCAAAGACCAGACAAGGAATCCAGCCCGCTAACTGGATGAAAACTGTTAAACCGGCAAACCCAACCGCCAAGCCATAAGCCGTGATCGGCACGCTGGCCAATGCCAGATGGGACAAAGCATTGACCGGATAGCGTTTAGGATCGAACAAGAAATAAAACATCATCTCAAGCGAGATGGTGACCATGATTACAGCTACAGCTGACAAAAATAGTTGCTGCCCCGGATGATCGACCATGAGGAGTGCGAACCCCATGGCCGAGACCAACATAAACGGCGGCACAACGCGTTCAAAAAACCCCGGCAAAGAAACACGACGCCACAACAAAAGCACAGCCGATGCAAGAAAGAGCGCTAAGCCCATCAATAGAGGAATAGGATACAGTAGCGGATCACGCCACTGAAACCATAGCGCAATCGTCATCCCGATCCCGGAGAGCCACGGTAGCAATCGAAGGAGCAGGAAATACATAGCCGTTTATCGGTTAGTTGAGCTCGTGCCAGGCACAGACGTCGTGGAGTAGTACGACGAAGATGACAAAACCCTGTCAACAGGAGCCGTCGTTCCATTTACAAACGCCGTGCGAGCAGCAGCCAACCTCGCCTTTCCATTCGGTCGACTTTCTGCGAGATCATTCAAGGCTAAAAACAACGCCAAGTGAGTGTCACGACCGGACGCCGGAACCCGCAGCGTGAGTAAACGTTCTTTCGCCGAACGAGCATCCCCTGTTTGATCGTAATCTGCGAGCACCGCCTGGACCGCTTGCTTCCATTCCCCGTGCAAGACCGTTGGATCAACAGGCGTCAGTGTATTCACTTGAGAATTTCCCACCTGCACAACGTCATCACTCGAAGGCGTGCTTGGAAAAAAGCGCTGTCGTACCAACAGGATGGCGCAGACCACAAGCACGATCCCCACCATGAAGAAACCGAAACGGCCACGGAAAAAAGAAGGCATAAGATTATTAGACGTTAGATTCTTCTAGATCTGGCGTAAGTAATTGTCGACGACGCAACAATTCAGAAATGACCACCGACGTAGCCGTTGCCACAGGAATCGCGAACAGCGCACCGACGACGCCGAAGGTCTGGGCACCGATCATAACAGCCAAGATACTGATGATCGGATTGAGACCAACGGTACGCTGCATGATCTTCGGAACAATCAGATTATTCTCCAATTGTTGAATAACAACAATTGCGATCACGGTCAGCAAAAGCACAAGCGGCGAAACAGAAGCGGCGAGGATAAGGGCTGGAACCGCCGCAATGAACGGTCCAACGTACGGGATGAATTCGAGCAGACCGCCAAATAAGGCGAGCAAGATAGGATATGGCACACCGATGATGGCGTATGCGATGAAATACAACGCACCGATAATGAGTCCGAGAATCAACTGCCCACGCAGCCAATCACCCAAACTGTTGATGACTTTCCAAATCAAGTCTGAGACTAATTCCTGGTAACTATTGGGAATCAAATTGCGGAACAAGGTTTTGACGGCTGATTCTTCGACGATCAGATAAAACGACAAAACCAAAACCACGACCAAGCCCGCCAACCCACCAAAGAGCGTCGTCAGATAACCAAGGACACCTTGCACACTCTGCCCAAAATACTGCTGCAATCCACCCAGACTGGTTTGCAGGTTATGAACCAACGGGTACTTGTCGGATACCCCCTGTAATCCATCCCTTAAGCCTGCCAACCAAGCGAAAGACTGGGAATAAGTCCCGGCTAACATGCCGATTTCGCGTGCCACAGCTGGGATCAGGAGCACGAAGGACAAGGTCAAAAAGCCTAACAAGAGGAAGTAGAATAGAAGAACTGACACGCCCTTAGGCATTCGATGAGCCGCCATCCAACGCACGAACGGGTACATAACCCCCGCCAAGAGGAAAGCGATAAACAGGAGCAAAATGATGTCTTTGATCACCCAAACCACCCCCAAAGCCAGCAAAACGCCGATCGTCCGCAAAATGGTGCCGGTTGTGATCGAAATCAGCTGGAGAGATTGTTTAGACATGGCGGTAGTGTAACATAGGCCAATGGTCTACGCCGAAAACAAAAAAGCCCGCTATGACTATATCGCTCTCGAGACCTTCGAGGCGGGAATTGTGCTATCTGGCCAAGAAACCAAAAGCGTCCGGGAAGGTGGCGCCAAGCTCCAAGGAGCCTATTTAGTCATCCGCGCCGGCGAAGTCTGGCTCCTCGGCTGCCATATCCCCGTCTATTCCAAAGCCGGCATGGTCGAAGGCTTCGATCCGACCAGGACTCGCAAGATCCTCCTGAAGAACCAAGAAATCACTCAATTGATAGGAAAAATCCAGCAAAAAGGCTTGACACTTGTACCTTTTTCTCTGTATCCTCGTGGCCATCGCGTGAAGCTTTCGTTTGGTCTCTGTCGTGGGAAAAAAGCCCATGATAAGCGAGAAACCTTGAAAGCGCGTGATCTGGATCGTTCGCTTCGCCGCGTCCAACGTGGCGGAGATGAATAAACCCATACCGTGGGGATGATCAAGCTTCGACGGATTCGTCACTTGAAGACAGCAGGCCGAGCGCGCACGTGACCGCTCGTAAATCCGTCCGTGCATCCGACAACTGCCAACAGCATTGTCACGAAGGCTCGCGGGTTCTTCGCCTCCTTGGTGAACACCCCATCCTTCGCTCCAGCCCTCGCTTAAACGCGACGGTTCGTGAGCCGGTTCCTCTTCGTCCGTCCCTCACGAAGAGATCAGCCGTCACTTGTAGGGACTTGAAGCTCGCTCGTGCCACGCGATCTTGACCCCCTTGGCACTTGAATCGAGAGACAGACGTTTGCCTCTTTTCTCTCGATTGACCGCGTCGCCTGACGCACATCGGCAGACCAAGCTTGTGGACGATTGTCCTCAAGAACGAGTTCGGACGGGGGTGCGATACCCCCCATCTCCACCACGTCGTTCGCGAACGACGTGGTACACCACCCCATCTCTGCTACGCGTGATCGCCTGAGACCGGTAAGCTCGGACGCTCGCGCTGTGGCCCATTATTCCCTTCTCCTTTCCTAAGACTTTCTCCAATGCGCATCCATCACCGCCGCCGAGGCGGGTACCAAAAAAAGGAAGAACTCGTGACGTTCAAATCGAACGAAGCGATTCTCGCGCCGGAAGTCTTCGTCATTGACGACGAAGGCGTGTCGCTCGGCGCCATGTCGACTGCGACCGCCCTTTCCGTCGCCCAAGAGCGTGGATTCGACCTGGTAGAGGTCTCTCCGAAAGCGGAACCTCCTGTTTGTCGCCTGCTGAACTTCGGACAGTTCAAGTATCAGAAGGAAAAGGAGATCCGCCAACAGAAAGCCCACGCCAAGAAAGTCGAAGTGAAAGGCATTCGTCTGTCCGTCAAAATGGGAGAACATGATATCGACATTCGCCGTAAACAAGCGGAGGAGTTTCTCTCAGATGGTCAGAAACTCAAGATCGAGATCAACCTGCGCGGACGCGAGAAGGAACACGGAGATATCGCCAGCAGCCGCATTCAAGACTTCATCAAAGCCTTGACCCAGACCTATCCCATCGTCGTCGAACAGCCCATCGCCCGTAACGGCGGCAATGTCTCGACCACGATCGCCCGCAAGTCCTAACCTGAAGCCCCACTCATTTCCCCTCTATGCCCAAGCTCAAGACCCACAAGAGCGTTTCCAAACGCATTACCGTTACGAAGACTGGCAAAGTGATCAAGCGCAAGAACGGCCAAGGTCACTTCAACAGCCGCGAAAGCTCACGCACGACCGTTAGCAAGCGCCGTGACCTGCAAGTCGCTCCTGTCTACGCCGCCAACATGAAGACCATGTTGCCCAACGCCTAATTCTATCCCTCCTGTCTCCCCTTTTTTCCTGATTTATGCCACGTGTTAAGCGCGGTACCCACCGCATCAAACGCCGCAAGAATATTTTGGCCCGTACCAAGGGCATGATGTGGGGTCGCAAGAATCGCATCACTCTTGCCAAAGTCGCCGCCACCAAAGCTGGCTGGAACGCCTATCGTGACCGTCGTTTGAAGAAGCGCGACAACCGCGGCCTCATGCAGATCCGCATCAGTGCTGCTGTGAAAGCCATGGGTCTCAGCTACTCCAAGGTCATGGGTGACCTCCGCAAGCGCAACGTCTTGCTTGATCGCAAGGTTTTGTCCGAGCTCGCTATCACACATCCAAACGTCTTCGAAAAGATCGTGAAGGGCTAACCTTCAAACCAACCGTTTGATCAAAACATCCTGGCTTCGGCCGGGATGTTTTGTCTTTCTCGATTATTTTTCTGTTCTTGGTTATACTCTTCGACGATATGACTCTCAAAGAACGCAGCGCAGAATTCATCACCTTTGTGCGAGAACAAGGGATCGTCGGCTTGGCGATCGGTTTTATTTTGGGTGGATCGGTTGGTAAAGTGGTTGCTTCGCTTGTACAAGATATTATTCAACCAATGATCGGGTTGATTTTCGGATCGACTCAGGGGCTAAAAGCGCTCCATCTTGGACCGATCATGGTGGGGAATTTTCTAGCGATCTTTCTTGATTTCGTGATTGTGTCGGCGGTGGTGTATTTCTTTTTCAAGAAATTGAGGTTGGAGACACTGGATAAGAAGAAGGAGGCGAAATAAGAGGATCTAAAAGAAAATATTTCATTACATTGACAGCTTTTTTTGTGTATGCTTAAGTAGCTGGCTCTTTCATCTTTTTCGTTCACCCCAACACCCGAGCAGCCCAGAGGCGGCTCAGAGAGAAGGTCCCATGGTCGCCTGGATCTGCATCGTGGTCTGCATGCTCGCGTTCGAGGGCATCTATCGCTCGGGCATCTACCTGCTCGAACTCAAGGGAGGCCCTGATCCACCGTTTCTCGCACTCATCGGCATCACGCTCATCGCAAACGCAGTGGGTGGCGTAATCTACGTACTGAGCCGCAAGGAAGCAGACGTCAAACATCCCAAGCCCGAAGATGTAGCGCTGAATTCACTGAGCGAGGAGGGTATGCGATTCATCCTCTTCGCAGCAGGAACAGCCTTCCTGGCTGGGATCGGGCAGACCTGCGGATTCAGCCTCTCGATCAACTGGCACCCCTGGATCAATCGCTTCGGCTGGCCAGGAGTCTGGGGGTCTGCCGTATCGAGCCTGGCTTTCACGGCACTCCACGTCCGTCGTGACGGACGACTGAGCGGCTTCATGCCGATCATACCGAGCACGATCTTCACGCTCGGACTCATCCAACATGGGCCACTGGCTGCAGCGACGCTGCACCTCGTCTACAACGCCGAAGGACAGCTCTGGATCAAGCTCGCGGAACGTCGGGAGCGACGCACTGCCGAACAATCGCAGAACAGCACGTGAACGAAAGCGCGCCCGCCGGGGATTTCTCCTTGGCGGGCGCGTGATCGTTTTAGCTAGTGACAAGCTACGGAAGATCGTGACGAATTTGATTCGCTCGTGCATCGTCAGCACTGGTTTGGACTTTTGCGACTTGCTGGCTCATCTCAGCCTGCAAACCAGCCATTTCGCTTTCACCATCTTTTTCAATTTGCGCTAACGCATCTTGATAGGCCTGATATTCTTTTACTGCTTCTGGATCTTTCGGGTCAATTTTCACGCCAGCTGCGTCAAACAATTCTTCGATCTTATCCTGGAAGGCTTCTTTGAGAACATCGACAACATCCATGGTGAGACCTTCTGCCTGTAAACGATCGGTTAGCACCTCTTTCACATCCTCATCCAGGGAGGATTTTTTGATGAAGTCGATCAATGATTCAAGATTCATACAACAAGGGACGATGTTAAATGATTGGGTAAAGAGAGAAGATGCGAAGATTAATCATCTTCACGTGAGAAATCCGTTCCGCCCTTCTTCATCAACTCTTCGAGCTTCGCGGCCAAGGCAGCGTTCTGCTCCATAAGAGTGGCGACCTGACGAGAACTGGCCATTCCGGCCGATTCCATCATTGACAAACGCTTCTCGTTAGCCCAGCCACAGAACTTATCCTTCGCCTTACCAGCAGCTTCCCACTTACTACGGAACCAACCACCAACGCTTTCTGAAACAGTCTTATAAGTTTCGGCCACGTCTGTTTTAAACATCTCTGAAATTTCACGCTTGCCATCAGCACCCTTGAAAACATCTGCAGCTGCATAGCGACCGATCACACCTTTCTCACGCAAATCACTGCGCATACCTTCATACAAAGCTGGCTGCGTTTTCTGGAGAACAGGGCCAGCGAACATAACAGCAAATGGAGCGGCGGCCAAAGCAAACGGAGCAGCTGCTGCACCACCTACTGCGATACCAGTATATTTTGCCGCTTTCCCAACGTTCTTTGTATATCTGTGTTCCATGAACGCCTTTCCAGCCGCAGCGGCTTCCTGTTGAAGCAACATTTTACCAGCCCAGGCGATCGTACCGAGATTACGAGGAGCATTGGCTGCATCCTCCTTCCATTCACGAAGCTTTTCTCCCGTAGCATCCAAAGCCATAGTACCGACTAACTCCAAGAAGTTCTTGGTTCCGACCACATCCTCTCTTACTTGGGTAGCTTTTGCTACTGCGGCATCTTTGCTTTCAAGCGCAGCGCCTGCTCCAACCGCGACAGTCTCAACCGCTCTTGAGACTCCTCCGCTCATGCGCTTCCACAAACTAGAAGCAGCGTTTCCCAACCAGGTACGAGCAGCATTCCATGGCTTACTAATTGCTTCACCCATTTTCTTCAACGCTTCCCCTCCGCGTTCAGCCTGACGAGCACGTTTTTCAGCATCTTCTACGCCCTTGATGCTTTCAGCATCGGCAGGAGATGCTTCGCTCACTTCAACAACTGGCGCAGCAGCTTCACTAGCTGAGGCAGCTTTCTTATTTACTTCTTCAGCGACAGACACCGGTGGCTGATTCTCGCCACCAAGAGCAATCGTTTTACGCTTAATAGTCTCTACTTTTCCCGCCTCGGCTGGAGCAGCAGTGCCACCCGTACCAGGACCCGCTTCAAACTTTGCCATATACAGTTGCGATTAATGAACTAAAGAATAAATGTCATTACGCTATCTATCGTAGCATGCGCGTCAGCAAGGCGAGAACTTAATTGTCTTTTTTCTTTCATCTAAGCCAAAAAATTACCTCTACCCGATCTATCAACACCTGTCCTAAGCCTGTGTACTTCTCTGTGGATAACCAAAAATCCTCACGTACCTGAGGATTTTTGGTGACTGATGTTTAGTTTTGCCTCGTCTTTTCCTACAACAGACTTCGTTCACTCACTCTCTTCAAGATTTTCTCAATGAAGTCTTCTTTCTTCAGCGTCTCCTGATCCGCTTGTCCGCGACGACGCACCGTGACCTCGCCCGATTCCATCTCCTTGTCACCAACCACCAACATAATCGGCATCTTGGCTTTTTCGGCAAAGCGAATCTTTTTGCCGACTGATTCTGTCGAATCATCGACTTCGACCCGCAAACCAGCTGCCATCAACTCCTTGGCCAAACCATGCGCAAAGTCTGCATGACGATCAGCCACCGGCAAGACCGCTACTTGAACCGGCGACAACCAGAGTGGGAACGAGCCAGCAAAATGCTCAATGATGACGCTCATAAAACGCTCAATCGACCCCATGATGGCGCAGTGGATCATGACGATTGGCTCCTTTTCGCCCAGTTCGTTGACGCAGCTCAAGCCGAAATTCTTAGGCTGGACGAAATCGAATTGAATGGTAGCGACCTGATGCTTGCGACCAATGGCGTCCAAACCCATGAAGTCGATCTTGGGACCATAGAAAGCGGCTTCACCTGGACCATCTATCCAGTCTGCACCTTTGTCTTCCAAGATCTGACGCAGCGCTCCCTCTGCTTTATCCCAATCGGCCACATCGCCTAGATATTTTTCTGGTTTATTTGGATCACGGCGAGACAAACGTGGAACCAATTTGAAACCGACAGCCTCGTAGAACTTGGTGATGATGCCCCAAACAATCTCTGCCTCGTCACGCAATTGTGAGACGCGACAGAAGACGTGCGCGTCATCTTGCGTGATCGACAGCACGCGCGACAGACCTGATAGTTCACCGGATTGTTCATCACGATAGACCATCGTGGTTTCCGCGTAACGCACCGGAAGTTCGCGATACGAGCGGGATTCGCTGGCATAGATCTGGGCATGATGCGGACAGTTCATCGGCTTCATGGCGTACAAGTGATCTTCGCGAGTACGAATTTTGAACAAGTCATCAGCGTACTTGGCCCAGTGCCCGGAAGTCTCATAAAGATCCTTGCGCGTGATGTGCGGAATCGTCACTCGACTGTAGCCATGCGGTTTGCGCAGACTCCAGACAAAGTCATTCAAAACTTCGCGCATGATGGTGCCTTTTGGTGTCCAAAGAGGAAGACCAGGACCAACTAGATCAGAGAAGATAAAGAGACCCAGTTCTTTGCCTAGTTTGCGGTGATCACGCTTCTCGGCTTCCTCCATCATTTTGGCATGTCCTTCAAGTTCGTCTTTGGTTCCGAAACACCAGCCGTAGATACGTTGCATCTGAGGGTTCCCCTCTTTGCCGCGCCAATAGGCACCGGCCACTTTCGTTATTTTCCAAGCACCAATCTCTTTCGCTTCGGCTACGTGAGGGCCACGACATAGATCAACAAAATCGCCTGTACGATAGATTGAAACACGATCAACATTGGCCGGATCAACATCTTGTGACTCTTCAGCGCTAACCTTGGTCGTACCTTTCGTTTTGAGATCGTTTAACAGTTCAACTTTGTAGGTTTGACCCATGGATTGGAAGAGGGCGATCGCCTCATCCAGTGACATTTCTTCACGTACAAAAGCTGGATTCTCTTTGACCAATTTGGTCATTTCGTCACGGATCTGAGTGAGATCCTCCGGCGTAACAGCTCGACCCAGGTCGATATCGTAAAAGAAGCCATGCTCGATCACCGGCCCAACGCCCAATTTTACGTCCGGGTAGAGACGCTTGATGGCGGCAGCCATGACGTGCGCCGCACTATGGCGACGAGTTTCGACAGGATAGGAAGACATAAAAACAAAGATCCCAGCGAACATTGAATGAATATTCGCTGGGACCCTGCTCTTTTGCCCGCGGGATGAGGACAAAACAACGGGCGGTTCCACCCGGCTTCCCCATACCGTCTCTGGCACAGGGCACTTTTTCTGGATTTGTCCGCGCTGGTTCGTTAGGCCAGAGAATAATCCCAGCATGGCAAATGAAGGTCAGAGTCGTCAAGCGGATCTTTGCTCAATCAAGGTAAAAAGCAGCAGAAACATTGACAAAAACGAGAAAAAGTGGTATCCTACTACGTTCGATCGATTCACCCTCACAAGTCGTGAGCTCTGAATTTTTCGGTCGACAACGGGTAGCCCCTTGAGCAATCTCGACGGATTGGGAGCTGTTTCTTTCGGCGGTGATGCGAGCCAGGACGAGCAGAAGAAGGTTCTGAGCTCGCAGGTCGTGCAGCAGTTCACGAAGTTGCCGCGCGGTCGACATCCCAGGGTCGAGCGGCATCCGGTGGACTGCGTTCGCGGCCTCAAGCGTCGCGACGGCGCCCACGCGGGTCGCCGCAAGGGCGCGGGCTGAGCTTCGGCTCTAGCCCAGCGCCTCGCCGGGGTGGACACTCCTCCACCCCGGCCTCGTACAGAGCTGAGAAGGATACCTTATCCTCTCTGCACGAGCCATCAAGACAAGACCACCGCCCATATGGGCGGTGGTCTTGCATTTCAGGGTCATACTTACCCTCTGGTTATCCCCTACCCAGCCGGCTGCGAGACGGTTAAGGTCTCGGCCATATGAAACCGCGTCAGGGCGCCCTCCCCTATCAGCTGATCCGCGAAATGCTCTCGGCGGGTTATGTTCAGGGCGGTTCGATTGAAAATATCCAACCAGCCTCGATCGACCTCACGATCACCGACAAAATCTATCGGATGCGTGGGTCGTATTTGCCGCGCGCAGGAGAATCGATTGCTTCGGTTGTAGCCCAGGGCGCGCTTTTCCCTCATCACCCTGATCGACCTCTTGAGAAAGATGGGATCTATTTGATCGAGTTGGCGGAGAAAGTCGCGCTCCCACCCGGCATTCACGCGATTGCCAGCAACAAAAGCTCATCCGGTCGTATCAATTTGCGTGGACGTTTGCTGGTTGATGGTGTAGCTCGCTTCGATGAAATTCCCGCTGGCTATCAAGGCTCACTTTGGATCGAACTTGTACCTAAGTCGTTTCCCATCCAGCTTCATCCAGGCGATCGCGTGAATCAACTCCGCTTTTTCTATGGTGATGCCCGACTCGATACGCTCGAACATCGCATGATTTATGATCGCTTTCATTTGTTACGTGGAACGGAAGGTGATCTTCTTCCCGCTTCTGAAGCGACCGTTGGCAAAGGGGTTACGATGACGATCGACCTCACATCGGTTGATATCATCGGCTGGAAAGCAAAACGCGCGGCCTCGGCTATTTTGGATACAGCCAAGTTTGATCATGATCCAGAAAGTTTTTTTGATCCCGTTTTCAAACCAGCTAGTGGCGAACTCGTTCTGCATCCCGAAGAGTTTTATATTCTTTCGACCAAAGAACGCATTTTGGTTCCGCCAGACTACGCTTGTGAAATGGCGCCTTATGATCCATCCAAAGGGGAATTCCGCTCTCATTTCGCGGGATTCTTTGATCCAGGTTGGGGTTGGCAAGGCGAAGACAAAGACCGCGGCACGATTGGTGTTTTGGAAGTTGAAGCCTACAGCCACGACTTCGTGCTCCGCGACGGTCAGCCGATCTGTCTCATGGTTTATGAACACATGGTCGCTCCTCCAGAACACTTGTACGGCGTTGATCTAAAATCAAACTACACCAGTCAACAAGGACCAAGATTGGCGAAATGGTTTCGGTAAGCAGTCAGAAGTAAACACTTGTTCAAGACAATCGTGGTAAGATGAGAACCGTCTATGCTCTTTCGACGGTCACCGACCCACGACATGGTTACGATTGGCGACTCCGTGTTGGATAGCTTCTTGCGGATTGAAGAAGCGAGTCTATCATGTCAGGTCAATCGCGATGCCTGCCTTCTCTGTTTGGCTTTTGGCGAAAAGATCCCGCTCAAATCGGTCATTCGCATTCCAGGAGCCGGCAATGCTTCGAACGTCGCCATCGGAACAAGTCGTTTGGGTTGGAAAACGGCCATCGTGAGCATCTTAGGCCAAGACGCACTTGGTCATGAAATTGCGCATCGTTGGAAAGAAGAAAAAGTCGAAACACGCTACGTCAGTTACGACACAGAACGCCCAACCAACGCGCACACCGTCCTCCATTTTCAAGATGAACGAACGATTCTGGTCTATCATCAACCACGAACTTACGTCCTTCCAGTACTCAAACCAACTAAGTGGATCTATTACACCTCTCTTGGGAAGGGACATGAGCATTTAGAGAAAGATCTAATCCATTGGCTCACAAAGAACCCTGAAACGAAATTGGCATTTAATCCTGGAACATTTCAATTACAGCGTGGCTTGAAAAAACTGGGGGCTATTCTGGAACGGTGTGAAGTTTTATTTGTGAATAAAGAGGAAGCGCAACGGTTGTTAAAGACGGAAGAAATGGATGCAAAACTCTTGTTGAATGGTCTGCGTCGTTACGGCCCTAAACAAGTTGTGATCACAGATGGTCCAAAAGGATCATGGGTTTTCGATGGAACCGAAGTCTGGTTTTGTGCGGCTTTTCCTGGCAAAGCTATAGAACGAACGGGAGCGGGCGACAGTTTCGCCATGGGTTTTATCCACGGCCTAGAGGAGACCAGCTCGATCAGTGAAGCGATGCGTCATGGCAGCGCCGTGAGTTCACAGGTTATCTTGCACGTTGGTCCGCATAAGGGTTTGCCAACAAGAACCGAACTCCAACGATTGCTAATCAAACATCGGACACGTCAAGCAAAGCGCGTATAATCTCAACCCATTTCACTATGCTCATTTCTTCCAAAAAACTCCTGATCGACGCCCGCAAAAAGGGTTATGCTGTCCCGGCTTTCAATATTAACAATTTGGAGATTTTGCGCGCTGTTCTGCAAGCGGCGCTAGAGTTGAAATCTCCTATTATTTTGCAGACGAGCGAAGGCGCGATCGAATATGCGGGGATGGATTACCTGATCGCTATGGCTCGCGTAGCGGCCGAAGCAAAACTACCCGTCGTCCTCCATGTTGATCATGGAAAAAACCTAGACACGATCAAACAAGCGATCAAACAAGGCTATACCAGCGTCATGATCGACGCTTCACGTTTGCCACTGACAGAAAACATCGCGGCGACCAAAAAAGTTGTGGCCTGGGCCAAAGAAAAAGACGTGTCCGTCGAAGCAGAGATCGGAGCCATTCGTGGAGTGGAAGACCATGTTTCGGTGCGAGCCAAAGACGCATTTCTCACAAATCCAGAAGAAGCTGTGGCATTTGCGAAAGCGACGGGTTGCGACAGTTTGGCAGTTGCAATCGGCACAGCCCATGGTGCGTACAAATTCGACGGTTTACCACGACTTGATTTGAATCGCTTGAAGGAGATTGCGAGTAAAATACGCTGTCCCCTCGTGCTACATGGTGCATCTGGTGTGCGCGAAGATCTGATTGATCTAGCCGAACATCATGGGGCGAAGTTAGGGGAAGCGCGTGGCGTGTTGGATCAGGATATTAAAAAAGCGATCAAGCTGGGGATCGCTAAGGTCAACATTGACACAGATATTCGTTTAGCATTTACAGCCGGTATCCGCGAAGCGATTGATGCCTTGCCGCGCGTGATTGATCCTCGGAAATTTTTGTCACCAGCTTCTTTGCTGATTACGGAAGTCGCAAGACAAAAGATCAAATTATTTGGAAGTGCTGGGAAAGGTTAGCGTTCTATGAAGCGAACAAGAAAACGCGATATCCAAAGACCGATGCTGGCCGTCGTTGGCTGGATTGGGGTCTGCTCAGTGCTTCTCGGTTATGGATTAAATACATTTGGCGTCATTCGCAGTGATCACCCTTTGTATTTTGCTTTAAACTTGCTTGGCGCGGTTGCCCTCTTTGTTGAAGCGTATCTTCATCACGACATCCCTCCGCTGCTTTTGAATGTTATTTGGGGCCTCATCGCCGCTGTTGGTTTACTAAAATATCTCGTCAACGTCTTTTAAACACAGACGACGCACCCGAGGGCGCGCCGAAGAGGAGGAAACGTCGAGCAAGAGCGCTCAACGCCATTGTTTTTGCTTATCCATCATCACCGTGAGAGCAAATGACCACAAACCCTACATCATCAAGGCATCAGATGATCTGACAAGGGGGCAGAAGAATTACTTATTCTTGCCAGACCCGGCAATCCTTGCCTTGATCCAGGCAGAAGCGTCTTCGAAAGACGCACATACCTTCATATCGAAGAGGCAGTTGACCGGCTTGCTGTAGCCGCCCGGCTCGTACCAGATATCGCACACCTGATGCAGCATCTCATGACCAGGCTTCAGAGGGCCGCTGTCGCGTGCAGGCTCACGCATTCTAAGAAATCGATCACACCACTTAACACGCAGCATTCCATCAGCCTGTTCGCAGCTCATCAGGAGCCTACGTGTTTCAGTATTGATCAGCCCAGGAAACAGAATCCAGGTCTCCCAGACCGTGCTCGCGTCCTTCTCGGTACGCGGAACGCGCCAGGGAGCCGCCGGACGATACACGACCAGAGCCAAAATCAGACCACTGTAGCTGTTCATGTTGCGTCTCCTCCCCTCGACATGAGGGGTTGGTTGGGGGGGGTGAAAGGACGCTGGAAAAAGATTTAAGTCAGATCTTCTTTCAGCGGTATTCCACTGCTCTATCTACTATCAGGTTGAGTTGCTAGCTCAGAATCAGAAACGATGGCTTCATCGTTTCTGATTCTGAGCGGCGACCAATGGAGAACCCATGGTCGCCGCCTTCGCCCGCTTCAGGAGGAAGCGGACGGGCGCGTCTATCGGAATGTGGGAGGGTCACGAGCCGTTCCGAAACTCAGCTCATGGACCAGTACGACGCTGTTAAGCGTCCGTGAGAGCTTCGCCGAGGGACTCCGTCAGTCCTTCACGGCAGACTTCTCGGTCGCCCGCGACTCCTCGACGAGCCGTGCCAGGACCTCATGGATCGGATTGAGCATGGAGTAGCTCCACAGTCGCGTCTCCACGAACGGGAAGGCGTAAGCGCAGTTCTCGTTCTCGCCCGAGAACTCGCCCCGACCGAGCCAGCCGTTGATGAGAGGATAGGCTGCGGTCATCGCGAGATCGATGTCAGCCATGTGCCGGGCCCGGTCGAGGAGCTTGGCCCGAAGCTTGAGGAAGTTGGTGCTTCGCTTGGTCGGAACCCAGCACTTGGACTCCTCGGGGTTTTCGATGAGCTCCCACTCCCCTTCAGCCGGCATGCCGAAGTGAATGAGGGAGGCATCATGCACGGACTGGTAGACCCCCCGACCGTCTACGGTGACGCCCGCGAGGGCCTTGGGCAGAGACGTGACGAAGTCAGAGGTCCACTGTCTGAAGTAGTGCCCCTCCCGGCTCTTGTAGACCGGGACGAACGTGCAGTCCGGATAGCACGCGGCCACCTGGAGCAGCGCGAGCTCCTCCGCCTGCTCCCTGCGAAGCTGGTCGAGGAGGACGGTGAAAGCCGCGAGAACGATCTGAACGGCGCCAGTGATGTCGATGCTCTTCATGACTTGATTCCCCTCTCCGATTTCGACCTTGGTCGAAACTCACTCTCGGAGGAAGTGGCGGATTCAGTCCGCATTTGATTGAAATGTGCTCGCTTCCCAGCAAACCAGTCTGATGGGCAGCGATCTTGTCACCTTTCCTAGATGCACAGATCGCTAGACATCAATCGGACCCAGCTACGACTCGGGCAGTATGTAACTTTGTAACGAATAATAATAACAAATTATCGGCTTTTTGTCAAGTTCGCAGATAGACAAAATTTTCATTGTTTCGTATGCTTTCATTATGCGCTATATCTAGCAAAATTTGCTGAAAAATGGTTTCCAGAACCTGACAATTGTTTGTTTATCCTAAAAATCACTTCCTATATATGCAACGACTAACTCTCACTCCCCGAGCGATTTTAATCGACGTCATTCCGACGGACATGCCGAAGGATGTCGCGGAACGACGACTGACAGAATTGGACGCTCTGACCAAAACCTATGGCGGTATCGTCGTAGTAAAACTTCTCCAAAAGCGAGCCATCCCCAACTATCGCACCTACATCGGCACCGGAAAAATCGACGAATTAGCCGAACTTGCCAAACAAGAAAAGTGCGAGCTGCTCATTGTGAACAACTTGCTCAAGCCAAAACAGATGTTCGAATTGGGAGAAATCCTGCGTAAACACAACTTGCGTGTCTGGGATCGCGTCGACTTGATTTTGAAGATCTTCGACAAGCATGCCAAGACGGCTGAAGCGAAACTGCAGATCAAGCTCGCAGCCATTCGTCACATGGGTCCACGTATTTTCGGCATGGGCATGGAACTCATGCAGCAAGCGGGTGGGATCGGTGGGCGTGGCGGTCAAGGCGAAACCAATACGGAAATCATGAAACGCCACCTAGCCGGACAAGAAGATCACGTCAAAAAAGAACTGGCCAAGCTCGCGATCAGCCGCAAAGGCCATCGTGTGCGCCGCGATCGACTTGGTCTCAAGACCGTTTCGATCGTGGGCTATACCAACGCTGGCAAATCATCGCTCTTGAATGCGCTCACTCGCAAAGGTGCCTACGTCGCAAACCAACTCTTCGCGACCTTAGACACTCGTGTCGGGAAACTTTGGATCGCAACGGAACCTGATGTCAAAACAGGCAAGCCACAAGGCGAAGAGCTTCTGCTATCGGACACCATCGGCTTTATCCAAGATTTGCCACCACAACTGATTCAAGCCTTCCGCTCGACACTCGACGAAACGATCGACGCCGATCTCATTCTGCACGTCATCGACGTTAGCGATCCACACCGCGACTCCAAGATTCAAGAAGTCGAAATGATTCTCGATGAGCTTGGCGTTCATGACACTCCCAAGCTCTACGTCTTCAACAAGATTGATCTCTTAAAACGCGTACCCGAAAAAACGCTGTCCAAAATGTATCGTGATTATTCCCCCGTCTTCGTCTCAACAGCTACCAGACAAGGACTGGATTCCCTGATTCAACAATTGCCATTGCAGCTTGACGCAACCGAAAAATAGATCCAACATTCATTTTCCGTACAAGTCGTACGAATGAAGGAGGACTTCATGGTCCACTATCGAAGCAATTTCAAGTTCTACGCTAAATGCTTGATCGTGCTCGCCGCATTTGCGGGCGCGTTCATGGCCCTCATAAGCCGCTAGCCGGCCCCGCCCGGATGGGATGAAAGCAGATCCTTTCCCCATCCGGGCATCTGTCTTTTTATAGGCATTTTGCCAACCAGCAGACCAGGCTTTACCCTGAGCCTCATGCCCTCTCTTCTTGACCAACTGCACGCACAAAATCCCCTGCTGATCGGTGCCGTTACGGATTTGTGCCGACTGATCGCCAAAGAACCTGTGCATCCGGTCCAACAAACCGTCCCACGGGCTTTTTTGGTCGGCGGCTATGTACGTGATCTTCTGATTCAAGAAGAACCGAAAGATGCCGACGTCGAAGTCTTTGGCGTAGAAGCGGAACGTTTGCAAGCGCTTTTGGAAGCACTCTTCCCCGGACAAATTCACGATGTTGGTCGTAGCTTCGGTGTCCTCAAAGTCCATTTGTCGCATGGGGTTGAGTTCGACGTCGCCATCGCTCGCAGTGAATCAAAAACGGCACCCGGCCACAAAGGCTTTGCCATCAACAGCAATCCGTATTTGTCATCTGCCGAAGCCGCCCGACGTCGTGATTTTACAATCAACGCCATTTCGCTCGATCCCCTCACGGGAGAGATTCTTGATCCAACTGACGGACAGAAAGATCTAGCCGCGCGCGTCCTACGAGTCGTCGATCCTAAAACCTTCGTCGACGATCCTCTCCGTGTCTATCGTGCCGTTCAATTCTTAGCTCGCTTCGAACTCACGCTAGATCCAGCTTCGAAAGAACTCATGATCAAGATGGTGAAGGAAGGTCATCTCAAAGAATTGTCCGCTGAACGGATCACGGAAGAACTGACAAAGCTTTTGTTATTAGCCAAACGCCCGTCTCTTGGTTTTGAACTGTTGCGAGAGTTAGGCGTGATCACGGCTGACTACCCTGAGCTACAAGCCTTGATCAATACGCCACAGGAACCTGAATGGCATCCGGAAGGCGATGTCTGGATTCACACGATGATGGTTGTCGATCAAGCTGCCAAGATTATTCGTCGACCACAGAACGCAGATTTCACCCGCGAAGAGCGCTTGCAAGCTGTCTTTGGCGCACTCTGCCATGATCTCGGCAAACCCTCGACGACGCGACGCCAAGAAAAAAACGGCGTCATGTGTTGGCGCTCACTTGGCCATCAAGAAGCGGGCGAAGCACCGACGCTCGCGCTGTGCGAACGGCTCCGCTTTTCTGAATCAGTCGTTCACGCCGCCCGCATGATCGCCCTCCATCACTTGCGACCAAGCGAGTACTACATCAAGAAACAAAAAGGCGAACTGACTGATGCCAGCTACTCCAACACGATTCGCACGCTCTTGAAACGAATCAAACCTCTGCACTGGCGCGTTATGCACGCCTCAGCCGAAGCCGACTTCCGTGGACGCGGCTTTCCTGACGCCGAAACCCGCGACTATCCGTATGGCACGCTCTTCCAAGACACGATCGAGCGCGAAGAACTCGACAAAGAAGCACTGCATCCGCTAGTTCTTGGTCACGAGTTGATTGAGCGTTTTGGACTTGAGCCCGGACCTTATATTGGAAATATATTACGCACGATCGAGAATGCGCGTGATGAAGGAAGTATTCAAACCAAGGAACAAGCCCTCATTCTCGCTGAAGATCTCATCAAAAATCGCGGACACCACGAATAACAAAAATTATTCCGCCATCAAATGAAAGTGGAGATAAGCCACGTCCTGATAGCCTGGTCCGTTGGTTTTGACGATGTATTTCGTTAGGTGTTCACGTTTGATGATCTCCTGCATGAGGGCAAACGCATCCAATAAATACGCCTGATCCTGATCGCTCAACTCGCCAATATTTTTGATGTCTTTTTTAGGGATAATAATGTAGTGGACACGCGCTTCAGGCAGAGGATGTCGCAAAACTAAGGAATAGGGCGTTTCTTGAACCACCAAAGGAATGGCTCCAGCCGCGAATTTCAGACCGACCGCCGCAACCAATCCTGTTAGTTCATTCGTCCGCAAACAACTTGCCTGTTCACAGGTTCTCCAGGCCAGCAGGGATCGTGGCTGAACGGAAGAAAACACCAATCCCCCAAGAAACACCCCAAATAGTACTCCCACGCATAAAATTGCGAGCAGCTTTCTTTGGAGAGACCAGGAAGAGAGGGGGTTCATGGGTAACAGCCGATCCTAACAAAAGCGGCTATTTTGTCAATAAACATAGACGTTTTAGCCAATCCCAGGCATACTCGCCGGCATGTCCTCCCTCCATCCCTTTGCCAAACTCAAACCCGGCAAGCAGATCCCCGTAAACGCCGGTCACCCTTGGGTCTTTTCTGAAGCCATTGAAACACATCCTATTGGCGCTGAACCGGGCGCGTTGGTTGAAATTCAAGATAGCACAGGTAAAGCGTTAGGACTTGGCACCTGGAATCCTCGAACCTCGATTCGTATTCGTGTATTGACCCACAACGTCAGCGCTCAAATCAACGCCGATTTTTTTGCTAAGCAGTTCGAAGCCATTGATGACTGGAAAGCATCACATCTTCCAGCAGATACGGACGGCTATCGCTTGATCCACGCTGAAGCTGATGGAATTCCTGGTCTTATCGTCGATCGCTACAACACCACTTACGTCTTCCAGATTCACACGCTGGGTATGGATCGCTTCCGTACCGAGATCATCGAAGGTCTGCGTCGGTTCGCCAGCAGCAAACACGCCGACTACACGATCGTCGAACGTTCTGATGTCGATGCTCGTCGCATGGAAGGTCTGACCCCTATCCCCGCTCAAGTCCATCATGGCGCTGTGAACGGCCTGGTCGCTTTTTCAGAAAACGGTTTACGTTTCTTGGCCGACGTTTTGAATGGACAAAAAACGGGCTTCTTCCTCGATCAACGCTTGGGACGTGCGGCCGTGAGACGACTCGCCAAAAACAAACGTGTCTTGAACCTGTTCAGCTATAGCGGCGCGTTTGGGATCTACGCACTTGCCGGCGGAGCGAGCTTTGTACAACAAATCGATGCATCACATCAGGCCTTAGAAATTGCTGAGGAAACGACCACCCTAAACAGCTTTGACGCCGAAAATGATTCAATCACAAGCTTCATGGAAGCCGATCTCTTCAAGCTCCTCGAAGACGAAACCTTGCCAGGCGGTCCATATGAAATGATCATCTGCGACCCTCCAGCGCTCAGCAAAGACAACGCGCACGTCGAACAAGCGCTCAAGGCCTACGCCTTCTTGAATACCTCTTGTCTGCGTCATCTCCCCGTCGGTGGTATTTTGGTCACGAGCTCCTGTTCTGGACGCGTGTCGCCCGAAGACTTCCGATCGATGCTTCGTATCGCCGCTGGTCGTGCTGGCAAGCAAGTTCGTTTGTTGCAATGGATCGGGCACGACATTGACCACGCTGAACTCCTGTCTTTCCCAGAAGGTCGCTACCTCAAAACCGCTGTCATCCAAGTTACCGGTGAAGTCTAAAACGACAAACATCGTATAAAAAGAAACGAGCGCGCCGGAGCGACGGCTCAGAGCGAGCTCGCTTCCGACGCGCCGTGAGAGGCGGGTCTACTTCTTGTTGATGTTCCTCCTCGCCCAGGGGTTGTACTGGCAGTTCTTGCGGGCACCGCTGTCGCTCCTGTGCCAGCACATCTTGCCCTCACGCTTGCCGTGGGGGCACTCGGGGTCACCGAAGCACGTGGACTCGCCGGTGGTACCAACGTTGGAGCTACGGGCGGTGCCGTTGCTGCCGTAGCCCTCCTCGCCCGGCAAGAGCTCGGAGGCGTACTTGCGCTTGGGGTGAGGCACGATGGAACGGACGTGATGGGGCTTGGTCGCGTGGGACATGGAACACTTCTCCTCAGGATGGGTTCTTGCGTCGTGAAGTGGTTATTACGCCACTTTTTTCGGTGAATTCCTTCCTTAACCAACCAAATTTGCCAGATTAAAGAAGAAATTCAACATAGCAGTATTCCATATTTCGTTATTTTTGTCAACCTTTGGCCTTACACTTGCCCACCGCCGTAGAATCTGCGAATATAGGCCCACAAATCAATACGCGGGTATCGTATAGTGGCTATTACTCCAGCCTTCCAAGTTGGAGAGAGGGGTTCGATTCCCCTTACCCGCTCCATACAAAAACATCGCTCCAAAGCGATGTTTTTGCTTAACCTAGCTACTTCCATATATCTACCGACATTTTCAAAACATAGGCTTCCATGGCAGACTGCCGACCATACCTCCATCCCCTTTCTCCTATGGCCATCTCTGACCGGTTCCAGCAACAAGTAGAATGCCTACTTGAAGGAAGCGACATTCGCCTCAACGGCGACCGCCCCTGGGATATTCAAGTCCATGATCCACGCTTCTATGCGCGTGTTCTAGCCGAAGGGACGATGGGGCTCGGCGAAAGTTATATGGATGGCTGGTGGGATTGTGAGGCGATTGATCAATTCATCGACCGGGTCGTCCAACATCGAATTAAGGATAAATTGCGCCCGTCACCTCAGCTTATATTCAATATCCTGGCCTCACGGGTCATTAACCGCCAGAGCAAAGATCGCGCCTTCAAAATTGGCGAAGCCCATTATGATCTTGGGAACGACCTGTATCAGGCCATGCTCGACAAACGCCTGGTCTACACCTGCGGCTACTGGCCAAACGCTAAAACGCTGGACGAAGCACAAGAAGCTAAGCTCGATCTCGTTTGTCGCAAGATCGGTCTCAAAGCCGGACAGCGCGTACTCGACATCGGCTGTGGTTGGGGTAGTTTCGCACAATTCGCTGCCGAAAAATATCAAGCAAAAGTTGTTGGAATTACCGTTTCCAAAGAGCAAGTAGAGCTCGCCCGCGAACGCTGCAAAGGGCTAGACGTCGAATTCCGTCTCCAAGACTACCGCGATGTGAACGAAAAGTTCGATCATATTATTTCGCTCGGCATGTTCGAACACGTTGGCTACAAAAACTATCGTACCTACTTTGAAGTCGCTGAACGCTGTCTCAAAGATGATGGCTTGTTCTTGCTCCACACAATCGGCGGCTTAAAATCGGTCACGAGCGCTGATCCTTGGATCGAGAAATACATTTTCACAAATTCCATGCTGCCGTCCGTCGCCCAAATCGGCGCAGCGATCGAAGGTTTGTTCGTGATGGAAGATTGGCACAACTTCAGCACTGACTACGACAAAACGATTATGGCTTGGTATGAAAATGTGGAAGGCCACTGGTCTGAATTGGCCGAAAAATATAATGAGCGCTTCCATCGCACGTGGCGCTATTATCTTTTGCTTTGCGCGGGGGGCTTCCGAGGACGCCACAATCAACTCTGGCAGGTCGTGCTGAGCAAACGAGGAGTACGTGGTGGTTGGCAACGTGTGAGCTAATCGTCACTCAACGAACAAGCAACATAGATGACCGCACCCAGTTCATCCAAACGATCGGACGCCCGAAAATAGCCAATTCTCCCCTTTCGTTGCTCTTGGTCTAAAAAGCGTCGGACTTTGTCTTGTAAAATACCGGCGCCGCGACCGTGAATGATTTTGATAACCTCTTTTCCCATTTTTCGACCATCAATAATCGCCTGGTTCACATGCCGGACTGGATCAAGTTGCAGATACGACTCGTGCAAATCGAGAATATAACAAACGGACTCATCCAGTTCCGCTAAACGGATGAGGGCATTAGGTCGCATAGCAAAACAACATCATACCAAGTTCATAACCCAAGATCTGCAAAAGGACAAACTGGCTACTTATCATTCAGAGCACCTGACATCAGATACGCTCAGTGGTAAGCCCGTCCTGATCTGTGCAAGATCTTAGGACACCTGACGGGCAAGGCGGTGAGTCGTGGGGAGACTCAGGAAAGGTACTGGAGAAGGATCGGCGCGTCGGCGCGAGTCACGAGGCCATCTTCAGCGTATTCGCAAAACCTCGGGTCGTACTTCTCGACCAAAACACAATCGATACCCAGTTCCGCACGAACCTGTTCGAAGGCGAAGCGAGTCATGCGATGCTTCCAGTCGTCAGACAAGCCCTTGGGAGGCATATACAACTGGCTAACACCTGCGCGACGCACAGCCTCGAGCAGACATCGATAGTATTCGAGATAGGCCAACAGGTTATTCGTCCGCTCAATCCAAAACGGCACGGTCGCCACATTCAAGCAGTACTGAACCTGATCAAACGGATGACTCGTATTCCCCTCCGACACCGGGATGCCGTAGCGATGGAAAAATACCCGGATCAGGAGGTGGGTGTAGCAGGCAGAGCTAGACGGAATGGCGCGGACAATCGGAACAGCAAATCCAGGTACGCGTGCATCACGAACCAATTCGAATTTGAAAACCTTGCCGTTCCTGTACCAGTCATCCTGGCTAGGTTCGAAATCGAAGCGCGCGACCTGGGGACGCTCCCCTTCAGGATGGAGAAGGGCGAACACCTCCCCCAGAGTCAGCCTGCCGACCGCCTCTTGCGCCTCTTTCAGCGCCTTTCGCATGTCGTCGCGAGCCTGCAACATCTTGGCGGTCATCTCCTGATCCAGGGAGGAGAGAGCGGCGAGCTTCTGGAGCATGTTCGTGGTCATGACTTCTATTCTTCTTTCTGGGATCCTCGATCCCGCTCAGGCTCAGTTGCAACAGGGCATGGGCGGGACCAAGATCGATTCGTTTGTGAATGTGCTGCCTTCAACTTCAACCAACATATCAATATACAATAACTTGACTAATTAGTCAATATTTGGTATATAGTGTATATACAATTTATACTCTTATAAAACATATGGCCACGAAACACGCACAAAAATTAGTCCAGCATTCTTTGGAAGAACTTGGGCTCACTCAGCACGAGACTGAGCTGTACCTCCTATCGCTTCGTCTTGGCCCAGCCCCTGCCACAAAGCTTGCGGCCGAGTTAAAAATCACTCGCCCCAACATCTACAAAGTCATCGCTGGTCTTGAAAAACATGGTCTAGCCGCTTTCTCCCAGAAAAAAGGCATCAACAAAAACTTCATGGTAGAATCCCCGACCAAAATCGTCGAACGGCTGCGTGAGAAAAAACAAACCATTCAAACCTTCGATGTTGAAATGATGGAAACCATGCCCGACCTGCTCGCCCTCTATCAACAAGGCGAACTCCCAACCTCCATTCGCATCTTCGAAGGCGCAGATCAATTTCAAAAGCTGTTCTTCCAAACCCTCGACGAAGCGGGCAAAGAGTTTCAGTTTTTCGGTTCTGCCGACGACTTCATCCAACATGTCTCACGAGAAAAACACGCAAACTGGATGGAGATACGTAAAAGACGAGGTATTCGTGTAAAAGCCCTGTTTCTTCCACACAAGACAGCCCAAGCCATTGAGGCCGACAACGATCCACTCCGTGAAACACGCTTCTTGAAGGATTTTCCAACATTCATCACCTCATTCTTTTTATTCGCCAATAAAATCATTCTTTGGCAACCAAAAGCACCTTTAGCCGTCCTCATCGAGGATCAATACATTGTCGCAATGTTACGAGCGATGTTCTTTGGATTGTGGCAAGCTTCAAAGGAACGTTAAACCGCTGTCCAATATAGACTTAGAGTTTCGCCATCGCCTCACCAAACTCAGCGTCTGTGGCTTCTGGTCCATTCATCAATCTTTCAAACGGATGCGCTTGCCAATACGGCAATGACTTCATGTTTTTGCGAGTCAGTCGCTCCGCCAAGGCATGATCTCCCTGAGCAGCGGCTCCGCTGAAGAATTCGATCCCGCCTTCAAAGATCTCGTCACCCGACTTTACCGCCCCATCTTTCGAATCAAACACACAAACTGGTCCATCTGTCGTGTGTAATCCAATGTCATTTACATGATTGCCTTCAAAGGGCATTCCACAAGTAATACACGCGTTCATAACAGGTTATGCGCTACGAATAATATCTGATGTGAAATATTGCTCTTGGAAATGCGTAGCTTGGCGGATTTCTTCGTCCGTCATCGTGACTCCTTCCGGAACAACCACCAACTTGTCGTCATCATCTTTCTGACGATGGATCAGCGCAATACAGCGACCTGAATATTCTTCAACGGCTTCATTCACTCCCAGAACATAGGCATCCAGCTCTTGATTATCCGGCGCCAACGTCCCTTCGATGAAGCCATAATTCACCGGGTAGATATAACCATACTTCGGATGTTTCGAGCCGAGTGGGCGATCCATCAAGACTGCAACCGTCTGACCAAGAAATTGGCGGGCGTCGGTGTACATATGCCTCCAGCGTATACCAAAGGTGGAGGCCGAACAAACACAGGTCGAACCAGCCAACATAAGTAAGTCATTAGATAAGCAAAAAAGACCCGTTTGGGTCTTTTTTGATGGTGCCGGGAGTCGGGATCGAACCGACGACGCAAGGCTCTTCAGGCCTTCGCTCTACCACTGAGCTACCCCGGCAAGGCTGCTCTGGACGGAGAGAAGGTATCAGATCACACAAAACTAGACAAGAAATACTTTGGGATTGATTGAAATACAAGGGAAGGCTAAGCTGAAAATAGCAGTCCATTTTGGACGCTAGGGTCTACATTGACCAGGAAGGAACGGGCTCTCCATGTATATCGGACGATTGGTCACTTCAGAAGGTCGTGCGACGAGGTTTCAGGCGGGCGACGTACTGATCTGGAACAGGGACGAGCAATGCTTCGCCCTCTCTCGAAGAGGTATCTCGCTCTACATCCAAAAAACGGGTAAAAAGCCGGACAACAAGCTGCTCTTCCCCGGTTTGGGGTGCCCGAGCAACGCAATTACCCTGATGCTCCTGGGACGCAATCTCAGCGTCGTCCACAAATCAGACAATAAGCGCAGGACGGACCACTACACCCTCGTTAAAAAAACTGACTCCTTTTAATAGAACCGCACCCCAGGACACCCGCAACTCGGGACCCTTGTCCGGGGTGCGTGTGTCGTTTAAGAGATATTTTGTAAATTTAAAGACCGGAGTGAGGAATCGGTTTTAGCTCTGTCAGATGAGCCACGCCGTCCGTCTCACGGCTATACCAGAGAAGACCAGTATATGCGTCAGACGGAAAGTGATATCGCTGCGCGGGATTATCCATGTGCGGCACCCACAGTGCCATCCACCATTCGAATCCCAAAACCGAGTTTTAGCCCGAAACCTCACAACCGGTCTCTAAAAGCATGACACAGAATGTCTGAGAGATCCAGCAGGACTTTTACTCAATATTTTCAGACTAAAAGAACAACAGATAAACACCTAAGAGTGAGGCGAGCGTCATCAGAGCTACCGTGAAACCACCAATCGCATTTGAGACAAGACCGTTTTTGTATTGTCGCATAGCTGCTGAATTTCCTAGCCAGACGATCGCCATGAGCAATGGCGGAGCCACTACCGCATTTCCAACAGCCGAGAAAATCAACAAACGAACCGGACCATACGGCAAAAAGTTGATCAAAATCCCTAAGATTGTGAGCACAACCACTACGCCATAGAACAAGGTCGCTTCGCGCCAGGTTTTTGAAAGACCTTCCGTTCGCCCTAGAGCTTCACAAACTGCATAGCCAACCACACTCGTCAGAATCGGCACAGCCAAGAGACCGGTCGCAATCGTACCAATTGCAAACAAGGACGAAGCAAATGGACCAGCCAACGGCTCGAGCAAACGCGCAGCCTGGTCAGCCGTTTCAATCGATTGCATTCCATTCGCTCCCAAGACGACTGCACCCGTCACGATAATGAACCAGGCAACGCCATTCGACAGCGTCATGCCAGAGAAGACATCCCAGAACATGTTCTTCAATCGACGTGGCATGGGCAGTGCCCTAGTCTCAAGCGTCTTTCGCTCTTCATTTTCTTGATTCGCCTGCCAGAAATAGAGATAGGGGGAAATGGTGGTTCCCAAAAACGCGATGACAAGCAACGCAAACTCACGCCCCAAGAAGGCAGAAGGAACAAACGTCATGGCCAGCGCAGCTTTCCAAGGCACCTGAACGATGAAGGCGACAAAGATGTAAGCGAACAGGGAAACAGTGAGCCACTTCAAATATTTGGCGTAGGTTCGATAGGGCAAAAAAATCTGCATCCCCAACGTGAGCGCCGTGATCAATAAAAGCCAGCCAAAGGTTGAAACGCGCGGTAGCACTAAATTCGCCGAAGCCGCCATCATCCCAAGGTCTGCTCCTGCGTTGATCCCGTTTGCAATCGCCAGAATAGCGATCAAAAACCACAAAAGCGGCCTTGGAATAACCGTTCGTAGGTTTTGAATGAGTCCTTTGCGCGTTACGATCGCAACTCGTCCGCACATTTCTTGTACTCCGATCAACAGCGGCAACGTCCACAGAGCTAGCCACAACGGCACCAACCCAAAACGGGCACCTGCTTGCGAATACGTAGCGATGCCGGATGGATCGTCATCAGAGGCACCTGTAATGAGTCCAGGGCCTAAGATCTTGAAAAATCTTCGTAAGCGATCAAGCATGAGAAAGAACAATCGGTCGTCTGCCATCTTAGCATGTTCTGATAGCAAAAACACACCCCAGAGCCGAGGCTCTGGGGTGTGTTTTTATCGTTTGCTGACCTATTCTTGTGGCAAAAACCACTTTGGATCGTACTGGACACGATCGTTCACATGTTCGTACTTGTGAAGTTCGACATCGCTGAACCAAAGCGGAATTTCGTAGGCTGCTTCGTCCGTGTTACCGGAGGCGTGGATCAAGTTACGCAATGGACGGTTGTGTTCATTCGAGAGCGCGTAAGTATCGTGTGAGAAGTCCCCACGGATTGTGCCTGGAGCAGATGAGGCTGGCTCGGTCGCTCCGACAATCTTGCGAATCAAGGACACTGCCTTCTCCCCTTCAAGCACCATGGCGATGATAGGAGCAGAGACCAAGAAGTCGACCAACCCATTCTTGATAGAGGTACCGTAGGCGATATGGTCGGGGAAATTGAAAGGTTGACCGTTCGCTTCGTACTTAGCCTTGGCCTTTTCATAGACGCTGCGCATCCATTCTTCGGTCAATGCATAGTGCTTATCAACATCTTCACGCACAGGATGAACCATTTTCATGGCCACCATTTTGAGACCAACATCTTCAAAACGAGAGAGGATACGACCAACGAGTCCGCGTTGGACACCGTCGGGTTTGATGAGGACGAGAGACTGTTCCATGGCTTGGGTTATAGCAAACTTAGCCTAAAACTTGCAAATATTGACTCTCCTTGCTAGGATTTCGCCATCTCAATTTTGCCCCAGTCCCACCTCCTATGAGTCTTCCCGGCCATCGCCGCACATCCTCCCACAAACGCCGCCGCGCTTCACATTTTGCGTTGGTTAAGCCAAACATTGTGATCGCTAAGTCTGGCGCCGCCCATCTTGGTCATCGCGTTGCTCCAAATGCCACCGAATACAACGGCATCACGATCCACGTCAAAGGTCGCGAACGCAAACTCCAGAAATTGATGGACAAAACTCGCATGAAGACTGAGAAGGCTGAAGCCCACGATCATGATCACGCAGGTCACAACCACGCCTAAAAAACGGAGTGTGGTACAATAGGTGGGTACATTCGTTCCTTTGCTCTTTTTTCCAGACATTTCACGTCTTGCACCTTCTTTCGTATGTCCAATCGCCACCTTGCGCGTGCCGTTGCACTGCAGTCGCTGTATGAGTGGGATTTTTATCGCGGCGAACGTAATCCTGTCGAGGTTGCCCAGCGCAATTTAGAAGATTTTGCGTCCGAACTTGATGAAAAAGACTTCAGTTTGAATATCACTAACGGTGTTTTGGTGCATCACGCCGAAATCGATCAAACTATTAAAAAGTTCGCTCCCGACTGGCCACTCGAGAAAATTACGACCGTTGACCGTAATATTTTGCGTATTGCGACTTTTGAACTCTTGTTCAGCGAAGAAATTCCCAGTAAAGTCGCCATCAACGAAGCGATTGAGCTGGCCAAAACTTTTGGTGGAGAATCCAGTGGCCGCTTCGTAAACGGCGTATTAGGCGCGATCTATCGCAATCAAGTCGCTCAAGGTATCGTCAAAGGCGCAGATCAACCAAAAGCCAACGATGCCGACACGCCATCTCATCCTGTCGTCATCAAAGCCGACGCCACCGAACCCCTGAATTTGAAAGACGATGATGACGAATTCTTGCCATCACCGCCTCCCCCACTCCCTTAATATCTCTCTTGTTTACCCCTCCTATGGACCTCCCAGACTTTGGCCCGCTGGAGGAACGCCTGGGCCACACCTTTCGTGACCGGTCGCTCCTCCTGCAGGCTCTGACTCATCGCTCGTACTTGAACGAACACACCGACTTCCCCTACCCTCACAATGAACGTTTGGAGTTCTTAGGCGACGCCGTGCTCGAACTTGTCGTTACAGAACATCTGTATCTCACCTACGCCAACCCCGAAGGTGATCTGACCAACTGGCGCGCCGCTCTTGTGAACGCCAAAACGTTGGCAGGGATTTCGCAAGATCTAAAATTCGAAGAATACCTGCTGATGTCGAAAGGTGAAGCTCGCGACAAAGACAGCAAGGCGCGCATGTACATCCTCGCGAACGGGATCGAAGCCATCATCGGCGCGATCTATCTCGATGGCAAAATGGAAGCGGCTGCTAAGTTTTTACATGCCAAAGTTCTAAGTCATTTGCCAATGATTCTGGCGCTTGAGCTTTACAAAGACGCCAAGAGCAAGTTCCAAGAAACAGCTCAGGAACTTCTCGGGGCTACGCCGACCTACAAAGTTCTCGAAGAAAAGGGCCCCGACCACCTAAAAGAATTCACGGTAGGCGTGTTTATCGGTCACGAATTGGTTGCGGTGGGACGCGGGACATCGAAGCAAGAGGCTCAGGTAGCTGCAGCAGAAGCAGGCTTAGAGGCAAAAGGCTGGCGGACACGACCAACGTCAGGAGGACCGAAGACCGTGGCAGATGTCTAACAAAAACAAGTGGAGCGCTTCTATCGAAAGCACGGAATATTGCACAAAGGCTAGCTACGCGATATCGTGGGGCAACATTTCGGCGCCCTTAGTTTAACGGATAGAACAGCGGCCTTCGAAGCCGCTTATGGGGGTTCGATTCCTCCAGGGCGCACCATCGAAAACACTCGCAACCATGCGAGTGTTTTCGTTTATTAAAACAGACAACGCACCCGGGACAGGTTCGCGAGCGGTTGCATTGCTGTCCTCGCGGGTGCGCGAGAAGATGTGTTTGATTGTGCGCTCGCTCATTCCTGTCCCGTCAGTCCTCAGCCGTCGACGAATCCTCCTCCAGTGTCCAGCCCCACCTTCGGGAAATCATACCCCACCGCGCGGAAGCGCCTCACCACGGCTTCGATTTCCTCGACGGTCCCGCCCTTCACCGACTCGAGGTCGCGGTAGAGGCGGAACACGCGCTCTGCGAACTCGGGCGTCGGATCCCCGTACCCGTGATCGATGATGACACTGAGATCGTCACGTCCGATCCGATGAGTTTTGCTTCCCATCGGTACGTTTACGAACCTGCCACCGTGCCCTCGATACCAGTAGGTCTTGAAGCGCCAGTACAGTCCCACCGGAGCCAGCTTGGCCTTGGTATAGGCTTCATCGATGACGAAGTGACGCTCGCGACCGGGAGCATTGGGGTACCCGACGAAGACGAACAGACAGAGGAGGACGATGAGCGTCAGGCAGGCCACCATCCGGGGTGAGTGGAGGAACATCTCGGGTGTGATGCCCAGAGAGTGATTGGACAGCCCGATCATTGCCGCCCAGAACAGGGCGTGTAGAGCGGCCTTGCGGAAGGTGAAGAACTCCGGATTCAAATTGTGCATCATGGCATTACCTCGGGCTTGGATTGTGAGCGACTTGGCTGAGTTCATCAGCGCGAAGCACCAAGATTTAGGCATTTTATTATGGAAAAGTCAATCCAAATACCCTGAAAAAACTAACCTTATCTTCATACTCATTTCAAGAATTTTCCACGTGGCGCACCACGTAAAAACTCGCTTCGTAAGGCGAGTTTTTACGTATTTGATAATTAGTTACAATCTTGAAGATCCTCTTGTTAGGATTGGCGAGTTCACTGCCCGCCTCGTTCTACGAGGTTGCGTGGCCAATCCATTGAGAGTCCTAGAGACGAGTTTCTAGGACTTCTGTCATTCGTTCGCTCCTATACTGATCCGGTCTCTTCCTCGTCTCTCTTGTCACTGCCAACTTGCCTATTATAGTTCTGCAAGGCTTCACTAAACCGAGCCACATCGCTGTCCTCAATGGGTGAAACATTCAAACCACCCACCTGAGCTTTCTTATGTCTCAGAGGATCTTTAGGAAGAAGTGCTGAAACCGGAGTACTAGGCTCCTCAATTGGCTTTTCTACTGCCTTTTTCACACCCGGTCTCTCTCTTGGCATTCTGGGGATAATTGAAAGGTTTGGTTTTTTGGATTTTTCATTTGCAACACGAACAACTGAAAGTCCAATCATGGGTAGCACCCTAATCACAAGCTCTGAATCCTGCTCCGTCATTTCACGCATCTTGGCATAAATTTCACGCTTGAGCTCAAGACTCGCTTCGAGCCGATCAAACTGGCGCAAAGCGGCCTCCGTCATATGAATGACAATGACTGTGCCGTCAGGTTCAGAAAATTCAACGTCAACTACCTGCGAAGGTGGCTGCTCTCCTTCAACCGCACCCGATGGAACCCGTAATCTTTGCAAAACCCTCTTCCGAATAGGCGGTAAAAATCCAATCGCTTCAAACGATTCTAACGGCTGATCCGGATGTTGCTTCAGCCATTTGCTGGCAGCCGCCAGACATCTCAATTGCTCAGAACGAGATAAAGCAAGAAGCTCGATTCTAAATGCATCCGTCATGGCACGATCAATACCCTGCCCATCAACTCGCCAAGGAGCATCTTCTAACTCGACCTCAGGGAGATCACCTGATACGTCATGTTCGCGTCGTTTTCTGTCCATACAAAGCAAAGTATACACCACCTCTAAGCAGCTTTACATCTATCTCTTTTCTGCTATCCAAAATCCCGTGAAATACGTTGTCGTATAAGCAGTCGGTCCACCATAACTCGTCGAAATGGACTGTCCGATGCGTTCAAAGCGCACCGACTCAAGTACTTGCAAAGCCACTCTCACTCCCTTTCCAAAATCTAAGTGATCATCTTTCGCTTTCCAGAAGAATGTTCGATCATTTGTTTCAAAAGCTCGTAATGTTTCACGATCTTTCTGTCTAGCTACTCGCTCGGGTAGATAGTGCGACATGTCAGAAGACACCAAAAGAAACGTCTTATCATCCAACGAGTCACGAAGAAATGTCGCCAAGCGATTGGCTTCAGACAAACTAACATCTGAACGAATAACAATCGGTAAAAATTGAATGTCTGGATAGTTTTCACTCAAAAATGGCATGATCGTGCCTATCCCATGTTCTTTGCGAAAGAGTTTCGGATCGCTCACAGCAATTTTCTTGCGCAGTAGTTCATTCAGTAATGCCTGATCGGTCGTCATTGTATTCCCATCCGTAACGTAAGATACCGAACCCGTCGTAATCGTCTTTCTTCCTTGAAAAAAATGATCTGGAGACAGGATAATTATGCGTTTGAGATCCGGTCGGCAGGCTCGCAGCGTCTGAAAGAGCTCCTGAAGCAAATCTGAAGCCAGCGCATGATGATTCACCAGTCCCCCACGCAACGCTTCGCAGTCTTCACGCTTCATCTGAACTGCCCTGGAACGTGCGGCTGCATCAAAACGAGCTCGATCCAAAAAACGATCTGTCTGAATCAAGAGCGGCTTTTCAAGAGCAAACGATGGCTTTGGTATTCCCGATATAAAACACAAACACGCCATGACACCGAATGTCATGGCGTGTTTGAATAAACGCATACAATTGACGAACTAACGCACGACTAACACCTGTTCCGTAGAATAAGTCGCGACCGAAGGCGTGTCGAGACGCTGTAACAATGCTGGTTCAGCGCGATAGGTGCCACGAGCGATCACTTTCGCACGATAGCTGAGTTTGGTACTTTGATCGTAGAACTGTTCATTTTTACATATCAAAAATGAAACAGCCCCCGATTCCACAAACAATGGAATTTCTTTCTCTGAGATTTCACGTGACAACGGCAAGAGGTTGGCAGGAACATCATCACGGATAACTGCACAGCCAGCGAGAGATGACGTTGCGAAGCTTGCTTGGAAAGATACGGTCAACTCATCTCCTTCTTCTAATTGATCTAATGGCTTTCCTGCCTCATAGCGACGGACAAGTGACAACGTTGGATGTTTGGCTGGTAATCCACTCACACGACGAATATAGGAGAGTGAGATAGGACCTGAAACAGATGTCACACGGAAACGAGCGGCCTGATCAGGCGACAAGACAATTGTACGTTGTGGCGTATCTTTGAGATTGATCGTTTCTGAGTGGAGACCATCCGTAAAACTCAATTGTCCTTCTTCCACTGGAACATGCTGTAAACGGAAGGTGAGATAACGGACCTTTGCCAAGACTGGGAAGGCTTCCGCTGACCAATGAGCTTGAACAAAGGCGGCTAATTCACGCGCTTCCGGCAGGAGTAGACGCTCAGCCAAGGCAGCTGCTTCGGCCGTCGCTTCATATGTCTCAGGAGAGGACTCCGTACCGATCAACACAAAGCGTTCGCCATCACGTTTGACCGATGTTTGCAAAAGTTCACGAATCAATTTTCCTGCCCGCTCCGTATCTCCTACCACCGCCAAACCCTCTGCAATGATCAATGTTTCTTCTGGTGAACGATCAGACAAAGTAGCGGCTTGTTGTAGATCAAGGACGACTGGCGCACGCAAGGCAGCTAAACCCGCCATGGCTTGCAGGCGCTCCAAACGAGTTTCCGCATGTACCAATTTTCCCGCTAGATAGGTACGCAACTGCCAAGTATCAACCGTTTCTGGGGCTGTGAGAGCAACTTGTGCAGATACAGGTACTTCGCTCGAACCATACGGCAAGAGACGAATGCCGCCTTCTTCAGGCACTTGCAGATCCAATAGAGATACGGACTCACTTGAATCTTCCTGATAGACCGTATGCAGCAAAGCACGGGCAGCTTGAGCGGCTACTCGCCCATCAGCACGCAACGAACCGTTATAGGCCAGTGCTCGCAAAGCCGGATACAGCGAAGCGCGACCATGACTCGTCACAACCAGGCTGACCGTATCATTCACCGCCTGAGGCAAACCCATCCCAGGAACTGGATCAAACGTTACCGCCTCCTCGCGCGTAATACGTGAAGATTCAACTCGCAACGTACGGTCTACACGATCATTGAACGTTCCTTGTACCACACCGATTTGTACCAGATGTGATCCGACTTCAAGCTTTGGCAATGCAACATAGGTCGCGACACCGGCTGTTCCCGTTGCTTGATAATTCGTGAGACCAAAGGCCGGCGCATTCAACGTGAAAGTCAGGCCTCTCCCCGCTTCAAGCGCTGAACCAAAAGCTCTAAGCTTGAGCACGGGTTTGTCGGTTACAAGCAAGCCATCCGGCAAGACCGCTTCCACGAAGACTGGTTGGCTCACCTGAACGTTTTGCTTGCTGGAGCCCGCTCGCAAATCGCTCGACAAAGCAACGGCTGTAATGCGCCAAGAAGTGAGGTTGTCAGGCCATACGACCTCTGCCACACCTCGACCTTGGGCATCCAATGGAACAAAGCTCGTTGCCGCCACATCCTTGAACAACCGTCGCACGCCTTGGCCACGATCACCCATGCCACCACCGCCCTTTTCCGCTCCACCCGGACCATACAGCCAGTTTCCTTGGTGCGAAGCGCGTTGGAACAGCACCCCGTCGCTGACATAGCTATTGATCCAAGTCATTGGCTCCTCATCAGCTCCTTGCGCCAAAGACAACAAGGCTTCATCGACCACGGTAAAGGCGAGCTTCGTATCGGTGAGCGTCGCCTGACCAGCTTTGGCTTTGACTTCAAAGCGCACCGTCATCTTCTCGTTTGGACGATAGGTCGTGCGATCTGGCGTAATCGAAACATCCAATTCACGATCATCTTTTTTCTGGAAAACCACTGTATCGGCTTGGACGAAGCGATTACCGCTAAACGTCACAGCGCGGAGCGTCGCATTTGGCAAAAGGAATTCATTGAAGGTTGTCTGCCAACTCGCCGAAGACACACGCTCTGCCTGCTTGATACCACGTGACAAGCTCAAGAAAAGCACACCCGGCCCTTTGGCCGCATCATAGGGAGCCGTTCCCAAGTACAAGGCTGGCTTCAAGATTTCGCCTAGACTCACATCTTGTGATTCATTTTTGCCCTCTAGGATAAGTCGTGGAGCGGTTTCAGACGTCGCATCTGGCGTATACCAACCACGTGACACCGACGTTGAGAAACGGGTAAAGCGTCCGTTCGCGTCTTCTCCCTGAACGGTTACTTCGTAGAAGTCACGATCTGCTTGCATGGCAAAGCTGTGGGAAGCACGACCATTCACGTCCGTTTGAACCGTGAACTCGACTGGCGGATCTTGGCGACGTTCATAACGATAATACGGAACGACTCGCTTTTCGATTGCGTCATACCAAACACCATCCTGAATTTTTTCGTAACGCACTCCGACCAATTGACCGCGCAGTGTACGGCCGGACCAAATCGGTCCGAGCTCGTCCCAAGGTTTTGCGAGATCAACATGATACGTTTGGAACACCAGCTCTGCACGATCAGGCAGCATTTTGACATCTCCACGCAGATCAAGTTCTGATCCAAAGACATTCAACATGGCAGAGCCTAAGATTTCGGTCTCTTCACCCTCTTGTGGACGCAAGGTGATCGTCAACGGTTCAGAATTGCGACAAGTATCCGCCAAACGAGTACTGCAAGCCACTGGCAAAGTTTTGACCGTAACGTTCGCCTCGCCTTGGCTGTTTAAGACAACTTCTTGATCAGGCAAGGTTGTTTCACCCTGACTCAAGCGCAGACGCAAGCGAGCCTTTGGTACAGGCGCCCCATTGAAGAAGGTTGCCTTGATTTGAGCCTGAGTTTCTTGACCAGCAAATAACTGTTTGGCACCAAGTGCCACATCCAAGTAATACGAAGGCTTCACGAAGGAACGAATTTCAACCCATCGCGACAAGACCAGTTCATCATTTCGTAGCAGATCGAGTTGATAGTAACCAGGAGTCACGTTTTTCCAGTTGAGGTACGTATCAAAACGACCAGCTGCATCCAGTTTCAATGTCGCTGAAGCGTAGATCCGATCCCGACCATTCACCAAGTCCTCGACATAGGATGGTTTCGTCAAACGAACTTCAGCGTTGCCAATTGATTGCTTGCGATCACGATCCTGAAGTAAGCCAGCAACAAACAGCTCATCGGTCGTGCGATACAGGGGGCGGTCAGGATAGAGATAGCCCCAGGTCGTTTCAAGCGCGCGGGCGTTTCGTTCAAACAAACTGAAACCCGAGTGCGGACCAATCACGGCCAAGGCACGTAGCGGCCCCGTTGCATCACCCAGACGAATCAGGGCTAACCCTGGTTCAGCTAAACTGGTTGTGGCGGTCAAAAAGGGAGGGGTCGGAACGCGTGCCAAGCCAGAACTATCGGTCAAAAGCGACGTTCCACCATCCAAACGAACAGCCAAAGACGAGAGCGGCTGTTTCGTTTCAGCATTCACCGCCCAGATCAAGACCTGATCTTTGTCCGCCGTGACATACGAAGCGACATTCGTGACTTGCAAGAACATCCAAGCTTCCGCGCCAGACTGAGCCACTCGGATCACATACCAACCCGACTCCGTCAGTTTCGGTAACGTCACCAGTTCATCATCACGTTCAGAAGGCCGGAAAAGGGGCAGATCGGCTTTGAATGCCTCCGTCTTAGCGGCCTGCTTGTAGTGCTCCAAGTGATCCGAGCCGAAGGACAGGCTGTATGGCAAGCGCGTCTGCAAAAACTGAACCGCTTCTTCTTCGGTCAAACGATAACCCGTAACGGCAACCGTGGAGGAATTTGCCGCAAGACCTGGGCTGCGTGAAACCTGCAAAGAAACGCTATCTCCGGTGTACGCTTCTTGAAATTCCGTGTAAATGCGCAGAGAGGGCAGATTCGACTCTTCTGTATAGGCATTCGTCGTTTGGAATTGCAACTGCAGAACCTCTGGCAACATCAATCCTTCTGCGCTCAAGGTCTGCTTTACTTGAATCTGATACAAGGTATTCGCTTTCCAAGGTTTGCTTGGAACAAAGGTGATACGCCGTCCATTGATCTGAAAACGACCGTCGATGGTAGGGGTAATCTCAACGCTGCCCGTGACATTACTGAAACCTTGGGCGTTCAAAACCAATTCGAGCGCCGTATCCAGTGGGACATCTGTCGCATTCTGAGCTGGGATACTTGAGAGAAGTGCCAGCTCATCCGTCGTCTGCACTGCCCAAGAATATTCACGTTCCGTTCCATCATTGGTAGTTGTCCCGTTTTGGACGACTGCCGGTAAGGCAACACGTACGATCCGATCGGCCGGAACAGCGGCAATACGTACGCGGAATTGCTGATCCGACACACGCTCGACCTCTTCCACCCGACCAGCGTCAACGCGTAATACTCGCTGCACTTCATCTGGCGAAAGTGCGACTTTTGAAGTCAGTAAAAGAGATGATGAGTCAGCGATGCGTGCGGCCGACGGGTCAGCAACTATCTGAAAGGCATCCGCCGCTTGGGCCGCTGGGACGAGCACACGACCCAAGGCATCGACAGAACCAAAGGAACCGGACTGTGGCCCATTATTCAAAAACAGCACGAGCGCACAAGCCGCCAAAGCCAAGCCGGCGCCCGTGCCAACCAACGCTAAGCGCAGTCGCTTCCAAAAACTCACCTGCTTGGCCGTCGACACAGGCGCTACAGGCAGGGAATGCTCCGCTTCTTTCTGCAAACGCTCAGCCAATGACAGCAGCTGCTGCTTGTGCAGACGCTTGGTCTCAGCTCGAAGCTCGGTCGGTTCTCGACCGATGTCTTTGAGCGTCCGTTCGATGGGGTCTTGGGAAGAAGGGATATTATGTTCCATACAAGGTCTTGTATTTCTGGCTCAAACGGGCCGTCGCACGATAGACGAGAACGGCGGCGTGATTCGGACTGATCTGTAACATGGTGGCAATCTCAGCTGCTTCTAATTCTCCAAAAAAACGTAAGTCGAGTACTTCTTGATCGCGGGGGGACAAGGTTTTGATTGCGTCTAATAATTTCGTTTTCTCTAAAGCAAGTTCAGCGTGCGCGTCTGGCGCTGGCAGATGAGACGGAAGTTCACGCGTCGGACCATCTTCGTCACTTTCATCAAGCGACTCATCCATACGAACCGACATGCTACGCCAATGATCAATCATGAGGTTGGACGCCACCCGGAAAAGCCAAGCGCCCAACGATACCCCCTGCCAATTAATGGATGCCACGTGCTGGCAGAATTTCATGAAGGTCTTCGAAACCAAATCCTCCGCCGTCTCGCGGTGTCCGCAACGCTTCAAGCAAAATCCATAGACCCGGTCTGCGTAGGCGTCGTACACGGCCGCCACACCTTCGGGCCCGGCTTTTGCGCGTCGAAGAAGTTCTTCATCGCCGTGCACATCCATATAAACGGTTCGTAAGTAAAGAATGACAAAGGGAGTATAGCAAAGGCAGACAGCAACGAATAGCGCTGGTGTTCAATAGATTAGCCTTTATTTGAGCGACTTTTTCCTTTTGTTGGAACGAGAAGAACACCTACTGAAACAATGGTTAAAGACTAGAGCGCTTCGTGGATAGCCGGGACATCTGCTTCAAAAACAACTTCCGCCGAGGAAATGGGCTCGATCATCTGGCTCTGTACGATCCTAAAATAGCGAATGGGCTTGCCCTGAGCTTTGACTTGTTTGATCTCAGCCAAGACACCGTCGCTGATATCTCCAAACACCCAAAGCTCGTCGACGCGTTCGACTAGTGTGTTATTCGCCGAACGGACAACATCGCGTGGAACGGTATCCAAGAGGAAATAGTCGAAGGACGTGAAGGGATTCAAGGGAACACAATTTTGCTCCAAGACATACTTTACGATGTGCAAACGAAAATAGAAGAACTTTTTGGAAAGCGCGGTAAAAACTAGAGTTTTGTCATTGGCAAGTTCAAGGGCGGGATGAGAAAAAGACATAGAGGGGCGATTTCTCGACTATCTTTGCTTCACCGTCAGAGAACGTCAACTCGAAGACTAGGGTCGTATTCGCTCAAGGGAACAATTAAAAACACGACCTGAATTTAGGTCGTGTTTTTGGTGGTGGCCGAAGTGGGAATCGAACCCACACGCCTGTTAGGCTTGACATTTTAAGTGTCATGCGTCTACCAATTTCGCCATTCGGCCAATGTTTTCGTCTATTTTCGCCTTCTACCCCGATGAGTTGGTTGAAGACTGTGACAATTAGGACATAAAACACGCAAATTGAGAAGACGGATACAGGGAATTCTTTGATCCTACATCTTCTTATTGGATGAACCGCCACTACCAACTCCCGCTCGCTCCACCACCCCCTGAACTGCCGCCCCCGAAAGAATCATGTGAGCTCCCAGATGAAGATGATCCGCTTGAGCTGCTGGATGAGCTAGAGGAATTCGAAGAAGACGAATCACCAGAAAATCCACCGCTGTTCCAGCTACCCGACTGCCAAGTACCCCGCTTTTTTGCAGACAGAACCGCCAAAATCATTGGTATCAAGATGAGAGAGAAGATAAACAGCAGAAAAGCGATCATGAAGATCCATTCTTCACGCGCGGCTTGTTTTTGATAGGCTGTTTTCTCGGTAATAGCCGCTTCCGAAGAATCTTCCGTTGGCAAAAGTGGACTTCCTTTCAGCGCGAGCAACATGTCATCCGTCATCTGTTCAATGGCTGTGGGATATTTTTGTTCTTTCAAAAGTGGTACTGCTCGCGCAATAATACGCGCGCTTTGGGCATCGGTCAGCAATCCTTCAAGACCGTATCCGACTTCGATCCGTAATTTACGATCGTTGACGGCGAGCAATAAGAGCGCACCATTATCATAAGCTTCTCTGCCAATTCCCCACTCTTCGAACAGCTCCACCGCATAGGTTTCGATCGACTCAGGCGCGGTACTCGAAACAGTGACGATCGCAATTTGATTGCTTGTCAGAAGCTTTTGTTCATGGACTTTGCGAGACAATTCAGTCTCTTCTTCGGGAGACAGAATGTTTGCAAAATCGTTAACATACCCATTGGGAGACCCAGGGGATGTGTAAGCTTTGGCGATCGGACAAACCAAACCCAGCGTTCCAAGCAAAATGATGGCGGATATCCAGCCTAACCGCAGAGCTCGGAACATACCTACGGTTAAAACTTCACGCTAGGAGCGGCTTCTGCTCCAATTTGAGCTTTTGTATATTCAACCGTCTCAAATCCACCAATTTTAGCGACAACCGAGGCAGGAAAGCGCTTGACCGTAATGTTGTAGCCCTGCACCTCTTCATTGAAACGCTGGCGTTCAACGGCAATCCGATTCTCAGTACCCTCAAGCTGTGACATAAGCGTCGTGACCGTATCCAACGACTTCAACTGAGGATACTGCTCCATGACGACCAACAAGCGCGAGAAGGCACTATCCAACTGTTCAGCAGCGGCTGCTTTTTCTCCGATGTTCTGCGCACCCGCATAGCGGGTACGAGCCTCGGCAATAGCACCAAAAACGGCGGTTTCTTGTTTCATGGCTCCTTTGACTGTCTCAACTAAATTTGGAATCAGGTCAAAACGACGCTGATACTGTGACTCAACCTGAGCCCAACGGCCGGACACCGCTTCGCGAGAAGAGACGAGGTTGTTATAGGTAGAAAATCCATACCCACCAAGACCGAGCAGCAAAATGGCGACAATGAGAAGAAGAGCGTAACGCATAAATAAAAGTTGAATTGAGTATATCACCAGGGATTCGGGAGGCCCAATAAATAGGCCCGTACCATTGCCACGAAATGAAATGAGCCGGTAAATACAATCGTTTTCTCTGGTCTTGTTTTCAACCAATCACACAAGGTGGCAAGATCATCAAATGATTCGAGAGGAGAGTCAGTGAGAGTTTTGATTTGCTCTACGACCTCGCGTGAATCGACAAATTGAAAACGATATTGACCCTGACCAACGATAAAGTGAACGCAGGCGAGTTGATGCAAGACTGGAAGCAAGGGTGCGATCACTTCCTTCACATCATTTCCCCCGTTAAAGGCAACGACTCCCATAAATGATTGCTGTGGAAATTTCTCCTGCAAAGCTTGAGCGAAACCTGCCATTTTTTGTGGGTTGTGTGCGGCATCCAAAATCATGGTCTTTCCTTGCCATTCCATCAGCTCAAAACGCAAAGGAATATGACATTGCTTTACGGTCGAAAGGCTGAGTGAAAGATCAAAGGACCAACCATCACGCAGAGCCAAGCGACGACAGACAGCAAGAGCCGTTGCAGCGTTTTCACGCTCGAAAGGCGTTAAATTCACCAGCGCCTGCTCCTCGTTTTGAGATATCTGTACCGGAATCACGCGCTCCGCGCCCTCTTGCCTGGCCTTTTCTTCCAAAAAAGATAGAGTCAGCTCTTCTTGGCAACCAATGATCACCTCCTGGCCAGGATGAACAATGCCGAGCTTCTGAAACGCAATATCTTCAAGCGTATTCCCTAAAAACTGCTTGTGGTCCAAACCCAGTTTCGTAATCACACAAAGCTTGTCAGGACGCTCGACAACATTTGAGGGATCGAAACGACCGCCTAAGCCGGTTTCAATGACAGCGTAGTCTACCTGTTCTTGCGCAAACAGGAGATAGGCCACAGCCATGAGCAATTCGAAGTATGAAGGCGGACCCAGCCGCTTGCCAACCATTTCGCACGCCAAGCCCCTCACTTTATCCAGTCCTGTGGCTAACCGTTCAGTAGAAATGTATTGTCCATTCACTTGAAAGCGCTCTCGCACATCAATTGCGTGCGGAGACAAAGTCAGTCCAGTCGTCTGACCATGCGCTCGCAAAATTGCTTCGATGAAGGTACAAGTCGATCCTTTACCGGTGGTACCCGCCACATGGATGACTTTGAGGGAATTCTGTGGAGCGTCGAGTTGCTTCAGAAATTGGCGCACACGCTCCAGACGATCTGCTGGCGTTGAACGATCTTCAAGACGAGTATGCATTTGCATGGCATAGGCATCCAAAAAACGTCGAACGTCTTCGAGCGTTGTGAGCGGCCAAGAAAAGAGATCGTCCATGCTGGCTAGCAAACAAAAATCCCACCGATCGAACCTTCGCTCAAGTGGGACTTTTGACCAGAACTTAAGCCGTTGGCGGCACTGGAGCCGGCATTGGTGGCGTTGGACTTGGCAGTTCTGGCTCCTGAGGAACGGGTGGGTTCGTAGGAGAGGTCGTGGTGAGAGGGGTGGTGACTTCGTAGCGGATCATAGATATTCATTTGAACCCGGCAGACGCAATTCGTCAACCAGCTATAGACCGCCATCTAATCCCCTTCTTTTTCAGCGCGTCGATGTTGCTGGATTGCTTCGTAGACCATCGGCAAGAGAGAGATCAAGATAATCGCGATGATGACAAGGCTGAAGTGACGACGAACAACCGAGACCGTCCCCAGATAATAGCCAGCGATCGTCAAAAGTCCGACCCAAGCCGTCCCACCTAAAACGTTATATTTAATGAACGTCCCGTATGGCATTTCGCCCACTCCGGCTACAAACGGCGCAAGGGTACGCACAATCGGTACAAAACGAGCCAACACGATCATGCGTGAGCCATGACGACGATAGAATTTCTGCGTGCGTTCTAGGTATTCCGGTTTCAGGAACCTGCCTTGAAAACGTTGGTAGGCTTTCAGACCGTATTTGCGACCAATCCAATAGTTCAAGGTATCGCCAGCAATGGCCGAGGCGATCAATAGGGGTAATAAAACCCAAAGAGACAAAGCCCCAATCCCAGCAAAGGTTCCGGCAGCAAATAACAATGAGTCGCCTGGCAAGAATGGGGCAATCACTAGACCCGTCTCCAAGAAAATGATGAGAGCTAAAAGACCGTATGTCCAAGGGCCCTGGTTCGCGATGACGACTCCCAATGTCTGATCAAGATGAAGAAACCAATCCACGAATTTTTGTACCAGAGGGGTCATAGGCTTAGTCAGCGTACCGGAAGACCCTCGAAGACGATAGAGTGCATAAAACCCATTGACGAACAGAAAACGAACAGGTGTACTTGTCGTATGGAACCGTTTCTTCCCGATGATCTTTCTTTTGCTGAGCGCTTAGTCGCGCCAGAAGTCAGCGACACTGAACGTGGATTTGATTTAGCGCTTCGTCCAACCTCGCTCCAGGATTTTATTGGTCAAACAAAAGTGAAGGAAAATTTACATATCTTTTTAGAAGCAGCGAAGAAACGAGAAGAACCGGCTGAACACATCTTGTTTTATGGCCCACCTGGCTTAGGCAAAACGTCGTTAGCGCACGTCATTAGCAAAGAAATGGGAGCAAATATCAAAATTACCAGCGGCCCTGCATTGGAGCGTGTGGGCGATTTGGCAGCGATTCTGACCAACTTGGAACAAGGTGACATTCTGTTTATCGATGAAATCCATCGCATGAACCGGTCGATTGAAGAGGTACTGTATCCGGCAATGGAAGATTTTGCGCTTGATATCGTGATCGGCAAAGGACCAACCGCTCGCACGCTCAGGCTCGATCTAAAACGTTTCACGATTATCGGTGCGACAACGCGCCTTTCTTTATTGTCAGCCCCACTCCGCGATCGTTTTGGTGTGACGTACCATTTGGATTTTTATCAACCAGAAGAAATGGAGGCGATTTTGCGACGAAGCGCTTCCCTACTGACCATTCCCTACGAAGATTCCGCCTTGAAAGCCATTGCCCTCCGTTCACGTCGTACGCCGCGTATTGGAAATCGTTTATTGAAACGAGTGCGTGACTTCGCGCAAGTAAAAGCAGATGGCACATTGGTCGAGGACTTAGCCCAAGATGCTCTGGCCGCCCTTGAAATCGACACGCGTGGCTTAGATGAAGCCGATCGTCGAGCGTTACGAGCCTTAATTGAAAAATTCAAAGGCGGTCCGGTCGGTCTGGCCTCCATTGCCGCCACCATCGCCGAAGAAATCGAAACGGTTGAAGAAGTGATCGAACCATTCCTTTTACAAGAAGGCTTTATTACACGTACGCCGCGTGGACGAGTCGCGACGGATCTCGCTTACGCACATCTCGGCTTTTCTCCACCAGATCGACAGAGTATACTGGTCTAGATGTTTCCTCTCGCCTGGATCTTTTTCGCTTGGATCGCTTTGGTCGCTGTTTTTGGGTTCATGTCACTTCTGACCCTAGCAACCACGGTTCGCTACGGCTTAGCCTGTAGTTCAACCTACGTGGCCGCCGGAGTCTTTGCTCTTGGTTCGTTTGGCGTCATCGCTTTGACCGTTGGCTATGCTGCCAGTATCGACCTGACCCAAAGCTTTGACCTGATTTCCTTGTTCTAACGACCATGCTCGACCTGCAAAAGCTGCCAAATCCGATTCCCGAGGAAAAGCTCGTCTATTTTTTGCGTCGTCACCCCATCACGTTGGTCGGCGTCATTACTGGGTATATTCTTTTAATCGCCTCTCCCTTCCTGGTTACTGGGTATTTCAACACGTTCCAACCAGACCTATTACTCAATCAGAGCTTCCAAGCGTTACTTGTCTTCGGTGGCTCAGCTTTTTTCTTGTTCGCCTGGCTGTTCTTGTTCCAACTCTTCCTCGATTACTATCTCGATAGCTGGATCGTGACGACCCGGCGTATTTTGAACATCGAACAGAACGGTTTGTTTGGCCGCACCGTTTCAGAATTACGGCTATATCGTATTCAAGACGTGACGGCCATGGTAAATGGCTTCGTGAAAACGGTTTTTAACTTTGGAGAAGTCGAGATTCAAACGGCTGGTGAACGTGAACGCTTCATGTTCGAAGAGATTCCTAAGCCAAATGAAGTCGCTAAGACGATTCTGGAACTCTCTGAGACAGATCGTGGTGACCATCTCAAAGAAGAAGAGCTGGAAGAGTTCGGTGCTGGCGACGCTCCCAAGAAAGAAAAGAAGGAACGGACACACGCGAGGACAAAATAAAAACCACGGCCCGGGGCGAAGACACGCCCTGGGCCGCTTTTTTGGTTCTTCCTTGCTGGGTTGGAGTTCAGCGCCCAGCGTCGCCGTGCACGATCGACCGCACGATCGTGAAGTGCTCACGTGGCACGAAGCACCCGTTGGACCAGGAGGCCTCGAACAGCCAGTCCTCGGGCACGCGGCTCCCGGTCTGCGCGTCCACGATCTCGAGAGCGTTCATGCCACCGCCGTTCGGCGCTCCGAAGCCGGCGCGGTACTGCGGCCCGACGAGCTCTCCGGGACGATCCTCCTGGGGAGAGATGTCGCTCACGAGGAAGAAGGTACGGCCCTGGCCGTTCTGGATGTCGATCGGCGGAAGCTCGACCCGCAGCCAGCGACCGTTGTCGTACTCGAGGACGACACGGTGGGAGAGCGACGCGCCCATGTTCCGCATGCCGTCGAGGACAGCCAGGTTGGGGAAGTAATCGGTCCCGCGCGACCCAACGACCAGACCCTGGAAGCCGCCGACCCCGGGGAACGGGTCGCGACCGAGCACGATGTGAACGGAACGCGGGGTGATCCGCACGCCGCAGCTGTGGAGGCTGAACTGGGCCAGCCGCACCTGGCGCGAGCCCAGGTAGAGGAAGCTCTCAGGCACGGTGCAGGCGTAGAGCACACGGTTCTGCACCCCGTGGCAGTTCTCGACCACCCGGTCGACCGGCGGCGCGTCAGCGGACGCATCCAGCCCGCGCGGGGAGACGTCGATGGGGATCGGCTGGCAGCCCGAGAGGACAGACAGACCGAGCAACAGGAAGGGAAAACACGAGTTGTTGAGCATTGGGGCGCCTCCTTGTAGGTGAGATCGTTGCGGACGCCAGCACGCAACGAACGGAAAATGTACAGAAAAACTGACAATAAAGCAAATTCCTCTTGTTTTCGTTGACGATCCCAAAAGAACCTTAAAAAGATTCGTTCGGGATCGTGGGCATCCGGCGCAGACGTGCGCGGAAACCCACCTGGCAGCTGAGGAGGAACCTCAGGCTGCGAGAGAGGTGTCGGGGAGGCCGAGAGCCACCCGGATCAGCGGATTCTCGAAGAAGGGACGAACCCTCTCGAGCAGAGTGCGATCGGACAGGCACACGTGATGACCCGTCCGGACACGCGTTTTCTCGCCATCAGAGGAGATCGTTCGGCACAGACCGTCCACGCGGAAGAACAGCCTCTCAGGCGTGATCTCTACACTTTTTGGAACGATGGTGCCCATCGTCAGCTCGTCGTCCACCTTCCAGCTCCGCACGAAGGTGACCATCACACCCCTCGGCATGTGCTGGAGATACAGGATGCACCGAAAACCCGCATCGACCCCCTCTGCTCGCACCCAGCCGAGCAAATCAACCCGTTCATCACCCATGACGCGTCCTCACACTTCCGGACCAGCTTGACAGAGACATGCCCAATCGCATTCTCATTGCCGCTGACCGCGTTTGTACGATATTTCGAATGTTTTCTAAGGTCAACTTTCATCCCCAGATCGTCCACTCGTTATCCACACGAAAAACTTCTGTAACACTACATCTTGTGGTTTAATTGAGTTCCTACCACAACATATTGTGTTGGGAGGAAACACATCATTCGCTGACTTCTTTCATCTATGGGCTCATTGCAACGTATCAAAAAGCGGGACGGACGGGTCGTCGCCTTCGACGCCGGCAAGATCACACAAGCCCTGTTCAAAGCCTTCACGAGCGTCCGTGGCGGCAGTGAACCGACGATTTTGGAGCGACTGATGCGCGACGTCGTGGCCGATTTGGAAGCACGCGTGGGCGCTGATGGGGTCAGCTCAATTGAAGAAGTACAAAACGTGGTCGAGCAGATCCTCATGCGCGACGGCTTCTTCGACATCGCCAAACACTACATCCTGTACCGCTACGAACACGCCAAAATTCGCGAACAGAAGCCTCAGACCTTCCAGATTTCGGTTGTGAAGCGTTCAGGCGCGACTGAACCATTTGCGATTGAAAAAGTACGCCGCACGCTCGAACATGTTGCGAAAGACGCAGGAGCGACAATTGATATCGAGACGATCGCCCAGCAATGTGCCCAAGATGTCTACGACGGAATGAAAACCTCCGACTTGGCTCAAGCCCTCATTTTAACGACTCGTGCTTTCATCGAACGCGACCCAGCCTACTCAAAAATGGCGAGCCGCTTGCTAGCGCATAAGGTCTACAAGGAAGCCCATGCGGGAGCCTTCGATTTCAGCAAACTCGACGAATACTATCGCTCGACCTTCATCAAAAACATTCAAACCTTGGCTGAACTCAAAAAACTCGACGAGCGGATGGTGAAATTCGATTTGGAACGCTTGGCGAGCGTCCTCAAACCAGAACGTGACGACTTGTTCATGTTCCTTGGGATGCAAACCATCGCTGACCGTTACTTCCTTAACCACCCAACCACCAAACAGGTTCTCGAAACGCCTCAGGCTTTCTGGATGCGTGTCGCGATGGGTTTGGCGTTGAACGAGACGCGTGGCTTGCGCGATGATACAGCGATCCGTTTCTACGAATTGATTTCGACCTTGCGTTTTGTTCCATCGACTCCAACCCTGTTCCACGCCGGAACATCGCATCCACAGCTCTCGTCGTGCTATCTCACGACGGTGATGGATTCGCTGGATCATATTTTCAAGTGTTTGGCCGACAATGCGCAGCTCTCGAAGTGGTCGGGCGGACTCGGCAACGATTGGACCAACCTACGCGGCACCGGTTCGCGCATCAAAGGGACGGGTGTCGACAGCCAAGGCATCATCCCCTTCCTCAAGGTCGCGAACGACACGACTGCTGCCATTAACCGCTCTGGCCGTCGCCGCGGCGCAACCTGTGCCTATCTTGAAACCTGGCACTACGACATCGAAGACTTCTTGGAACTACGTAAAAACACGGGTGACGAACGTCGTCGCACGCATGACATGGACACGGCCAACTGGATTCCTGACCTGTTCATGAAGCGTGTTCGTGCTGACAAAGATTGGACGCTGTTCTCACCAGATGAAGTCCCTGACCTGCATCACATCTTCGGAAAAAAGTTCGAAGAACAGTATGAAAACTACGAGCGCTTAGCCGAAGAAGGTAAGATTCGTTTGCATCGCAAGGTCAAAGCACGCGACCTCTGGAAGAAGATGCTCGGCATGTTGTTTGAAACGGGGCACCCTTGGATTACCTGGAAGGATCCGTGCAACGTGCGTTCGCCACAGGATCACGTTGGCGTGATTCATAGCTCGAACTTGTGTACCGAGATTACGCTGAACACCTCAGCTGATGAAACGGCGGTCTGTAACCTAGGATCGGTCAACGTCGGTCGTCACATTACGAATGGCAAATTAGACCTTGAGATGTTGAAAGAAACGGTCACGATCGCCATGCGCATGCTCGACAACGTGATCGACGTGAACTTCTATCCAACGATCGAAGCTGAACGTGCCAACATGCGTCATCGCCCGGTTGGATTGGGCATTATGGGTTTCCAAGATGCTCTCTACGCACTGGATATCAACTTCGCGTCTGAGGCTTGTGTGAAATTCGCCGATGAAAGTATGGAGGCTGTTTCGTTCTACGCGCTGCTCGCCTCAAGCGAACTCGCCAAAGAGCGCGGCGTCTACGCTTCGTATGAAGGTTCCAAGTGGGATCGTGGCATCTTGCCGCTCGATACGGTTGATTTGCTCGAGCAAGAACGCGGTGAACGAATCGATGTATCCCGTTCAACGACTCTCGATTGGTCAATCGTCCGTGCAGCCATCAAGAAGCACGGCATGCGCAACTCGAACTGTTTAGCCATCGCTCCAACGGCTACCATCTCGAACATCTCTGGCTGCACTCCATCGATCGAACCGATCTACAAGAACTTGTACGTCAAAGCCAACCAGTTCGGCGACTTTATCGTGATCAACGGGGCCTTGGTGGATGACTTGAAAAAGCTGAATATGTGGGATGACTCGATGTTGAAGAAGCTGAAATATTTCGACGGGAATATCGCACAGATTGAAGAGATCCCAGCGACACTCCGCGAAAAATACAAGGAAACCTTCGATATCGAACCACAGTGGTTGATCCGCGCCGCCGCCGCTCGCGGTAAGTGGATGGATCAAAGCCAAGCGCTCAACATCTTCTACAAAGGTGCATCCGGAAAAGAAATCAGCGACATCTACATGTATGCTTGGGAACTGGGCGTGAAGACCACCTACTATCTCCGCACCTTGGCCGCTTCTCAAGTCGAGAAATCAACCGTCAGTACAGCTGAATTCGGTTCAACTCACAAGCGTGCGACAAGCAAGACCAGCGATACGCCAGCCGTGAACGCCGATACTCACGATGGCGCTCCAACTCCACGCGTAACTGTTGCTGCCGCTGAAGCGAATCCAATGGCTGTAAAAACCGTCCCGATCGAATCTAAAACGTCCCCGACGGTCATGATCGATGGCAAAGAGATTAAACTCTGCAAGATCAACGATCCGACGTGCGAGGCCTGCCAATAAGTTCCTTGTTCCCTTGGTTCGTATATGCCCATCACTCTTACCTCCAATCGTGTCAGCATCAACCAACGTCGCGTGATCAACGGCTTGGACGCTGACGTCGTGCAGCTCTATCCCATGCGTCACACGTTCGCCTGGGATGCCTACAACGTCGGTAACGCCAACCACTGGCTACCGACTGAGATCAACATGCAGAAAGACGTCGAGCAGTGGCGCTCGAAAGACGTCTTAACCGAAGATGAACGCCGCGCCTTCAAAACGGTGCTCGGCTTCTTCACAACCGCCGACTCAATTGCCGCCAACAACCTGGTTCTCGCTACCTACAAACACATCACCTCACCAGAATGTCGTTTGTACTTGCTTCGCCAAGCCTACGAAGAAGCCATTCACACCCACGCCTATCAGTACATCGTTGAATCGTTGGCGCTGGATGGCAGCGAGATCTTCAACATGTATCGCGAGGTCGAAAGTATCTACAACAAAGACAGTTTCATCTTGAGCTTCAACGACGGGATCTTCGATCCACACTTCAAGACCGGCACGTTTGCTCAAGATCAGAAGTTCTTGGAGAACATGATCGTCTTCTCGCTCATCATGGAGGGCATTTTCTTCTATAGTTCTTTCGCCGTGATCCTGGGCTTCAAGCGTCAGAACAAGTTGGTGGGTTCAGCTGAACAGATCGAGTACATCATGCGCGACGAATCACAACATCTGAACTTCGGCATCGAAATGATCAACAGCATCAAATCGGAACAGCCGGAACTTTGGACACCGGAATTCCAAGCGCACATCATCGATCTTGTGAAGAAAGCAGCGTGCCTGGAATACACATTCGCTGATACAGCTTTCCCAAAGGGCATCTTCGGCATGAATGCCCAGAGCTTCCGCCAGTACATCGAATATATCGCCGATCGCCGCTTGGAACGCATTGGGTTACCCGCACAGTTCAAAGTCGCGAACCCGTTCCCTTGGATGAGCGAAACGATTGACCTGAGCAAAGAGAAGAACTTCTTTGAGACACGCGTGACGGAATACAAGGTCGGTGGTGCGCTCGAGTGGTAGACAACCGAAGGGATGTTGAGAAACAAAAAGATCAGCGCTTCAAGCATGGGCGCTGATCTTTTTAATTCTTTTGGATTTGTTGACGCAATTCTTGTTGTCTGGCTTCTGTTGCTACCTGCTCATCTAAACGATCCACTTGGCGCTCTAACTGCTCTGCTCGCACATCCAAATCAGCCACTCCGGCGAGTAGGGCTTCCATCTGAGTGGTAAATTCGGGAAAGGACATCATAAAAATAAGAGGCTAATGCATAGCTCCCGCCTGGGGAGTCGCTGTCGTTGGAGACGAACGAGCGGCTGGATTCATGCGCCGATAGATCGCTTCCTGGCCTTCGATCGTCGCTTGCTCTTGAACCGCCTGAGCTTGTCTCAATTTCAAGTCTTCACTGGAGACACCGGCCATGGCTTGTCTCAATTCTTGTTCTGTCGCGCCCAGGGCAGACTTCAGACCGGTTCGATACTGATCCATACCGTTCAACTCTGCGGCAACCTGAGCGGCTCGGTTCTGTGGTTCAGCGAGATGAGCATTCACCTGATGAATCCAATTTTGAGATTCCGTGAAGGTGGCGATAAATTGTTCATATCCGGGTCGAACATTGCGGTTTTCATCATAGGCCAAAGGCAAATAGAACCTGTTGGCCTCACACCAAGTAGTTCGCTCGGCTAAGGTTGCGGCATAGGCCGCTTGGCGTTGTTGGATTTCTTGCTGAAGCTGCACTTGTTGGGCGCGTAATTCCATTTCTCGTCCAGCTGTTTGGGCTTCATATGAAGTGAGCTGAGCTTGTAGACTTGTCCGCTCATCCCATAATTCATGCGATCGTCGTTGAAAGCTCGTGATCGCTTCTGACGAAGATTGGATCTGATTCACAGCAGTGGCTGCGCGCTCGAAGGGATCGTACTCTTTACGCAACTTTGTTTTCTTCTCGTGGAATGAGGCATATTGCTCCGCTAAACGACTGCGTTCAGCGATGACGTCTTGGTAGATGGAAAGAACCGTTTGGGCTGACTCACCGGTTTTGTTGAGGCTCTGAAAGCGTCGCTCGACCGCTTCCAGGCGTTGAGCAACTTGTCCCAACTTTTCTTCACAAGCCGAAAAGCCGGTTTCTGCAAACGTTAGCTCCTGCTTGATTTGTTCGATGGCTTCGACCGGCGTTTTAGGTCGTTCAGGACTTTTAGGTTGCGGTGGTTGCGCTTCGACGGGAGCAGCCGAAGGCCGCTCGCGAACGGGTGCGGGCTTACGGGTTGTTATGTCTTCACCACTGAACATAAGAAAATAATAGCACGCTGGACATCCAAATCGAACAGGAACCTTTAACCGAGCAGGCGCTCAGTCTATACTTCTTGTATGCGATTTGAACAATCGTTGGAAAACGAGCTGCGTGAAGCGCGTCAAAAGCCCACGCGAGAATCCCTTTCAGCGCATGAGACATTCATCTCTTCGCTCCAGGAACTTGCACTTGAAATACGGTTCGCTTTTGAAAAACAGACGCTGGATCTGCTCAAACAGACTCATTACCTTGCCCCAGCCTTACAACGCTCCATACAAGAAAAACAACTCTTCGTCCCCCTGACAGAAATCTACGACGCGCCTCAAACCATACGGGATCGCTTGGCCCATCTCAATCTGGATAAGATGCCAAGTGAAATCAGCGCTAAAGATGTATTATTCTTGTTTCATCTTCCAAAAACCTTGCGACAACACGAACTTCTTTTAAACAATTGGCGCCGGGAGAATGTTTTAGGCATGTTAATCAAAGCGTATAGCAAAGGGATGCAGGCATTTTGGGAACATTTCAATGCTTACACAAAAACACATCCGGTAAATGTGCAACGTTTGAATAAACCTAGAGCCCATGAGAACCGAACGGAAGGCTATTATTATGTCTTTTTGTTGTCGCCCAAGAAAATAGCTGTACCCGCTCCTTCCGCCCAACCAGTCGAAACAGCCAAACAAACCGAAGAAACTCCAATTCCCACAAAACCTCGATTGTCGCAGAGATCACTCAAGAAACAGGCTAGACAAGCACACTGGAGAGCCATTTCTCGACCAGAGCATAGAACAATCAACGGAACGGATACCCAAAAAACCCACTCTCAGCTTCAGGCGGATCAATGAATTCCACAGGAGAATCTTAATTACACAAACGCTCTCGTTTATTCGAGAGCGTTTGTTGATTTCTATTTGTTTCAATCTCCTCATTCCTCAGATCCGACCCCTGGATCAAGCAAGACGAACGTCACGGTGCTGAGCGTATCCCCTTCTTCCTTGAAGCGCATAATTCTTACACCTTGCGTGTCGCGACCCAAGAGCGGTGTGTTCTTGAATGGCGTTCGGACGACGATCCCCTTCTTTGAAATCAGAACAATATCGCGTTCATCATCCGCGCTTGAGATATAGGCACCGACGACACCACCCGTCTTGTCGGTCACACGAGCTGTGCGAATACCGCTGCCACCACGACCCTGCGTCTTGTACTCAGCTACGTCCGTGCGCTTGCCCATCCCATTAGCCGTCACGACGAAGAGCGCGAGCTTGCCTTTATCAGCCAAGGTCGGATTTATGACATCCATACCGACCACCTGATCCTTATCGTGCAAACGAATGCCACGTACACCAGCCGCTGTTCGGCCCATCGCACGTACATCGTTTTCTGAGAAACGAATCGACTGACCTTGGCGCGTCACGAGCGAGATATCGTCGCCACCTGATGATGGCTTCACCCAGATCAAATCGTCACCTTCATCCAAACCGATGGCGATCAGACCGCTACGACGTACGTTCGCGAACTCTTCTAACGCACATTTCTTGATCGTTCCGCCTTTTGTGACCATAACGAGATATTTCTCGCCTTCGATATCATCCATTGGCAAGGTCACCGTCACAGTTTCACTCGGAGCAAGTTGTAAGAAGTTCACAATTGCCTGTCCTTTTGAGGTGCGGCTACCTTCTGGTACCTCATAGGCTTTTAAGCGGAAGACACGACCACGACTCGTGAAGAACATGATCTCGGTGTGTGTGTTGGTCGTGATCATTTGCGAGACCATGTCGTCTTCTTTGGTCGCCAAACCGACAACCCCTTTGCCGCCACGATGCTGGGTGCGGAAGGTATCTGGTGGCAAACGTTTCACATAGCCATCAGACGTAAGAAGAACAATCGTCTCTTCCTGAGGAATCAGATCCTCCATCGAGAACTCACCAAGCGCGTGCGGAACAAGCGTTGTCCGACGCTCATCGCCGAATCGCTCCTTGATTTCAAGGACTTCCGTTTTGATGATGTCACGCATGCGCTTTTCGGACTTCAGAATCGCTTCCAATTCGGCGATCAGCTTCATCTTTTCTTCGTACTCTTGTTCAACCTTTAGCCGTTCAAGGTTGGCCAAGGCCTGCAAACGCATTTCCAAAATTGCGATCGACTGAAGTTCAGACAGCTTGAACTTGGTCATCAAGTTGCCACGAGCTTCATCCTTGTCCTTAGATTTTTTGATCGTCGCAATGATCTCGTCAATGTGAAGCAAAGCGATGCGCAACCCTTCCAAAATATGCGCTCGTTCCTGGGCACGGGTCAGGTCATACTGCGTGCGTCGACGAACTACTGCCTGACGATGCTTCACGTACTCTTCCAAAATGTTCTTGACGGTCAGCACGCGTGGCTGGATTCCATCAACTAACGCCAACATGTTCACATGGAAGGTGTCTTGCAGCTGCGTCAGCTTGAAGAGTTGATTCAAGACCTTCTTGGGATAGGCATCTTTCTTCAATTCAACCACGATCCGGATACCCTCTTTGTTCGATTCATCACGTAAATCTCGGATGCCCTCGATCTTCTTTTCGTTGACCAGGTCTGCGACTTTTTCGAGCAGCGTAGCCTTGTTCACTTGATATGGAATCTCGGAAACGACGATGCGGAACTGACCATTCTTCATCTCTTCGATCTCAGTGCGTGCGCGCATGACGATGCCTCCACGACCCGTCGTGTAGGCGATCCGAATCGCTTCCTTATCGTAAATGATGCCGCCGGTTGGGAAATCAGGGCCGGTGAGGTGAAGCATGAGTTCGTCGATCGAAGCCTCCGGATTCTCCAAGAGCGCAGCAACCGCGTTACATAACTCTGTTAGGTTATGTGGTGGAATATTCGTCGCCATTCCAACGGCGATGCCAAGCGTTCCGTTCAAAAGCAGGTTTGGCAACTTAGCCGGCATGACCGTCGGTTCTTTGGTTGAACCGTCGTAGTTTCCACGAAAATCAACGGTGTCTTTATCAATATCAACCAACAATTCTTCTGCGATAGAACGTAATTTTGCCTCGGTGTAACGATAGGCAGCTGGACTGTCGCCGTCGATCGAACCGAAGTTTCCTTGGCCATGGACCAGCGGATAGCGCATCGAAAAATCTTGGACCAAACGAGCCAAAGCGTCGTAGACCGACAAGTCGCCGTGTGGGTGATACTTGGCCAGTACGTCTCCAACTACGGTCGCACATTTCTTGAAACGTGAACCCGCACGCAAACCCGTTGACCACATGGAGTACAAGATGCGGCGGTGCACGGGCTTCAAACCATCACGAACGTCGGGCAAAGCACGGTCCACGATAACCGACATGGCGTAGCTCAAGAACGATTGCTGGATTTCCTCAACCAAAGGCGAGGCTTCAACGCGTCCGAGCGGAATAGCGAGCGGAGATTCTTCTGGCATAGAGGTTCAGATCAGTTCTTCAGCAAAGCGGATGGGGTTAACGAAGAGAAGGAGAAGACGTAGGACTAAGTGGCAAGAGCAAACGACGTTCGGTAGAAGTTGAGACAACTGGCGTAGATGAGGAAACTGAGACAGGGAAAAAGCGGACCGTCGACGAAGCTTGAGGCGAGACTGTTGCAAGAGACAATGGCTGTTTGAGGAACAAACCAGCGAACAACCACCAGAACCCCAAGGCACAGACTCCGACAATGAGAACGATCAGAACCGCTGTCGCTCCGAGGAAAGGTGAGGCTCGCTCAGCTCGCACTTGAGCGTGACGTTGGATCAGCGCTTGTTTTGGATCAAGTGAGAAAGCTTCGAGATTGGGAACTTCTCGCTCTACCAGTCGCTCTTCCTGCTCCTCAACCGTTGGTTTCGCCAGTTTCTTGAGTGGATGTGTCAGGCGACGCACCGAACGGGAACGTGGCGCCCCAGCCGCAGAGCGGCGGGGAGGCGGCGTAGCAGTAGAGCGTAGGCGAGGCATAAAAGGAGCGAGGGGAAAGAACGAACTGACCGATCAACCAACTCACGCCCGTTCGAGCACCTGAACAACCAGTTCTTCGGCCGGCAAATCCTTGCGTGAGATTTTCAACTTGTTTCCATCCTGACGTTTGCCACCGACTTCTTTGCAGAAGGCATCGACAGAATCCAAAGAAGTGGTCATCCCTTCGACAGCAAAAGCCAAGGGAACCACGATACGTGGTTCCAGCGTGTGCACAACTTCAGCCGCCTTCTTGGCATCTAAGTAGTCGCCACCACCGACCGGTAGTAACAGAATATCGATATTTTCCAAACGGCCCAAGACTTCTTCCGATGGCACTTTGTTGATGCCGCCCAAGAATCCGACAGACAAGCCTTCGATTTCGAAGCGATAGATCAAAGAAAAGGGATGTTTACTGCCCTCTTCTTGCAAAGTCGTGCCGAACACGAAAACGCCCTGAACCTCATATTCTCCCGGATCAGCGATCAGGAAAGGTTGATTTTTCAAGGCATCCGTCGCAAACAACTCGTGCTTTTGATGGGACAACACCAACACGTTTGGTTCAAGCGTGCGCGGAAAACGCAAACCACTTTCGGAACCATAGGGATCCGTGAGAAGACTACAAGACGTGTCGCCCAAAGACGACTCGATTCTGACAGAGGTAAGACCATGCCAATACAGGTGCATACGAAAGAAAAAGCAGGAAAATTACGCAAAAATCGTATCAAGCGAGTAAGCAAAAGACAAGCGTGAATTGTGGGCTTCAGGCACGGGTTTGTAGGCGCGCTGTCTGCGCCAAAGGACCGCCCACAATCGCGAGCGCCAATGCATCAGCCGCATCATCTGGCTTAGGTATTTCTTTCAACTTCAGCAAACGCTGCACCATCTCTTGAACCTGCTTTTTATCAGCCGCGCCCCAACCAGCGATCCCCTGCTTCACTTGATTTGGCGTAAGTTCAAGTAGCAAAACGTCGGCGTCTGCGACGGCTAAAACTGCAACCCCGCGCGCCATCCCCACATCGATCGCTGTTTTAGCATTATTCTGGAAAAACAATCGTTCGATGACAGCTGCATCGGGCTTGGCTCGCTCAAGAACCTGTTTCAACCCATCGCGTGTCTGCTGCAAACGCACGGCAAAAGGATCTTTCGCACTCGTTTGGATACAACCATGCCAAACCCAAGCCATTTTACCACCAGCATGATCAACAATCCCGATACCGGTGCGGTCGAACCCTGGATCGATGCCAAGCAAGCGCATACCTAGGAAGCGCGTGTGATTTCAACCAGCGTTCCACAAGCGGCTGCTTGATCATTACCACATAAACGCACCCGAATCGGCATTTGGCTTACATCGCTGACTGGCGAAACATCTGGACTGCCTAACATGCCCTCGTAGACGGTTTCCGGTGGGTTCATATAGGAGGTTTGAAAGTTGGAAACGGCGTAATGCGTTCGTGCATGACGTCCTTTTGGATCAGCGGCATTCATAAAAATCACGTACTCACGATCAGACAAAGTACAGTAGACCGTTTTCACACCTCTTTGTAGCACCTGATAGACAATTCGCATGATTTCCTTGGCCGTATAACCAATGTTGCTCATATACAGAACATCGTACTTCCCAACGTCCTGAATTGCATCCAGAGGCTGCCAACGAAACGCATATTCCACCGAAGCAAGCGCGCGCTGGAGGACGGGAAGAGTATCTCGCGAAACAACACCGTCTCCCAGGAGATCCTTTTCCACGTAACCTAGTACTCGCTCCGGAAGGATGTTTTGCTTTTACATCTTGGCCTCGCACCGAAAACTGATGCTCTGGATCTTCTCGCAAGAGACAATCGAACGTCTCACGAGCCGTGCGCGATAACACGGGTCGTAGCTTCTCATGGTAAATCTTTACATCAATCATTGGATGCCATCGCCATTCCGCCGAATCCATACTCGCTTGCCGCCAGGCTTGAAGACAGGTCACAAGCTCATCGAAAGATAGGATCTGATAGGCGCGTAACTTCAATTCGCCCCACACAGCCGCCACCCAAGACACGTCAAATGTATCCACGGTTTCCGCTCCGGCTAATTTGAACAGCGGCACCTGCTCACCCGAGCCCGCTACCGTCAGGACTCGCTTTCCTCGTACCTGACACTGTTCTCGCGCAATTTTCAGTGGATCAGAAGAGTTCACGTACAACACATCGATATGGCCAAACGTCGGTTCATACAAAGGATCACTAGACTCTCCTTGAATCTTGGATGGCTGACGGATCTTCATGCGTTCCTGAATGAATTCGGATGTGATCCCTTGTTGTTCGTACATTTCATCTAATCTCGCTCTCTCTTGTTCAGATACGATAAAATTCGACTCTGTTCGTCCCAAATGAAAATCTGCGGTCTCCATATTTGGCCAGTCTAACACGTCTGTTAGGCTAAATTGCTATAGACACGTGTTACATCGTCATGCGCTTCAAGAAGTTCAATCAGTTCAGCCACGGCCGTTCCGATTGCTTCATCGGTCTCAACCAAGGTCTTTGGGATCCATTCCATTTCAACCGTCGTCGCTTTATAGCCAAGACTAGTTACCGCCTGTGCAATCGCCGCCAATTCTGTTGGCGCAGAACGAATTTCCGTTTCCTCGTCTAACGTCTGCACGTCTGACGCACCGGCATCGATCAACACCAATTCCTGTTCCTCTTGTTGGTTGCTCGGCAGTTTTCCCGAAAAACGTACGACTCCGACACGATCAAAAAGATAGGTCACTGCTCCCGCCATCGCCAACGTTCCCCCATTCTTGGAAAGCAGATGCTTCACATCATTGGCCGTGCGGTTACGGCTATCCGTCAGACATTCAATGATGAGTGCTGTCCCGCCTGGGGCATACGCTTCATAGGTCAACGCCTCGATCTGGCCCTCCCCTGCTCCACCCACTCCTTTTTGAATGGCTCGTTCAATATTGTCTTTCGGCATCGAAGCATCGCGCGCCCGATCAATCGCCGCTCTTAATCCAGCATTCATAACCGGATCTGCACCCTTTTCACGGGCTGCCACCGTGATCTCACGCGCCAATTTCGTAAACGACGCCGATCGCTTGGCATCGATCGCTCCTTTAAATTGCCGTACTTTATGCCATTTGGAATGACGAGCCATAACGCAGACAAGCTTAACGAATGAGCAAAGAAAAGGCGAGATTCTAAGCCATTTTTTGGCTTATTTGATTGACAAAACACTAGAAAAATGAGATATTGAGCCGTTCTAACCAAGCACATAACACGCCAACTTCATGGCGTGAGTAGGAAGGTTAGACAGCGAAAGGCAGGCGCTCATGCGCAGTCTCGTTCTTTTCATGGTCGCAGTTCTCGGCTGTGTCACGCCACAAGCGGACAACAGCCAATCCGCATCTTCATCCACTCCCACCCGCACCGGTCTGGCAGGCCCGACCCGCCACTACATCCCCGGCAACACGGCAGCCGACGACTTGCCTATCGCTCCGCCGGGGGTGAACCGGATCACGCTCCACACCTCCAGCCCTTCCGCCTGGAGGCTCACGGTCTGCAACGGACCTCACGATGGCCCCAATCTCACTTTCGCCCGCGCTACGATGCGGAATGGCGAGAGCGTCGAGACCTCCATCGAAGTGCAGGAGGTGGTCGTGATCCAAGTCATGGGACAAGAACCCGATCGCTCGCCGGGCGAAACGCTGCCGGTAGAAAACACCTCGATCGAGGTTCGTCGGCCAGACGGAACCAGCCAGAACCTGCGCCACTACCAGACCGTGCCCGGCTTCCCGCTCTGGTACATCTTCCGCTGAACCTCTCCACCCCGCCGGTGAGCCACACGTCCTCGCGTGTGCCATGACCCGGCTCCCCACCTAAGCAGATGAAACTCTCGTCTTCTTAGCTCGGGATAAACAAAATCTCCCTCAACCGATTGGTTGAGGGAGATTTTGTTTTTGTACTCTTGATTTTAGCTCACCACTTCTCGCATCTCATCAACCGGATACATCGGCAAAGAACCAATGGTTGGAAGATCACTCACCGTATTGATCGTGCTTGCGTCGAGTTGATATTCCGCAAAGTGAATCAGCGGCAAGACGGAAGGCTGTTCCAACATGTTGCGGTCGGCCATCGGTTGTAGGCTTGGGACAAGCGACTGATAGGTCTTCTCATCCTGGAATTTCTTCAATGTTCGGTTTGGCATGACACGATAGAATTCCTGAGTATTCTCGAGACGAACGACGGAACCTGGGCGGAAACTTACGTTCTTGCGGAGTGGAATGTTGGCGATCTTCCAGTCTGGAACGCTCTCGATCTTTGGCTCTTCTTTGTACCAAGAACGGAAAACTTGTTCGGTTGGGAAGGCATGACGGCGGCCAGCTGGATCGACGTAATAAACGTCGGAATAAGGATGGGCTTCGTTCACTGTCGAAGCGGTCCCTCCTTCCACACGATACAAGCCATGCGGCTTAATGCGCATTTGTGCGATGTTGACTTTGAGAATCGACTCAGGCGCGTTTGGTCCGACGTAAATCAGAGGAGCATCGTCAGCAAAGGTATCCACCAAAAGCTGGAGCTGCTGGTCGGTAATCTCATCCAAATTGATCACGAGCGGCTCAATAGTCTGTCCTTCTTGTTGCATAGCTTCCGGCGTGACAAGGACTTCACCCGCCATACCGACCACAAGCGTCAATTGCTTGTCGACCGACAATCCTTGGCTGTCACGCACGTTCACCGTGAACAAAAACCGACCTGTGCGGTCTGGCGCACCGAGCAAACGACCCGCTTCACGATCGAAGAACACACCATCCGGCAAACCGTTCGCAATGAGCGACCAGCTATAAGGCGCAGCCCCACCGACTACGTGGAGCGGGAAGGTCAGGCCCTGACCGATGATGGCCGTGAAGCCTGTCTCCTGAATAGAGAGAGTTGAAGTTGGTGGCAGAGGCAACGCCGTCAAAACCGTTGGAGCGATACCGATTAAGGTAGTAGTCGTCACGTCCATAGTCGAGGTTGTTTCCATGGCCTGAGCGGCTGGACCAAGCAAACTGGCGCCTCCAAGGATAAGGAGCCCCATGAACAAACTTCGTGCCCAATGACGGGAGAGTTGAGAAGACATAGAGGAAAATAAAGGGAATTTGAATGAGTACAGCCTAGTGCATGAGTCCAGAAAGGACAAGCAAAACGAAATCCCCGCCCAGGCTTACGCCGGACGGGGATGTCTTTTTCCGAACTTCGTTTTAGCTATTTTTGTCTTCCTCCATCCCACTTTCAAGGGTACCGGCGAGCGAACCTTCGGACATGAAGCCCGTACCGGCTGGCGTTAGACGACCGATAATGACGTTTTCCTTGAGACCTTCCAAACGATCGAGCTTGCCTGTGATCGCGGCATTGATGAGCACGCGAGCCGTTTCCATAAAGGAGGCGGCAGACAAGAACGATTCCGTCGAAAGAGCCACTTTCGTGATACCCATGAAGAGCGGCGACATGATGGCCGGCGTTCCCTTCGCTTTCACGATGCGTTCGTTTTCGGCCTCAGCACGGGTACGTTCGACCACTTGACCTGGCAAGAGATCCGTATCTCCTGCATCGCGGACGTACACACGAGAGAACATCTGACGAATGATGACTTCGACGTGCTTGGCGTTCAGCTTCTGACCTTGCGAGGCGTACACCGAAATGACTTCACGCAAGAGGTAGGACATAACCGAATCGCGATCGCGCAAGCGGAACAAGTCCTGCAGGTCGAATTGACCGTCGGTGAGCTGATCACCGATTTGGATTTCCTGACCGTCTTTGACCGTGACGTGATAGCCGCCTGGAATCTCGTATTCAGCGACCGCTTCCGCTTCGTAGACCAGTTTCACGCGATTCTTCGTGAGAGTCACGGTTCCTGGCGCTGGAGCAAGGATTTCGTCGCCTTTTTCACGCAGGACCAGCATCTGTCCTTCTTTCACTTTCTTACCATCTTCGACTTTGACCAAGTCTTTCTTGGTAAAGGCGAATTCTTGTTCTTGAACTTGGCGATAGCGGATTTCAACCGTTTTCTGACCGGAAGCCGTATCGATCAGTTTCTGACCAGTGATGGTTTGAAGCGTACGACGTTCGCCAACCACGATCTTCGCTTTTCCAGCGACTTCACTCAAGATCGCTTTGTGTTTTGGTGAGCGCGCTTCGAAGAGTTCTTCGACACGTGGCAAACCTTGCGTAATGTCGGAACCAGCGGCACCTCCCATGTGGAAGGTACGCATCGTGAGCTGAGTACCTGGTTCACCAATCGATTGAGCCGCCACGATACCAACCGCTGTTCCCATACGGACCAACTGGTTAAAGGCCAAGTCGTAGCCGTAACATTTCTGACACAAACCGCGACGAAGCTTACACGTCAACACGGAACGCAACGTCACTTCGTCGATCTTAGCGCTGGCCAAGGAACGAATCGTTTCTTCTGTGATGAGCGTATCTTTCTTGACCAAGACTTTGCCGGTTTCGGCATCCTTCACATCTACCATTGGGAAACGACCGAGCAAACGCGTGAGGAGCGGTTCACCGATTTCATCAGATTCCTGACGAGTGATGCGTGCACCTTCGGTATCGCCACAGTCTTCCTTCGTAATGATGATGTCTTGTGCCACGTCGACCAAACGGCGCGTCAGGTATCCAGCGTTGGCTGTTTTCAAAGCCGTATCTGTCAAACCTTTACGCGTACCGTGGGTCGAGATGAAGTATTCCAACACGTCGAGACCTTCGCGGAAGGACGATTTGATCGGCAATTCGATCAATTCACCTTTCGGGTTACTCACCAACCCCTTCATACCGACCACCTGGGTCAACTGACCGACCGAACCACGAGCACCGGAGTCAATCATGGAAGCGACAGGACCCGTCTTGTTCAGCGATTCTTTGCTGATCTTCTGGATCTTGTCTTTCATGTCAGACCAAGTCTTGATGATCTGCTGATAGCGCTCTTTCTTCGTGAGCAACCCTTCCTTGTACTGCTCTTCGATTTCAACAGCTTTCTTGTCACCTTCCGTGATAATTTCTTCCTTGTTCACCACAGGCAAGTCTCCCATGCCGTAGCTGAAACCGGATTTCGTAATATAGTAGAAACCCATTTCCTTCACTTCGTCCAAGAAACGAGCGGTACGTTCGAAGCCACGGAGCTCCGTCGTCTTGCGCACAATTTCGGCTAATTTCTTGGTTCCAATGGCTTCGTTGATGTAACCGATCTCTTTCGGGAACAAACGGTTCAAGATGATGCGACCAGCTGAGGTTTCAATGAGAGCCTCACCCTGCTTGATGCGCGTCTTAATCTTTTCACGAATCGAGATTTTGCCAGACTGGAACAAGTACACAACCTGATCTTGTGAGGCCAGCACTTTGACCTTGCCATCAACTGGCTCAACCAAAGTCGTCATGTAGAAGGCGCCCCATGAAATGTCTTTTCCTGGGTTAGCCACTGGGTCACCCGTCGCAGGCTTGAGCAAGTTCTTGGTGGACAGCATCAAGTTCTTCGCCTCCCAACGCGCTTCTTCCGTAAGCGGCACGTGAACGGCCATTTGGTCTCCATCGAAGTCGGCGTTGAAAGCTGGACAAACGAGTGGGTGGACCTGAATGGCTTTTCCTTCGATCAACTTCGGCTGGAAACCTTGAATACCAAGACGGTGCAAGGTTGGAGCACGGTTCAAGAGCACGACCGCATCTTCAGCAATACGCTCAAGAATGTCCCAGACTTCCGCATGATCCCCTTCGATGTAGCGGTTGGCGGAACGAATGTTGTGCACGATTTCACGCTTGATGAGTTCGGCGATGATGAACGGTTTGAAGAGTTCAAGCGCCATCGTTTTTGGCAAGCCACACTGGTGAAGTTCAAGCGTTGGACCAACGACGATCACAGAACGACCAGAGTAGTCGATACGTTTTCCGAGCAAGTTCTGGCGGAAACGTCCTTGCTTACCCTTCAACACGTCAGCCAACGATTTCAATTGACGCTTTTTGCCCGTCGCAGCGATGACCGTCTTCGAATGACGAGCGCCGTTGTCGATGAAGGCGTCGACCGCTTCCTGCAACATGCGCTTTTCGTTGCGCACGATGACTTCTGGCGCGTTCAATTCCTGCAAACGCTTCAAACGATTGTTGCGGTTGATGACGCGACGATACAAGTCGTTCAAGTCGGACGTAGCAAAGCGACCACCGTCGAGCGCCACCATCGGACGCAAGTCTGGAGGGATGACTGGCAACACCTGGAGAATCATCCAAGATGGATCGACGTGGTTCACGAAGAGCGCCTTGAGCAACTTCAAGCGACGTGTGACACGATCGCGCTTGTTCTCGGAGGCATCGACCAATTCTTCCTGCAAACTCTTGATGGTTGCTTCAAGATCAATCGACCGCAACAACTCATGGATGGCATCGGCACCGATCTTGGCTTCAAACAAGTGTCCGTATTTCAGCGACAGATCGTGGTACTCCATCTCGGACAGAATCGTGAGCGCCGCGAGATCCTTGAGCTCCTTGTCGGCCGTGATGAATTCAGCTTCCAGTTCTTTCAAACGACTTTCCTTTTTCTGCTGAATCTTTTCGAGTTCAGCTGTCAGGAAATCCACACTCTTTCCCTTTTCACTCACCTGCGCTTTAGCGCGCATGATCTCTTGATCGATTTCCGATTCAATCGATTTGCGCTTGCCCTTGTATTCCGTTCCCAACTGCTCAATCGTTTGATTGCGCAAAGCATCATCGACGCTCGTCACGATGAAGGCCGTGAAATAGATGACCTTTTCGAGCGCTGGCAACGACATGTCGAGCACCGTACCGATCTTGGTTGGCGTGTTGCGCAAGAACCAGATGTGAGCAACCGGAGCGGTCAACTCGATGTGACCCATGCGTTCGCGACGAACAAGCGAGTGCGTGACTTCAACTCCACACTTGTCACAGATAATGCCCTTGTAACGGATCTTTTTGTACTTGCCGCAATAACATTCCCAGTCTTTCGATGGGCCAAAAATTTCTTCGGCGAAGAGACCGCTCTTCTCCGGTTTCTGGGTGCGATAGTTAATGGTTTCTGGTTTTGTCACTTCTCCGTACGACCACGACCGGATCACGTCCGGGGAAGCGAGCTTGAGACGGATGGCATCGAAGTCAGTTGACTTGATGTTTTCCGTTTGGAAATACGCCATAGATATCAATGGTCTACGAGTTAGAAGTCAGAAGGCATCGGTCCCCACTCTTCGTCAGCCGGTTCATCATTCGAGAGTGTGGCACGGACTTTGAAGTGCTCTGGACGTGGCGTCGCTTCTTCCAAACGCTTGCCGTCTTTGAGCAATTCGACGTCGAGACCCAAGCCCTTCAATTCGCGGACCAATACATTGAAGGATTCTGGTACGTTCACTTTCTGAATCGGCTCGCCCTTGATGATGGCTTCGTAGGCCTTGGAGCGTCCTGGAACGTCGTCAGACTTGATCGTAAGGATTTCCTGGAGCGTGTGCGCTGCTCCGTAGGCTTCGAGCGCCCAGACTTCCATTTCTCCGAAACGCTGACCACCAAACTGGGCTTTTCCTCCCAATGGCTGTTGCGTAATGAGCGAGTACGGCCCGATCGAACGCTGGTGAATCTTGTCTTCGACCATGTGGTTCAACTTCAACATGTAGATGTACCCAACCGTTGGCGCGTGATCGTAGGACTCACCGGTGCGACCATCGAAGACCTTGCACTTACCGTCTTCAGCAAAGCCCGCCTTTTGCAATTCCGTACGAATCGTTTCTTCTGGAACTCCGTCGAACACCGGCGTTGCAACGTGGTAGCCCATGGCGTTAGCCGCGAGACCCATGTGCGTTTCGAGAATCTGACCCAAGTTCATACGCGACACGACACCAAGTGGCGACAAGATAATGTCGACCGGCGTTCCATCCTCAAGGAATGGCATGTCAGCCACTGGCACGATCTTCGAAATAACACCCTTGTTTCCGTGACGACCGGCGAGCTTGTCTCCGGCTTGAATCTTGCGCAAGTCAGCGACCGTGACAACGATCTGCTTCAAAACACCTGGCTGAAGCTTGTCTCCGGCTTCGCGTGAGAAGATTTTCACGTCAACGACTTTGCCGTGTTCGCCATGCTCCAAACGAAGCGACGAGTCACGGACATCGCGGGCTTTTTCACCGAAAATAGCACGCAAGAGTTTTTCTTCGGCGGACAGATCGGTTTCACCCTTTGGCGTGATCTTTCCAACCAAAATGTCACCAGATTTCACTTCTGCACCGATGCGCACAATGCCGTTTTCATCCAAGTTGCGCAGACGTTCTTCGGACACGTTTGGAATATCCGACGTCACAACTTCGAGACCGAGTTTGGTATCACGCACATCCAAGACATGGTGTTCGATATTGATCGAGGTAAAGCGGTCGGTGTGAATCAAGCGTTCACTCAAAATGATAGCGTCTTCGTAGTTGTAGCCGTCCCAGCTCAAGAAAGCACAGAGCAAGTTCTGACCCAAGGCCAATTCTCCACGCTGACAGGATGTTCCATCAACCAAGACTTCACCCGAGTAGACCTTTTGTCCTTTCGAAACGACTGGACGCTGGTTCACACAGGTCGAGTGGTTGGAACGCTGGAATTTCATCAAGTCATAGCGATGCATTTTGCCATCAGCCGCCTGGAATTCCACGTGACCACCAGATACAGACACGACCACACCGTCATCTGGAGCAATCAGAGCCTGACCAGAGTCGATAGCAGCACGGCGTTCGACACCCGTTCCGACGATTGGCGCGTCTGGTTTGATACATGGCACGGCTTGGCGTTGCATGTTCGTTCCCATGAGCGCGCGGTGACCATCATCGTGTTCCACGAACGGAATCAGGGACGTACCGATCGAGAGAATCTGTTTGGACGAGACGTCAACGTAGTCGATTTCCGACACGTCAACGATCGTTGGTTCTCCGTTTTTGCGAGCTGGAGCACGATCAACCATGAATTTGCCGTCGCGACCGATTGGCGTCGTGGCTGGAGCGGTCGTTCCGCGTTCTTCGGCAAAGGCGTTCAAATAGACGACTTCGTCGGTGACGGTTGGAACAATTGGCAATTTGTCGATCGAAAGTTTTTGCAATTTCTCTGCCAACTTTTTGTCGACTTCGGCACCGGCTTTGGCAACCAATTTGCCTTCTCCATCGTTCACGTCGACACGCAAGACTTCGTCGATCGCTTCTTTGCCATCATTCTTGGCCCAGTTGCGAACTTTGCGATAAGGCGTCTCGATGAAGCCGTATTCGTTGATACGAGCGTAACACGACATGTGACCGATCAAACCGATGTTCGGACCTTCAGGTGATGTAATCGGACAGATACGGCCGTAGTGGGTGCGGTGCACGTCACGTACATCGAAACCAGCACGTTCACGGGACAATCCACCCGGACCCATGGCCGACAAACGGCGCTTGTGTTCGAGCTCAGACAAGGGATTCGTCTGGTCCATGAATTGTGACAACTGCGAACTCATGAAGAATTCACGGACAGCACCGATGACTGGACGAGCGTTGATGAGTTTGGCTGGCGTCAGCGTGTCGATATCGAGCGTCGACATACGATCACGCACGATACGCTCCATACGAGCCAACCCAATGCGGAAACGGCCTTGCGCCAATTCACCCACGGCACGCACACGGCGGTTGCCCAAGTGGTCGACGTCGTCAGCTTCTTCCTGCGAAATGTTCAAACGAATGATCTCTTTCAAAATCAGAATGAGATCTTCTTTGGTCAAAATACGACTCTCTTCTTTCACGACCATCTCACGTTCAGCGACCAAGCCGAAGCGATGATTGAACTTGTAACGACCAACGGGACCCAAGTCGTAGCGATCGAAGTTGAAGAACATCGACTGCACGAGCGTACGAGCGTTGTCTGGCGTCGCCAAATCCCCTGGACGAATACGCTTGTAGACTTCGATGTGACCGGACTCTTCGTCCTTGGCGGCGTCTTTCCCGAGCGTTGAATCGATGTAGCGGTTCAACGGGTGGATATCAACGTCCGTGAACAAGGCACGAATGTCGTCATCGTTGCCAACGCCAAAGGCACGCAACAGAGACGTTGCCGCCACTTTGCGCTTGCGATCGATTTTGACCCAGATCACGTTGTTGCCATCCGTTTCGAACTCAAGCCAAGCTCCACGGTTTGGGATGATTTTTGCTCCGTAGTGCTTGCGACCGTGAACCAATTCAGCGCTGAAAAAAGCACCAGCCGAACGGACAAGCTGCGAGACGATCACACGCTCGATCCCGTTAATGATGAACGTTCCACGTTCAGTCATGAGCGGCAGATCACCCAAGTAGACTTCCTGATCCTTCGAAGCACCCGTGCGGCGGTTCGACAAACGAGCTTTGACACGCAAAGCGGCTTCGTAGTTGACGTTTTTCGCCATCGACGTCTTCTCGTCGAATTTCGGCTCATCGACAAAATAATCATCCAAATGCAGCTCGAGATCGCGACCAATAAAATCTTTGATCGGCGAAATCTCCTTCACGAGCTCACGAATACCTTCTTGGACAAACCAACGATAGGAATCTTTTTGGACCTCAATCAGGTCCGGAAGAGCCATAGCATCGCGCGTCGCGGTAAAATACCGGCGGGCGACATCCACGGAAGGCTGGCGACGGAAGATCATAAAAACGGCTAGGGGAGTTAACACGCTCAGTCTCAAAGCACAGGACGAACTCGGTAGGGACCAGGCAGCCAGAGGGAGTTCGTGTCCGTCTAAGAGATAAGCGGAGCCGAGATGTAAAAACGGTTCTCACGGCGCTGAAGCGCAAAATCCCCTCCCAGATGGTGGTCGGGAAGGGATTTGGCGCTTTTAGCGCAACGTCTGCATGGGGTAAGCAGGCATTTGATCAGGTATTTCTTGATCCGTAAGCTACGTTTTTCCGCGCGGAATATACCATTATATAAGGATCAGCGTCAACTTTGGACCTGTTTAGGCGTTTTTTGGCTAGATAGAAAGAAAATACGAAGCAAAGAGGAGATGGGTGGCGTTCGAAGAGAAAAGTTGTCCCAAAAGAACCAACAGAACCGTCGGGCGGCGAGGCGAACCAGTTGGTCGCCCCGCCGCAGCCGTCAGGACGTTCGAGAACGGATCAGCGCAGTCCGAAGGCGAGCGGCTGCGCGTCGGAGGAGCGGTTGGGGTGCTCGAGCCAAGCGATGATGTAGGCGTCGCGGTGCTGCACCTGCCAGGGGCCGTGCCACGGATCCTCCCAGCGCTCCGCGAAGAACTCCCGCATGTGCTCCAGGCCACCCGGAGGCAGCCTGTACATGACGTTGAACTGGAGATCCCCCAGGGAACTCCTGGGGCCACTCCTCACACCGAGAGCGTGGAAATAGCGCATGAGCTGGAAAAAATACTCCGGGTAGGTGCCCGGCGCCAGACAGAGCTTGCCGTTGCGCGCGAAGAGCTCCAGAGGCTCGATCGCATCGGCACCACGGTTGTATTCCCGCATCCGCCGCTGGAGAAGCTTCACGTTCTCCGCGAAGTCCGGCCCGAAATCGATCGGCAGGAACGCAGCCCGTACAGGCTGCGGCGCTTCATCAGACGGCATGGGAGGATCCCCGTCCGTCGCCCTACGGCTACCAGATACTTCCTTCTTGTCGGACCTTCCCTTGGCCATACGGAACCTCATCGTCTCGAAGAGTGTGAACTTCGCGAGAAATTCGCGAGTTTGGGATGAACACCACCCCTCTTTGCTTCGTATTTTATTATGAAGATGCGAAGGATCAGCTTAACGAATCGCTGGTGTAAGGTCAATAATCCTACCTCTTTTTTTAGATGCAGCGGTAAAATTCCGTAACCATGCGGGAAATTGGGACTATCTACAGTCTATCCACAGGAAAATCTGGCCAGATTTTTCGTAAAATCATCGATCAATTGCCCTCTTATTGCTCTCAACCTAGCCAAAATAAGTAATATTTTATTGCTAGCTTCTAGTGATGACCTGTACTATGGAAAGGTAGGTTGAGAGCGACGCCGGACGGTCTCGATCAGGAGACCTTCCACAGCCTACGACAACTTAGTCTCTTCATGTGTTAAGTTCGCTTAAACAAGTATTTGTGCTTGGTTAAGCCAAAAACTTAGCTAGGTGCATCATGTCGCTTGACAGAATAATAATCCTATATTATTATAGTCTGTTGTTTCACAAACTGATCGAACGATCTCTACAGCGTTTTGGAGGGTTCCCAGCCGCCGCTGGAACAAGGCTGCTGTTTGACTCGTTTGGGCCACGGCTCGAACGTCTCAAGCACTCCCTTGCGGAACACCAGGTCTTCGGACCATCGGTGTCCACCTCCACCCTCCAAAACGCTGGCGAGATCGGACAAACGATAAAGAGGACGACCTTCTTGGGGAACCGAACACGGCAACTCACGAAGCAGAACGAGGAAGATAGGTTCGGTGGCTACGGCTACCTCCCCCATCAGTACTCGCTCATACGTCCCAACGCGTCTCTGACGCCTCGGGACTCTCACCTCTTTATCATTCGTCCGATCGTGTCGGTTTTCAAAACACGGGCTGGTCATTGATGGCAACCCCATCCGAACAGGGCATTTCACCTGTCTCTGGCACACGTCAGACCCAGGTTCGCCACCGTTCGCAACGCTTGCGGCTTCGTGCCAACACAGTGTTGATGATCGACCCGTGTTTTGTATTTCAGAAATAATCATTAAAGATACGCCTGTCGCTTGACCAAAGGCTCGGTATTTCGTAGTCTCAATAGAACCTATCCCCTGTCCGGTTGCGGATCGCTGTACGCCACGCTTGGTGGTCGACTGATGCGGCTATTTGGAGTCCTTCCGAATATGCTTTTCCTCCTGCGTCAACTATCGAACACCGAACTTCTCGGCGTGACAGCGCTTCGCAGTTGGCCAGGGGATTTTTTGTTGCTTTTTAACACTACGGTGCATCCATCGTTCGTTGATAAAAGACATGGCGGGTTTCTTCAGCCGTTTTTCCACGACGTTTTTTCGCTTGAATAACTATGACGGTTGGACCAGACGGAATATCGATCGTGAGCTTGAACACACCATCCTTTTCAACGATGGCCGATCGTCCGTTAATTGAAACAGACGCATCTGGTTCGGTCTTGCCCTGAATTTCTGCGACCGGCTGTGCCAAACGCTCGCCTTCACGCGGTGTTTCGACCATCAAGAATGGAGGAGCCGTCACAGCACGCACTTGAAAGAAGACGTAGCCTCCGATCAAACCAGCAAATAAACACAGTCCCAGAACCGCGACCACTCGTGACCAAACGGTCAGATCGAACCAACGCACTCGCTGATGAGGCAATAGCTCTTGAGTTGTTCGCTCGCGAGATTTTATCTTTAAACTAGCTCGGTATTTTTGGAGATAGTAGTTCTGCTGAATCGGGAAAAGCGCGAGGTAGGCACGAAACACGTGTTCGAAATAGATCGGGTCTGGAATCTCCTCCCAACGCTCTTCCTCCAATGAACGGATAGCCCCCTCTGATACCTTGCTTAAGCGAGCAGCGTCGGCCAAGGAAAGTCCAGCTTTGGTGCGCAATTCGAGCAGATCACGACCAAGACCACCTTCGGGGTTGATGCTTTTTTGGATGAACCCCATAGACTCGTTGGAATTATTCTTGGTTTACTTCTGCTTCAGACGGCTCGCTATCTAATTCTAACTGTCGACCAAAATCTGCCTTCAAAATCTCGCGTGGCTTGGCACCATCGGCAGGACCGATAAAACCTCCCTGCTCAAGCAAGTCGAGCAAACGAGCGGCGCGGGCATAACCGACTTTCAACCGACGCTGCAAAAGGGAAGCTGAGGCTTTGCCGGCTCGGATAATTTCTTCTTTGGCATCTGGCAGCAATGGATCATCATCCTCGCCATCACCACCTGCGCCACCACCGATACTACCAGCGCCACCGGGACCACCACCATTACGCTGAGTGACGCTGAAGTCATAGTCAGCTGGATCACACTTTGATTTGATGAAATCAACGACACGAGAAATTTCGCCATCGGACACAAAGGCTCCTTGAATACGTTTTGGGGTTGCAAGCTCAGCCGTCGAAAGCAACATATCACCACGGCCGATCAATTTATCTGCCCCTTGTTGATCGAGAATGGTGCGCGAATCGGTCGATGAGGCAACCGCAAAAGCGATACGTGCTGGAACGTTGGCCTTGATCAAGCCTGTGATGACATCAACCGACGGACGTTGGGTGGCAAGAACCAAATGAATACCGACCGCACGAGCCATTTGGGCCAAACGGACGATCGGTCCCTCGATCTCAGACGAAGAAGTCGCCATGAGGTCCGCTAACTCATCAACAATGATGACAAGATAAGGGATCTTATCTTCGACTCGAGAGTTGTAGCTCGCTAAGTCACGCGCACCCACCTTCGAGAGAAGATCGTAGCGATGATCCATTTCGCGTAGTCCCCATTTGAGCGCGTTAACCGTTTCGTTGGTTTTTGTAATGACAGGTGTAACCAAGTGAGGCAAACCATTGTAGACCTGCAGTTCTACGCGCTTCGGGTCAACCATCAAGAACTTTAATTCATCCGGACCAAAGGTATAGAGCAGCGTCATGATAATGACGTTCAAACAGACAGATTTTCCGGATCCGGTCGCACCAGCCACCAGTAAGTGCGGCATACGACCGAGATCGGCCGTCCAAGGCTTGCCAGCCACGTCTTTTCCTAGGACAAAGTTCAACGCTCCAACTTTCCGTTCACGGAATTCTTTCGATTCAAGGATCTCACGTAGACCGACGGTTGCCACAGATTGGTTCGGAACTTCGATTCCAACCAACGACTTTCCAGGAATTGGCGCCTCGATACGAATCGGATGAGCTGCCAACGCCAAAGCTAGATCGTTGTGCAAAGCCGTAATCCGCGATAGCTTCACGCCATCAGAAGGTTTGAGCGTAAATTGGGTAACCGTTGGGCCAACCGAAACCTCACCCATATCAACCGGGATCCCGAACTTATCCAAAGTTCGACGAACTACTTCACGATTGTGAGTGATGTCACCGGACGTTGGCTTCTGATCTCGGCGATCGAGTAAATCAAGAGGAATTTCAATCTTAGGATAATGCTTCTTTGGCTTAGGTGCTGGGACATTTCGCTTAACAGACTCATCCCCCGCTCCTTCCTCTTCTGAAGACTCTTCCTCCTCATCGGGCTCATCAGCGCCATCTTCTTCATCCGTCTCCTCAGTCGAAACCGTTTCTAGATCCTCAACCGCTTCTTCCTCGCCAGCATTGGATTGATAAGACTGAAGGAGTTCATTGGTCGAAGTTGGAGCGGTTGAAAAGGCTTTTGGACTTTGTTCACGCCATTGAATCAATTGTTTCATTGGCCAAGACACTCCATGCACCAATACAAGGGCTAATTTCTTGATCCAATCAAAGAGCGATCTAATATGCTCAATGGTTAGATTGAAAATCAAAAGGACTGAGATGACAAACAAAGCCCCAAACAGAATACGGACTCCCCACAGACCAAGTACCGCGACCAAAGGAGCAGACAGGAGGTGACCGAGCTTTCCTCCAACCGCACGCACCACCTGATCCGGCACAGATCCAACTTCCGGAATAGCAATCACGTGCATGAACGGATTTAAGGAAAGAAACAACAAACAGATTCCAATGATGTTCTTTACGTGCAGCTGAAAGCGGTCAGGGGCAGCCAGATGATAGGCGATCGCGAGAGAGATGAAGGGCAAAAAGAAGCGATCCCAGCCAAAAACCCAAGTTAAGCCTCCGTCTAAACGCACACCCAGGGATCCTCCCAAATCGAACATCCCGAAGAACAGAAGAAGCGAAAACGCGCATAGAAAAACTACGGCAACGCTTCGCTTCGTTTCTGGATCAAGCTTAAATTCAAAGGAGGAGCGTTTTCGTCTGGCCATGATAGGAAGAGTGTACCCGTCCGTCCCTTATCTGACGAGATCAGGCTTCGGACTTTTCTTCGGGTTCTTCGCCCGCCTCATCTTCATCGTCTCGACTACGTCCAGTCACGCTACCAGGCTGATCATCTTCTTTGGACTGCCAAGCCTCCAAACACTTTTGGCGAATCTGGGCCAACAGCTCTGGTCGCTCTTTGAGCATTTGCTTGGCATTTTCGCGTCCTACTCCGAGCTTTTCAGACTCGAATGTATAAGTGTTTCCTGATTTTTTGACTGGACCCAAGTCGACACCCGCATCAAGCATATCGCCAGGAATCGAAATGCCTTCGTTATACATAATGTCGAATTCACAGGTACGGAAAGGGGCTGCAACCTTGTTTTTGACAACTTTAATCTTCACGCGGTTTCCGATAACACGCTCACCCAGCTTGATTTGGGCGGCTCGACGAATCTCAATACGCATGGAGGAATAGAATTTGAGCGCATTTCCTCCGGTCGTTGTTTCTGGGTTGCCAAACACGATACCGATCTTTTGGCGAATTTGGTTCAGGAAAATGACGACCGTGTTGGAACGAGAAATAATAGCTGTGAGCTTTCGCAAAGCCTGGCTCATGAGACGAGCTTGTAGGCCCATGTGAGAGTCACCCATTTCGCCCTCAATTTCCGCTCGAGGGGTTAAGGCCGCAACCGAGTCGATCACGATCACATCCACAGCATTTGAACGAACGAGAGTTTCGACGATATCTAATGCCTGCTCTCCTGTATCAGGCTGAGAAATGAGGAGTTGATCGACTTTTACACCTACCTTGCGAGCATAATCTGGATCAAGGGCGTGTTCGGCGTCCACAAAGGCTGCTACACCACCAATTTTTTGCGCTTCAGCCACGATGTGCATAGCGAGCGTTGTCTTTCCAGATGATTCTGGACCGAAGATCTCGATGATTCTTCCACGTGGGACACCAAATACCCCCAAAGCAAGGTCGAGTGACAAACAACCGGTAGGGATAGATTCAATCTGCATCTTATGCGCTTCACCCAAGCGCATGATGGAACCTTCTCCAAACTTCTCTTTAATTTGATCAATCGCGCCTTGAACAGCGAGTGAGCGTCCATCCTGTCGATCCTCAGAAGATTTGCGTGGCATAAAGTTCAAAAGAAAAAAATGATGTTCTATTTATGTTCTAATCGTACCTGGTTTACTCAATATTGCAAGCGTCTTTATCCACATTGTCTTTCGCAAACGCGTTGACCTCTCGAACGAAGAACTCATTCAAGAGGGCGCGAAGAGAAGAAAGATGAGGAATGACTGCACTCGTTCAGGGAAGCCGGTGTCGGCTTTGGGTTCCGACGTTTGCGCAGGGCAGACCGCTCGACGGACCTTGGTAGATCATCCTGCCCGTCGGCAGTTCCGTCAGACGCCACTCGATACCGATACGCGGATTGCAGGGTCGAGGCCAGTTGTCGATGGTTGCGATGTGGCCACGATCACCGAGCATCAGATGAGACGGTGAAAAGAATGTTCCGACGAAGATAGGGTGGACTTCTGCCGTATCACAACGGAACCAGCCACCACCTTGAGAAACCATGCGAAAATCATCGGGACCAGTCGCATTCAGGCAGCGGAGCGGCACCCAGTAGTGATCACGCAGCTGGTAGGGTTCGGTTGGAGCCCAGCTTTCGCTATCGGAGGCCAAACGAAATTCATACCGCATGACCGCGCCGGTCGGGATCGGCATCCCAGCTTCAGGAGCGCCTGCATCGGGCGGAATGCTGGGGCCCGTATCGGTTACCGAGGCAACATCCGCCACCATACTCACATCCAGCGAAGGGCCTGTCGCATCACGCGGCGGATCCATGCAGGCAGCATCCGTTGGAGGAATGACTGCATTATCCACGAGAGACGTAACATCCATGACACTGGACACATCCGCAGAAGGGGTGTGATCAGATCCCACATCGATGATCGCAGATAGATCGAGTACGGCATCCCTGCCGATATCCATGACCACCACGTCGGGAACGATCACTGCATCGACCGGCGGAACGCTCGCATCCATACTCGTGGCCGGAGGCGGAGGAACGGTCGACATCATGCCGCGGCAACGACGCAGATCTTCCGGTCGAATCACCTCACCGAGCGGACCAGCCAGGACATCGAGAACGGAGGAATCTACCTCGATGATCCAAGCTTCGTCATACCCGAGAGCGAGAAACGTCGGCCAGTCGAAGATCGGACGCCGTCGACCTTCTGAAACGACATAGACATCGCTGCGTCCGATGACCTTCACGAGCGACCCATCGCGCAGTCGGCGTGAACCGACGTCACGATAGCGCTCGAGAAAGGCCATTCGTTCACTCGCTGGACGCTGAGCCACCTGCGAGGCAGTCCAGCCCCAGCTGTCGAAGGCATGTTGCGCGAGGAAGGTGAAACGCCGCAGCGAAGGAGCATCTGTATACTCATAGACCGTTGACATTCCGTCGAAACGCACCAGACGATGACCACCGGTTCGCTCGAGGGAAAAACCCACTTCGGTAAAGCAAGCCAGTTCAGCCGGCACGCTCTGCACGATACGACTTGTGAGCCGTTCGCTTTGCAGGAGATCATCCGGCAGACGCGTCACGATCTGCTCGGAAGCGACATACCAGGTTTGCCCCATGATCGAGAGCACCGTACCCGTCGGGTGCCAGGTAGACGTCGATGTCATGACCGAACGACGCAGAAGCGCATTCATGAAAAGCGCCGGATCCGCATACCATCGTCGTTGAGTTCGATCTCGATCGTAGCCAGCAAACCAGGTTGTGGGATGGCTACGCGCTGCTTCAGTAGCGGTCTGCAGCCTGATGCCGAGATGCAGGTGCTCTTCCCCGTCACCGTTGTCGGCCGCGTGCTGCACGTAACCGATGATCTGATTGGTCTGCACCGTATCACCATCCCGCCAGGACAGACTCGTTCCGCCCGTGCGCAGAGACGTTGCACGCAGATGGCCGTAGATCGACAGGAAGTCCTGAACCGACACCTCCTCACCCAGACCGTTTCTGAGCCTGATCGGCGCCGGCAGATGGTGTTCGACCACGGCGACCAGCGTTCCGTACCCATTGGCTGCGCGATAGAAGCGCAGCGTGCCGCAGGCGATCGGATAGATGGGTGTTCCTTCGCGCAGATCGATATCGCGACCGATGTGTACGTCGTCGACCAGGAACGTACGACCGCCGTAGAGGCGCAGGAACTCGCTTTCCGTCGTCGGATAGCGCACGGTCGATACGGTGCAGTCGACAATCGACTGGGTCACCGTGTCGCCGCCCGGTATACCCTCCACGTATCCTTCCTTGCAGCCCGAGAAATGCATGAGGCCGAAGATGAGGACGAACTGGACGAAGCAGCTGAAGAGCAGTTCGAGATAATTGAGAGACAGTTTTTCACGCTTGAGACCCATGACCGACCTTGACCTTCTCGCGTCTGTTGCTGGACATCCCAGGTGCATCCGCTACGCGTTACGGATGCAGTAAGGTGCACAGAAATACCCCAAAGAACGATGGCGTGACCGAAGAGGAAGGGCGGCGAACGGGTCGGTACATCCGCCGCCTAGCCTCTTTTGCACATTCAGACGTGGCCTTTCATCAAGCGTTCCACTACTTGCAGAACAATCTTCCAATCAATGCCTGCGGGAGTAAAAATCTTCGCCGTAACGACTATTCTTGTCCGTATGCAGCACCAACTGAATTGATTCCAGGATGGAGAATCGGCACGAAGCATCCCAAAGATCCATCGAACGCAGCTCATGCCTTCGATCGGTACAACGTGAAGCCGGTAATGTCCTCACGTCTACCTCCGCACTTCATTCCGTTCTCTCGTTTCGCCACTCTCGTCTGACTCGTGTCCGGTCTTGCGACCTTACATTAACAATCAAGAAAATTTGCCATTGCGTCAAACTCGTACTTTACAAATGCATTTTGTAAATCAGCGACTGAACAAACGTACATGAGAAGAGTACCAATAATATGTTCCATTTCTTATTGAGGAAAATTTATGTGTTCACTGTCTTAGGACAGAATTCTTTGCATTCTTTCCACAAGTGAACCGTTGATCCCGTGGATAAGTGTTTTTCTTCTCTTAACACAGCGCCAAAGAAGATAGAGCACAGCATAGAGAGTCCCCATGAGACCTAGAGATGTGGATAATTTTGACCAACTTCCGACGGGGATCTGACCGAAGAGTTTCGAGAGTCCCAGCACCAAACGCAAACAAGCTGAAGCTGGAATCGCAAGCCAAGGCAGACGAGGAAAAAGAAGTGCAATCGCTCCGAAGGCCATGGTCCAAGGAATCCAAGGCAAGATCGCCAGGTTCGCGAAGACACCGATCAAGCTCACCTGACGAAACGCCCACAAGCCATATGGCGTTGTCAGCAAAGTCGCTCCAATATTCGATGCGATGATTTCTCGAAAAAGCGGTGAACGAATGTATTTGCTTATTTTCTCGTCAATCAAACGACCATACGTCCCAAGCCCAATCATCGCGAGAAACGATAATGCGTAGCTGGGATCATAGAGAAGCGCCCAAGGCTGCCACCAGGCGTAAGCAAAGGCCGCGATCAATAACAAACGATAGAAATTAACCAAACGTCCAACCATCGGGGCTGTCATAATGAGCCAGCCCATGAAAGCCGCACGCGCGACAGATGCCGATGGCAACGCGAGCAACACAAACAGAAAAATTCCAATACTTGCAATTACATAAGCACTTCTCCGTCCCAAACCTGCCCACAAAAGTGGTGACAACAAACAACCAATAACGATTGTCACATTCGATCCAGAGACTGCCATGATGTGACTCGTCCCAATTTTACGAAACACCGCTTTCAGATCGGGTGGTAATTGTTTATCGCCGTACAGAATTCCCACCAGCAAACCCGACTCATCCTGAGGAAATAATCTATTGGAACGATGCGTCAGCTCGGTTCGCAAACGTCCCGTCCAATGTCGCGGGCTGAGCTGATCAGCTGACTGCAACGAAAATTCATTCGAGATCAATCCATCTGGATCAAGGGGCTTTATCTCACGCGGTTGCAGATTCTGTGTTGACTGAAAACGGACAAGACCAATCAGCAAACCAATTATCACTAACAATTCACGATGATAATTCGCTGTCTTAGGAAGACGCCACAAGATACCAGCCAATCCAAATAAGGTGAGCACTGGTAGCCAGGTACTCATTTCCCATTCATGCCAAGGCACAAGGCTATGTAAGACAATCCCTGACAATACACCCATCAAAACACAACCCACCGCCGACCCGCGAGGAAGTGACGTCATAGAAGAAGAGAGGAAAAGCTCTTCTCTACTCCGTTGGCTCAAATGACAGAAAAAGGCAACAAACTCTTGACGATCTTCTCATTTTACGTAAGATGAGCTGTTTCCGTGGAGCGGTTCTACGGATAACGCACCGAAGGAGAAGGTTCGAATGTACATTCCATACACGCCTCCGGCACCCATCACCCCTGAACGTCTCGAAAGAGCCGTCCGGCAAGGACTGCTCCAGTATGGGGTTCAACCCCTGCTGCTCGCGAACGTCGTCACGCTCTGCGCTGACACCATCGAGGGCTGGAGCCGACAAGTCCCTCTCGACGAAGTCGCCCAGCTCCAGTGCCGGCTCGTTCCGCAGATGTCGCCGGATTCCGCTCGGGAATTCCTGCGCGCCGAGATCGCGGAGCCGATCATGCGGCGTTACCTGAAGCTGGGCGAGGATGGGAGCGTCGCCCTCACGGAGGCCGGCATCAATCTCGTCGAGCCCCTGATCGAGGATAGCTTTCGCTTCCTCTGCCAGCCGCGCAAGATCGAGCACCATCGTCTGATGGAGGCCCTCGACAATGCCCGCCCCTTCGAGCCGCTCGCCCTCACGCTGCTCCTCGACTCCTGCACGGACGCCAAGAGCTGGGGTCCGCGCAGGTTGAAGAGCCTGGTGAGAGATCGTGACGATGCGGGCGAGCTCGGCATCGGCTACGCCGGTCTCAAGGCACGCGACCTCGTCCGCTTCTCGTACGACGACGAGGGCTGCCTCGTCCACCCGACGCCCAAGCTCGCCAACTTCCTGTTCGTCGAGCTGGGCGCGTTACGCGGCTGACGGATCTCATCAGCCAAACTCAAACGCCCCGGCCGCCATTCCTTGGCAGCCGGGGCGCGCGACGTTTTAGGGAGATTTATTCCGCTTTATGACACACGACTTCAACATTGTTCCCGTCCTGATCTAACACAAACGCCGCATAGTAGTTTTCATGATAGTGAGCGCGGACGCCTGGAGCACCGTTATCTTTTCCTCCAGCCGCCAAGGCAGCTTTATAGAACGTATCAACTGTGGCGCGATCATTTACGCGGAAGGCGATGTGGTTTGGTGTAAGCCCATCTTTAGTGTTCAACCAAATGGTTCCAATCCAGGCATGCTCGCCGCTTGTTTGACCAATTCCGCAATAGCCCTCCCCTTCCATCAGTACGCTGTAACCGAGTGGTGCTAAAGCGGCTAAATAGAAGGCGCGGGCACGCACGATGTCAGACACAGTTACGCCAACGTGGTCGATCATATAATTATTGTTTAGAAATTAAGACTGCGCAGGTTCGATTATACAACCACACTCACCAATCTCCCCTTCACATACACTACTTTCTTTGGCCCATCCGCTCCCAACCACTTCTGCACCGCCTCTGATTCGAGTGCCAGCTTCTTGGCCGCTTCTTCACTAATATCTTGCGGAACGGTCACTTTGTCACGAACTTTTCCATTGACTTGAATGACCAGTTCGAACGTATCAGATACCAACTTCGTCGTGTCATAGGTCGGCCAGCCTGCGCGATGAATCGAAAAGGTATGACCCTCTTCCTGCCATAACTCTTCTGCCACGTGTGGCGCATACGGTGCGAGTACTTGCATGAACCCATCACGATGCGCCGTCGGTACACAACCAAATTCCTGGTAAGCGTTGGCCAAGATCATCATCTGTGAAACCGGCGTGTTGAACTGCAGATTATCGATCCCATCCGTGACCTTCTTGATCGTCTGATGATAGAGCGTTTCAAGGTCAGACGGAACGGCCCGGTCCGTCACCTGTGGCTGATGGAACACGTACCACACACGATCCATGAAGCGCCGCACCCCTTCCACACCGTTCGTATCCCAAGGCGCTTTCTGATCATACGGACCAATGAACATTTCATAGAGACGAAAGACATCCGCACCATACTCTTTGACGACATCATCTGGATTCACAACGTTCCCCTTCGACTTCGACATTTTGACGCCGCCTTCTCCCAAAATCATGTCGTGCGACCGGCGCATGGCATAGGGCTCCGAACCACACTCTTCTGGAATATAGCCCATGTCATACAAAAACTTGTGCCAGAATCGTGAATACAACAAATGCAAGGTCGTGTGCTCCATTCCGCCGTTATACAGATCGATCGGCAACCAATACTTCAAGGCTTCCGGCGAAGCGAATTGCTGGTCATTCTGTGGATCACAGTAGCGCAAGAAGTACCAACTCGAACCAGCCCAGTTCGGCATAGTGTCGGTTTCGCGAGTGGCAGGACCACCACATTTTGGACACGTTGTGTTTACCCACGCGTCAATTTTCGCCAATGGCGACTCGCCCGTATCGGTTGGCTCGTAGGCTTCAACCTCTGGCAACGTCACTGGTAACTGCGCGTCCGGCACCGGAATCCAACCCGTCGTTTTGTGCGCCACAATATGCTCCAACAATTCCGGCTGATCCGCTTCCTGGAAATGTCCTTTGCCTTCATACGATTGCAGCAACCAACCAGCGGGATAGATGGTATGCGTTGGCTTTTGGATGATCGCGTCGTCACTCGACCACATGACAACTGCTGAGCCGACCAACGACTCAACTCGTTTCCAATCGATCGGCTTCCGCCAAAACTCGCGCAAGAAATCAAAATCCGCTTTGCGTTGCGGCTCATCTTTCAAACGCTGTTCGTAGCGTGCGACTGGATATTCTCCGATCGCTGGCGCAACCAAAACCAACCGATCAATCTTTTTTCCGGTTCGTTCCAACATCTCAACTGCAGCCCGCGCTCCGATACTGTGACCGACCACCACGTCATCTTCACCCAACTGTTCCATGTAGGGTTTCAATAATTCCATCCAGACTTCGACCGTTGGTCCGCCAGTCATCGACATGCTCGGCGCAAAGACTTCATAGCCTTGCGCCTCAAGCTCTGCCTTGATTGATGGGAACCAACCTTTTTCAGCGCTTCCACTAAATCCATGAATCAACAACGCTTTCTGTTTTTTCTTGGCACAGGCTTCACAATGAACAAGCGGAATTGGCTCACCCCAATAGCGCTGACGCGAGAAGACCCAGTCGCGGAGCTTATAGGTTTTCAGACGTTTTCCAGCATTGTGCGTTTCGAGCCAAGAAATCATTACCTCTTTCGCCTCTGCTGTCTTCAGATCGTTCAAGAACCCGGACAGGCTAGTCATACCTTCGGATGTAAAGCATTCTGTCGGCTGTTCCGTATTCCCAACATGCACACCTAGCCCTTGATCCGGAAAGACAACGTGACGAATCGGTAGACCGTGCTGTTTTGCAAACGCAAAATCACGTTCATCATGCGCCGGTACTGCCATAACAGCCCCTGTACCGTATCCCGCCAAAACGTAATCCGCGATCCAAACAGGCACCGTTTGACCATTCGCAGGATTTATCACGTAGATTCCTTCGAGAGCAATTCCTGTTTTCTCCTTCGTTTCAGCCGTGCGCTCCATGTCAGTCTTGCCCTTCACTGTTTCAATGTAGGCACGTACTGCATCCGCATTTTGTACACTGTCCTGATTTAACCACTGCTGTACTAACCCATGTTCGGGAGCCAACGTGACATAAGTCACACCAAACAATGTATCCGGGCGCGTCGTGAAGACACGCACTTCTTCAGAACACAGCTTCTTCAATGCGTGCGTAAATGGGCCAAGTTCTACATGAATCTCTTCATCGTGGATCATGTCCGCAACGTACTGCCCGGTTGATTTCACCCTATATAAACCACGCACTGGGAGATAGATGTCCATTTTTCCCTCACGATGATCGGTCAAAATGATCTCGCGTTTATCTTCTTCGCAGATCTCTGTTCCATCCGGTAAACGTAAAACGCTTATGTCATGCCAATACCCTTCAACTTCACCTCCATGCTTGGCGGCAATTCCGCGCCAGAAGGCGTCCATCTTGCCCGCCTTTTCCTCTTGAGTAAGCGTTGATTCATCAACGTCCCCAAGAGCATTTCGCTTTGGTGATGTAGGATCAAGGTCAGGTTCACCTTGGATAAAAAGACCTGAATCCATACCCAAGATCGGCAAATCAGTGAGCTTGGCGTAGGCAGCAGCTTTTAGGCTAGCATTCTCACGCATGTTCGAACCCTCCTTCACTTCGATCGCTTCCAACCCGATGTCTTCCGGTGAAACGATTTCGATTGACGGCAAAACCGCTGTCAACAATATTTTTACACGATAGAATTTACTCTTATTATTCGTCGCCACCAGGAGTTTTTTGAATCGTGGGATACGAAAAGCGATCTCCGCGCCCTCGCTTCTCCCAATCCAGTTCACCTGTTGGGCCGCAATCTTGTCGAGATAATCCACCGTCTGCAAATCATCGATCAAACGATCGGCATACTTTGAAATCTTGATCATCCATTGTGCTTTTTCTCGCTTCTCAACTGGTGAGCCACAACGTTCACAGACGCCCCCCTGGGCCTCTTCATTCGCTAACCCAATTTTGCACTTTGGACACCAGTTGATGGTTGATTTTGCTTTATACGCCAACCCCGCTTTCACAAATTGCAAAAACTGCCACTGTGTCCATTTATAATACTTCGGATCGGTTGTATCGACTTCGCGTGTCCAATCAAAACCAAAACCCAACGACTTAATTTGACGTGTGAAGTTCCCAATATTCCTTTTGGTCGCATCAGCCGGACGGATTTTGTGTTTGATCGCGAAGTTTTCCGTTGGCAGACCAAACGCGTCCCAACCCATGGGATAGAGAACATTTTTTCCTTCCATTCGTCGCTTGCGTGTAACCAGGTCAATCGCGGTATAGGAACGCGGATGACCAACATGCAGACCCTCACCCGATGGATACGGGAACTCAACCAAGCCATAGAACTTGTCTTGCTTGGCGGCCGGATTCCCAGTTTTGGCGGTGTAGGTCCCCGCTTCTGCCCAGGTCTTCTGCCATTTTGCCTCCATCTCATGGATGGTTTCAATCGTTCGAGGGTTCATAGAAAGGTTGATTGAGCGTACCAGACGGCTATTTTAACTGACAATAGAGGGATTTCGTGAGTTGACGGAGGGCTATATTTTAATGTAGATAAATACGTCCTTTCGCAGATCGACTGCGGGACAAATCCAAGAGGAGAGACGATGAAGCGAAAACTCCCGATTCCGATCACCCACCACGAACTGCGCAACCTGCTGGAAACCGGTCGGCTCACTGACGCGAAGCACACGAAGCTGCTCGCGATCCTCGTCGCGATGTGCGCCGAGGCACGCACCTGGGAGGCTGTATTCTCGGTGTCGGACATCATCGACATCCGCTGCGATCAGATCTCGCCCTTCGTGAAGCGCGATCAGCCGACCAGGGACGACATCCACGCAGACCTGCGGGAGCTCGAGCGGTGCAGGTTCATCATCTTCAAGACCGCATCTCAGGTCTACCTGACCGAAGGCGGCATCGAGCTCGTAGAAGAGCTGCTGCCTCCGCACCCGACCCTGCCGCCGAGCGGTCTCACGGCGGCTGACTTCGAAGGGTACGCTCAGGAACGGGCCTACCGGCCCATGGCGGCGATCGTCGGCTACTGCCGGCGACTCGGGGAATGGCCGCAGCAGATCACGATCCAAGACCTGCTGCGTGATGCCTACAACCTGCCGATCAGTCTGGACAACGCGCCTTTCACCATGAACTTCAGCGGTCAACCGCATGGTGATGTCATTCTGAGAGCGATAAGCGAGATCGGGTTCCTTCTCGCCCACGGGATCCTGATCTCGGGAGACCACCCTGACACGCTCCAGATCGCGGATCGGCTCGTTCGGAGCGCCTACGGGGCGGCAGAAAAGCGCACCGAGCGACGCGCCTGACCCAACTCCCGGCTGGGGGAACTTCATCCAGCCACCGTGCGCCCCACCGGACTCTTCCGGCTGGGGCGCGCTGACGTTTTAATAAGTAGTTCTCTGGTTTTCAAATAACCTCTTGACGAGCTTTTTGGATTCAACGTATCCTTATAAGCACGTTATGCAGTCCCGTCAGGTATTGCTTGCTAAGTACGACCTTCGCTCCATTATTGCGAAGTGTTTTGTTGTACTTTGCAATCCGCACCGACCGGTGGCATAACGCGCAAGATCTCCTAACCAGATCATCCGTCAAAAGCCTCCGGTCAACCCGGGGGCTTTTGTTGAAAAGAGAACGCGACGGCGGTTCCGAGTACCATCGGGGGTACTGAACGGCCTGCGCGTGACTCTTTTCAACAACGGGTGATGCACATGGTGATGGCTGCGCCTCTTTCCCTCGGTTCCGATCTCTCGGCCGTCGGGCCGGACACGGGTCGCTCCAACGACGCGGCCAACGAGCTTCCGACCGACGACGGCTCGCCGCTGACGTCGGATCCCCCCTCGGAGGGACGCTGGAGTCGGACGGAGTTGTCCCTGGATGACCTCGCAAGGGCCGCAGAGCGGTTCAACGCGGGTTACAAGGGCGAAGACCTCTACCCGTAGCTGCAATCAGCAGCACTATACGCATGGGTGGGACCTCACAGGTCACACTCCTCGGGGATCACTCCCACCCGTGCGTATCGGTTCTCATCACAAATAAATAGACAGAAAATAAGAATGGCAGTTGCCGTTTTTTTTGTTTCTTGCTACCTTTCCCCCGCTTATTACTCTTACTTACGGTGTTTTGGCCTGAGTCGGTCCGCTGACGCTCGCTCGACCACCGCGAATCTCTTCCTATGTTGACCCCAGAGAAGAAGAAGAAAATTATTGAAAAGTACCGCGTACACGCAACCGACACCGGTTCGCCACAGGTACAAATCGCCATCTTGACAGAAGAGGTCAAAGAATTGACGGAGCACCTCAAAATGCACAAAAAAGACCACTCTTCCCGCCGTGGGTTGATCAAGAAAGTCGGTGAACGCCGCCGTTTGATGAAGTACTTGAAGCGCGAAGACGGCAAAGGCTACGACGAATTGATGGCCAAGTTGAAGGTCTAACATTCAACACCAACAAAGTTGCGACTACAAGAAAACCTCCCAGTGGGAGGTTTTCTTGACTTTTTAGCCAAAAAATTAGTATATTCCTCCGTTCCGCAGCCCTGGATCATCGATGTCTTCTGGAATTCCGCCAACAGACATCGGGGATTCAATCGTGCCATTCCCGAGGAAACGGATGTGAGGATGAACGCAGGAACAGACGAAACGACCGCATCTCCCGAACAACTCATGCTGGAGGCCCTCATCAAGGGTGACTCCAACGAGTTCAACCGGCTGCGGATGAAGTACTGGCACGTGCGGGAGATCGATGCGGACGGACGCATGATCAAAGGTCAGGATCTTCGCTACTTCAACCTGATTCGGCTGAAGATCAGCGACGGCCACTTCGTGGATGTAACGCTCGGAGATACCTCCCTCGAGAACATGGTTTTCGCGAACTGCCTGTTCGAGAAGTGCGGGTTCGAGAGAAACTGTGTCTCGCGGCTCAGGCTGAGGTACTGCACGCTGCGCGACAGCTCGTTCACGGGCGTCCGTTTCAGCGAGACGCAGGTATCGCTTACAACCTTCGAGCGCGTCACCTTCCGAGGCTGCAACCTCTCGGGGATCAAGGACGCGCACCAGGCGCACTGGCTGGACGTCCAGATCGACACCGAGTCGCAGCGAGCACTGCTGACGATGGCCATCACGAAGGGCGTGAAGCTGATCTCCGTCAGGAGCCAGACGTCGACGAGCACGCGACCGAAGTCCAAGCATCACAGCTGAAGACTCCCATCGCCACCCAACAACGCACTCTCGACCCTTCCCAACCTTCTCGCCGGAGCAGCCACCGTCCTTGGTGGCCCCAACATCCTTTCGTCTCCGGCCGGGTCTTCTTGGCAGAATCTATGATTGTGCATAAAAGATCCGTATTTAAGCCATTTCTTGTATTTTAAGAGAAAATCTGCTACTCTTTTCTAGATCGCTGGCCGCTTTTTATACGTTCGAATTTTATTTTTCATAGGTGAGCCAGGAATCGTCACTTTTTATATGGTAAAACGCCCCCACCAACGGGTCGCTGTCTTTATTGACACGCAAAACATGTATCACTCCGCCAAGCACATTTATGGCGCTCGAGTGAACTTCGGAGCTTTAGTCGATGCCGCCGTCGCCAATCGACCAGTCGTACGCGCCATTGCTTACGTTGCTAAATCAAAAACGGGCGAAGAACATGGCTTTTTTGAAGCTCTCGTTCAGCATGGTATCGAACTCAAAGTGAAGGATGTGCAGGAGTTCGCCAGCGGTGAAAAAAAGGCAGACTGGGATGTCGGTATGGCCGTTGACGCTATGGCTATCGCCATTTCCGGTCGCGTCGACGTCGTTGTCTTGGTGACGGGTGATGGAGATTTCTGTCCCTTGGCTGATTATCTGCGTGCGAATGGCATTTTGTGTGAAGTCGTCGCTTTTGGTTCTTCCACCAATGCCCAGCTTAAGGAACGTGCTGATTCGTTCTTGGATCTTTCGTCTGATCCAACGGCCTATCTCATCCATTCCGCCCGAGCTGGTCGCAGTGTTCGTCATACGAATACGCATCATATTGCTCCAGCAATGACGATGCCCGTTCAAGAACATCCCGTTCCTGAATCACTAGCACCGCTTACGCTTGATGTCGCTCCCATTGAACGACCACGTCCAGTGAATCCACCCACTGATTCAAGTACCTTGCCTCGTGGCCGTGGAAAAACCCGTGGACGACCAAGCGGTGAAGACAAACCTTCTGACGAACCCCCTCAACCAACACGCAAAATTCGTGTTACATTCTAAACGTACTTGAGATTCCCTTTTTCAAACTATGACTCCCCAAACATTCTCGATTGAATACGCCGGACGACCGCTCACGATCAGCATCGGCAAACTCGCTCAACAAGCCAATGGTTCTTGTACCATTCAATATGGCGATACATTGGCGCTGTGTACCGCGACCCTCGGCGAAGCACGTGAAGATGCTGGCTTTTTTCCGCTCAGCGTTGAATACGAAGAGCGCATGTATGCTTCCGGCAAAATCAAAGGCTCACGCTTTATCAAGCGCGAAGGCCGCCCAACCGACGAAGCGATTCTTTCTGGACGTCTAATCGACCGTGCTGTCCGTCCCCTTTTCCCAAGCGATCTTCGCAACGAAGTCTCGATCGTGACGACGGTATTCTCACACGACCAGGAAAATGACGCCGATATTCCGGCCTTGATTGGTGCATCTTGTGCCCTCGCCATGTCCGACATCCCTTGGAATGGCCCAATCGCCGCCGTGCGTGTTGGATTGAAAGATGGTCAATATATTCTCCTTCCTACCTATCAACAAACAGAAGAAGGTGAATTAGATCTCGTCGTCGCAGGAACAAAAGACAAAACCATCATGGTTGAAGCGGGCGCCAAACGCGTTCCAGAAGACATGATGGTTGGCGCGTTGCGTTTTGCGCTTGATCAGCTTAGTCCTTTGATTGATTTGATCGGACAAGTGGTCGCGGCTGCCGGGAAAACCAAGCTCTCATTGCACAAAGTACGACCAGAAGAAGAACAGAAACGCATCGACGGAGCCTCTGCCTTCTTGAAAACGCAGCGTGGTATCTTGTTCGCTGAACCCTTGCGCAGCAAAGCGGATCGTAAAGCCGCTGTCGGCCGCCTGAAAGCAGCCCTTGAAGCGCATCTGGCGGAACAAGGTCTCACAAAAGATGGTCTGCGTGGCCTGTCTGGCATCATCGATCAATTTGTCGATCAAGAAGTCACAAATATGCTCGTGAACGACAAGCGTCGTGCCGACGGACGTGCATTGGATCAAATCCGCACCCTGTCTTCGGAAGTCGCACTGATCCCACGTACGCATGGTTCGGGTCTCTTCCAGCGCGGTCAAACACAGGTTCTATCGACTGTGACCCTTGGCTCACCTGGCATGGAACAAACGCTCGACACCATGGAATATGCCACTACCAAGCGCTATTTCCATCACTACAATTTCCCGAGCTATTCTGTTGGCGAAACAAAGCCGAGCCGCGGACCAGGCCGTCGCGAAATTGGTCATGGAGCGCTGGCTGAACGCGCCTTGATTCCTGTTCTCCCAACCAAAGAGGTCTTCCCGTACACCGTTCGCGTTGTCTCCGAAGTCCTCGGTTCGAACGGTTCAAGTTCGATGGGCGCTACCTGTGGTTCAACGCTTGCCTTGATGGACGCCGGTGTGCCAATCGCAGAACCTGTCGCCGGTATCGCCATGGGTCTCGCGAGCGATGAAGCCAACGGCAAATATCAAATCATCACTGACTTGCAAGACTTGGAAGACGGCGACGGTGGTATGGACTTCAAAATCGCTGGAACCAAGACCGGGATCACTGCTATTCAGATGGATACAAAGACATCCGGTCTGCCTTGGCATGTCGTCGAAGCCACCATTCATGAAGCTCGCGCCGCTCGTCTCAAGGTCTTGGAAAACTTATTGGCAGCCATTCCTGCACCACGCACAGAACTGTCGAAATATGCCCCGCGCATCGTAAGCTTCCGGATTAATCCTGATCGTATTCGTGATGTCATTGGTCCAGGCGGCAAAGTCATCAACGAAATCATCGCCACCCACAAAGTCCAGATCGACATCGAAGATGATGGTATGGTCATGGTCACATCCGTGAACTTGGAATCGCTGGATGCAGCCGTGGCTTGGATCAAACAGCTGACACGTGAAGTCCAGGCGGGCGAGAAATTCAGCGGCCCTGTCACGCGCATCTTGGACTTCGGTGCCTTCGTTGAGATCTTGCCGAAAGTCGAAGGGTTGGTGCATATCTCCGAAATGGCTCCTTACCGCGTCGGCAAAGTCACCGACATCGTCCAAGTCGGCCAAGTCGTGAACGTGGTCGTGAACGAAATCGACTCAATGGGACGCTTGAACCTCTCAATGAAGCGGGCAGAAGGCAATACATACCCGCCAGCGCCATCGGCTGAGGAACAAGCGGCCTTTGGCGGACGCGGTGGCAGCGGAGGTGCACGACCTGGCGGTCCACCACGCAGTGGAGACCGAGGCCCACGCCCACCCCGCCGCGAGTTCTAGACATCATTGAAAACAAAAAACACGGTCGACACAAATCAGTCGACCGTGTTTTTGATACGATTCAATCAAAAAAACTCTTATCCCATTTTCCTTCTGGAAGAAACTCCTAAAAACCGTTAGGGTATGCGCGTGGAAGATGGCTTTTCTCCCGAATCCGAGATTCAGATCCCTCCCGTGAGCCCATTGCTCGCCATGGGAACGTCGCCTTCGCGCTTTGGACGTCGTTGGATCATTGCGATTGGCGCTTTATTTGGTCTTCTCCTAGCTGGAATCTGTTTTACCCTTTTGTGCTCAGCAACTTTTTCATTACCAACCGACACCGTCTTTTTCGCAACGGCTCGACCCAAAGTCTTGGATCGACTGCTGACCACAGAACAAAAAAACAGTCTTCCGACTGAATGGCTAACTACGATTCAAGAAAAAAGTAGCTGGCCGATCGTGTTTGGTTTAGCGCGCAAGGGTCTCGATCTGCAGCCCTTCGTGATTGGACCACGTTGGGCCGTTCCAAAGCCTCTACTTGAGAACCAAGCTGAGACGAAGTATTTCGTTCGCCAGATCGGTCTCTCTTCAAATAATCCAACATCCAAAGAAATGGACGTCGTCTATCGAGACCACTTTTTTAGCCACGTCTTTCAAGCGGGATCGGTTCAGGGTTGGTTTGATCCGTCGATCTTTTTTGCCAATCGCTCACCTGAGGGGCAAATTCGCTTCTTTTTCGATAAAGATCGCCTTACTCTGAACGATAAACGAGAAGAGACTTCTTCAGCCAAACCTCCTTCGGTAACCTCGGCCAGCCGTGCGCCGCTTCAAACAGATCTCAGCTTGCATCTGGCCGCTCTAACCACAACCATTCCGTCGGATGTTTTGCTCGCCGCTCTTCCGCTCGGAGAACTCACACCGCTTCTCGCCTCTTTGAAGCATTCACCAACCGTCATAAATGCGAGCTTCTCAGATACAAGCCTTACAACGCTTCAACTTGAATTTGATCAGCCCTTACAAACGAAGGAACAAGCTGTGCTGCGCTCTTTTTTAGAGCAAACGATAGAGAAGGAGCTTCTCACGCTTCCAGATGGAACCGTCGCCGTTGAACAAATTGCGTCACAACCTGGATCAGAATTCAGCAGTTCGACACTTGTCACGCCAGCCTTGGCAGATTGGCGAACGACGAGCAGTGCTCCAACTCTTGCTGCAACTCCCTGTGCAAGCGGAACTTGGCTCGTGCGTATCTCTCCTACACTCGTCGCTCGATTGATTCCTGCACAATCGCGCTTTTCCGCTTGGCTCTCTCCACAGCCTCTTCAGATGTGGCAAACAGAAACTGGCTCGGTGATTTGTCGCGAGTCCTAAGCTTATTCACAGGCTGTGGATAATAAAATACAAGGTTTATTTTTGGCTCAGTGAATATATTATTCACGCTTATCCACACGCTGTGTTGTGAGGCAAAATGGAAAGGCGCTATACTAAGTATGTCTCTAGAGCCGCTTTCGGAGCCGTTCGAGACAGACGCTCTTTCTACATCGTTCTTTCCACGATCAAGTGATCGTGCTTCGTTGGTCAGTTGATGGATCTAGGGCCACCTACTGTGGCGACAATCTAAGACGCTTCCATTGCGTTCGTCTTGTTCCTTCCTTGTTCTTTGTCGCTCTTTGTTGGATTCAGATGGTGTGTTTCCTTTGTACCTTCGTCGTTCGTGCCGTGTCTTATGCTCGGTTTTGCTCTTCAACTTCGTTGGAGATCTGAAATCCGAGCCTAAGATAACGTCGCGCCTACGCCGTTGTCGCTCTTTCTACTGCAAGTGGTCACTCGGTGTTTCGTCCGCCGCTTCGGCAGACGTATACCGATCAGCCTAGACTGTCCTCTGGTAAGCAGAGAACTTGTTCACTCAGGTTCTTCGCGAGCCATACCACATAACATCCAAAATAGACTTAAGCCCACCCAATAGGCGAAAAGCACAATGTTGATGCTTAACAGCGTCTCATTGATCCCTTCACCGGGAGCGCTGATTCGCCGGAGGCCGGTCTATAAGGCTTGCATATCTTTCTGACGCCACCTGCGTTTGAGAGTCAACTGATTTTCAGCTTTGCGCTTCTGATACAACCCTTCTTGCCGCTTTCAGTAGCAGCTCGAAGCCAGGAGTTCCCTTCACGGGACGTGTGTCGCGCTCGCCTTCCCAGGCAGGCTGATTCTCATCAGTTGATGGACCTCACGGTTCACTTCTCTCGATCTCGCACGGCGTAAGAGCCGCGTTGTCCTACCCTCACTGTCGTTTTCTACGACTGAGGAGCTCTGGCACGCGGCTCCTTCAGTTTTAAAAGTTCTAAAGAAAAGATCAATTTTCATGTTTCCCTTGCGTTTTTACTACCTTGCTCATCCTCGCAAAACCCCGTAAAATGTTGAGCAACCAAATTTATCTATGCTTACCAAAGAACTCGTCGCCGATTTGAAGATCAAGTTGGATCAAATGAAAACGGCCTTAGAAGCCGACCTAGCCGACATTGCCGAAAAAGACGGCAAAGGCGGTACCACTTTTAACGTTGTCTATCCAGAAGGCGGTAGCAACTCCGAAGACGACAACGCGGAGGAAGTTTCAACCTACGCCGATGAATTATCCTTGGCTGGTGAATTGGAAACTCAGCTACGCGATGTCATAAAAGCCTTGGAGGCCATTGAAAAAGGAACCTACGGTACCTGTAAGTACTGTGGTAAAGACATTGATTTGAAACGCTTGGAAGCCCGCCCGCACTCTTCTTCCTGCGTCAGCTGCAAAAAATTGCTCACGCAAGAACTCTAAACCAAAGATTGGAACATGCCGTCTGTCATTCGAGGATCCAGTTTATCCTTGTTCGTGGCAGTCGGTATTTTTTTTCTCGACCAGGCAGCGAAGCAGTATTTTTTTGAGCACGGTTCTACCTTTTCCTTTCTCGCAGGCTGGATCCAATCGATCAAGCACGAGAATTACGGCATTGCATTTAATTTGCCTGTACCGCAGTGGATGATTCTAGGTATTACCCTCCTTGCTTGTTTGGCTATTCTCTGGACAATTCTTCGTGCTGCCCAGGGTAGTCGATTCCTTCCGTGTTTTTTCTTGGGCCTCCTATTAGGAGGTGCGCTCGGCAATGCCTATGACCGTTGGCACTTCAATTACGTCCGTGACTGGCTCTTACTGTGGCATCGTTCAGCCATTAACCTCGCTGATCTTGCCGTCTTGTTTGGATTAGTGGGAATCATTGCGTTAGAAGCGGGCAAACACAAACAACCGACAGAGAAGCTACTCTAGACAAGTTATCTGATTCGTGGAACGGAGTAGATATGCCTTCCCGAATTAAAACTGCTTCCATTCTTGGATTGGAAGCGCAAATGATTGAGGTTGAAGCAGACATTTCAGCTGGTCTGCCCAACTTTTTCATCGTGGGTTTGCCAGACGCTGCCATTCAAGAAGCGAAAGAACGGATTCGAAGCGCCGTGAAGAATAGTCAGCTACCTTTTCCGCGCACTCGAGTCACGGTCAATCTAGCGCCAGCCCACGTTCGCAAGATCGGTTCTGGTTTTGATCTGCCGATCGCGCTCGCCATCTTAGCCGCCGATGGGCAGCTTAGACTAGAACAAACTTCGACACTTTTCATTGGCGAATTGGCATTAGACGGAACCTTGCGACCGATTCAAGGAATGATTTCTGTGGCACTCTTAGCCAAAGAACTGGGTATTCAAGAACTCGTTGTTCCACGAGAAAATGCAGAGGAAGCTGCCCTCATTCAGGGTTTACAAATTTCCTACGCACACTCTCTGAACGAAGTTCAACGAGCCTTATTAGGTGAAGCTCGTCTACCCGAGATGCCGCACACGGCACCCACGCCTTCAACGCAAGATGATACGAATCGCATCGATTTCTCTTCCATTCGTGGCCAAGAACAAGCCCGACGAGCGCTGGAGATTGCGGCCGCGGGTGGACATAACCTGCTTATGCAAGGACCGCCTGGCTCGGGCAAAACAATGCTTGCTCGTGCCTTCAATAGCATCCTACCCGCCATGACAGAGCAAGAAATGCTGGAAGCAACTCGCATTCATTCCGTAGCCGGAATCCTGCCATCGCAATGCGTGATTTCCGCTCGACCTTTTCGTTCACCGCACCATACATCCAGCATGACGTCACTCGTGGGTGGCGGCACTATCCCGCGGCCAGGCGAGGTCTCGCTGTCTCATCACGGAATTCTCTTTCTAGATGAGCTGCCTGAGTTCTCGCGCGCAACCCTCGAATGTCTGAGACAGCCCTTGGAAGATGGGTACATTCACATCAGCCGTGCTCAAAGCTGCGTCCGCTACCCCGCTCGTTTCTCGTTACTGGCTGCCATGAATCCTTGCCCGTGTGGCTATCGTTCAGACAAAGAGCGAACCTGCACCTGCAGTCAGCTCATGTATGAGCACTATCGCCAACGAATCAGCGGACCGCTCCTAGACCGCATCGACCTGTATCTCGATGTGCCACGCGTCGAAACGGACGCATTGACGCAGCTTCCACAAGGCGAAACGAGCGCTGTCATCCGCGAGCGAGTACAGAGAGCCCGTGATCTACAACTAAAACGTTTCGAGAAGGTAGGTATCACGACCAATGCTCAAGCGAGTAGTGAACAAGTGACCCAGCATTTCCACCTCACGAGCGGTGCTGAGCAAGTATTACGCCAGGCCATTCAACGTTTTCGCCTGTCTGCTCGTTCTTACTTCCGTCTGTTGAAAGTTTCGCAAACGATTGCTGATTTAGCCGGAGAAACCGAATTGGAAACCTGCCATGTGGCTGAAGCCTTGCAATACCGCTCATTTTCGACGATTTGAGTGAGATATTTTGGCTTATTTTAGCCTAAAAATGGACTTATTCCATTGACGAATTAGGCCTTAAAGAGTATTCTATCTCCACTTAATTACTGTCGTTGTTGCGGTCGTTCGCCTTAAACAATCCTCCGTCGCTTGTACCCCGTTCTGGCCGTTTCTCATGGGTACGCAACGTGATGATTCCTAGAGGTTTCTATTCCTACCAAACATCGCCTACAACTCGTTCTTGCGCGTTTTCTTCTCCTCTTGATTCGAGGAGTTCAGTGGTTATGGAAACCACTTCGTCCTGTCGTACGTTTTTTTGGTAAGATCTTGGGCTACGTTGGTCGTTTTCTCGTTCGTTTCCTACTGCTACCGATCTATACGGTTTTCTTTTTGTTGAATATTCGTCTTGAACGAGTGGTCGTGTCGGCTCGTGGTCTTTTCTTCTTCCTGTTCACCAACCGCTACATCTTCCATGCAGCCCTTTTAGCTGTATCGGTCGCAACAATCGGTGCTCAACTCTCCACCCGTACCGCATCCGCTTCCAATTCTGGCCAGAATAGTCTGCTCTATACTTTGGTTACTCAAGGACAAGATGAAAGCATCGAGGAGCCTCTGTACGTCGAAACGATTAGCGGACATACGAGCTATCTAGGCTCTGAGACGCTCCAAGCTCTGCCTGACATCGACTTTGATTATGACGACGAGTCCGTTGCTGACCTGACCATCCCTGGAAGCGTGGCTGTCTTGCCCCACATCGACGAGCCAACCCCAACGGAACCAATTGAACCGACATCGGCCATCGCGGTCGAACCACGTCGTGGAACGGAGACATATACCGTTCGTTCAGGCGATACGGTCGCGACCATCGCTCAGCGCTTTGGTGTGAACGTTGGCACCGTTATCTGGGCCAACAACCTTTCGCGTAGCGCTGCTATCAAACCAGGTGATGCTTTGCGCATTCCAGCTACCTCCGGCGTTTTGCACGTCGTGAAGCGTGGGGAAACCTTGGGACAAATTGCGAATCGCTACGACGTAGCGGTCAACGCCATTACTCAAGTGAACGCTGGCTTGACCACACTAACGCCAGGCCAAGAAATCTTGGTGCCAGGAGCGACTCCAATTACTGTTGCCATCGCCCCTACCGCATCACGAACAACTGCGACCACTCAGCCAACGACACGAAATACGACTGCTCCGGCTGTTCGCGCCGACATCCCACTTTCTACCATCAGAAACAAAGCCGTCGACGTCTATCAAGAACTAAAAAGTGGCGAGAACGATGCACGCACTAAACCAGAAGACAAAACGGAAACGGTCGTCAAAGCTGCGAGCAAACTCCTCTGGCCAACCGACTTACGTGTCGTGAACCAGTACTATGGCTGGCGTCACACTGGTCTTGATATCGATGGAGACTATGCCAATGCGATCTACGCTTCGGCTGATGGCGTAGTCGAAATCGCGGGCTGGAACAACGGTGGCTATGGTCTCATGATCTTCATCGATCACGGCAATGGCTTCAAAACTCGCTACGCGCACGCCTCCAAAATGTTCGTTAAAGCCGGCGATACGGTAAAACGAGGTCAGGTTATCGCCATGGTTGGGACAACGGGTCGTTCAACCGGTACCCACTTGCACTACGAAGTCTACGTCAATGGTAAACGTGCCAACCCGCTTACCTACGCTCGCTAATAGACAAAGATGAATACACAATGACTCCCTCTGGGGAGTCATTGTGTATTCGGCTGGCAAGAGATTGACGTATTTTTTTATTCTTGGTTAGATTATCCGTTCAGCCAGAGAAGAAAGGTGGGCATAGAACCATTTTTCCTCTCTTGCGGACGCTCACTGGTGGGCAAGTTTTACGCAAGAGCGAAAGAGACCAGGCGATGATGCACAGGGTTCCTTTGGTGTTTCTGAATGGGCTGAGCGGACTGGACCAGGAGCTGCTCCACGCCTTCCTCCACATGGCGCAGCACATGATCCGCTCGGGCGAACGCAGCAACAGCTTCCACACCTCGCCCGACAGCACGGTCGTGGCTATGGGCAAGCTGACCACCGAATTCGAGAAGACCAGCCTGGGCAACTCCTTCGGGATCCGCTTCCAGGTCGACCTCACCCTGCTGGGACGGAGCATGGAGGAGCGCAGGCTCGAGTTCCTCATCGATGAGCGCGATGCCCACGGCTCCACACACCCGTGCGGGATGCTGCGCAAGGTCCCGGGGGAAGACTTCGTCCGACGACGACACAGCCTGAGCTGATGCCCAATACAACCTGAGACTCTGGGGAGGCACACACGAACACACTCGTGCAGCGCTCCCCATCTCGACTGACCGCTTGATCAACGATCGAGCTTCTGAGAGAGCTGACTTTGAGCGATGACTTCTCGCCAGGTTGAGGAAAAAGGTTCACTCATGACAGCGGGGGCATAGACCAGGGCATGACGTGACCAAAACTGAATCGATTCTTCAAATTGCTCTGGCGAGGTATCCCACGGTTCGCGTGGAGCGAGGCCCCCGACATACGCAGTGATCAAACGATAGGTTTTTTGATCTTTGGTCGGTATGGCCTTGATCGCCATCGTTGAGACCGTCGGCAACTCCCCTTCTGGAATCACGATTCGTGATGCTCCACGACGAGCCTTTCTGAAGGCGAACTGCGCGACATCATCTAAACCAACTTCAGACACAACCAAACAACCAGCTTTACCCAAAGGACGGTTCAAGTCTACGTTTAGACTCAATTCCGACCCATCTTGAGGAAGTTCAACCAGCACAAACGCTTCTTGTAAATACAGAGCCGCTTCCGGATGAGCCGCTAAATGTTCCTTGGTACCAGCGTTTAACACAATCTTTCCTCCATCTTTCGTCGGGTATACATCTTGAAATGGTTGAACCGACTGTTTATTCAAAACGTCATCTGATTCAATCACGGTGGGCATAGAAATTAGGTTTGGTAGATGGAGTTTCGAAAGAATGTCGAATGATGGAATAGACTTTTTTGCGTAATACTAGGCAGCTTAGTACACAGTTCAAGAAGATGAAACTGGCGGCACACAGAATCGTCCAGGAGGCACCGATACGGCTGTAGAGGAATCCGGCCAGAATAGGACCGACCACCCAACCTAAATCTTCAAAGAAGTTCACTGCGCCGGCGATAACACCCTCGTGTGCATGATCGCGATGTAGGTCATTCAACCATGCCCATAAAGAAACGGCGGACAACTCGTCCCCTAATGAAGCTAGGAAACCGAAAAGAAGAAACCAGATGTTCAAATGAAAGCCTAAGATCATGCTAAAGCTAGCAAAAATGACTAGACCAATCAGGATCGTAAACGTTTTGTTTCTGGTGTCAGCCAATTTGCCAGCCAGACCGCCACAGATGATGGTTCCGGCATCGAAGATTCCGAGACCATAGTCAAGCGGGCCATGACTCGTCAGTGTCTTCAAAAACAAGGGAAAAACAAACCACATCGAAGCGTAGAAAGCACCTGCGGCAAAGCGAGAAAAGGCTAAGAGACCACTAGCCGGGCGCAGCTTACTTAACGATTTCCATATATCCTTTACCTGTTTACGACGAATATAGTAATGCTTAGCCTCAAAGGCGACCTCCGCGTGAGCCCTCGTTCGTTCTTTTTTCACGCGGAACGCAATCAACAGGGCAAGTACAAGAATACAAGCGATCACTAGGCCGATCGTTCTTGGCGAAAAGGGTAAGAGTAAGGTGAAGCAGGCCGTGCCCGCCACCGCTCCTAACGAGCTCATCACGCGCCGCGCACCCATTGCTCGCCCGACTTCGGCCGGTGGAGCACTTGTCACGACGTAGGCATCCACACCCGGGCTGAAAAATAACCAACCGAAGCCGCTGATTACGATGAGAACTAAGAAAACCCACAGACTGAATCCGAAGATCCAGAGCAAAAAGCCGCCTAGCGATAAGCAAATACAGGCTAGACGTAAAAGACGGGTATAGCCAAAGCGATCAAGCAAGAACCCGGCTGGAACATCGCCTATCAACTGCACAAAAGAGGCACCACCGATCAAAAGACCGACGATCCAAAGCGGTAAGACCCGTTCTCCCAAAACCGGCAACGACGCCAAATACAAAACGGCGCCCACTTTGAAGACAAAGATGTACAACCACAAAGAGAGATTCGACCAGAACCAAGACCTGGAAGGAACGGGCATACGAACACCGGCATACTACCTTGTTTCAGAGGAAGTCTCTAGCATTCGTTCCGTTTCTCATGTCATCAAAAATTGACGGATCGGGCTGTTTATTGCTACAAATTGGGGTCCTTGATTGGAGTTTCGCAGCATTCTGTGATCTTCGATACGAGGAGGTCCTTTCACCCCACATCGTTAGACGGGAGTCTGACGACAGCACATCTAGGAGACACCTCATGACAGGTTCAGCAAACGAAGCCGTCGAGCACTACGAAGGCGATACCATCGATCCCCTGTTCATCGCCGGAGCACGGGATGCTCTGTACGAGCCGCACGTGAGAGGACGTGTCCTGAACGTCGGCCTGGGCTACGGCGCCTGGGACGAGCGGCTGAATCGGGATTCGAAGCTCCAGGTTACCGGACTCGACATCCAGCCCGAGCTCGTGACACGGTTCGCTGGGAAATACTCCGGCATCAACTACATCTGCGCGGACGTCCTCATGTATGAAACGCACGAGCGGTTCGACACGATCGTCGCGAGCCACCTGCTCGAGCACATGGAGGATCCCGTAGCCCTGCTGCGACGCTTCGCTTCATGGCTCAAGCCCTCGGGGCGAGTCATCGTCATCGTTCCGAATGCGAACTCGATGCATCGCATCATCGGGAAGGAAATGGGTCTCCTCACAGAGGTGACCGACCTGACCGAAGCTGATCACAAGATCGGGCATCGTCGCGTCTACACGCGCGACCTGCTCGAACAGGACATTCGAACCGCCTGGTTCAACGGAGCGGTACGCAACCTGACTTTCAAGGCCCTCTCGAACGGTCAGCTGGCCAAGCTGCCTCGAAATTACGTGGACGCCTGCTGCCGGCTGCACGACCTGAGCAACTCCTGCCAGCTGGGCGCCGTTCTCACTCGCTGATCCTTCGCATACACTACCTTATCTCTTCTGACTGACTTTCTTTTCCAGCCAGAGGCTCGGGAGAGCGAGGCACACCTCGCCTCGTTCTCCCACCTCGACCGACTACTTGATGCGAGCATCGAGTATCTGAGAGGCGTTTAAATATCTAGTGTTTCTCACTCAATAGTTCTTGAGCTTTTTGGAAGTCTTCTTCCCGCACCACGAGCTCTGCACCCGGCGAATAGGAAAATGGAGCAGGTCGCATCCCACCCGCATCATCCGCACTGACGAACGATTTGATTCCGGCTGCATCAAGCACTAATTTAGCGACCTCGGCTTCGAATCTTGTGGAGAAGAGTGCAGCTGTCACGAGCTTGGAAGACATACACCTTCTAGGATTGCCAGAAAAACCTACAGTTGTCACTAGCTGGAAGCGATGCTCGTCTCAAGTTAGCTCATCCTTTATACTCTGGACGTATGGATAAAGGATTTAAATACAAAATGAGCGTTGAGGGGGATAAGCGCCTAACACACATCGAGAGACACGTGTCTGTTGCCAGAGCAGAACATGCCCCTTTCCGGCTTCAGCCGAATGGACTCGAAATTTTTCCGATACCATCCTTCAACGCGCAGTCGTCAGATAGTCACGAGTCCGCGCAAGCGACCGACGACGTTCATTTCAAACTGGTTGCGCCAGTCCAAGAACAATCCCACAGCCTATCCTTCGAAACAATTCGTGAAGAACTAACACGGCGAATGAAGGTGATCTATCGCCAGGCCATTGATCGCTTGTTTGCACAGGCCGCTCCCAGTAGCCAACGCGAACTGATTCATCTGCTCAGTCAAAAGGGCAGCAGCCTCATTCCACGAGAGGGTCTACTTGGACTCGCCGCCTTACAAGACATCGAGAAAAGGCCTTTGTCTGGAAAAGCACAAAGTCGCGATGAGCTGCTACGCGCATTCGTCACAACTGCCCAATCCTTGGAACAAGCATTCGATCAGCAGATCACTACCTACCTTCAGGATCCACGCATCCCAGATCCGATCGCAACATTGGATGCGCTACTTAGTTTCCATTCTCCTCATGCGAGTCTTGAGTCAAGTACTTGGAAACGTTTTAACAATCGGCTCCGCCGAGCGATCAACTCACAGAAAGAGCAACTTGATCCCCTTTCAAACGCGAAACGCGAACCAACCGAGTCAACAACTCCTCCAGACAAAGCACCCGTTCCCATCCGTGAAACCACCTCGTCGACTCGTTTAACGAAAGAAGAACATAAAGCGGAAGACTGGATCGACCAAGAACGTGAAACCGCCTTTGCTCGCTTGAAGGACTTTTTTCATACAACCCTCACTGGGCCTGAAGGCATAGATGGGATTCATCAATGGTTTATAGATTGTTTCAATCCGGCGATCGAACATGAAAAGCGAGAATCGCTGCGACGAGAAGATGTTTCTTCATTACGGATTGTCGAAGCAAGTTCTGCTTCAGCCAACGCTGTGGCTGGTACCGTTCTGCAAAGACCGATTCTTGTTTTCACAGACATCAATCAACTCCGCCATTTCTATCAAACATTGTCCGGGGTCAGATCGGAGACCATTGGCGGTTTTGTCATTGCGCCCGAAAACTTTGGGGAAGGGGATCTTTCAAAAACCGGCCTGATTCTATCCTCCAACATGGATCGAACCGTGTCTCACGAACTTCGTCATACGGTCGATCCGTTCGTTCACAAACGAGAAGACGACATTCTAGATGAAGCGTTCGCCTATTTCAGTGATCATTTTCCAACCAGAGACACGCTGACCGATGGATTCGTCTGGGAGCGCTATGCCTTAAGCATCATCGCTTCTTGCAAAGGAAATGCCGCCGCAGGCAAACAGACCATCACAGATTTCGAAGAACGTGTGTTTGAGTTTATTGGTGCGTTCAAAGACTACGCTCAAGGCAAGGAGGTAGTAGAAATTCAACGATTCATCCTTCGGTGTAAGTCGTTGGAAGAAGCGCGCGTAAAAATGGCGTTAGTCTAATCATCAGAGAGGCTTACGATCACGTTATTTTCTTGGTTTTAAGAATCTCTGAGAAGCGATTAAAACTTGTGACATCGTTTCTTCGAAAGCGTCTGGATCGGTATAGAGGTAGGCCTGAATCCCCATGTCCCTAGCTGCTTTGACGGCGGGGGCGCTGTCGTCCCAAAATAAAATTTCTCGGTGTTGGATTTTGCGCTTGGGATCGATGCGTTTCAACAGGCGTTCGAAAAAGATTTTCTCCGGCTTCTTCGCACCCAAATCTGCTGATGAAAATATTCCGTTAAAAATGCTCTTGAATCCCATTTTCTCACGTAGATATTCTGAGTGGTATTTTTCTTTGTTCATGGCTAGATAACACTTGATCCCCCGCTCTCTCAAAGTACGGATTTCCTCAATGACCGTCTTATTGACCCCTTCCTCGGCCCGGAACCAGTAGGCAAGAAACGCCTCGACCGTTCCCGTCCAGCTCCAGTCTTTTAGAAAGGGTGAAAGAGTGGCTTTAAGGTCGGCTTTTCCAAACAAAACCTCTTGAAAAGGTCCTTCGTAAAAGGCGGCGAGCGCTTCTGGCTTCGTGCCAAAGTCCTTTTCCAAAGCAGTGGCCACGGTTTTCAAACCCGTCGTCACTCCATCCGCGCCAAATATGGCGAGCTTAATATACGCTTTTGGGCTATGCATACCGCCTACCCTAGCAGAAACAGCGGCTATTTCCTATGCAGGCCCTAGTCGATCTAATTTTTCTCTGATTTTTTCCATTTGTTGGCTTAAATAGGCATCCATATCGTATGAAGGCCCTTTCGCATGCTGCAAACGAGCTAATTTAGCTGGAAGCAGCGAAGTCATGTAAATCATGATCCATTCAATGTCTGAGAAGGCCAAAAAGGCTCCAAGATCAACGAGCACCGCTTGCGATAAAGAGCTGCCCGCCAAGTACTGCTCTATAAAATAAGCTTTCTGCGCCTCTGTTAATCCGCGCATCTTATCCCCCGCCAACATATCGCCTATGACCCGTAACGGATGATCCCAACCACCGTATTCAAAATCCAATACGACCAATGATCCATCTGCCCGCCACAACATATTATGCGGACCACAGTCTACGGATGATAAGCGCCTATCCTCTACAGGTAATTGATGATTCAGCCGTACAGAAAATGTTTCCTTACAGACCTCCATCGCTCGTTCTACCCTTGAGAGAACCTGAGTTTCTCTCGTGAAGGCTATGATTCTTGGATCCAACCCCGCGACTACGTCTCCTTGAAAGGAGCTCATCCTGCCAAAAATAAGATCTATAATTTCCTTGAGAGAAAAGGCTGATGTAAACCCCTTCTCTAAAGGAGTTTTTACCTCATCCGGCTTAATGCTTTGTAGTCTATTCAGATAGGCAGCGACTGAAGCCAGCTCATGATGGCTGAACTCAAAAGAGGTGAGGGATTTGCCTTCGATGAAGGTATAGAGCGCTGCATACAGATCGTCAAAACGAGCGATGGGCGTAGGAATATTTTCGAGCCTCTTCTCTCGCAAGACCGTTAGCAGATCATACTCACGCTCAAGTCGGCGTCGACCATCTTGAAAATAGCATTTGAGGATATACTTTTTGCCATCCGCCATCGTAATCTTTTGCAGAAGATTATTTGTCCCGCCCTCCAACGGCTCCACCATAAACGGCTCTACTCCAAAGAATTGGCGCAGTCTTTCCTTCAATGGTTCTAGATTAGCTGAGTGACTTCTTTGCTCTTCCATAAAACAACCCTAATCATCCATCAAGACTTACGCCAGTCTTTGGACAAACTCTCACTATTCATCCGCTTTAAAGCCTATTTCTGACTTCGGATCGTCCTCTGCACGAAATATTCTGCGTAGAGCGTCAAAAACGACTTTGAATTGCTCATCGAAGCGTTTCTCGAGGTTTTCCAGTTTGAATCTGAGTGAATCATGCTCATGTACCAGCTCACGCAACTTGGTGAAGGTCCGAATGATTTGGATATTGACCATGATGGCTCTCTTGCTTTTGAGAACACTTGAGAGCATGGCTACGCCTTGTTCGCTGAAGACATAAGGCGCATGACGGACGCCCATCTTATCGGAATTGGAAGTCACAAATTGTGACCTCCAATTTTCCATCTCTTGTCGTGTAAGTTGAAACATAAAATCTTCAGGAAATCGTTCTTTGTTGCGAGTCACAGCTTGATTTAAAGCCTTGGTTTCTACTTCATACAAAGCTGCCAAGTCACGAGCAAACATAACTTTTATGCCTCGTAAGACTAAAATCCTGCTCTCTACTCCGTTCCATAGATTAGAAGGAGCGTCAATACTTAAAAGCAGCTTGAACGCTTTTCTAAGTTTGAGGTCACAAATTGTGACCTCAAACTCCGTGACACCCGTTCCTGACTCAGCTATATTCAAGCCCTGAAGGCAGCTGCTCGCTGTGAGTAGCCGTATCCTTCATCAGAGAGGACGTTTCGATCATGTTCATTCGGTTCCTGTTGCTCGTCGAAGTGCTCGGCTCGCTGCTCTGCCTCGGTCGGCTGCTGAATCAGTCCATGCTCGCATGCCTGCCTGGGATCGCGTATGCACTACTGCTCAGCTCGATGCTCGAATGGGCCGTACATCGCTACATCTACCATGGACAGGCTCCGCTCTTCACTTCACTGCGGCGGGCGCACGCCTTCCATCATGCCGCTTTCGCCGAGAGCTACGTGGTTCCTCTGACCGAACTCGCGTATCGACGCCATCGCGGACGCTGGCTCAACCTCGATGCAATCATCGTACGCACAGGACAGGTTCTGCTGCACGTGAGCGTAATCGCTCTTCTCATGGTCGTGCCGAGCTGGTTCGCGACGCGCTCCTTCGCCTTCACGTTCGCCCTGGGCCTGACCGCGGGCTGCCTCAGCCTGCTGAATCTCTATCTGCATGAGACCATGCATCGGCGAAGAGACCGTTGGATCACAGGCACGCGCCTGTTCCAGCAGCTCGACGTCCACCACAGCGGGCATCACGAAAACCCGCGACTGAACTTCAATCTGCTCCTTCCGCTGGCCGACTACCTGTTCGGCACAGGCGTCTAGATCGCGAGGACTTCATAGACACGCACCGCCAGAGGAACCTCGCTTCGGCGGTGTTTCTCGTTTTATGAGAACTGTCACTTTTTTGTCGGTAAACGACTAGTCTAGGGAAGCTCCCATATGAAAAAACCTCTATTCTTGTCTCTCCTAGCGCTTTCTATCGCATTGTTTGGTATTGCTTGTGCATTTTCAAATAATCGTAAAACCATATCCCAAGACTTCGCCATCTATTACTTCACCGGTGGTTGCTATGGCACCTGCCCTAATTACTCCCTTCAGATTAGAGCAAATGGAACAGGAACCTACGAAGGAAGGGTGTACGTGAAGACGACTGGGACAAAACTGCTTGTCATCTCGGAAAGAGACTTGCAAAAGCTTTCACGAGAAATCGATCGTGTGAACTTCTTTGCTTTGCCCGATACGATACTGGGCGATCTATCAGGCGATGCAGGTCGTCGGATCATTGAAGTAACACAGAATGGCCAAACAAAGAAAATCACATTTGACGTTGGAACGGAAGAACTAGCTCGATTAGCAAACACCATAGAAGACGCGACTCGCGTAGAAAAACTTATAAAATAGCTGTCTCACGCGTGCGTCAACACAACCACTTCTCTAAATTCTGGATGTAAGAACTGCGAGAAAAGATCCACTTCAGGATCCATGTCTATTCTCTGATAGGTATCTACTGATAATCCCGCCTCTTTCAACCAATCGATAATCTCTTGTTCATCCTTCCAGCAAATGTGGTGTTCTGGAACTGGATTATCTATCTCGATTGGTAACGAAAAGATCAGATGCGTTCCTTTCGGCAATGTCTCGACATAACGCTGCAATGTTTTCGATGGATCGTCGGCATGTTCTATAGAGTCCTGAAACAGGTAGGTATCAAACCCTTTCAGAAGGTCGTCGTGGTTCAGATCAAATCGTTTCAACTTCACTCTATCTTTCCAATCTCTCTTCCAATAATCTAAAACTGTTTCCGCGAAGGACAAACTTGAGTCTTCAAAATCAGCTAACGTCATTTCAATGCCTGGATCATTCAACAGACGATGAACGTACAATTGAGGTGTTCCAAAACCAATATCACAGATCTTTTTCGCTGATACTTCCTGCAAATACTCAAGAACTATTTTTTGCCGCTTCTCGTGCCAACTTCCTTTCAGATAATTATGGAGGTGCATCACCAATCGAAGCGCATTGGAAGAATAGACTTCGTTTGAGTAGTCTCGCTTTTTTGTGTCCCAAAAAATCCAAGAAGCACGGATCTGCGCGTCAGAAATGCCCAAACGTTGTTTGAGATAGTCGATTTCTGCAGCGTAGTCTTGGATTGAATACACCGCATCAAATAGCTGATCTACTTTCTGCACTATGCCTTGGTCGTTCATGGATCAATCTTAGCAGAAGGAAGGTATTGCATCAGTCTTTCCGTCATATTTGCCCGTTATCGACGTTTCAAGTGCAGTCTATGACCACAATAACTCTCAAACGTATATTTCTCGCAGCAGGCGGAATCGTTTCCCTTATCTTTGCCTACTTTCTCCTGAGTGGCGTCCCTGGATTTTATAATCCCTATAAACTCGACGGAAAAGGCATCGATCCGCATAAGTATCTCTGTGATAACTTTATTCGTGAGTCAACACAGTGCAGTGCGAGACAATACTGGAAACAAGTCGTTCCGATGGCGGGTATCAAAACTGTCTTTGTCGTACTCCTGCCGTTTATAAGCGTGGCACAGTGGCTTGATCAGTAGATCTCATGCTTAGCGAACAGCTCAAATACGGCGTATAGCGATATCCATCATAATCTAATAGACTGATTGTATGAAACATATTGGTTATCTCTTCGGCGTACTGGGAGCATTCACACTTATTGGTGCTGGCTGTTCAGCTCCAAAGGCGAACCTGCCGTTGTCGCAAGACTTTTCCGTTCAGTATACCGCAAACGGCTGCTATGGAACTTGCCCTGTTTACTCGATCAAGCTAAAGGCCGATGGTAGAGGTGAGTATCAAGGAGTTGAATATGTAGAGACCAAAGGAACCCAGCCGCTAACCGTTTCCCAAAAATCCATTGAACGATTAGCTGAAGAGGTCAAACGTATCCATTTCTTTTCGTTACCAAACGACTATATTAGCGATCAAACGGGTGACTTGCCTCGCTGGAGCATCCAAGTGACTGAGCATGGGAATGCAAAAACGATTACCTATAATTCTGGAACGGAAAATCTTCGCGGCTTGGCTCGATTGATTGAAGAGACAGCCCAGACCGAAAGCCTTATTTCCACAAAAATCGATCCCGCTACTTGCGTACAGCAATACAGTAATCTGAAAAGAGAGCTAAACATGTGCCAAACGGATCTGACCGATCTTACCAATCTGGATGAAGAAACAAGATTCGCGCAAAGAATTGAGGACCTCACAAAAAGAGAGATTCTTTGGAGACGTATCGTCGCCTCTCCCGATACGGACAAGCGTTGGATGGGAATCGCTTTAATGGGAACATCTACCTCCCATTTCTATGTCGAAGAGTGGGATCAAACCGTCGTTGCAGAGAGAAAGAAGAGTCCTTCTGGCAAACAAACGCTGGTGGTTTTTGGTCAAAAATACGATCAGTCATCCCCTCTCATTCAACGCGGATTCTACATCTTGAACGATAAAGGAAACTTGGTAGGAACCTACGTCGTTCCTGATGCTTGGGAGCACTTCTCGATTGGAGATGTTGCTTGGAAAAACGAACGGACTATTTCCTACAATTACTACCTGGCCACCGAAGGGGATGAGATAACGCCACCAGAAAAACGAGAGTACTCGGTGAATAGCTCATCTATTGAAACGACTTCATCTGACTGTACCGCCCTGGTAAGTGGCTGCTACGAAGCGCTCGGTGCATCCGGTACCAACATTCAACCAGCCACAACGACGGCACTCTATTCAAATTCATCAAAGGGACTTTCGATCAAACTCCCCTACAACGCGAGTTGGGGCACCGCCAGCCATACTTTGCCTCCCTACGAAGAGGACTATTCACGAGGAGAAAAGAGAAGTCTGGAAGGTCTTTCCTTTGGACCAATTATTCAGGGTGAAGGCGGTTTGGGACGTCAGATGGGACTTACGTTTGAACAAGCAACTTCTGTTCGCAGCATTTTTAATGACCTTTCAAAACGGGGCCTGGAATTCAATTCTTCGGATGTAAGGCTCATGAAAATAAATACCCTAGACGCCGTGGGCTATATCGACACAGGACTCTGTGGAGGACCGATACTGATCGTCCAAGGCAAGAAGTTCAACTATCGCCTAGGAAAATATTGTAGCCAAGGAAACATCAATGAACTGGTAGAAATTGCAAAGACAATCAAGTTACTACCTTAAATGATCGTCATTCTGTGAAAAATTCCCGTCTGTCTAAACACCTTTCTACCCGCCTCTCTTCATCCTCATCCCAGCCGCATTTGCCATCCACCTGCTTACGACAAGTCCTGCGAAAACGATGACAGTCGTAGTCAGGTCGATATTCCATTGTCCTCATCCTATTTGGACCAGGTTCTCTACAAGAGAAGTTGTCATGCGCCATGCAGTCAGGAGAAACAGTAAAAGATCTGACAAAAAATCTTAGATCTCCGAGCGAGTTTCTGTGATAGAACTTTTTTATGTCGGCTTGGGTAGGAAATGACTGATTAGGAACAACTAAAACAATTAAAAGAACTGCTAGAACAAATAGAGCGGCCAATACGGCTAGAACGCCTGATTTCATATATCCAATGGCATCCTACTCTACGAGTAATAGATTCAATAGAGCTGCAAGACGTACATCTTTTGGCTAGTGGTTCTCTTTTGTATGCATCAATTACACCGAACAACCACTGCATTTTTGTCTTTTCGTGCCTTGTGGCTAAAATCAATGCTGCGACAGTAGAGATTTTCCCCACTTGGTGTATCTCTTCCTTCAAAAGAAAAATTCGCGGTACAGCCCGCTTCAATACAGCCTGGAAATTCGACATACTCATAGAAACGACTGGGCATTCTGAAACGCCCGGCTGAAACCAGTTTTCGATAAGCGTAGATCTCAAATCTGCGGTTCCAATCGGTTGTGATTTGTGGATATTGGATCACGATCTGCATCGTTCCTGAGCCTTCGAAGGTTCTGGTTTGATCGGTCGCTGGATCGAGGATCTCGATCTTTGCTTGGCGAGCAAAAAAATCATCGCGGAAGATGAAAAGAATGGAAACGAGAGCAACAACGGTCGCTCCCATGAAGAACGATTTTGGATCGAGAGTTCGCATGTAGCTTGGATAACGTTGAGGCGTACATGGTTATGACGAACTAAACCAATCGAAACCCCAGGTTCGTCGCTTTCGCCTTGGCGGCTTCAACATCCCTGCTCATTCCCATAATTGATTGTTTGCGAAGTACGACATTTCCTTGCCCATCTACTTGGTATCGTCGTCCTCCACCCGCTCCATGAATCACTGAGTCCATTCCCATCTGGGCTTTTGCACGAGCATTTTCTATGGAAAATCCTCTCCACTCGCGACTCGACAACTCCCACTTCACCCAGTCTGAGCCCTCCATTTCGATAAGTGCAGATACAACCGCATCGTAGTTTGTTAACAAGTTCATTGGAGGTTTCTCGTATGAAGCTTCTGATTCAAGTGTGACTGGTTTTGATGGATATTCAGGAGTATTTGGCATAGATTACTAGTAGTCTAACATAAAAGACTGGTTGCTCATCAAAAAATCATCGAACCCACTTTTAACAAACAAGGCTTGGCAAAGGAGCTTGCAATCATCATACTGTCCCCACTAGCTTATATGTCTGAAAGATTACCACTAGCCCTTTTTGAAGAGGAACAGAGGCTCGACCGAGCCGTACAGATTCTTACGGATAAAATCGATCCTCTGGGAGATGAACAAAGACTCATCTTCGGGCCTTTTACATCAGATGGCGTGGTCACCAACCTGGGTGTAGAGAAGCTTGCTAATTACTTACTGCCTGAAGGAATTTACCCGTCTGAATCTGCTGTTCGTGCTGATGCAGAAAAAATTGCTAAACGATACATACAAAGAACTGGGTACCATATGAATGGGTAACGTAAACGGCAGTTAATCTACACTGCTACTCAAAGATACCTTCAAATTCCTTTCGATTATTAGCTAACCAATCAATGCGCTTTGTCCCCATGTCTTTTTGTTCGTCTACCCAATACAAGAAAGCGAAGAATAGCGCAGCATCGCAAGCATAGCTCCTTTCTCCGGCAGTGAGCATACGATGGACTTGATATCCACGCAGAAAAGCCTTGGCTTTTTCCGTGTCAAAGACACATTCATTGGATAAGCATTGCTCCAATTCCCAACCGATATCGATAATCATCGGACCGAGACCAGCGTCTTCCCAATCGATGATGACAAGCTCGCCATTTGGACGTTCCAGTGAGTTATGTGGTCCGATGTCGGTATGGATCAGTCCTTGCGGAAGATGGCTGAAATCGCGAATACTTGAGAGTAAGTCGATGTATTTTTGATCTATCCCATTCTTCCTGGCCTTCTCAAGCAACGCTTGTATTTCGTTCGCCGGCATAAAGTCCGATGTACGCGAATACGGCTCAGAAACAGTATGCAAACGACCCGTCATATATCCCAGCTTCTCAAATGTCTCCACGGTTGGCTCTGGATTTTTCCCTTCAATCCAATCGTAGACATAGGCGTAGCTTCCATTGATCGTTCCGTAACCCTGCCCATTGGCAGCATCTCGTAGGGTACAAGCTGGGAATCCTGAACACTCCAAGAAACGAAGAAGATTTATATCCTTTTCTACAATCTCCTTCTTCCTCGATGGAGCGTAGATTTTTAACGTATGCGACTTTTCTGACGTCTCAACACGAAACACCATTCGACCAACCGTGGTTTTCTTTACCTCCGACACACGCAGAATATCAGGCATCATCCATTGTGTTGCTAAGGCTTGTCTGATCAGTTCTTCGCTGATCTCGTATAAGACCTGCTCTGTTGGGTTTTCCATGACATAAGCGTACAACTGCAGCAGGAAATTGGGTATTCTTGTCTCTATTCTGTTATTCGTGTTAAAAGAACCAGGTCGGTCCATCGAGTGAATACACCCTCTGAGCCCTGACGCAGTCAGGAGAATGTGAGAAAACGCATGCCCAAGCTGAACTGGACTCAAGCGAAGGGATGGGAATACTGCGAATGTGGTTGCAATTCCCATACGATTCGCATCGCGGGAGCAGAATATTCCATCTTCAACGACCTCAGACGAGGGCACACCGACAAGCCCTTCCACCTGTACCTTGATCATTACAGCAGCGCCAACGACCAGCTGCTCGGGGACTTCCAATCGTTTGCGGAAGCAAAGGAAGCAGCCTGGAGCCATGCGAACGCTCGCCTTGAAGAAGACGGGCCACACACGCTGCACTGATCGATCAGCTGCGATAGCCTTATCTGCACAATTTAGACATCTCTTACCCGCACTCAGTTACAGCATCGCCCCATTCTCTCCCGCGATCCCGTCCTGGGTGCGGTGCTGTTTTTATTGAGAGTCGATGATCTCTGACATGCTGTCTTTAAAATCCTGTTCGTTCTTGTACAGATACGCTTGAATACCTAGCTCTTTGGCCGCGTCGACATTCGTCTGTACATCGTCCCAAAAGAGAACTTCGTTTGTTTTTATCTCATTGTATGGATCGATTTGTGTTAGCAAACGCTCAAAAAACTCTCTGCTCGGTTTTTTATAACCTAAATCCAATGAAGAACAAATACCGTTAAATATATGCTTAAATCCCATGCTCTCCCACATATATTCTATGCGGTATTTTTCTTGATTCGTTGCAAGATAGCAGGCTATGCCTCGTTTCCGTAACTGATTTATTACCCGAATGACTTCTCCATTCGTTTCACCCTCCGATTTAAACCAATAAGCTAAAAATTCATCAACGGTCCCTGGCCACTTCCAATCTTTTAGATAGGGTTGGATAACGACTTTCAAATCTGCCTTGCCCAAGAGGCAATCCTGAAACGCTTCTTTAAAGAAAGTTGGAAGAAACTTGTTTGGATGCAAACCAAAATCTCTTTCGTAGTTTATAGCAAAGTTCCTTGGATCCGTTGTGACACCATCCGCATCAAAAAGAGCGACCTTGATCTTTGACTGAGTATGTAGCATAGCCAAACAATATCAGAAACGCCATATTTGTTCACTTTTTTGTATGCGAGAGTTATTTGAAGGTCTTGTTTTTGGAGCATGGGTATTTTCTAGGTTGTTGAGCATTTTATAAAAGAAAATGATAACACTTAGCCATAGCTAAGGCTATGTTTATGCAAAAGTGATAGTGTTATCATTAGACTATTCTTCTTTATGAAACATTCTCGACTCGCTTTTCTCGTGCCCGCCTTAGCCCTTTGTTTCGTGATGAGTGGCTGTGGGAAGGTTGAAAACACTGCGACTCCTACCGGAAAAGTCTCGAGCGCTTTTACAGACATCCAGATCAACGATATTCCCCTGTCAGAAACCGGCGAAGTGACCACCGTTCCCTATGCAGACGACAATCGTGTTTCCTTCGTGCCCACGATTAAGGATCTGTACGGATCGTTTAGTCTGCGCTGCAAAGAGAGAGGGAACAAATACACGATGGATGGCAATGATTGGCCCGCCAATACGCAATTCTATCAACAGACACTGCCTCTACCAGAATGTCGAGGGAAAGAGAGTAAGCTTACGCTTGAATTAAAAGATCGAGAGAGCGGGGCGACGTTGGAGAAAAAGGAGGTGAAATTGAAATTTGAATAATATAAGCGATCCTTACTTCTTTATCAGCTCAAATTGCTCCGGCAGTATCACTCTCACCTTCACGACTTTATCCCCTCGCAAGTAACAGTTTGCCAATCGATGTAACCCATCAAGAATACGGTATCTGTCTTTTAACAGGATTACATCCAGTGGATAGGACGTATCTGCGTTTTGTACTTTTCTATAGTGGCTTGGCTCTGAGTTTGGATCTGAAATAACCTCCCAAGGCGTTAAATTCCAATCATCCGTTCCTTCTTTCTCCCAAAACGGAAGATCGAAATGCCAGAGCAGTTCTTTTATCTCCACTTCTTGAACTGGAAGAGTCAGTTGCCAGATCTTTTCTCGATCCCAATCAAAGTCAGGGCTGACATCTCGCAAGATTTTTGGACGTTGCGAGTAGATACTCGTTTTATTCTCCTGCTCCATTTTGCTTGGGAAAATTACGCAACATCATACCCGTGCCTTCCTTCATTCCCATGCGCGCGTAAAACGGCTGAACGCTAGGATCACACATGAGATCAACCATATACAAGTTTTTGAGCTTCTCCAGCATTTTACCCATCAACTCCTGACCAATACCCTGCGCTTGGTAGTCAGGTAGCACTTCTAAAAAGGGAATGTACGCAGACAGCACGCCATCCGAAATCGCCGTGACGAAACCAACCACTTCGCCCTTTTCATTTAAGGCAAGCACTCGATAACTGCTCTTTTTTAGAAGTTCCAAATGCGTTTCAGGAGAAGGCTTATTCGGCCAGCCAACAAAGAATCCTCGCAGTTTTTCCGGGCCGAGGTCTTCAACGGATTCTGTGTAGTGAATGACTGGTAGCTCTTTTGTTTTGGGTCGTTCGGACATATGAAAATCATTCTATAGGGCCGGGTTGTGACTGCCAACTATAAGAAACATGTAGGTTAAGCCGTATCTCACGTCGATAACCCTTGATTGAGTCTAAAGAACTGACTGACGGGCAACGCGTTATATACGAGCTGGTTTGGAGGTATTTAAGTGGAAGATAAAATTAGACCTTTCACCAGACCCTCTAACACGAGTCTTATCATACAGAGCTTGGCGCCCGAGACTCGAGCACTTATACTCACCATAGTATAAACTGCTATTCCTATGGGAGAACTTTTTAAAACAACGGAAACCCGTGTTCGTTTTAGAACATTCGTCGATGCAATAAACCATTCTTACGAAGACCCTCAAGCTTGGCTAAGCGATTTTCCGCCCACCCCCTGGAACGAGTTGCGTCCCGATCAGCCAATGCGATCCTCTGTCTACGCAGCTGCGTATCGAGATCAGGCCGAAGAAGGCGAAGCGCATCTCGTCAAAATAGCGGATCGATCTGTTATTTTAGTAAAGCAAGGATCCTGTGTATTCGTTCCTACCTCTTCTGCAGATAGTGTTGCATCATTCGGCTTTAGTCGCTGTATCGCATATAACCTTCGCACCGCCGAAGGATTAGTGTTTGCACATATCACAGAACATGACGAGACTCTTTTCAAAATGAGAGAACGCCTTACCGCAATCTATGGAACCGGCACTGAACGGGTTTATCTTCCAGAGGTATCCGCTGATCGGCTAGCTGAGCTATCGACAAAAGCCAAATCGGATCTGGATAGCCTAAAAGAGCGCTTACGGAACGCCAAAATACTCACCGAATTCTATCATTGGAGCGATTTTCCACCCACCTCTGATCCAAAAGAATATTCTTCCGGAATTATCATTACACAGGACAGAGCTGACGTTATTCCTCTCTTTACCGAAGAAGCTAACCGCGACGGCTACCCTATTTATTGTTTAGATTCAGGAAAATGATCCCGTTTTTTTTAGTTTATGGAGCGGTACAGCGTTTGGGTCTGCGTTTTTAAAGTAGCGATTTATGTTGATAATTCAACCTCGTTTCTGCGAAACAAACAAAACAGCATGCTTACGGATATGCTCCTTATCCGCAAAAGAATCGTCCACTACCGCATTCGGATGGTCGAGTTCCCGCTCTTCTAAAACAGCCAAACCACTTTCTTTCATCGCCTCTTCTATTTCAGCGCGTGCCTTCATCAGATTCTGAACGACGATAGTATCTTCTCCTCTGCCCAAGCGTATGGGCATGGCTTGATTGTATAAATGCTCGAATCCTAGATCGACGTCCGTGATGTTGAAGGTTGCGATCACATGTCCACCAACCTTTAAGACCCGCGCCATTTCTTGAAAGATTTTCTTTGCCGAAGCAAAGTAATGCACCACAAAATTCGTAAACACAACATCTATCGACCCTGACTCGATTGGAAGGTTTTTCCCATCTGCAACCATGAATTCCACCCCTGATCCTTCGTGTCCCGAGCTTTTCGCCAAAGCAATCATCTTTTCATTCACATCAACCCCAACTACTCGTGAAGCGCCCATCGCTTTTATCAGTCTGGCATGGTTGCCTCCACCACACCCAATATCAATCACGGCTTTGTTCTTCACATCGACTTCTTTTAAGCACTCAATGAGTGCTCGATCGGTCTCATTGAAATCAGCTCTCTTCTCTACATAAGCCGTTACAAGTTCAGGTGTGTATTTCATGATGAGACAGATACTAACAGATAGGGATTCGAGGAGAAATGCTTCTTGCTAAGCTTTGTGGTACAGGTTCTAACTACTGCATGAGATAACATGCGTTTGTAGACAGCACGACTAAGGGGTAGTAAGTTTCACTTATTTTATGGGCAATCTCTACATTCTCTGCGGCCTTCCTTTTTCAGGAAAAACTGTTTTAGCGAAAAAGCTCGTTGAAGCACTCAATTTTGAGCGAGTAGATATCGATGAATTTATCTTTGACCACGGCTATAAAAGTTTTGATGATCCAAGAATCACGAAGGAACTGATGCACTCATTCTTTACGGAATACCATGACCGACTATTGCAGCTCCTCAAAGAAAACAAAAACGTGATATCCGATACTTCTAATCCATCCCGTTCAGGAAGGAATAAACTGAGGGATCTCGCGGCTTCGGTGGAAAAGAAAGCCATCGTTATCTATGTAAACACGACGCCAGAAGAAGTCATGGAGCGCTATTGGAAGAATAAAACCACCCAGGAGAGACAAGATATAACTGAAGCAACTCTGATGAATGCGATTTCTAGAATGGAAGCTCCGCAAGCCGATGAAACACCACTGGCATACAATCAGTCGATGATATTTGATGAATGGATCAAGCAACTGCCAGCTTCTTAAACATATTTTCTCCATTGTAAGCAGCTATTTTGGATGATCAATCTCAGCGGACGAAGCTCTAACTTCCTTCGTTGTTCGATTAGAAGGATAAAATCTAATAATGATAAGATGCATCTACTGTGATTCTATCTAAGACCCTAGGAGTCGCTCTGTTTGCTGTTCTCATTTTTACAGCACTTATCGGCTATAGCATCCTTAAACCAACCCCCTTATCTCCCATCGAAGAGTGCAACAAAAGATCCACAGCATTTGAAAAGAGCTATCCTAAATACGCACAACATGGAGGACTCGGCGGAAGTTTTCACGAAGATGTTGTTACAACATGTTTGTCGCCTGCTTATAACGCATGCGTAGCTATCTTACATAAATCCTCAACTGCCGATTCATCGCCCACAGAGAACTACTTGGAGATTCTCGATCTCAAAACGAAACACCAACTGTCCCAAATCATGGCGAGCTCCACAGCCCCGCTTGAACAAGCTGCCTTGCATGCGTCGAAAGAATATATGGGTCTCCAAGACGATATCAAACGAGTGACGGAAAGCGCGTGTAATTGAAGAGGCGGAGCCTGGCAGAAAAGGTTCTAAATTCCGTTAGTCAGTTCTACGTTGATAAGTACTTTCATTTTTAGTTGTTATGTCTCTTTATAAAGAGACATATGGACACAATAGGCATAGCAAATATAAGTACATCTAAAAAAAATTTACTGGACTTTTCGTATCTGACATAAAACTCAAGCATTTTTCACATGCCTCGGTGTTTACACCGGAGTCAAAATAAAAAGGAAATGGCCAGCCCCACTGCATTTGAGATTCGCTGCAAAATTCGTAATAACAAGGACACGGATAACGACTCGCGTTACTTACCTCACGAACGTAAAAGAGGCTCATCAATGTAAAAACTATAGCTACGCAAAGTGAGAGGGATAGATTACGAGAAAATGGTTTATTGATGAACATATGTACATATATCTAACGAATAAACCCTCTGGACTCTTACAGTTAATTTATTAAACGCCTGAGAGGAATCGACCTCATTTCATTAGATTGACTGTTTTACTATATTATGCCATTTTTCAGTGGGTATTGGTCATCGGTTTGGCCATAAACCATCGAATACTTCACAAGGAGAGGTCGTCATGACCATCGAGAACGAAAGATATCAGATCTTCAAGACTGTACTGCACATCATCTTCGCGGTGTTCGGAGGTATCACCATGAGTGCACTGTCGTTCGGACTGCTGTTCTTCGTGATGACAGCCAGCCACCTCATCGGCGTGATCGTGACATCGAACTGTATGTGGGTTTTCAGCACCATCAGCTGGGCTGTTCCGCTGTGGTACCTGTTTTTCCTCCTCAGTAGCCCCAGACTCAAGAGCGAAGTTCGGCTACACGACCACTACATAATCGTGCTCGCCTTCACAGGTGGAGGAATGGTGTCATGGGCCTACTTGATCCTCCTGCTCTTCGAGGGTGGGGCGATCCGGAACTGGCGATACTTCATCGCACTCATGGCAGTACCGATCTTCGGCTACGTCATCGCGGCTATCACGCACACGATCGCCAAGAACTACTACAGACGGCCTCGTGTACAGCAGGAGAGCGGCCAGTGATCTACCCTACCAGCGTCTTCCTCGCGGCGCTCCTCAGCACAGGTTCAGGCATCATCTACGCTTGGTGGATCTGGAAGAGACGTACAGGTTCAGCGCCTGCAACCTGGGTTCTCATGTTCACCATGATGGCGATGGCGAGCTGGATGTACCTCAGCTCGCCTCGTCACTCGCTGACCGCCAACATCGGACTACTGGCGGCGGCGGTCAACACCACAGCCATTCTAGTCGCCATGCTCGTGAGGAGATCGCTCGATGGGACGCTCGGTGAGCTTGCCTTCAATCGGGTGCAACGCTTCTGCCTCGGCGGCGGCGCTGTCATCGTGGCGGGCTGGCTCATCGCGAGACAAAGCCACACGTTCATCGCGTACTGCCTGGTACAGCTTCTTGGGGTGGTAGCGTACGCCGCGACGGCACACAAACTGTGGCGTGCGACGGAAACGACGGAGCGATACATGCTCTGGGCCTGCGGACTCGGGGCTTGCCTCGCAGCGCTCTATCCCGCCGTCGTCCGCTGGGACATCTACTCCGGCATCTACCTCGCGCGTGCAATCCCCTCCACGCTCGGGATGATCTGGCTCATCTGGCGCATCAAGCGTCGGATGGCGACAACCTAAACACTTCTCTCCCGCACTCGCGGCAGCAACCACCACTTATCTTTTTTGGTGAACCTGCCCGGGTGCGTTGTCTGTTTCAAGAAAATGCAAGATAGCAAAATCTCCGCCATCGATGGCGGAGATTTTGCGTGCAGCTTGGCGGACGAAGTTCTAAGCTCTACAGGAGACTCCTTCATTTATATTCCGACTTTAATCATCAAAAATCATTCACATCCCATCGAGGCTTTTCCGTGAGCCGTTGAGCATCTGGCATCTCATCTTTGATAGCAACCACTTTTCCATCATTTCGTATCTTAAACATTCTTACAAACTTTAGTTCTTGCCCATGGAGAAAGCCGACTGCTAAAATCGCGCATCTTCCCTTATCTTCTGGGGCAGTCAGTTTTGCAGGATCCGGTTCACCAATGACACATTGCAGTTTATCAACCCCTCCTTCACGGATCATGGTTGTAAAATTTATTGATAGGTTTCCGCCACTGAACATATGCGCGTGGTCTCGAAACTCCCGGGGTAAGCGTAGAGCATCCTTGGATGTCGCATACCCTTGAGATATCACACTCACTAACCAGACCTTCATCTCCTCCATGACACGCAATCCTTCTGAATCTCGAAAATGCTCGGGAATAATCGAGTTAGCATTCTCGACCTGTATATGGGATAAGGACTTTTGATCTCCATCACCAGGAACTCGTTCCCTTTGGGACATATTATTACTGAGAAATCATACACGAGGCGACAAAAATCGTATAGAAAAACCTACATCGGACTCTATCAAACCACCATACAAAATCTCCGCATTTGAAGCGGATATTTTGCGAGGTGGAGCTTGGCGGAAGAAGTTCTACCTTCGTTCGTTCTAACATCTCTTACTAAGTTGTAATAAATTTACGAAAATATCTTTCTAAAGCAACCAACTCTTTTTTTATTCCCGTATGCAGCGGCGCAGGAAGATCATTTAGTTTATACCATCCAATCTCCGTCATACTCTCAGGCTCATTCATTTTTACTTCTAAACGATCTACTTGAACGATGTAAGGCAGAATAATCCAATGTTTCTGAGAACCGTCTGAACGTATTTGCAAAAACGACTGAGGAGGAAGCGCCTCTTCAATAGAACCTGTACATCCGTATTCTTCTAACAGCTCTCTCTTTAAAGCAGTTTCTGGTGATTCACCAAATTCGAGCTTTCCACCACCATTCGTCCAAGTTCCGCGCTCGTCACGACAGTTTTCACTACGCTTATGAAAAACAAAATATCCCTCCTCATCATGGCAATAGAAACTGACCGTTATTCCAGTAAAATCGATCCCTGCTTTCATATTGAAAGCACTTTATATTCTGGCAGTTAAATGAGCAACAAAAATCCGCGTTTGAAGCGGGGATTTTGTGTGGTCGCACCACGTGAACACCAACAACTAAAAACACCACTTATAAAGTGGTGTTTTTACGTGGTGGACCCTAACGGGATCGAACCGTTGACCTCTTCCATGCCATGGAAGCGCTCTACCAGCTGAGCTAAGGGCCCTTGGGTGCTTCCTCCCCGATTCTCACCGGAGTGATAGGCGGCTTGGTTGCGCATGGACGGTAGCAGATTCCCCAAAACGCGACAAGCAACTGTCTTTGGTCACTACTGGTTCGTGTGAAAAATCGCTAAACGATCGCGTCGTTCGCGGCGGGCCCGGTCGAGCAAACGTAGATCACCATGAGCTTCTTTGAGACGTTTCAAAGCCAAAAGCGCCTGTTCTGGGAAGGCGTGTGCTTCATGGGAAAGCTCTTTCCATGCCCGTTCGGCTTCAGCGTGCTCTGGCTCGATCTGGACCTGACGCAATTCCATCCAATCCGCTAGCTCATCCAACAACGGAGCGGGTCTGTAGGGAGATTGAGACTGGATTGATGACGCTTCTCGACGCTCTTCCTCTACAGACAAACTGGCTTGAGACTCTTTCCCCATCTGCGAAACCGGTTGCTCAACTTGAATGCCACGAACTGTCAGTTCAGACCGGATCATCTCAACGCGCAATTGATGTGCTGCTGGAAGTTCGTGTTTTTGACCAGCGGCACGACGAAAGGCGACCCACTCATGCCATTCATCCAATAACTCGCGATGATCTTTGGAACTCACTTCTAAACGACGAATGGCGTTTTGCAAAATCTTGCGAATGGATTCGATCGATTCTTGTTCTTGCAGGAACTGCTCCTCCGTCAGCTGATTCGCTCGTTCCGCAAAGTGATCGATCGTTCGAACATAAGTACGAAGCAACAATTCAAGCTCATCACGCAATTGTTCGTGCTCCTCAAGCAATGTTTTCTGCCAAACGCGAATTTCCTCCGCTCGAGCATGGGTTGCGGCTGCCGGACGGTCGAAGAGACGTTTCCAGCTATCAAAAAGAGAGGGCATATCAGGTAGTAGGGCGAGTTGTGCGACGACGAACTGGGGCTCGCTTCACTGGAACAGCTGGGGTTGAGGTGGTAGACGAAGCGGTGATAAGTGTTGAGGTTGCCGTAGGAATGGTCGGTGTCATTGTTTGAGCGCGCTTGCGCATGACGTCTTTCAATTGGGTTTGATAGAGCGTTTCCTGAGGAACAGTCGCGACCAAGCGCTGCAAGACAACCATCGCTTCCTCCCAACGTTCTGCCTGAACAGCGGCCAAAGCGAGCTGCCATTGGTATTCTGGCACGCGAGGAGCTTGCTCAACTAAGCGCAAGAGAACTTCCATGGCTTTGTTTGGTTCTTGATTGCGACGGTAGAGCATCGCTAAAGGGAGGCTGAGCTCTGGCGTGATAGGCTGACTAGCTTGCAAGCTCTCTAAAGAAGCGATTGCGTCCTTAAGCTGCCCTGTCTGAGCCAGCCAGGCTGCCTTGGCATATAAGGCGGGTAGATAGTCTTCCTTACGGCGCAAAGCTTCGATTAACGCATCGTTCGCTAACACGCGCTCTTGTGACTCTCGTTGGATTGCTTCCTCTTTCTCACGTCCTTGACCCTGCTCTACCCAACGTGATTCACGCGCCATACGGTCACGAGAAACCGAGAAGAGAGCAAGTGACGCGGCTGGATCGTTCGGACGAAGCCAATCTATCGTACGAACTGCTTCGAAGATGGCTCGGTCTTTACTGACATCTAATTCCGCTTCTAGTTTCGCTAATTCAAGCGCAAGAAACCAATGTTCAACATCACGTGGATTTCTAGCTAACGCTACATCCAAGCTGCGCTCTGCTTCTTGCAACAAGGCGCTCATCACAGTTGGTTGATTCCGTTCTTTGGCCAGACGCGCTTGCTGCAGATAGCTTAGCGCTTCTCGCTGCGGCGACCGATCGTCAGCCGAATTCAGCTTGATGGCAAGACGAAATGCATAGAGTGAAGGTCGCGTCAGAAGCTCGGCCGCCGCTGCACGTTGCAAACTGAATATGAAAAGGCACAACGCACAAAGCGTTCCCGCCACGAACAGAGAACGAGCAAAAAACGGCGTTCGGCTACCCGGCACGACTTGCTCACCAGGAACAAACGCTTTGGCTGAAAGTAGACCAAACAAAAGCGCCGTAGCGAGTAAAGCTTCGATCCCCAATGGATGCAGAGCCGCGAAACCAAGTGCACTCAAACACAGGATGATCTCCCATAGCAATGCACTATCTTTTGTTTGACGAACACGTCGCAACGCTCTGAAAATGCTGACCAGAAAAAAGGCTAGAACCAGAAGAAACGGGATCAGTCCGTATTCCACTAAGCCGGTGGCGAGAGCAGAAGCAGATCGTGAAAAGCGTACGTTCCAGAAGGGAGTAGCATTGAACTCTTGCGGGCGAAATTGATCAAAAGCATAGCTCCAGCCACCCGGACCAACGCCGAATAACGGTTTGTCTTCGAGCGCTTTACTCGCGATCTGCCAGGTCAGCGTCTGTGTTGGCAAGATTTCTGATAATCGCTCCAAGTGCAACGACTGACGACCTTGAGTGATCCAGGCTGGAGTTGCAGCCGTGGAATTTAAGACGAGACCAACCAAGGCGCTCGCGATCCCAGCGGTTGCAACAAAACCGGCTAACGTTAGTTTTTTTTGTTTTATGAACAGTAGAGGGAGAGCAAAAACTGTTCCGACCAACGGCACAATCCAAAGACTACCAAGCGGGAGAAGGAGTCCTAGAGCGAGCAGGCCAACCAAGATCAAGGCCAGAAATCCATGACTGGCACGATACAGCGTCAAAGACATTCCCGTCAGCGCTTCGGATACGACCGGGCGGGTGGCAAGCAAAAATAAACCGCTCAAGAAAACGAGTGGGATCAACAAAAGCGCATCCAAACGAGCACTCAGCGTCAGGAGCGCATACACAATGGCTGAGACGGAACCGAGAATCCACGACCAGACAAAGAAACGAGCTGCCGCCGGACGACGCTCGACACTGTCACGGACAGCGGCAGCCAACCAAAGTGCTAGCAATAAAACAGAAAGAGAGGAAGCGATCTGATAGCCATTCCCTAGCCAAGACAGTGCTCGGTGCGGTGATAAAAGACAGGATATGCTCACAACAATCGCAAGCAATCCCACCCACAACGAAAACACCGACCAACGTCGTTCGGTCGCTTGTCCCAACAGACTATAGGCGGCTCGTGCAACGATCCAAAGACTCATCGCGCCCAATCCAAGCAAAGCTTTTGGCAATTCAACACCATCTCTCCAGTGCGGCACCACAAACCAGGGCAGCACAAACAAGAACCCAGCAATCAGCCAACGTAAGAAGTCTGCCAGATGCGTACGCCAGACGAGCCGCCAGGTCTGAGGCAAAGGCTGAGGAAAGGTTCGCGAAAAAAGAGCGATCACGTAGCGCGTCATGCCCGAAGTATAGCATTCTTCAGGCCTGACTGAGGAGATTGGATTATTTATTCAGATGTCACGACAGGCGGAGCGGGTTCAGCGGGCGCTGATTCAACAGGCGCAGCAACGGACACCGGCTCAGTCACAGGAGGAACGGGATCGGGAGTTGTTTCACTTACAACCGGCGTTACGGGCTCTTCATCAGTGGTCGTTGGTATCACAGGATCGGTAGGCGCACCTTCCTCCGTTGGTGTCACTGGGATATCCGTCGTTGACGTCGAAGTCTCTGGCACGACCGGCTCAGGAACCGTTGGCGTTGGCTCCGTGTTGGTTGCGGATGTTACCTCTGGCAACGTCTGCACACGTGACGTGTCCGCATAGATCGGCTCACCGGAATGGATATTCCATTGACCTGGATGTTCGTTTGAAACGAACAGTTTATCGTTTGAAGCTAACATCTCTTCGGTGCGCCAGCTGAAGGTCGCATCGTAGAGCAGCGGTTCTCGTAACATGATCTCGAAGCCTCGATCTGTCAGACGATCCGTCCACCATTGCGTGTCGATCTTGCCATAAGGCGTGACCTGAACGAGTGGGAAGGTTCCAAGTGACGGATGGGTAACGATTACCTTGGTCGCACCAGCCAAGATACGGGCCACACCTTGATAGACCTTGGTCGTAGCTGACGGAGCAGCTGAAACAACCACCGTTCCTTCGTCGTTTTGTGTAACTTCAGACGCAGCAGGTACTGATCCACCCCACCAACCGGCATTCACAAAGACTTCGATCGCTCCCACGGCATCTTCTTCATAATTCTCTAAGGCGTAACCCACAATCGGACCAGCTTTGAGCGCTTTCACCGATACACCGGGCAACGTTGAAGCCGTTAATGGATCACCGATCTTAATCGCACCGTTCAAAATAGAGACCTTGGTTGGTACACGTCCCGCTAAGGCAATCGGGAAGGTTGAAGGAGCAGGCGCACCAGCGACGAAGGCTGGACGTGTCGAGACAATACCGATCGGCATGTCATTCGCCTGCATCGTACGCTGAACATGGAACTGGCCACGCTGGCTGATATAGACGATGTCACCTGGTTCTAAGGCATCCGGCGAGTAATAGCGTTCCGCAAAGTCGTAGGAATCGTTGGCCTGCCAACCGTCTGCGTTGGTAGCAATGTAAGTCGATGAAGCTGGACCCGCATCATCTAAGAACAGGTACTTATCCGACTGCTGACCAGAGCGAGTGGCTGGAAAAAAGCGGCCACCTAAAAAGAGGTCTCGTGCGACACGCATCGAACCCGTCTCATCAACTGACCAGAGGGTCGATGTGCCCATGTTAAGCGTAAGCGCTGTCGTAGTCGCACTGATCGCTTGATTCAACAAACTAAAGTCTTTGTTCAGCGCTTGGACCCCATCCCATAAACTTCCGCGCCATGTGACGCCCCAAGAATTCACGGTCGCGACGTCAGGCGTAGCCTGACTACGTGCAGCAAACAACAGATCCTTCTGTGCAACAACTGTTTCGCCTTCCGTTCGTAAGAAAGAATTGGCGTCATAACCGACTTTCACGAAGACTTCGATTGTTCCGGTTGCAAAGGCTGGTTGCAAGGCATAGCCGACAATCCTCCCTGGACCCGTCGCTTTCATCGCAACACCTGGAATAGGTGAAGACGTCAGCGCATCACCCGTCGCGATCAGCCCATTTAACGTTGAAACATTGGTCGGCACACGACCTGACAAGGCTACTGACACTCCATCGATGCTTCCCAGCAAGAACCCAGGGCGTGTCGACGCGATACCTACAACATGAGCATCGTAGGCGATGCCGGGACTTTTCTTCACAAACAATGGATTCTCAGGATCAACGACCAACACATCACCTGGCGCAGCTTCGCCCGTCAGTGAATAGCGTTCAGCCAAGTCGAAGGCGTTGGCGTTGACCGTTCCGTCAGCGATCAAACTGGATCCAGCCAAAAAACCACAGGTTGAAGCCGTCATGACATCGTCTAAACAAATGGCGTTCTGATCTGTTCCATCATATTTGAACACGGAAACCATGTTCTGCGTACCCGTGTTTGAACTTGGCGAGATCCCTCCAACGGATAGACTATTAAAGGCCCCTCCCCATGCACTTCCCATACTTCTTTCTCCTTGATTGATTCCTTCTACTAAGCCGCCTGTTGTTGATGCGATACCAACAAAACGGTTCGCGCTCAGTAATCCATCATTTCGAATGGAGGCTTGTATGGAACCGCTCAGCCCATAAAAACGCGCAATAAAATCCTTGGTATCCGAGATACCAGCCGTCTTTACATCCAAGGCACTACGATCATCAGCCGCTGCGCTAGCACTGGTTTGATTGACCGTAAACAGCGTTGCCCCAGACGCTGCTGTGCTCGAGGCATACATCCCCTGTAACTGCTGTGCATTGAAGGCTTGTGGCACCGAACCAAGACGTTTACGCGGCTGCATTTCGCTATCACCAGAGACGGCGATTCCTAAATATAGGACATCTGTATTCCAATCAATCGACGTCAAAGCGTTCTGCCACCCACCACCTGACGACGTATCTCCCAACATGACCGTAAACAGACCATTATCTACGGTCACAGGGATCTGCGTCGGCGACATAACCGTTCCGCTGGCTGTCCAGAATGGAGTTGCCCCCAAGGTTGACGAGTCATACAGACTAAATGCCATCTGATAGGTTCCATCGGGCACAATCGAGCCGTTCGAATCCATCAGCTTGGCTTGGTAGTTAATCTGTTGGTTGATCCCGGTCGCTCCCCACGCGACCGGCCCCTGAGCAAACAAACAGATAACGAAGCCCACCATCGCCAAGGCTTGGAGGAAGGTGGCTGACTCACGCATGAGCCAGGCCTGAAAGGAACGACGTGTCATCTCTTCGATTGTAGCGGTCTTTGGTAAGTCAGCATTTTTTCGCTAAGTGGAGCGAAAAGTAGGGAAAGACGTACTGTGAATAACTTGTGTATACACGTTTTGTGGATAAATTGTAGACAAGTTGTGTATAACTAGCTAGCTGCGGTCGAGCCCTTTTTTAGCGTAAAACGGTGGTCGATATAGGTATCCTTCGCCTGAGTCAGATCAATGTCGGTCGAAAGGTAGCGTTGGTAGCCTGGCTTCTCAGCTGTCAGATAATAAACCCCCTTAGCCGCGAAGAATCCATACGTACCATCCTTGCTCGTGATTTGCGTCTCCAATAGCTTATTGAACTTCTTATCAAAAATGCGAACGACTGCTCTCGTGAGCGGATGCTTGCCATCATTATCATAGACAATGCCCCAACGTTGAGGCGCTGGCGGAATGGCCAACCGACGAAACAGGGCATAGGTCGCAATCTGGAAAACGGCGAAACCCACCATTGGCCAGGATGGACTAATCACAATCGCCGCCAATGCAATCATAATTCCACCAATGCTTAGCGCTGACTGAAATTTGCGCCAATACTGACGACGTGTGATCGCTTTTGGTGTCTCTTCTTTTACGATCGGATCCAATGGAATGTTCGGCGAAATCGTCACCGGTTGTTTCACTTCAATCGGTTCACCATGATACAAATCAACAAAATCCACATCTACCCGTGCCTCTTTCAGATAAGTGCTGGGGAATTGATAGCCTGGCTTTTGAATTTGAATGGTATAAGAACCTGGAGCAACGAAAAAGGAGAACCGACCCTGGGCATCTGTAATACGCGTTTGCAAAGCGAAGTTAGTACCCGCTTTCATGAGACGAACGATCACCAATTCGACTGGCTGCTTAGACAGGGCATTGTAGACCACCCCCCACGCCTGACGCTTACGACGACGAATGAGGAGCAAAGGCTGAGTGAATAAAAATCGTAGATAGTTGAAAGCGGCGAAACCCGTCACAGCCGTCGCCGTCGTTCCAAGCGTCGCCACGATCACAGCCGGAGCCACGATATTTTGCGTCACCTCTTGCACTTCTGGTTGGCGAACCGTTTCTAAAACCAGCGCTGCTTCATTCACTAGGTTGTTAATATTTTCGCTGAGTGGAGCCTCCGGATCAATCAACTCAGACAAGCCTCGCACCCCACGCCTTAGGTCAACATCTTGAGCCAAAATACCCGTTTCCACCTGAATGAGTTGTTGATAGGAACCAAAACCTTCCTTGGAGACATTCAAACGATAGGCTCCGCGAGGCAGGATGGCTGAATAACGACCGCCTTCATCCGTCTGCAAACGGAAGGTCGAACCACCGGGTGTTTGAGGAATGACTTCGACCACGACAGCTGACAGAGGCGTGGACCGATTCCGATCGCTAACGTCCGAGACCCGACCAGGCGCAACTAAACGAAATGGATAACGCTCCTCCCAACTTCGACCATCACTCGCAATAGCTTGCACTCGCAACGTTTGAGTCTGACCAGGCGCCCCTTCAATCAAAAAGTCTGAAACGTAAGCACCCAAGGCTTCACGATAGGCCAGCTGATAAACAGCGCCGTCTCCTGTTTGCACTTGCGCAGCCCGCAACGCGGTCGGCAGACTTGTGATAGGTAAACGTAACTGGATCGGGCGTAGAAGAAGTGCTGCCCGAATTCCTGAACGATCAGGGGAAGCAATGACCGTATCGGATAAGAAAAATTCTGGCGTCAGAAGAAGTGGAGTTTCACCTGCTGTCGCAGGATCAGTTGGAAGATCTGGCGTACTGGTCGATCCGGCTGGTGTTGTTGAACCAGACGTTGAGGGAATTTCTCCCCCTGCTGGAACTGTAACTGCTCCCTCTCGCGTCACACCATCACCCGGAGTTATCGCCGTTTCACCACCCGCTGCAGGCCCAGGACGAAGAATCGGTGGCAAAACTTCACTAGGCGTCGTCACTACCGGCGCCGCTTCTTCATCTGGTGGCACTACTTCCGTTGGTGGTTCGACCGTTGTACGCGGAATCGTCACGCTCGCGAGCGCACCACTTGATTCATTCCCAACAAGATCAACGGCTACCGCCCGATACGTAAGTGTCGGCCCACTTCCAGCGGGTGGAAAATCCGAACAGCGTCCAGCCAGCGTCATACAGACAAAGGCATCTGGAACACCTGGTACGCCACTCAAACGCGTAATCTGAACATGTTTGAAATCGAGATCTGTTGGATTATTCCAACTCAAATCGACGGCACGCGTAACACCGTTATATACCGCTCGAAAACCGCTTACGTTCGAGGGTGGCGTTACATCGTTGAATGTGCGAAACGTTCTTTCCGCTGAAGCTTGTTCACCCGTTGAGTTCCTTACAGTAACCCGGAATGAATAACCGATCCCTGCTTGTAATCCACCGATCTCCACTTGATGGTCACGGGCTGGCGCAGTCGAGCGAAATATCCGTGGACCGGTTGGCGTCGTAAGCTCTAACTCGTAGGTCGTATCAACATCCGTCGTCCAACGAATGATCGCCTGACGATCATCAACATAACTTACGACCAGCCCTGATATGACCGGTGCAAGCGTCGGTCGAGCGGTGCGAAACACCAAATCCGTGCTCCAGGCGATATTTCCAACCGCATCTCGCGCTCGAACACGTAGATGATAGTCCGTATTCGGCGTAAGACCTTCTAAAGAAAATTCATGGCTCGTCCGACGATCACTGCGCGTCCGCGTACCCGCTCCATAAGCGGTCGTGAGGCCGTACTCCAAATAGGCGTCGGCCGACTCGTTGGTATTCCAACGAATGATAGCGCTATTCGTCGTGATCGCTTCTGCTCGCAGCAAACTAATAACCGGCGCTGTTCCATCAAGTGTAACCGGCCCATCAGTCAAGCCACTCCCGCCTCCACCGCCACCCCCACCACCTCCGCCCCCGCCTCCACCGCCACCTGGTACCGGAACCGTGACGCTCACCGCTAGACCATCGGCTGCTCGAATGGAAACGTAAGATACGCCTGAATCTCGAAAATCACCCTCAATCGTCAACCGATAGATTCCGACTGTCGTTGGTGTCACCAATTGGTTTACTCCACCAGCCAACGTTCCTATCCGAATCACAAAACGCGTATTCGCTGGAATGCTCCCTGGTCCAGTGTTGGTTGGAGGCGAAAATGTCATCACGAGCCCGTTACGCTGCCAACCCCAGATGTTGGAAGCAGCTGTCGCCGCAAGACTGGTGGTATGTTCAAAGCCCGTAGTCGGCCCATAGCTCAAGCTCACATCCGTCACATCGATAGATGAAACATTGAAATCATTTGGAAAACGGAGTGCAAAATAATCTCCACTATCATCCATTCCCGTCGGCGTGACAAACGTTACCTGCATGTCGGTCGAGGTACTGACCGTTTGGCGCGTCATCAAAATGGAGAAATACGGGATCTGAGCGGCTTGTACTACAGCCACTTTCAAAAAACTTCCTAATAAGAAAGTCAGAACAAAGATCAAACACCAGCGAAGACGCAACATACAACTATGAACGGGTCTGCATAGCGCGAATCAAACGAGATCGATAGACACGAAAGGCAACGAACAGCCCAATCAAGAGCAAGCAGATCGCTGAAACCACTCTCCAAGGAAACACGACAACAGATAAGGCCTCTGGTACAACCGTCAATCCATTCACTCCTTCCAATGACAACTGATAACGTCCCAAACCAAGTGCTGTGAGCTCGCGACTAAAGCCGCCCATCGACTCTCCACCGATCGATTGCTCAAACGTCCGCTCACTAGCTGGCAAAATACGCGATCCCGCCGGGTTGATCGGCCAACGACCAACCACCCGACCAAACAGATCACGTGCCACAATCTCACCTGTTGGCACCGTATGCGTCCCACCGGTATTCCGTAACGTCAGACGAACCGTTCCACGCAGTGAATCACTGACCGACTCACTAAGCCAACGCCAATCGGTAGCAGCCAAGCGAATTTCTTTCGCATCACCCACCGTCAAAAGCACTAAGGCTCCAATGCGAGAACGGACGCCAACCCTCACCCCCGGCAAAGAAAGTGGCGGCTCAGAAGAAAAAAAGACCGCTTCATACATTCCTCCGGACTGTGCATCCGTCGGGACGCGAATCTCCATCGTCACGGTCTGTTTTTCATTCGTTTCCAAGATACGATCGGCTCCATCCAGGAAAGTCCAGCTCGGCAGACCATCTAGATCGTCTGGAGGCAAGAATTGCTGCTGACCATTCGTTCCTAATGGCAAGAACTTTTGGATGGATGGATAGACATGAATCGGTTGACCTTCATCATTTGTGAGCGTAATCGTGGCTGTTTTTGTCTCACCTGGGTTCGCCTGTAACTCAAGAATGGGGGGCGAGATCGTAAGAGCAGAAACGGTAGGAACGTTCGCCATCAAACCGACGCCGAGCATCAGGCACCCCGTTACAATCCCCAAACACAAAGCACGGAACATATCCTAAAAGTTGGAAGTGAGCATGAAATAAACAACTTGTCCGTAACTTCCAGGCGTAGTTGAAGACGTAATACCGAGCTTAAACAGCAGCGCGAAACGATCAGCCGCTGAAATCGCTGGCGTCGTGCTCAGCAAAACCGTGCGCTGTGTGGTTGTTACCCCCAAATCCACCGACCCGCTGACCGCATGCGCACCTATGGCTTCTGCTCCATATTCTTCCGCGTTACTTGAGACCGTTCCGTCAGATACAGTCGTGATAGCAACAGCCGCTGGCGTTCGCAGAAGATGATCGGCTTGAACATACACGGAATGACCGCTGCTGGCAGAAGAAAAAATCGAGCCACTCGCTAAAGCAACATGCTCGTTGCCGACCGTGGCTGTTCCAAAACTCACTGAATCTGCCGACCCCAAACGATAGACCATATCGTTCCCTCCAGCCGGGACAGTCGACAGCAAACCAGACTGTCCACCCCAACTATCAACCCTAAGATTCAAACTATTAATCTGAGAAATTCTTCCAAGCGCCACCAATTGTCCAAAACCCACGTTCTCGACAACAGCAATATAGTCACCCACCGCAAAGCCAGTCGTTGCTGTGACCGTAACCTCAGAAGCAGCTGTTGAGAAGTTCGAATAGGTCGTTTGTGTCGCCGACTGACCACGTATCACGAATGACAAACTGACCGCGTTACTATCCGATCGATAACCTTCCTCCAGTGAAAAGGAAACGCTTCCCGCCACACCTGCAGCCGACTGACCAACCGTATCGTAAACTGTGTAGTTCAAACTACTGGCCTGCTCATCACCTCCTGCATTCACGTTGTCCCAAGGAATCGAAAAGCTGACACTCGACATGGCGTTGACATGCCAGACGCTAAAACTAAGACAACTTAAAATAAGAACAAGTGCGACAAAGAGCTTCATACCTAGAGTATACCGTTTTTTTGTTCATTCGTCTTTCTTGGCAAGTCTGACGCTACTCCTGTCTTAGGAAGACCGCGTTTATCATCAACAGTTTATACACAGATCATTTTCTTCGCTCAGTTGTCTTGTTTATTAAGTGTCGTAAAATACATGTTTTATTTATGTGTATATGTTGTGTATAAACTGTTTACGTTCTTCTCTCTGCAACAAATATCTAGAAAAAGACTGTAGTTTAAGAGAAAACAGATGTGGATATTTTCACTACTTTATCCACATGAAATACGCTTGCCGCACACCAATTTCGTACAGCCCACACTAGAAACGTCTTGTTTCACATGAAACATCGGATCGATCTTAGGGGGGCACTTTACTGATATCGCTCCCGATTAACCGACCTAGGAATATTCAGCAACCGTCTCATCGTGAACAGAGAAATGACCGGGCACAATGAGCACGAAGGCGAAACAGAAACGAAGAAGGATAAAAGCTTTGTGGCTGACCTTTCACACGTTATACGATGTTTTAAATATGTCCATCTGACCGATGCGAACTACATATGATCTCATTAAAAAATACAGAGCCTATCCCGACCAACTACCAGCCGCCGTCCCATAAAACCACATTCTATCTGAAACCCTTAGCTTAAATCCGAAATCTAACCGTAAATTTTCAATCCATTTACCGTTTCACGTGAAACAGAAGTTTGTCATTTTTTTGCCTGATCGGGGATAAAGAGACCGGGAACATGCTTATTCCGAAAATCTCGATGTTTCGCATACCAATATGCACCAAACATACTTAACGGCATCATTCATTCTTCAAAATACTCGTAAGATTGAATCATCAAGGATAAATGAAGACTATTCTCTCATGGGTCGTTAAACATGGTGTCTCAATCACGTCTAGCGGCGTGACAACAAAAGACACCTTATCTTGTTCTGGCATTTTGTCAGAACACGTATGGAATGACGACCATCCGCTACCAACCTCGTTCAGTATTCTGAATGACGGGATTCGAAATCACGTGTAGATGTCTTGATGAAGTTACTTACCTACTTACTTACTTACTTACGAGTTAGGCGAGCTCGTCTATAACACCAGTCGTTGCCACTAAGATCGTACGAACAAAACGCATTATGAAGGCAAAAACACGCCAAAACTTAAACGCCTCGTCGGATGACGAGGCGTTTAACCTGGTGGACTGAAGGGGAGTCGAACCCCTGACCTCTGCAATGCGAATGCAGCGCTCTACCAACTGAGCTATCAGCCCGTGTTGTTCAAACAACGTTTCACATGAAACAAATAACGCGTGGTGTCCCCAAGAGGAGTCGAACCTCTATACAGAGCTTAGGACGCTCTCGTTCTATCCATTTGAACTATGGAGACATGTGTCGTAAAATACATTAACTCGTCTGTTCGTGCCGCATGAAGCGTAAAAGAGGAGGCGGTAGCTGTCAAACGCTGCTTCTGGAGGATTTTGCCGCTCCAATTTCAACCTCATTAGATACCTCCCTACTCAAGAGTCGTACAATGTATTTTTCATCTTGTCTGGCGATTGTTGCCGACAGCCCAGAGAATGAAACCGTCAGAGACACCGTGTACTGGCATTTCGCCTTCTGAAAACCATCGCAATTTCCCAGAAGACGTGCCTGAGTATACCATATATTGACGAAAGCGCTCAGCTCCGCTATTCTTCGCGACATCTTCCTATGCCAATCAAGCAAGCTGCCATCAAAGATCTTCGCAAGAACCACAAGCGTGCTGCGAAAAACCTTCGTCTCAAGACGCACGTCAAACATTTGACCCGTGCACTGACCGATTTGGTCAAAGATGGCAAAGCCAGCGAAGCAAAAACCGCTCTGGCACAGCTCCAGCAGACTTTAGCTAAAGCTGCCAAAACGCACATCTTGCACAACAACAACGCTCAGCGAAAAATCGCCAGCGCCTTCAAACTCGTCAATAAGAAATAAGGTAAAAAAAAACACCTCTCTGCCAATTGCGAGAGGTGTTTTTTAAATATCAAATTTTGCGTTATGCATCTGAAGCTCGGCGGGAAGATCCACTCGTTTTTATTGAAACAATTTTTCCACTGTTCCAGACAATTTCAAAAATCATTTTGAGGGTGTTCGAGATTTCCGTGGCCTCGATGATTAAACCAAAGAGTTCCTGATAATCGACAAGATAGATGCGATTTCCGTACATACCGAGTTCGATATTGGAATGGTAGAGACTCTTTGGAAGTAGGCGAGTTTCTCTTAATTCAGCCTGGTCTCGTGTTTGAAGCATCTGATTTTCTGGGGAAACTTCTCCAATCATGCGTAGACCATTCCCTCGTGCAACACGTTGAGGTACGTGTTCTTTGAGAAGATCCAACCGCTCAGCTGAGACAAAACTGGGCGTAGTGAAGAGGAGTATCTCGCCCTTGTGCAGAAGCATTTGTTCGTAGACCTGCTTTACACCATTCGCCCCTTCATAATAGTAAACCTTAGCTTTTTGCCCCTTGGTATTATTAAGAGCTTTGAAGCGGGGGAGCGCTTCCCTGAGTTCTTCTAGTCTTTTTTCTTGAAGTTTGATCAATCCTTCTGGTTCAAGAGCTTGGAAGAATCGTTTTTGCCCCTTTTTGACTTGCTGTAATAAGCCTTGTCCGAGGAGTTTTTGTGAGATGTCATAAAAATGCGTGCGCTGAAGACCGGCCTTGGAAGCGATGTCTTTCGCGCTTGCCGTCCCCAGCTCAAGGGCTGTTAGGTAAAGATAGGCCTCCTTGCGATTGAGGTTAAAGCCCTCAAGGATTTTCGTAAGTTCCATAAAATGTCGGAAATATGTTACAACATATATACTATATTTTTTATCTAAAATAAGCAAAATATGAATTACTATTCGATCGTTTTGTTATAAAATATTTACTAATTTTTAGGAAAACGGGTACGTTACCTCCTGACGGGAAGAGCGTTCTTCCTGTCAGGAGGTAGACAAGCCATGGAATCCAGTCGTCAACTCAAAGATTTGACTGTGCTGATCCGCGATCTTCCCAACGCGGAGCTCTTTCTCAATCTGGGTTTTCCTCCGGAAACGCCGGTAGGAGCACTGCTGTCTCTACTGTACCCTTCACCGATCGCCGCAGAAAACCCCGAGGTAGTTTTGACTGATCTTACGGGAGTGACCAGCTGGTCTGACATCTGTGCGACGGGCTGGGGGATGCCGCCGCACGTGCAGGCAGTCCTCAGGTTGGCTGACCGGGAATCTGAGCGGGCGAAGCTGCGTCTTGTGTTGATCGATCAACAAGGCGAGCACGTTATGATCTGCTGCGGACCGAACCGGACTATACTTTCTCCGACACTCTCTCCGACGACGTGGCAGATTTTCTCTCTGTTCGTGAAACATGTGCATAGGTCGCGTAGCCTGACGTCACGCGAGATTGAATCCGTCTGCGCTTCAAAACGCACAAAAGCGTACGCGGCTATACAAATGCTTCGTGAGGAGTTCTCTCCCTTTCCGGGGAAGCGCAGCAGCATCATTTTGACCCCTATGGATAATCATGATGGCGGTTACCGTCTCAATATCGATCTGTTCGACCCCGTTTCGCTCAAACAGCTGGCTGACTGCCTGAACGGAGGATAAAGGAACCGTTCTCGTTAAGGTGGGTTCTCCGCCCAACGAGAATCCACCCAAAAAGAAAACGATTTTTCTTTTTGGGTGGATTGGGTAGATAAGGCTCTTTGAATGCGAGTTTCTAGAACAGAACCGACAACTCATCCTCTCTAACATACCCCTGACGCTGTAGCATCACGGCCTCCAATAACCGCGCAAACCGCTCTTCCGACTCGGGACTGACAACACTCCGCAATTTACGAGCCACAAAAGACGGAAGTCCATTCTCCTGACCACTTTTTACCCGCTGATACGCTCGTAATTGTGATAAAAATGGATAGGTGAGACTTTCTGGACCAAGTTGCTCAACCGCTGCTCGCCAATCCGCATCCTGTCGCAGATAGGCATCTGCCCATTCAAAGAGACTGCGCTCTGACTCATTTTTCTCGTCCGACAACACATCGTTCGGATCCGTTCCAGATGCCGCCTGCAAGAGAAGAAGTGATGCTTGCCAAGCGTCACCAGCCGCTTGTTCTGCGATTTTTTCAACCTGTCGCTCGCTCAGGGAACAACTCAAAACTGTCGCTCGCTCACGAATCCAAGTTTGAAACGCACGTGTATCCAAGATCGGAAAATCGTACCGAACCCATTTAGGCAAATCAGCCAGTGCCTTCATCGTTGTATCGTTCGGAACGTCGCTTTCGACCGTCACGACAATCACATTCTCAGGATCAACGGAAAGCGCTTTATTCAAGGCTGCCACACGCCCCTTCGGACAACCCTTCAACAGATCACGCACACGTAAAAAACGTCGTGGCGTAAACAAACTCACCGTGTTCACTCGCTCAATCACCTCATCCACCAAATCACCTCCATCTTCTTGCAAACGCTCAATGCTCGTCCCTTCCGGATCATATTTCTGCCGAAACGCCTGCTCCAATTCCCGTCCTTTCTCAAGGGCGCGATACACATCCGGCCCGATACAAGCAATCAACATATTCTTATCCTACTTCTTATAACATACGTTTCAACTTCCAACACCCTCTCTTCATTTCTCTCTCCAGATTATATAAAGCGATTTAGAAAGACCCGCTCTGGAAGGAGACTCTGCCCAAGCGACCGGCGCAGGGCATAAGTGAAGCGCTAGCAGGCGCGTAACGGTCTCCTGGAAGAGCGGGTCTTTCTAAATCAACTACTTTTATATAATCGCCTTCATTTCGTCCCAGCGGGGGCCGGCTTTAGCTTCTACCAAGATTGGGACACCGATTTCACGAATCTGTTCCATCGTTTGTTTAATGGCTTTCGCGACACGCTCAAGCTCATCCGGCAGAACTTCTAGCACCAATTCATCATGCACTTGCAGGAGCAGCCGACTCTTCGGCGAGAGAGATGGCAACAGAGCATCTACCTCAATCATCGCCAGTTTCATGAGATCAGCGTCTGTTCCTTGAACCGGCATGTTAATCGCCATGCGCTCCGCCTGCGCACGCAGCTGAGGCAGAGGGGATTGGATATCCGGAAACAGCCGACGTCGACCAAACAACGTCTCAGCATACCCATTTTTGCGAACAAAATCTTTGGTTGTTTCCATGAAAACTTTCACGCCGCTGTAGATGGTGAAGTAAGTTTCAATAAACTGCTTGGCATCGGCGTAACTGATACCGGCGACCTGTGACAACCCGTGCGGACCTTGGCCAAAAATAATGCCGAAGTTAATGGCTTTCGCGATGCGTCGCTGCTCTTTCGTCACCGCTTCAAGGGACACACCCCAAATCGCCGCAGCTGTATCTGTATGAATATCATGCCCCAAATTGAACGCTTCTTTCATGCGCTTGTCGTTGGCGAGCGCTGCTACAACGCGCAATTCAATCTGTGAATAATCGCAAGACAACAACGTATAGCCCGGAGAAGCGACAAAGGCATGACGAATACGACGACCCGTTTCCGTACGAATCGGAATATTCTGAACATTCGGATCCATCGAGGAAAGACGCCCTGTGGCCGCCACTGCTTGATGGAAGGTTGTATGAATTCGACCCTCTGCATCCGTCATGGTCGGCAGTGTTTCTACATAGGTGGAGAGCAATTTACTGACCTCTCGGTATTCTTCGACTAGCTCGACGAGTGGATGTTGGCCACGCAATTTATCGAGTTCAGAAGCAGCCGTCGAGTAGCCCGTTTTTCCTTTCTTAATGCCCTTAGTAGGCAGTTTGAGGTGCGTAAAAAGCACATCTGCCAACTGACTCGGCGAAGCCGGATTGAAGGCTGTTCCGGCCGCTTCTTGCATCGCCTTTTCCAAGCGACGCTTCTCGTTTCCCAACTCAACAGATAATTCGCCCAAATAGGGTCGATCAATCAAAATGCCATGACATTCCATTCGATACAGAACCGGGATCAGCGGCAATTCAAAATCACGCAAGACTTTATCCAAGCTCGCTTCTGCTAACTCTGTTTTTTGTCGTTCGTTTAAAGCACGGATCAAACTCGCAATAGCGCACGGGGTCGGTCGATCCGCTAACACATTCAATTCATAGCGCGCCGCCAAATCATTCAACGTAAACACGCGATCACCCGCACTGAGCAGATACCCAGCCAGCAACACATCCGCCTCCCAACGCTCTGGTGGCGTTAATCCGAGCTTCCTTAAGCCATGCATGGCCGCCTTTGCGTCATGGGCGATGAGCTGCTTCTGTTCAGCGAACAGCTCATTCAAAGCTGTCTGTATCGCTGGTATTTTCAGTTCCGTCTGACGGAACACGATACAGCGCTCACGATCAGCCACAGCGATGCCGTAGGCCTCGTTTCCAAACAAGGAATCAGGTGCCTCTTCCAGAATCATGATGACTAGCTCGGGCGACTCACTAAGTTGAGCGAGTTTTTTCTTGGCATCCGCTTCATTCTTAGCGACCTCTTCGACCAAGATGGATGAAGTATAGGTTGTGGCCTTTTTCCCTTTGGTTGGATGGTCCGCGACCGATTCAGCACTCATCTTTGATCCAGTTTTTTTCTGTTCAGAGTCCTTTCCCAGTGAACGCTTCAGCAAACTATTGAATCCCATCTCTTGCAAAAACGATCTCCAAGCCTCAACATCAAGCGGTTTTTCCGCCAACGTCTCAAGCGACCAGCTAAACGGGACGTCCGTTCGAATCGTCACCAAGTCACGCAACCCAGGCAATTCGCTTTCGGACGTGAGGAGCTTCTGTCGGAGGGATGGACTGAGTTTAGCCGCAGTATCATGTGCCGCTCGCATCATCCCTTCGATCGATCCATACGTTTGCAGCAATTCCGTCGCACCCTTTTCTCCAATCCCTTTTACACCCGGAATATTGTCCGATGGATCACCGCGCAATATTTTGTATTCCAGGAATTGTTCCGGCGTCAGACCGAAGACTTCGTACAACATCTTTTCATCGTAGAGGAGTGTTTCACTCACGCCTTTTTTGAAGGTCAAAACAGAAATATGTTGTCCGATCAGCTGCAACGCATCACGATCACCCGTCACGATCGTCACGTCCCAGCCATCTTTCGCCGCACCGACGGCGATGGTTCCAAGCAGGTCATCCGCTTCAAAACCATCCATTGAGAACGATTCAACTCCAAGCAACGTCAGCGCACGCTGAATCAAAGGAATCTGTGCGTATAGCTCGTCTGGTTGCTTCTCACGCTGTGCCTTGTAGGCTTCATAGGCCTCATGACGAAAGGTTGGCGCTTTCGTATCCCAACAAGCGACAAACGCATCTGGTTTTTGCTCCTCAATCAGCTTCAACATGACGTTCACGACGCCATAGACTGCATTCACAATCTGACCTGTAGGAGAAGTGAGCGGTGGTAGAGCGTGCCAAGCGCGATGGAGAAGGGCATTGGCGTCTAAAATGAAGAGGCGGCGTGACATGGAAAGAGGGTAACACGGGGCAAAAACAAACGCACTCAGCTGAACTGAGTGCGTTTGTTTTTTAGACCAAACTTCCGCCTATACCTTCTTACGAGTAAATCTGGCCACAGACGAATCATTTGGATTCACCTTTCCTTGACCAAAAGTCACATAGCCAGACTCTAAAGGCTCCCATCCTTCTTCTGCCATTCTTGCTCCAAGTATGCGTTCTTTGTCAGGGGTATTTCCAGTCGTATCAACTTCTTGGAATTCAATTCTTGTTGGATCAAAGTACAGATAATTTCGGTAGTGACCACTCTCGCTACGGTCAGGAAACAGCTCTCTCATTTCAACACCTTCGCCCGCAGGGTAGGGCTCATGCGGAACAAGGTAGCTAGACGTTCGCATCCCTGAAGGAGGAAGATTTTCTCGTCTTACAACATTCTGAGCTTCAACAGAAGCTGCAGATTCTGGGTTCTCTGATATGTTTTTCATACCGGTACATCATAACAATTGGATACTGTGTCGTAAATCGAACGTGCTTTGAATAGAAAATCCCCTGACTCTCATCAGAGGATGTTCTTGGAGGCGTGAGTGGGAATCGAACCCACGAATACAGGTTTTGCAGACCCGTGCCTTACCACTTGGCTACCACGCCGTGCTCGGCTTATGGCGCTGACCATCCGTTCGTCCGCGTGCTCGCGAACTCA
>JAGOTP010000031.1 GCA_018061755.1 Patescibacteria group bacterium | reverse complement strand
TTGGACTTGTTTCGTCAGCTACGGATAATGGTGGCACTGTGAAAAAATACCTGCATGACCCACACATTGACCCATATCTCAGCTGGGCTGGCAAAGCCGAAGGAAACCAGTTTGAGGTTCCAACGGTCAGTCTTCATGTGCATGAACGGGTTGACCCCCGCAGGATCGTCAAATCTTTCATGCGCGAACAATCTGGCGCGAGACAGCAATCCCTTTTTGAAAGCGCAGAAAATCAACTACCTCTAAATAAGGCAATTGAGTTTTATTCGCATGATCAGGATTGGTCTAACCGATTGATCGCCGGGGATTCTCTGCTGGTGATGAATAGCTTGCTACAGAAAGAGGGAATGGCTGGAAAAATCCAGATGGTCTACATCGATCCTCCTTATGGAATTAAATACAATTCGAACTTTCAACCATTCGTATCAAAGCCCTCCGTTAAAGAAAAGGACGAAGATCTCCCCTCAGAGCCTGAAACCTTGAAGGCATTCCGTGACACGTGGGAACTGGAAATCCATAGTTACCTAACCTATCTACACGACAGATTGACACTTGCGCAGGAGCTTCTGCATCCATCGGGTAGCATCTTCTTTCAAATCAGCGATCAAAACCTTCACCACGCACGAGAATTGCTCGATGAGGCTTTTGGATCCCATAACTTCGTTGCGATCATTCCATTCAAAAAAACTACAAGCTCAACAACCAACTTAATTTCTACCGTCAACGACTACATTGTTTGGTACGCAAAAGACATAACGCAATTAAAGTACAGACAGCTCTATCAACAAAAGGCGGTGGGAGGAGATGGAGGTAAACAATTTACAAAGGTAGAGCTTCCAGATGGAAGGGTGGTTGACAGAGAAGAATACGAAAAACTTGGATTAACTGACGGGAAGTACTTCTACATTGATAACCTTCAATCGGCTAGCCCTGGATCAAAATATTGGGTCGAGCTAAACGGAGAGAAATACTATCCCAGAAATTACTGGAAAACAGATGAGGCCGGAATGCAAAACCTAATCAAAGCAGGAAGAGTAGTCTCTTCCGGCAAAGGTATCGGATATAAAAGATACTTCGATGACTTTCCGGTCTACGCTTTGAATAACTTTTGGGAGGATACGACGGCGAGCTTCCAAACTAGAATGTACGTCGTCCAGACGATCCCGAAGGTGATCGAACGATGCATACTGATGTCATCAGATCCCGGCGATATTGTTCTAGATCCTACTTGTGGATCTGGGACAACCGCATGTATGGCTGAAAAATGGGGAAGAAGGTGGATCACGTGCGATACTTCTCGTGTAGCCATTACTCTCGCCAAGCAAAGAGTCATGACTTCGAGCTTTGATTTCTTTAAACTTGCACACCCCGATCAAGGTATTGAAAACGGATTCGACTACAAAAAAGTGCCTCACATTACTCTTGGTGATGTGGCGAATAACGCTCCAGCTCAGGAAGAAGTGCTCTACGACCAGCCCAAATTAGAAAAAGACAAGGTGCGCGTTGTCGGACCATTCACCGTTGAAGCAGTTCCATGTCTTCAAACAAAACCTTTTGGGTCAGCGCAAAAAGATCTTATTAGTTCAACAGCATCGATTGCTCGCGAGGGCGAAACAGCTCGTTACTCACATTGGTGCGACGAGCTTAAAGCAAGCGGCATTCGAGCGGTCGGTGGCAACATGCTGCAATTCTCTCGTATTGAACCTCTAAATGGAACGAAGTGGCTGCATGCAGAGGGCGAAATACTAGACAGCGTCAACCAAACACAAAAAGCTTTAATCAGCTTTGGTCCGGATTTCGGTCCACTCGAACAACGCCAAGTTGAACAAGCGGTACAGGAGGCAATGTTGCTACAGGAAAAACCATCATTCCTGATATTTGCCGCGTTCCATTTCGACCCTGAAGCAGCGAAGGACATTGATCAAATGAAATTCGCTGCTGGATCAATCACAATCCTTAAAGCGCAAATGAGCGTAGATCTGCTAACCGAGGACCTTCGCAAAAAACGCTCCTCCAACCAAAGCTTCTGGCTTATTGGTCAGCCCGATATCGAAGTAACCCCAGACAAAAAGGGAATGCTTCGCGTAAAGGTAAATGGGTTCGATTACTACAATCCGGTTTCAGGAGAGATTGATTCTGGGGGTTCAAACAAGATCGCCATGTGGATGTTAGATACCGACTACGATGAGCAGAGCCTGCTGCCGGATCAGGTTTTCTTCCCAATGCAAGATCAGGGCCGCGACTGGACCAAGCTCATGAAAACACTCAACGGCGCTATCAACGAAGATATCGCGGAGACATTTACCGGGGTCGAATCTCTCCCCTTCTATCCGGGACCAAACCGAAAAATTGCCGTCAAAATCATTGACGACCGCGGGATTGAATCGTTTGTCGTAAAATCAGTATGAGCGCGAGGATTGAACAGCTAATCATCAATAACCCTTACCAAGAACCAGCTAAACACTGGGTCTATGTTCGTGAATCCCAACAATTCACTCTTCAGGAGGGGCGTCGTCCAGCTGGATATTGGCGTGCATCTGGATCCAATAAACGCAATTATGATGATCCGGGCGAGTTCGTACCAATCGAACTCGTAAACCGTATCCGGCCGCGTGTACAGGCGTGGCGTGTAGCAGGTTATCCGGGCATCACGGGAACAACGAAAAAACTTCTCGAACATTGGTATGATCGGGAGCAGCGCCAATTCCCCTTCTTTTGGTGTCAGCTAGAAGCTATTGAAACGGCAATCTGGCTCACTGAGGCAAGCCCTGCAGAAAAGCAAGGTATTGATATTCCCAGCGAAAACGATTGGGAACGCCAGTGCCTAAAGCTCGCAACAGGTACTGGAAAAACCATTGTCATGGCCATGCTTATCGCTTGGCACGCGCTGAATAAACTCGCCAATCCAAAAGACACGCGTTTCTCCAAAAATGTTTTGGTAATGGCTCCTGGTATCACCGTCCGAGATCGCCTTCAGGTTCTACTGCCTTCCGATCCAGATAATTACTATCAAGCATTCAGCATTGTTCCGTCGTTCATGTGGCAGGAATTACAGGGCGCAAAAATCCAAGTAACGAACTGGCACGCGCTCGCACCAATCAACGAAAACGCAGGACCAAAAGTAGTTAAAAAAGGCCCTGAAAGCGACGAGGCATTCGTAAGACGAGTCCTGCCCGATTTTGGCAACGCGCAAAACATTCTTGTTATCAACGACGAAGCGCACCACTGCCACCGACCAATCGAGGGAGAGGAAGCTTCTGAAACGGAAAAGGCGACAATCTGGATCAGCGGCATCGACCGCATCCATAATGCTCGCGGCGTATTGCGAACATACGATCTTTCAGCGACGCCATTCCGACCATCCGGACACAATAACGCAGGAGAAGCGTTATTCAGCTGGATCGTAAGCGACTTCGGATTAAATGACGCTATCGAAAGCGGTCTCGTAAAGACACCGAAAGTGGCCGTACGTGATGACTCTGGGGTCACAAATGACTTCAAGTCTAAGCTCTTCCACATGTACCCGGAAATGAAGGAGGACTTGAATCGACGCGCAGAAGCACATGAGGGCCTGCCTGATCTTTTGATGCAGGCGCTGAATATTCTAGGCGGTGATTGGCTAAAGGAACGGGAACGCTGGAGCCAAACAATGAAAGTTCCACCCGTCATGATTGTTATTTGCAACCGTACAGAGACGGCGGCACGCGTTGAATTCGCGATGTTGAACGGTTATACCGCGGTTCACGAACTACAAGAGCGAGACCGATTGATTCGCGTCGACCAAGACGCTCTCGACCGTGTCGAATCAGAAGACTCTGCGACTCTTTCAAAGTCGAAAGTAGAACAAGCCGAGACCCTCCGTGAACGAATGAACACCGTCGGTAAAGATGGTAAGCCGGGCCAAAATATTCAGTGTGTCATTGGGGTAAACATGCTTTCCGAAGGATGGGACGCCAAAACAGTGACCCATATTCTTGGCGTACGCGCATTCACTAGTCAGCTATTGTGTGAACAGGTTGTCGGCCGCGGCCTCCGGCGTATTTCTTACGACGTAGACCCAGAAACAGGACTTCTGCAGCCGGAATACGTTACCGTATTCGGAGTACCATTCACGTTCCTTCCGGTCGAGCAAAGTGAGTCAGGTCCGCCGCGAGAGATGCCTCCAAAAACAAAAATTGAACCCGTATTAACTCGGAAGAATCTTGAAATTCGGTGGCCACACGTCATCCGTGTTGAGTACCGGCTAAAATACTTCCTTGATGTAGATTGGAGCAAGCTATCAACTCTTACGCTATCAGCCGAAAACACCCCAACCGTTGTAGAAGTCGCTCCAACTATCGAGGGTCATGCTGATTTCTCAAAAATTACCCAGCTCGACCTGCAACGCCTTGCAGATGAGAACCGGATGCAGCGATCAAAACTTCAGGCATCCGTTCAACTCCAAAATAAACTTGGCTCGAACTGGGAAGGCGACGCTGGTAGCCATATTGGGCAGTTGATGACGCTTCTCGATCGCTTTATCGAATCAGACAAACTCGATGTTCGCGTTCCAAAAACAGAGGACGCCGATCTGTTTCGACGCGTGCTCATCGCCACGAACATCCAACGAATCGTTGAACATATCGGACAGTTCATTAAGAGCTCGAGCAAAGAGGATCCCATCGCGGTGTTTGATAATGTTCGTCCAATTCGCAGCACAGCATCCTCCCCCGTCTGGTATACCGCTAAGCCAACGCAACCCGTACAAAAAAGCCAGATTAGCCACATCGTTATGGACAGCGGCTGGGAATCAGTTGGCTTCGAATTCGAACGTGATCGCATTCCTGGATTGATGTCCTGGGCAAAAAACGATCACCTCGGATTTGAAATCTATTATTTATGGCAAGGAAAAGTTCACGCCTACTTCCCTGACTTTCTGCTCCGTTTTGAAGATAATCGATACGTGATCATGGAGGTAAAGGGTCAAAAGAAAGAACAGGACAAAGCGAAGTGGGCCGCTGCTGAAGAATGGGTGCGGGCCGTTAAC
>JAGOTP010000021.1 GCA_018061755.1 Patescibacteria group bacterium | reverse complement strand
GAGCCAAGCCCCGCCAGACCCACAATCAGTAAACACTGAAGAACAAGATTCATAGGTTATCGATATCATCCCATCCCCTACTCTCTGAGCGAAGGGTGTCTCGCCTTCGCTGAATTGAAGCGAAGTGCGAAATACATTGTATAGGGGACACATCCGAGCGACGGCGAAGGGTCTAAGCCAGAGCATCAGCAGATGCGAAGCGGTCCCCTATACAATGTATTTCGCACGTAGCGTCGCTTTCCCTTCCCACAGTCTAATGAGACATCCTGAGCGACCCATCTGGATTGACGAACACGTTTGTCCCACGTGGAAGCTCGCCTCGCAAGAGGGCGTCAGCCAAGGGATTCTCGAGTTTCTCCTGCAAGACACGACGCAACGGGCGCGCGCCATACAATGGATCAAAACCCGCCTTGACCAGCATCTCAACTGCCAGATCATCAACTTGCAAGACAATCCCTTTTTCTTCCAAGCGTTTGACGATCTGGTTGATCAAGAGCCAAGCAATACGCGTCACGTCGTCCATACTAAGCGGCGAGAAGACGATCACCCCATCAAAACGATTCAAGAATTCCGGACGGAAGGTTCCACGGAGCTCCTGTTCCAAGAGACCGGTCCGAATGTGATCGAGCGCGTCTCCCCGCTTCACGGAATCTTGAATGAAGGTACTGCCTGCGTTTGAAGTCGCAATGATGATGGTATGCGTAAAATCAACCGTGCGGCCGATCCCATCGGTCAGGCGGCCATCATCTAGAACTTGCAAAAAGAGCGTCAGGAGATCGGGGTGAGCTTTTTCTAATTCATCCAACAGGATCAAACAGAAAGGCTTGAGACGAACCGCCTCCGTCAGTAATCCGCCCTTGGTATCCCCCGCCGCCCCGATCAAACGATCAATCGAACGACGATCCTGATATTCGGACATGTCGAGACGAACCATGGTTTCAGCGCTCCCAAAATATTCATCCGCCAGCGCTTTGGCCAGCTCCGTTTTTCCTACACCCGTCGGACCAAGGAACAAAAAGGATCCCATGGGACGTTTGCCGTCGCGCAACTCTGCACGCGCACGTCGCAAGGCCTGAGAGACCTGAGTCACCGCCTCAGCTTGGCCGATGACACGTTTATGCAGCTGAGTTTCCAAATTCAAGAGCTTCTTTGATTCGTCCGTCGCGACGGCTTGGACAGGAATACCTGTTTTACGATGGACAACGGTGGCTACATCTTCCACGGAGACAAAATTCCCCGCACCGCGAGTCGTTCGCGTGAGAACAGCCGAAGCCTGCAAAAGATCCAAGGCACTTTCTGGCAAAGCAATCTCACGAATGAAGCGATTGGCAAACTGAGCAGCGGTGGTCAGAGCTGCGTAAGAGAAAAAGACGCCTTGCTCGTACTCCATGTGACCGGTTCGCACCATGAGCATCGGCACTGATTGTTCGACACTTGGTGGTTCGACATTCACACGCGTAAGCTTGCTGCCCAACGTGCGACGCTCCATCGATTCAGTCCAAGCATGTGGCGTACAAGTTGCGATCACAGAAAAACCGCCACGCTCCAGTTCAGAAGCAAAAGCTTCAGACAAATCTAGCGATCCATTGCCGATCCCGGCTAAAACGTCTATCCCTTGCAAGACTAAAATAGCGTTACCACCCAAACGAACTTCCATAAGGAGCGTGAGCAGGCGCTCCAAAGCTCCGTCCGTATCACCCGCTGCGATCAAGCGGGCCAAGTGAACTGACACCAGACGGCGATCAAACAACATGGGCGGAACGTCTTCTTCCACCATTTTTCGAGCAATGGCTTCGATAATCGCCATTTTGCCCGCTCCTTGATCGCCAACCAGCACGACGCCATGAGATCCACCATCGAAAGCCTGAAAAACAGCTTCGATCTCTTCTTCGCGCCCAAAAATCGGACTGATGTAGCCGTTACGAGCGAGCAACGTCAGATCCTCTGCAAATTGATCAAGCGTTGGTGTTTGACGAGCGGTCATCAAGCGATCCATGGCTGTATTTGGCTTGAGGGCTGCCAAGCGCACGAAGCGGTTACGCTCATCTTCGATGTGCGTCTGCAAACGAATCCATTCAGCCACTTGTTCAACTTGGGCTTGAGGGAAACCCAGTCGATCAAGCATGGGAACAAGTCGTGGATCGGCGTGGAAGGCTCCCAACAATAGATCTGGCACACCAATCGCTCGCCGACCAGCTTCCAAGACACGTACATAGGCCTCGAGCAGAATGCGACGAGTTTCGACCGTGAGAACTGGATCGGTGCCCGGACGACCATCTCGCAACAGAGCAGCGAGTTCTTGCTTGGTTTTGTCCAAGGTTAATCCCAAACGCGTCAGGAATACAGCTCCATCATCGCTGACCAAAGCAGCTGCGAATAGTTGGACTGGCGTGATATCAGCTTTTCCTAATTGTTCAGAAAAACCTAAAGCCAGTTCCAAAACACGCCAGGCAGCAGGTTCAAGATGCAGGGACACATCATGGCGCTCCTCTGTTTTCTTGTGATGTTGCAACCATTCATTCCATTGTTCCTTCGTCTTGCCCCAATTGGGCATAGGCGCAAAACGTTCTTCGAGACCCGTTAGACGATAAATGAAAAAGCTGAGCAACAACCAAAAACTCCAAAAACGAATTCCGTAGGTTTCAATTAGATCCAACCAAAAGGCTGAGGTAGCCAAATCACTCACATCGCTCGCCATCTCAGTCATAGCCAAGATGACCGACGCAAACAAGCCAAGACAGAGAAGGCCTAACAAAATAACGACACCCTTTCGCCAATAGCGTTGCCAGACCCGTTTTAAAAATAAGGTTTTTGTGACTTCAGGCTTCCAATGCATTCGACCGAATGGAAGCTGGACATACAATCCCGTTCCCCCGCAGGAACGACAATTCACGAGCGCACGACTTTCGCCCTGACAGACAGGACAGACGACACAGGCCAAAGCTTCAGACATACAAACGTTAGATGAGCTGGAACGCTCCTTGGCTGAGAGCGGCGTAAATCAAGCCAAATATGGCTGCCAATGGCCAGATGAACCAAACGACGATCAAGAGAAGATAGACCAACGCCTCGGCGATCCAAGCGATCCCACGACCGAGCACGACGAAGACGCGCATAAAGAGACTCACGGCTCGACCCCAGATCGAATACTCGCCGTACATCGGCGTCGTGAGATGGGTCAGCCAGAGCCCAAGCGCATATTTACGCCAACGATAACGCAACCCTTCATGCGCCCAATGCAGCAAACGTTGAAAGCCGGTTGAATACCACCAAATTGGATAAGAAAAAAGAGAAACGAGTTCCTCTTGCAAAAAACTTGAGGCAACCGAAAGAACAGGCAACGGCATGCGCACAGTATACTCCCTTGCCTAGTCTCTCGCTACCGTCGGCCGAAGTGGAACGCGAACGTATTCGGATCGATCAATCGGAATGAAGCCCAAAGCCCGCACACGAGCCTCAATGGCTGGCATAGCTTGTTCACGCGCAATTTTTTGATCAAGATCAGCAACGATTTCCTTCAACCCCTCTACTTTACGGTCCAATGTTCGAAGTTCAACGGTTCGCTGTGCCGCACGACCGACCAATGAAACGTAGACGCCAACGCTCGTCACAAAGAGGGCGCAGAGCACACCAAGAGCGAGCGTCCGATGCACGGTCGACGGATTGATCCGGCGAGACACTGGCATCGGCAAACCCAGCGCCTGGGAGGGTTGGCGCAGCGTGAAGGCGAAAGAGCGTTGTGGGATGTGCATAAAAAGGTTCAAGACTGGACTTTGCGAGCGGCTCGTAACTTGGCGCTGCGACTTCTGGGATTACGCTTCAACTCTGCTTCCGTGGGCACCAGTGGGCGTTTGTACAAGGCTTTCCACTGACTTTCTCGAAAAGCGAATTTCACGATGCGATCCTCCAGCGAATGAAAGGAGAGAATAGCGAGCGTTCCATCAGGATGAAGCACGCTCCAGGCGGCTTGGATCGCCGAAGACAACGCTCCAAGCTCATCATTCACTGCAATACGTAAGGCCTGGAAGGTGCGTGTTGCCGGATGAATACGTCCACGCTCGTAGGACTTCGGAACCGTGGCTGCAATGAGCTCAGCTAATTCGAGAGTTCGAGCAAGTGGCTGTTCCTTCCTGGCTATCACGATCGCCTTAGCAATTCTTCCAGCAAAACGCTCTTCTCCAATATCACGCAGCAAATCGCGCAGCTCCGTCTCTGACCAACGATTAACGACATCAAAAGCTGTCGTCCCATCCTCATTTGAAGCTTCGCCTAGACGCATGTCGAGCGGCCCGTCGATCTGGAAGGACAGACCCTTCTCAGGATCTTGCAGCTCATCTGAGGACAAACCCAAGTCGAGCAAAACACCATCGATCAAAGGCAAACCCTGCTCTTGTGCGATTACATCCATTCTTCGAAAATTGGCCTCAATCCCCGTCCAACGTTTGGCTGATTGTTCTTTGGCAAAACGTTTTACTCCAGCTTGGAGCGCTTTGGGATTTACATCAAATGACCAGACCCGACCGTCTGGCTGGCTCCGTTCGAGAATGGCAGCCGTATGCGAACCGCCACCAAATGTCCCATCAATATAAAAACCACCTGGACGCACCACGAGGGCCTCCAGACATTCTTCCAACATCACAGGTACATGGACAGTTTCACTCATATCAAATACCAATTCCACCTAAGCGTTCCGCAATCTCAGGGCCTCGACGTGCAGTCCCGTCGGCGTAGTTGGACCAAGTCTCCTGATCCCAGATTTCAATCCGGTTATACAAACCAGCGACTACGACTTCTTTTTTCAAACTAGCGTAGGTTCGAAGATAGGCTGGAAGCATGACACGTCCAGCGCGATCGATCTCGGCTTCCATGGCTCCAGCTAAGAGCAGACGGGAAAAGGCCCGCGCGTCGGCCTGACTGATCGGTAAATTGGCCAAGCGTTCGGCCAAGATTTTCCATTCAGCTAATGGGTAGACCGTCAGACAGCCATCCAAGCCCCGCGTCACAACCGCACCTTCTTCTAAGCGTGCTCGAAACTTAGCCGGAATGGATAATCGGCCTTTTTCATCGACAGCGTGACGATATTCGCCTAGAAACATGAAGAAAAAAGAGGGCGAAGGAGCGGATTTTCGAGGAAATACTTCCCACTCAATCCCACTTTTACCCATTTTATTACTTTTCTCTCCCACTTACAAGCGTTCTGCTGTGGATTGGAGGCTATTTTTAAACAAATATGTTCTTTTTTCAGACTTTTTGTTACTTTGAGCCCGCCCAACGGTTGGGCAGGAGGTGTTTCGACATCATGAGTTCTAGTTCAAGGACAGAAGACGAAGCGCGGGAGCTCGCTGGAGAGCTCGACAGATTCTGGGAGGAACAGATCCTCTCGACGCTCGCCCGGTTCGTGAGAATCCCGAACCAGTCTCCTCAATTCAATGCCACCTGGGATGACGTGAAGGCCACGGATGATGCCGTCGAGCTGCTCGCCAGCTGGGCGAGGCGGCAGACCGAGCAGATCCCTGGTAGCAAGGTCGAGATCATCCGGCTCGACAAGGACGCGAGCGAGACCGTGCAGCGTACACCACTCCTCGTCGTCGAGATCCCGGGTATCGGTCCACGAGCCAGTGAGACCGTGGTCCTCTACGGCCACGCCGACAAACAACCGCCCATGGAGGGCTGGCGCGAGGGACTGGGTCCCCGACGGTCGGTTCGCGAGGGCAACAAGCTCTACGGCCGCGGCGCGGCCGATGACGGCTACGCCGTCTTCGCCGCCGTGGCAGCCATCATGGCCAACCACAAGCGCGGCCTCCCGCGCGCACGTCACATCATCCTGATCGAGTTCTCTGAGGAGAGCGGGAGCCGTGATCTCCCCTTCTACATGGAGCACCTGGCCGACTGGATCGGCACGCCTTCGCTCGTGATCTGCCTCGACTCCGGGGCGGGCGACTACGACCGTCTCTGGGTCACCACTTCCCTGCGCGGCACACTCGGTTACAAGCTGACCGTGAAGGTCCTGGCAGAGCCGGTGCACTCGGGTACGGCGGGCGGCATCACACCGGATCCCGTCATGATCGTCTACGAGCTGCTCTCACGCGTCGGTTACCACAACAGGGTGGTCACGACGCTGTCCGAGACCCCTCCGGATGATCGACTGTCTCAGATCGATCAAACGGCGCGGGTTCTCGGAGACAAGATCTGTGACCAACTCGGTCTCCTGCCGGGCGTGAAACCTCTCGGTCGCAGCACCAGGAACCTGATCCTCGCCAACACGTGGGGAACCGATGTTCGGATCATCGGACAGAGCGGGCTGCCGCCCATCGAACAGGCGGGCAACGTAGCCCTCGACCAGTTCGCCGTCCAGCTGTCCATCCGTCTGCCGCCCACCCTGCCCCTGGAGAAGGCGCGGCGGGTGATCGAATCGCTCCTGACGAAGGATCCTCCCTACGGAGTAACGATCGACCTGGAGTTCCGCAAAGGGGGCGCCGGATGGAACAGTCTGCCCCTCGCCTCCTGGCTCGACCAGGTGCTCATGAGCGCCTCAACGGCCCACTTCGGTCAGCCGTACTGCGCCATGGGCGAGGGCGGGAGCATCCCGTTCATGGGCCTGCTGGGCGAGCGCTTCCCCGAGACCCAGTTCGTCGTCACGGGTGTGCTCGGCCCGGGCAGCAACGCCCACGGACCGAACGAGATGCTCGACCTGTCGTACGCCAAGCGGCTCACGGCCGCCGTGGCCGACATCCTGACGGCGCACGCCATGCGCTGACCTACACAGCCAGAAGAGCGCCAAACATGAGCACTGACTGGCATCCTCCCGAAGGACCCGCTGTCCTCGACGATAGCGGGTGTACCTGCCACCGAATTCCCCACGAATCACGCCCCTGCATCGCGTGCCGAGGGCGCCTGAACACTTCAACCGAGAGTTCAAGGCGACGAGTGGAGCAAGAGGCAACCTACCCACGCAAGTGCGCGGCCAATGGGTGCCCGGTCCTACTGAGATCCTCTCAGATGGCCCACGCTCACGGAAAACTCATCTTCTGTGCTAGATGCTACGACGCACGCTGCGCCTGAAGCATTTACCAGAGTGCTGGTGGGACACTGACTTCTTCCCACTGATAAAAAGAGCCTTACCTGATTGGTAGGGCTTTTTTTATCTAGATCCATTGACCAAATTAAGCCGGTTCTCGCGGACCCGCTCCGGATTCCAGAAATCTTCTCCCACGTAAATTTCGATGATAGGTAATTGCAAAACGATGCGCTTCATCTCGAACAGCCGCTAAAAGATCGACTTTTTGTTCACAAATATCACAGATCGCTTTATTGACCATCGCGCCGCACACCACATCATTCCGTTTCCGCTCAGGACCCTTCGCAATCCCAATCACAGGAATCCCAATATTTAAATGTCGAATGACTTGCTGAGCTGCATTCACTTGTGGCAGTCCCCCATCGATCAAGATCAAGTCCGGTTTGCGCCAGTCGTTACGAAAACGCCGCATCAAGACCTCTTGCATCGAAGCCACATCATTCGCTCCAACGACCGTCTTGATACGAAATTTGCGATACTCCGCTTTGGCAGGAGCCCCATTCTCAAACACAACCATCGACGCGACAGACGAAGTCCCCGAAATATTCGAGATATCGTAACCTTCAATCCGCCCATACAGATCAATTGGCGCTTCCCCATCGCGAATTCGATCCACATCTTCATCCTCTCGTTTCAGAATAGCGATATCTTTGATATGTTCCAGCGAAAACAAGCGATTCCGAATTAGAGCCGCCTCTTCGAACCGGTTGGCCGCTGCCAGTTGCTTCATGTCTTTTTGATACCGTTTGATAATCTCTTCTTTTTTTCCGTCAAAAAAGGCAATTAAGTCACGGATCGTTTTTGCATACACTTTCTTGTCAGCTGTCCCTATACACACTCCTGGACACAAACCCAGGTGGACATAAAAACAGGGTCTCGGTTGACCTGGCGTACAAGTCGACCAAGGAAAAATCTTGCGGATGTAGTCCAAAGCCGCTCGGAGCGAATGTGGGGATGTATAGGGACCAAAAATTGCTTTGGCTTTTTTGGCTGCACCCTCCTCTAACTCATTACCGCGAATCAGCAATGGTCGTGGAAAGTCTTCATTCGTAATAACTAAATACAAAAAACTCTTGTTGTCCCGATCGCGAATGTTGTACTTTGGAAAGTAATACTTTATTAAATTCGCTTCGAGGATAAGGGCTTCGAGAGCTGTCGCTTTTTCAATATAGTCTATTTCTGCCACTTTTGTGGTCATTTCTGCGATCTGTGGACTGTGCGGTCGCAAGAAATGATTGGGCACTCGCCGTTTCAAACTCGTGGCTTTTCCGACGTAGATCACCGTTCCTTCCGCATTCTTCATCAAATAGACCCCTGGGGATTCCGAGAGTTTGCCGTTTTTGATTTTGATGGAGGCTGGGATCATAGAATGGTCGTCCAAGATAAAGAACTAACAATTAATCAGGCAGACAGGAGTGACTGAATCCGTTCTGCAATCCGTTTTTCATGTTTGAACAAATACGCATTCATTGTACAGCGTCGAATGACATTCTCCCACACTTCTGGCCGTCCTTTCAGATACTGCTCTTCCATCCAGGTTCCAAAGATCAATTTTTGAAAGACAAACGGGAAAGCAAGTTCACATTCGAGCGGAGTCAGTGTCTGGTGTTGACGATAGGCGCGAATATAGGCTTGGATCGATTGCCAATTGAAATTTCCGGGCGCACGACAACAGTTGTAGACAATGGACCGCATCACCTCATAAGCATGTCCTCCCCAGCCAGTCTTCTCCCAGTCGAGGACTCCTGTCACTTTATTTCCTTTACACAAGATATTTTTGGTATGAAAATCTCCATGACAGAGATGACGAGGCAAAGTATCGAAGACTTGGACATCCCAATTACGCGAAGCAAGACGTTTGGCCTGTTCCGTAAGAAGGCGTATGAGCTCTTCATACTGCGGTGGCTGATCATGTTTTGCCTGATCGATCAGCTTCTCAATCTTTTCAAGCTTTTCTTCTTTGGTTGGTAGGGCAGGATCTTGAGCAGTCAATTCTTTATTAAACGTCTCGCGATACTCCTCAAGCGATACATGGATACGACCTAACATATCCCCCACATTCGCAACCCTTGAGACTGCACTTGAATAACGGCTCGGATTCTTCCCCGGAAGAAACGTGTAGAGTCCAACGCCTTGACCATTGGTCGTTTCCAGATGATTCACGAGTTTCGGAACAGGAATTCCTCGCGCTCCAACAAATTCCATGACTTGATGGATCTCTTGCAGATCCTGACTCGTCACTTCTGGACGATAGATCTTGAGGAGATATCGCCCAGCCTGTGCTTCGACTAGAATATTTTGATTCAATAATCCTTTATCTAGAGACTTCCAAGACAGACGCTCTGTTGGAAAGAACGTTTTAAGAAGGGAGTCGATGCCTGATGATTCAATAAATGTCAGCATGTCGTTTTTTTCTAAGCTTTCGGGCTCTTCTTCCGTTCAGATCTAGCCCAGATAAGATAGAACAATAAAAACTACTCTAGCGCTTCTTCAAGACATCCTTCAAATATTTCCCCGTAAAGCTCTTGGGATTCTTGGCGACGTCCTCAGGAGAGCCTTGAGCGACAATCGTTCCGCCTTTGTCACCGCCCTCTGGACCAAGGTCAATCACCCAGTCAGCGTTTTTGATGATGTCGAGGTTGTGCTCAATGACACAGACCGTATTCCCGCGTTGCACCAGACGATGCATAACGAGCAACAACTTCTGGATATCTTCAAAGTGCAGACCCGTCGTTGGCTCATCGAGTAGATAGAACGTACGTCCGGTATCACGACGAGCGAGTTCGGTCGCGAGTTTAATTCGTTGCGCTTCCCCACCAGACAACGTTGTCGCCGACTGACCAAGCTGAATATAGCCAAGTCCGACTTCTTCTAAAATCTTGGTTCGATCATGAACAGGTGGGAGATCATGAAAAAACTTGTTCGCTTCTTCCACTGTCATCGCGAGCACATCAGCGATGCTCTTGTCTCGATATTTCACTTCCAAGGTTTCTCGATTGAAGCGCTTGCCTTTACAGACATCACAGGGAACATAGACCGTTGGCAAGAAGTGCATTTCAATCGCAATCTGTCCGTTTCCTTCACAATGCTCACAACGACCGCCAGGAACGTTGAAAGAGAACCGACCAGGCTTGTAGCCACGAACGCGGGCTTCGGCCGTCATGGTATAGAGCTCACGAATGTGACTCCAGATATCGGTGTATGTTGCAGGGTTGGAGCGCGGCGTACGACCAATCGCCGATTGATCAACGTCAACAATCTTGTCGATCCAATCAATACCCAAAATATCTTCGTGCTTACCCGGTTTAGCGGTCGACTGATTCAAACGACGCGATAGTTCGCGATACAAGACGTCAATCATGAGCGTCGATTTTCCAGAGCCAGAAACGCCTGTGATAGCAACAAAGCGCTGCAACGGCACTTTGACCGTGACATTTTTCAAGTTGTTCTCCGTGGCTTTGACGATCGTGAGATGCTGCTTGCCATCGCCGCGACGCTTGGTTGGGTAAGCAATCTTCTTGTCACCACGTAAGTAGGCACAGGTCACGCTTTTCTTGTCTTCCAAGACCTGCGGCATAGGTCCAATCGCGACGACGTGCCCACCATGTCGGCCAGCTCCCGGGCCAATATCAACTAAGAAGTCTGAAGCACGAATCGTATCCTCATCATGCTCAACCACGATGATCGTGTTGCCGATATCACGCAGCTTGAGCAAGGTATCGACGAGTTTCGCATTGTCACGTTGGTGCAGTCCGATGGTTGGCTCATCCAAGACATACAGCGCACCCACCAAACGCGAGCCGATCTGAGAGGCGAGACGAATGCGCTGCGCTTCTCCACCAGACAATGTTCCAGCGGTACGATTCAAGGTCAGGTATTCAAGGCCAACGTCTAACAAAAACGACAAACGACCGACGATTTCACGCAAGACCGGTTCGGCGATTGTTTTATGTTGCTTGGAAAGCTCCAGACCGACCGTGAAATCAGCCGCCTGATCAATCGGCAAATTACATAACTCCACGATATTCTTACCTTCGATCCGCACATGTAAGGCTTCGGTACGCAACCGTTTGCCGTGACAAGCTTCACAAATTTCTTCGGAGAAAATCTCCTTCACACCCAAGCCGTTACAGCTCTGACAAGCGCCATACGGTGAGTTAAACGAAAACAAGCGTGGCTCGATCTCAGGAAACGCAAAACCGTCGTCAGGACAAGAAAAACGAGCTGACATCAAACGCTCACTCCCATCATCCAAAATAACGCGCACCGTTTCGTTGCCGCGATCAACCGCGATTTCAATCGCTTCGGCCAAACGTGAACGTAAAGCTTTATTCCCCTCGACCGGCCAACCGAGCGGGACACGATCAACAACTAACTCAATTGTATGCTGCTGATAGCGCTCCATCGGTACAGACTCACGCAAGGAATAGAACGTACCATCGACACGCGCTTCCAAGAAACCGGCTTCGTAGAGATCCTGTAGTAACTGGTGATACTCCCCTTTTCGACCTTGCACGACCGGAGCCATGATCGTGATGGTATCGCTGAAGGCCGTCTTCTTTCCTTTCTTCTTCGTTGGCTCTTCCTCATGCAACGCGATAGTGTGTTTCAAAATCGAATCAACCATTTCATCGACCGTCATTTTCTGAATGGGTCGTTCACAGATCGGACAAAACGGTTTTCCAACGCGCGCAAACAAGACACGCAAATAATCGTAGACTTCGGTAATCGTTGCCACGGTTGAGCGCGGGTTGGCGGAGTGCGCTTTTTGATCAATCGAAATAGCTGGCGACAAGCCTTCAATTTCATCGACATCTGGCTTGTCCATTTGTCCCAAGAACTGACGGGCATACGACGACAAAGATTCAACGTAGCGACGTTGCCCTTCGGCGAAAATCGTATCGAACGCCAACGACGACTTGCCGGAACCGGATAAGCCAGTAAAGACGATCATCTTGTTACGCGGCAATTCAAGCGAGATGTTTTTGAGGTTGTGTTCACGGGCACCGCGAATCACGATTTGGTCTTGCATAGCGGGTGTTCTATATCTGTTCTAGACTAGCGCGTTTCGCGAGGCCTGTCGAGAGAATATCGAGAAGGCGGATTGTTTGCTACACTGTCTTTGATACTATCTATCATCTATGTCCTCCTATAAACCCGTTATTTACATCTTTGTCGCGCTGGGCTTGCTCAGCATGGTTGGATTCATTGGCTTGGCTGGTTACGGCGTCAGTCAGATGTCGACGATCGAGCGTGAGAGCTATATGGAAGACGGCGGCGAAGATTTTTGGTCCATCAATGACCCCAGCGATCTTATGAACACCTCCTCAAGTACCTATCCCAGCTATTCCGAAACCCGCCGAACCGATCCAGATGCAACCGAAATCGATGATCGTAGCTACACAGAAGGCGTACCCGTTATGGGCAACAGCGTGCGTTACACAACCATGCAAGACGACACTATCATGATGGATTTGAAAATTCCTGAAAACATGTCTGACCTCACATTACGCGCACTTCTCACGCGTCCTGATACGTCCCTTCAAGAACTGTATCAGTCTGATACGAAGTTAGCGTTGAAAATGACTGCTTTGAATCAAGAAAAGCAGACCCTCCTTGTCCAAGATCTGAAAACAGGTGAAATATACGACACCGAGGTAAATCTCCAGGCCAATTTCAAATTCATTGGCCCACAAGTCTTGCACGCCCTTCCTTCCCCGACTCGCCCAGATGAATTGACGCAGCTCGCCATCTACAACATTGAAACCAACGAAACGACCCGCAAACCAGCCCTAGGCGAAGGCTTCAGCTATGCCAAAAAGGTTGATATGTATGGCCCAGTTGCCGATATGTCGATCAAGAACTTCAAAGTCGAAGTCCAGGTCTACTCCACCAAAGACACGGCCCGCTTTGACACTGATCGCAAGCCTGTTCGCTCAGAAATCTACCCATAAAACAGCTTCAGCTTGCTTCCTTCTCCCAAATCCGTTAGCATAGCGCCACAATTTAGGCGCTTGGAGAGGTCGCATAGTGGCCTAGTGCGCTCGCTTGGAAAGCGAGTATATCGCAAGATATCGGGGGTTCGAATCCCCCCCTCTCCGCCATAACAATCTTTATCGTGCATCTCGAGTGCCTCAAAACGTTCGAGTTCTGTGCGATGACAATTGTGACCAGTAAAGCCGTCCGAAAGGGCGGTTTTATGCTACAGTCTAAAAGTATGGCAAAAAATAGTATTGTTGAAAAAATAAATGCTTTTTTACTATCTCATCCTGCGCTAACCGAAGAATATCAGGCGATATACGTAATGGTAGAGTTACGCAAAATTCTTGATCATGATAGAGCGGCGGGGGTGTATAAATTCGATGTATTACGATTTTACTGCGATTGGACAGTGCATACTAGCAAGGATCGTTTTTCGTCCAATATGAAAGCAACTATAAAGGATTTACTTGAAGATATCAGACTGCATTTACAAAATCCTGTCATGATTAGATGCGAAAAGACCATAAACTTTGTGTATATGAACAGTTTAAGAACCGAGTTACGACAACTTTTACAAAACGAATCAATCGATATGCAAATTGTAGGCGCTGGATGGAACTCATTTCTAAAAGTACTCGTGAAAGTGCTTGAGGATCAGCCGATCATCAAACCCATTCCAGAAGTAAAATCCGTTACATTTTTACCAGCTGCAAGCGACTGTGCAATATTCAAAATTGATTTTACGAGTCCTGTAGCGGGTAAAACCTGCTTTCAGTTAGGGAACGCCTACTAATTTCGCGGAATTATTTATGGCAAAATGCGTATACTGTTTAAAAGGTGAGATGGACACCACGTTTACTAAACGTGAACATGTTATTCTTGATTCTTTGGGTAGTTTTCAGCCCCTCAACCCAACTCTCTTACCGGAATACGGCGTTGTATGTGATGCGTGCAACAGCTCTTTCAGCCAACTAGAAGCAGCATTTATTGAAGACACTTGGGAAGGAGTTCACGGCCAACGACTTGGACTAAAGAATAGGAAAAGTATAACGATCCGAGGCAAAAATTTTAAGATAGATCGGATTGCTGGATTCGGAGATGATTTTTTTGATCGAATGTTCTTCTTTTTAGAATTGAAAGATGGAAAAGTTGTACCCGTATTAAAAGATCAAATTAAATTGAAACGTTTTGATAACGGCTATAGAGTATTCTTACCGGAAGCGCTTCAATCAGTACGGGATGGATCCGCTGAGTACAGGAAACTTGTTGGTCACTTTAAACGTCTTGATAAGAAAGATATATGCCTCTTCGCAGAGACACAGGAAAAGTTGGATAGCATGATCGCACTTCTTAAGAGATTCGGTATTGATTACAAGCAGAAAGAATCTAAAAGTCAATTTTTTCCTCCTGGAACTAAGTTAATCTTAGAAGAAAATTTTCAGTGCACACTCGATAAAGATGGCGGAAGAGTTTTAGCGAAGATCGCTTTTAACTATTTCGCCTACTGCGCTGTCCAATCCAATGCAACGAGAATGTTATACACTAATGAATTCGATGCGATTAGAGAATTTATAGCGTTAGGGAAAGGTGATCTACGAAAAATTATTCCATCCATAAGCGAAAAGCCATTCTTAATGGAAGAAGAGAAATCAGGCGGACGTTTTATCGGATATGTGATTGCCATGTCTCAAGAAGATGGGAACATCGTTGTTCGCATGAGCCTCCTGGGATTACCTCCTATCTACAAAATAATACTTGGTGCAGCCTCGAAAGAGCATACCAGCGATTCATTCGGATGTGGGCATGCCTTTATACCCTTCAATGGGACTATTGTGAATCTAAGTCAAAAGATGCCTATTAATCCCACTGAAGATCAACTAAGGCTTTCTTTTGGACTAAGACAAAGGACCCATTGCTAATCTACCCACTATGGCAATAAAGAGGACAACTTATCAACATTTAGCAGACTCAGGAGCTCAATTCGAGGATGTATTGCAACGTTTTAATCTAAAAATAGAAGATGGAACATGGTTGCATCACGCATACGAAATCGTGCGAGAGATTTCAACTTTTTTATAAAAATGGTAAAACAGGCTTCAATCCAGAGGCGTACAGAGCATTCATAGATGAAAGAAACAAAGCAGGTGAAGTTTTATTCGCCTTGTACGATGTAAGCTTAATTGACGACATCCTTCCTTTTTCTCAAGTAGAAAAAGGAAGATTCTTAGAGAAGAAATTTAAGAGCATGTTAAGGATGGGTCCTCTGAATACCGAAACCGATCTAATTGGTGAACCCCGTAATACATTGTGGGAATTAAATCTGTTATCTAGATTAAGAAAAGGCGGTATAAATGCGGAATTAAGAGATCCTAACCCCGATATATTCGCAGAGCTAACCGATCGAAATTATCTAATTCAATGTAAAAGGCTTGTAACGGATAGTTCAAGGTCATTGAATAGAAATATAAAGAATGCAGTTGATCAACTCGTTGAAGGGTTGAAAAATGAAAAAGATAACACGTTTGGGATTATTGCAATCTCTGTAGAATATCCAATAACGAAGGGTGGGAAAATGTTAGTAGAAAAGTCAGAAGAAAAATGCAGAATGGAGCTTCGCAGGGTGCTTAACGAAGTAAAAGAGAAATACGGTGTGTTTTGGCGAGATCCGAAAGTTATAAAAGATCGAAGAATAATTGCTATTCTACTTCATCTTAAAGTCCCGTCTGTCGTTGAAGAAATCAACCTATTCTCTACTGGATCACAGATAGACATTCATAATACCTGGGAGGATGGATATGGATTCCAATTCATTAAAGAAGACTTCGGATCTCTTAGATAAGAGAAATCTAGTGGGTTATTCACGCTAACAACCAAGGCGGTGTGACTGTTTTTACCGACACGTCTCTTAAGCTGTACCAAGTAAACTCTTCTTTCTTTTTATTGAAGCCGCATATCACCACGTCCCTGACCCTATCGAATTTCGTTTCAATCTGAAGCGCTTTTTCAGGTGTTAGCTCATCCAAATAATAACCAAGGACCATATTACTTCCTGCATAATCTTCTTGATCTTTTTCAAGGCGAGCTACAACCTCTGTGGTAGATCGAACCTTCTTCATTTGAAAGTCTAAAATGTCTTTGTCCGAAAAACCTAAGGAAAAATCTATACCCTTTTCCTCAAAATAAGATAGCGCATGCTGTACGAAAGCTTCAGACGTTTTACCCGTAGCCGCTTTCTCTTTTCCCGTGAGAGAATCAGACGCCGTAATAGATAGAAACGGCGCATAAAATGCCAAGCCGAGGTTTTCTCTCATCTGTATGAAAGACCAAGCTAAACATGCAGCAACTTCCAACTCGTATAACTTTAGGTTTGAGGATCTAGGCAGAGCCTTTTTCTTGATCACGTCAACTAAAAGCGTGATGGAGCACCGGAGGTCGTTTATCTTCATATTTCCAATCAGCGCATTTATTAAGTGCTCAAAATACGGTACAATCCTCCCTGAATCACTTACTACCGATCATTGATCAAGTCGTTCAAGGACTTGATGCCTTCACGCTTGAGATACGTACCGAGCTGCATGTCACTTCTGACACCTAGATCGATATCGTATTCTTTCTCAATCGTGCCGATATGCGTGTCGTCACGCTTATCACGAAGTGGTCCGCTCTTATTGCGAGAGCGGTCACCCCGCATTCCTGGGGCGTCTTTGTGTGCCATAGAGAATTTTGAAATCTGCTAGGAAGGTTCGACCTTTTCTTCCCGTCGCTTAGTGCGACGAGCTGTTAATCGCGAACGAAAGGAAGAGGAATCGAAACACGGGAGGATTGCACCGCATACAAATTTTACGCTCCGTCTAGCACTCGGTCAAGATGAGTGCTAATAACATCGGTATCTTTGTTCAAGAATGAGACACGCGTCTCATTCACCGAAAATACCGTCTCATTTGTCTCATTTTGACCCCGTCTCACGTGCCTCGAAAACGCCTGGATATTGACCCCTAGAAAAGCCCTTGGATTACATGTTTTCCTGGTTACTTACCTCGACTGGCCCGCCAAACAAAGGATTTATTCCTTATTTGGTTGAGTCACGACTCATACAGCGAGACCAGTAAAACCGCCTGAAAGGGCGGTTTTGTGATTTGTATTGCACTGGGTTAAAATTGGATCAACCATGAAATTTATCACCAAAAGAGTGATCGCCTTCCTTAAATGGGCATCCCCAATAAAAATCACTGATATAGAAACTGACCAGGACGTTAAGATCGCCACATCGATAAGAAAAGGCTTTAGAGATTCAAGCTGGATATGGGTCGCTGTACCGGTTCTTTTTTTCATTCTCCTAAATTTTTACGGAGACAGAAACCATACGCCATTTCTACTGACCTATGTCATGGTTCTTTTGATCCTTGGAAAGACTATAATAAAAGACATCGCTGTAGGCATAGATGAAATCGAGAAAACAAACCTTCGCCGTCTAGAAAAGCTCACCGAAGTACAACGAGGTAAAGAATATCTTTTCAGCATTCTACGGAGCGTCCTTACGCCGATGGCCATTGCTTTCATTGGGCTCAACTTTAGCATCTCATTACTTGTTCCAATCACATGCAACGCATTTGAATTGCTGAATTTAGAAATAATTCCTAAGAAGATCTGTAAGAATAAGACAGATATCTTGTCGCAATTTTTCACTGAAAACTCTGGTGGCACGAGGTTCCATTAGAAAGCTTAGACAGGAGCCATGATCAGCGGCAACGAACAAGATGCAGATTCAGTAATATAATGACTTATTCGAAGTTGAGAAGATTTTTGGAGAATTCTTTTCAGCATTTAAAAGCTGAGACATTATGGTAAGCTCTACTTCTATGGAAAACTACAAGAAAACATTTGATTGGGACAGCCTTGGGTTAGATTTTGGGAATTGGCAAGATGAAAAACTATGGGCGCTGGAGCTTCCCGTGACTAGAATGAATATCAAAGATTTACTCTGGCTTTTTGATGTTCCATTTTGGCCAAATGATAACAACGAACGTTGGACTGTTACGCCTTGGGACGTTATTCACAAGAGTGAGAACGGTAAAAACGAACAGGCTGCCTTAGAAAAAGCTGACCTGTCGTTTCCAATTGATATTTTAGAGAACAAAGGAAGATGGCTTGTTTTGGACGGCCTCCATCGCTTAGCCAAGTCGTATCTTCAAGGAAAAGAAGAAGTGAACGTTCGGATCGTTCCTCGTGAACGGCTTCCAGAGATTTTAACGGGCGAGCCTATTGAATTGCCGAGTCGGTAAAAATTTCGAATTCGAAAAAGAACATTATTCAATCCCTCCAGCTTGCCAAAAAGGACTGGATTGATTAAGGTATTTCGTCTTCTAGGAACAGGTTCTAGGAGCAACTTCTTCGCCTCAGGGCGGAAAGGATTCGTACAATGATCGCTCAAGATGGTTCTCTGTACCTCAACTTGTGGGCCGTTCTGCTGCTCATGGTCATCGGCGTAGTCATCACCTTCGCCGCCCTGAAGATGCAGGGCTGGAAGATGGAACTGCTCTTCGCGATGCATGTGCTGCATCTGGTCAATTGGCTGAATGAGCTGAATCCGTCAGATGGCGGTTGCACGGAGATCGACATCAAGAACACCGGTGGAGGCTTGACGGGATTCATCTTCTCTTCGGGAGAACTTCCCCGCCTCCTGGCCCGACTCGAAGTAGAAGGTGTAATCAAACGAGACAAGGAGACGAGGAGGATCACGCTCACCTCAGACGGTGAGAATATCCTGCAGTACGGTTTCCGCGAGAAGCGACCGCGACCCAAGACACCGAAGAGGGGCCACACCAACTGAGGAACACACACGCCCGGAAGGGACGGCATCTGCCGATCTCCCCACCGGGCGGTTGTCGTTTCTAAAGCCTATCTCTTGCTCGCACTGACTATTTTCTTCGCAATCGAACCTACAAACAAACGATAGGCTAATCTTTGCTCTTTTTCGTAGATCATTCGTAATCCAAGCAATTCCTTACAAGATGGACAACGCAGCTCTTTCGTCGTCAAAGAAACCCTTGGTTCAATCATTCGATCAAGATACATGCGCTTCAACATGCCAGGCCCATCCTTCTGATACAAAGATAGTTCAGCCGCGCATTTCAGACAGGAAATCTGCAAAAGACGAGAATAGCCACCGCGCGCTTTTTTGAATTTATCAGATTTAAAGAGAGTCTTCTTCATAAGCAAAGTATAAGTGGAAATGACAGATCTGTCGTGTAAATAGGCTCAAGGCTGAAAAAGACTTTCTGGTTTAAACATAACCGTCCGAACTCCCTCAAATTGTTTGGCTGTCGCTTCAATCTGATGCCACAAGATCCCAGCGCGGCACGAACCACCGCTCGTTCTGTTATTTGGATCAGTAAATTCCAATGTCAGTATTCCCTCTTTGAGAGTGGCGCCCTTGAGAGTCACACCCGATAAAGGAAATTCTGTCGTGATCCCCTGCTGCTTTTCTTCGGGAGTTAGCTGACCTTTCAGCAATTCTCTGATCACATCCTGGATAGGCGTTGCTGTTTTTGGAATAGTGCGAGACACCGACACAAGACCCTGACGTGAACAGAGGATATTACCTGACGCATCTTGATCGGCTTGAGGCTTGTAATAAAAGAGCTTGACCGCTGTTTCTTGCACCTCTAATCGAACAGGCATCCGAAATTCTGCCGCATGTTCAGGCAAACCAGAAGGATTATCTTTCTCGAAGATCAGGACGCCAGTCGTGGTCGAAGGAAGAGTAAACGTGAGATTAGTGGTGAAAGGGACAAACTCTGTTGTCATCCAATCCGTTTCGGCAGTCGCAATCGTCGATCCTAAAAGATTCCCATTTCCATCCACTAATTTGATTGGGAAACTTGC
>JAGOTP010000030.1 GCA_018061755.1 Patescibacteria group bacterium | reverse complement strand
AATTTCATCGTAAGGGCTGGATCGGTAAATACCCGCCAAACTTGGGCAGCAGGCGCATCGATCCGAATCGAGAGTTCAAGGGAAGAATGGGGCATGGGAGGTCGGCTAAGAATGGTCAAAAGCTTACCGTGAACGCTCCTGGTCTGTATAGGCTATGAGGAAAAGAAACGGCTAGTTTCCCAATAAATTATAGGTGATTGGAGACGTTCGGTGGCCCGATCCAGGTTCCTATCCACAAGATGAAAAAGATGAAGCAAAAAAATGCGAGGGCGAGAGAGGGGAGCCACAATTCAAGGAATGTGCCGATCAGAGCTTCCGAAGGGTTTTGTTTGTTGTAGTACACAGCTACACGATCCCCTCGGTCGAACGGAGGAGGATTTGATCGTACGCGCGTAAACACCTGTCGCGTATCGCCTTGGGCTGTGGTGAAGACGGCCTGATGTGTGTAGGTCCCAATACGGGAAGTGGGTTGCTCAGAAAAGGACGAGGATGGTTCCTGTGGTGGATTATAGGTCGCATCTTGAATAATGCCAGACGTTTTCTCAAAAAAGAGGACCGCCTTTATACTTTGACCTGTATACCAACACCACGGAGCAAAAAAGACAAAAAATAGGAGAAAGAACGGCCAAGAAAATGTGCCATGAAACGAAGGGAAGTGCATGGAGAGAAGTGTATCAAGAAGCGACAGTTTTCTGCAGTGAGCGAATAGCAAAACCGCCCTTTCGGGCGGTTTTAGTGTCATGGCGGAGAGGGGGGGATTCGAACCCCCGATATCTTGCGATATACTCGCTTTCCAAGCGAGCGCACTAGGCCACTATGCGACCTCTCCAAGCGCCTCAAATTGTGGCGCTATGCTAACGGATTCGGAGGAATGAAGCAAGCCAGACCCAATCTATTGGCCTGATGGGTACGAAACGGTCCGAACGGGTGTGCGATCTGTGTCGAAGCGTGCAAAGGCCTCGGTCGAATAGACGCTGACATCAATCTTGCCTTTTCCAACCTTCAGATCAGCAACGGGTCCAAATGGCTCCACTTTCTTTGTATAACTCGAGCCAGCGGCAAGTGGGGCTTCTCGTTTTGTTTCGTTGGTATCGATGTTGTAGACGAAGACTTGGGTAAGCTCGTCAGGCTGCGAGACGGTCCCGACGCTCTCACCTACGTAGACAATTTGTGAACCCAGGAACAAGAAATTCGCGCGGGCATTGATCTTGGTGTCGTAGACAGACCCATTCCGTAAATCTTGAACGAGAATCGATTGCAGCTCTTCATCCAAAGCCGTCATTTTAAGAGCGAGATGTGTGTCTGAGCGGAAAAGCTCTTTCAAGGATGTATCTGGACGAACGAGCAGAGACTTCAGCATCGGATCAACCGTGTCTGGCAATTTGAGCTCCAATAAGATGTCTGCATCCTGCATGCTCTCATACATCACGCCGGTTCCAAGGTAGGAGTCATCCGACATTCCCGAGGCATCCTCATCACCCCCCATCGTTAGATAAGGGTTGCTCGAAGTTGAGAACAAGCTAGAGAAATCGTCATCGCTCCCTGAGCCAGAGAGCAAATCATAGTTGTACGTTGCTGAATTTGGCATCAGAGCAATCTGTTTGAAGGCTTGGACCGTGGCATATCCAAGTCCCATCGCGCCAAACACTCCGATCACGGCGAAGGCGTAGATAACCGGTTTATAGGAAGTCATAAGAAGTTGAAGAGGATTATACTTTAGAGGATAGCAGAGAATGAGAGTGAACGTATTACGTCTCCACCTGTTTCCGGCAATAGCAGGTCTCGCACAGGATTCGATAGCCACGTGAAAGAGGGATGCGTGTTTCTGTGCTAGTTCCACATTCAGGGCAGGTTACGGCACAGAAATTGAGCGGATACATCTCTTCTGAGCGTTGTTTACGACGGATGGTTGGGTGAAGTCGTGGAAGGGCAAGATTGAACTTACGGTGCCACTCAAGCTCTGGTTTCACGATGCGGTACAATCGACCGCTTTTTTCACAGGCGAAGGTTTGTGTCAGGACCGCATCGGTTGTGTCGGCAAGTTTTGTAGGGAGGACACTGATTGTTTGACTTGATGGATTTAGTGCTTGATGTTGTGCGAAATCAAACCAACGAGCACCGCGACGTTCAATCTCTTGTTTTGTGAGGGGAAAGAAAATGTCGGCGTTGGAGGAGTTGTAGGCGATGAAGGCGCTGGCGTACGGGAAGAACTCCCCGTATTCCCCGCGTTCCAGCATCTTCGTTTTGAGGAGATCAACGGTCTTCCAGTAGTCTTCTTCCGTATACTGCTTGTTAAAGATGCAGAACTTTTTATTGGTTAACCCAATGCAGCCGAAACAGTGTTCGCAATTCGTGAGCAGCTCAGAGTATTCGACATCGAGGCAGGCGGTGCAAAAGGAGGAAAAACGCACTTCGTAGCCGCCAAAAATATTCTGAGAATAATGACAGCGCTCGGTCGACACGGAGCTTACGAGACTCGTACAATCTTTGGCCTGCGCAGTGCCAAATGAATCGTAGAGACGTTCCGAATTACCGAGACTGACACCGGTCGTATCCTTACATTCGATCAGATCATCACCCGTGCAGTGCTCGCAACTCTTGAGAGTGAGCGCACGACGGTCGGCGGTGTTCCAGTATTCTTCTTGAATCCGTTTTTTCCAATAGGCGACGATGGTGGCGTCGCCTAGATCGATTTCGCTGATCTTCTTTTTGTATTCTTCCGTAGACAGAGGTTGGTTCAGGAAGTAGTTCTTCTTCCCCCGGAGATTGGTGCTGCCAAAGCAATCCTGGCAGTTGTCACAGTTCAAGCAGAAGATGAGATTGACCGATTGAGTACAGCGTTCGCACCAAACGAGCTGCGAGCTATCATCACAGCGAACGGAGTCATACGACCACTCCACCCGATCAGAACCGGTCACATCGCAACAATTTTTGTCGAGATAACCATATTCGCAATATAAACAGTTTTCGCCGGCAAACGAACTGTAGCCGTAGTACTCATTTTTTACCGTGGCACAATAGGCGGACCAATCGCTATTTTCACTTTTCCCATCTTGAAGGAGGGCGGGGCGCGGAACGGATAGCGAAAACTCGTACCATTGGTCAAAGAATGAGCGATCGAGATCGACCATTCGAGCGTAGGCAAAAAAACCGTCATTCAGCTGTTGTATATTCCAGTCCGCCGGCGAGAGTAGTGAGAGGGGGCTCTCGGGGTCGTAGCTAGTGATGAGTGATTGTGCCCCGGTCTTCCGAAGATAAAAATCGGGACCACCCATGAAAACGCGCATGTGCAGCAGACGAACAGAGGGCGCGAGCAGCGAGGGCGGCGTTTGGAGATTCCGCGAACGAGCGATATCCTCTACGCTTAGCTCCCAAGGTTGACCACTTTCTGGACAGATTCGCTTCCCTGGTTGGAGTTCATGGAGTGTCTGTTGGAGGGCGGTATCAAAGAGTGGGGTACGTGAAGGCATAGATTCTGCTCCGTAGGATCCCAGACCCTCTCTCGACAAGCAAGCCGATCCCGGTTAAACTAGAACAAATATAGAACACCTGCTATGCAAGATAAAATTGTGATCCGAGGGGCGCGTGAGCATAACCTCAAAAATATTTCGTTGGAGCTCCCACGAAACAAGATGATTGTATTTACGGGCCTTTCCGGTTCCGGTAAGTCGTCGTTGGCGTTTGATACGATTTTTGCCGAGGGACAGCGCCGCTACGTGGAATCCCTGTCTTCCTACGCCCGTCAGTTCTTGGGTCAGATGGATAAGCCGGATGTGGATGAAATCGAAGGGCTCTCACCGGCTATTTCAATTGACCAAAAAGCGCACTCGGCTAACCCACGCTCTACGGTAGCGACGATCACGGAGGTCTATGACTATCTGCGCGTGCTGTTCGCGCGCGTTGGAAAGCCGTTTTGTCCGATTTGTGAAAAACCAATTCAGAAGATGAGCGTCGATGAGATGGTGGATTCACTTTTGAAGCAAACCATCGCACTGCATACAGAAGAGCCAGCCAAGAAAAAAGGCAAAAAAGCCGCCTTCAACGATACGCTCACGATTTTGGCGCCCGTGGTTCAAGGAAGAAAAGGGGAGTATCACCAGTTGTTGCAGGATTTGTATGAAGCCGGCTTTTTAGAAGCGCGCGTGGATGGAGAGTTCTATTCGTTGCGCGAAGTCGTGCCGATGGAGCGCTACCAGCAGCATTCGATTGATTTGGTTGTTGATCGTATTCCGCTAGGCTGGCCGGTTGAAGGAAATAAAGCATTACAATCTCGCTTAGCCGAAGCGATTGAGATCGCCGTCGATCGTGGGAATCAAACGGTACGCGCAATTCTCGACGATGGAACTGAGCGGTTAATGTCGGCGCGCTTTTCTTGTCCAGATGATGGCTTCGCCTTTCCAGAGATCGAGCCTCGTCTTTTTTCGTTCAACTCACCTTACGGCGCCTGTCAGAGCTGTAATGGATTGGGCGTGAAAGAGCTCTTCTCGGAAGAGATTTGTGAAGCCTGTCATGGGAAACGGTTGCGAACGGAAGCCCTCCACGTAAAGATCAATGATAAGAATATCGTTGAGGTGTGTAACTTGCCGATCGATCAGGCGGCAGATTTCACGATTGGGCTCGAGCTCTCCAAACAACACAAAACCATTGCCGAACCTGTTTTACGTGAAATCGTTGGGCGTTTGTCCTTCTTGTTGGATGTCGGTCTCGAGTATCTGACCTTGAATCGCACGGCCGGAACGCTGTCTGGTGGTGAGGCGCAACGTATTCGTCTCGCGTCTCAGATTGGTTCTCGTTTGGTTGGCGCGTTGTATGTGCTTGATGAGCCGACGATTGGGCTTCACCAGCGTGATAACGCCAAACTTGTTGATACGTTATTAAAGCTACGTGACATCGGTAACACGATCATTGTTGTTGAGCACGATGAGGACACAATCCGTGCGTCTGATTATTTGGTCGACATCGGTCCGGGGGCGGGAGTTCATGGTGGACATGTGGTTGCCGCAGGCGCGATGCCACAAATCTTAGAGGATAAAAATAGCACGACCTGCGCCTACTTGCGTGGTGACAAAAAGATCGCCTATCCCACCAAGCGTCGTGGCGATGGCAAGCAGCACATCACGATCGTCAAAGCGACGGAGAACAACTTGAAGAACGTGACCGTCAAAATTCCGCTCCAGCGTTTTGTGGCGATTACGGGTGTCTCTGGTTCCGGAAAGTCGACTCTGATGATCGATGT
>JAGOTP010000003.1 GCA_018061755.1 Patescibacteria group bacterium | reverse complement strand
GTGTATACCGCAACAAGCGCTTGGTGCGGGACCGATGTTTCTTGCGAATGGGGAGATTCTGACGGAGGCAAGCAAAGAAAGTTTCGATGAATACACACAATGGGAACGGCGGGTAGGGAAAAACGCTCGAACGGCCATCGCCATCTCGAAAGATCGAAAAACGGCCTATCTGATTGTCGTGGCGGGTAAATCTTATCCCGCTTTTGGCCGAGGTGGTTCTTCCTTAGGCGCCTTTTTGAAGAGTAAGTATCCAGAGCTTGAGTCGGCGATGATGTTTGATGGCGGTGGCTCAAGTGCGCTGTATGCAAATGGAGATCTGCTTGTTGGAATGGGTGTGACGGGCGGTCAGACAGAACGATCGGTGGTATCTGCCTTGGGTTTGTTTTCACTCAAGGCGGACAAGGTAAGCGCAGCTGCTTTCAAAAAGGAACAAATAAAACGTTGGGATAAAAACGTAGTACAAATCAAGGTGCCTAAGCCGACCAAGGCATTTTTGTGGCAAAAAGTCAGTGATATCAAAAGCCAAAAGCTTAGTATAGAGATGACGGGTACCCGTGGATCGGGTTTGCAATTCAAGACTGCCAAGGGAGATGGGAAGAGTTTTGATCTAACGTTTGATCTGCTCTCTGAGAGTACGAGTACGAATTTGATCCTGACGAGACGACAAGGGATGCATGAGCGCGGCTGGAAGATTCCAACGGAGTTACAGATCATTGATCCAAAGGATGGAAGCGCTACCGATATAATTAAATTATTCGCCTATCTGCCGGAAGAACAAAAACCAGATCTGAAAACCTTCGACGTACTCACTATTCGTCCAACGGGAATTGTATTTGGAGATGCGACGGGACGAGCCTGGTTTTACTATGCGAAAGACAGGCAGATGTCACCAGCAAAATTCCCAGAGACTTCAAAAGTGATAAAAAAGAAGTAACGGTTATTGATTGACAATTCCAATAGAATATTCTAAGGTGATGAGTTCTTTCTATGTGATTGATCCTGCTTAATGCGTGCTTGTGACGACGCATGAGCACACCTTTGGCCGGATCTAAACACTGTACAAGAGGGAAGAGCGCCATGACGAGCTCGAACGAAATCACAGTTACGGTTTGTGGGGCAACGGATGCTGGATGCGTGCGTGAAACCAATGAAGATGCGTTCCTCATCGCGGATGTCAGTACGGACACGAGGCTCACTGGGTTGGTGCAGAAATTTGTCTTGAGTCCGCAGGGTTGCCTCCTTCTCGCCGCCGATGGAATGGGTGGTGAAGAGGGGGGAGAGGTAGCCAGCGCGTTCGCGATCCAGATGACGGCTGATGCTCTGCAACGGTACACCGCTTTCGCGGGAGCAGATGCGGCATGCGAACGTCTTGGCTGGGCAGTCGAAGAGGCGAATCTACGTCTCTGTGATGCGGCTAAGGCTGATGTTCAGCGCCGCAAGATGGCGACAACGATCGTTGCTGCTCTGGCGATCGGGTCACGGCTGACGATTGCCCATATCGGTGACAGTCGGATCTATCTGCTTCGCAGAGGATGCCTCGTCCGGGTGACGAAAGATCATACCCTCGTTCAAGCGTTGCTCGATTCGAAGCAGCTGACCCCTGCTCAGGCGGCGACTTATCATCGGAGGAATGTTGTTTTGCGGGTTGTTGGACGCATTGATATGAGACCGGATGTGACTCAGATCGATCTCCGCCGGGGGGATAAGCTGCTGCTCGCAACGGATGGCCTGACGGAAATGGTTCCGTATCCTGGGATCGAAGCTGTGCTCGGTCGTTCGTGTAACGGCTACTATGGTGGAAAGTCCACGGCCGATTTTCTCGTCGATCTCGCCAACTTCGAAGGGGGCGTTGATAACATCACGGCCGTGTTCGCCGAGTTCGGTGGCGAGGGACTCGAACCTCCGACCGACGCAGATATGGAATCTCTGTTGGCTCTGGGACGCTCTGTATCCTAAGCCAAGCCCCTACGCACGGAGGGGATCTAACACCCGTCGCGACAAGAGCACTCTCTCGCTCCCGTCGCGGTCGGGTGCTTTTGTTTGTAGGAGATTGTTGTTTGTCTAACTAGCTTCCGTCTTTGAAAGGAAGTGCACCCATATAGTCAGTTTTTCCAATCGCTAAGCCCGCTTGGCGCAAAATACCGTAGGCAGTTACGACGTGAAAGAAGAAATTTGGGATGGCGTATTCACGAGCATAGTCGAAGCCGTTTAGGTACTTACCGGGGACATAAGGCAGTACCACGTGGCGTTCATTAGCATCCGCACAGCTGCCTTCAGAAATTGTTGCAACAAATGCCAGGGTTTTTTGAATACGAGCACGCAATTCTTCGAATGAAGATTCATCATCCGCGTGAACTGGAATCTCTGTTCCTGACAAACGACCAGCTGCTCCTTTGGCATTATCGCAAGCGATCTGGATCTGTTTTTTCAAAGGAAACATGTCAGGGGCGAGGCGTTTTTCGAGAAGATCAGCTTCTGATAAGCCCTGTTCCTTCACGAAGTTCTGAGCTTTTACAAGGATTCCATCCAAAGCGGTCAACTGTTTCACGAACAAGGGGAGTGTAAACTGGTAGAGAGGGTTCATACTTGAAAAAGAAGGTGGGGTAAGCTTCCTGCCGTAGGTATAGTAAAGCACATGAACCATGACGTGCCACCTTTTCTGATCTTTTGACTTGGCTCTGACGCGAGGTCTATCGTGTGGAGCATATGGAGTCTTCTGAACTGAAACAGGTCGCCCATTTTGTGTTTGAGGCGGGTATATTGGCGAAGACCCCGCGTAGCTACCATCCATTACTCGGACACGGCGAGCAGAGCGTGGCTGAACATACGAGTCGGGTGGCATTCATCGCTTACGCTTTGGGAAATATGGCGGGGGATGTCGCGATTGAGCGGATGGTCCTCATGGCTTTGTTTCATGATTTTGCTGAGGCGCGTACGAGTGATCTCAATTATGTTCATCAGCAATATGCTGAATCTGATGAAGCAAAAGCAATTGATGAGATGACGGCTTCTGTTCCGTTCGGACCAGATATTCTCAAGCGTTTAGAAGAATACAAGCAACGTGAGACGCGTGAATCACAACTTGTGAAAGATGCCGATCAGTTGGAATTCATCGCTTCTTTGAAAGAGGAAGCGGATATTGGGAATCCACGCGCGCTCAGATGGATTCCTTCGGCTGTGAAGCGTCTCAAAACTCCCGAGGGGCAAGCGTTGGCAGCGATGATTCTTGAGACTGAGTCGTCGGATTGGTGGATTTTGGCCAAGAACGAAGATTGGTGGGTCAATCGCAAGGGTGCGAAGGGACAGGAGAAGCGGTTTTGAGGTCGGGAAGGTTTTCAGACATTCTATTAATCATTGCGCATGCAATATCGTACTTTTTTGAAGAATAGTGATGACGGTTGCCCTTTCTGTGAGCGAGAAGCCTTGGACCGAACGGTCATTGTCCGAGCAAATACGCGAGCCATGTTGACGGTTGCGAAAGCGCCTTATGTAGCCGATCAACTGCTTGTGATTCCTAAGCGTCATGTTAAAAACGTGGCTGATTTGCAATTGCTCGATATTGTGGATTGCATACGCTTGATCAGATGGGCGGGCAAGCGTTTAACTGAAAATGGCCATCCTGGTTATACTATTCTGTTACGAGATGGGGATGGGGTGGGGAAATCGATCTCTCATTTGCACATCCACGTTATACCCGACGTAGATATTCCGATTGTAAATAGCTCTCAAGACCGACGAGTACTCACAGCAGCTCAAATTCAAAAGATTGTAAGGAAATTACAAGGTAATTGATTCGGTACGAAAAACACCGCCCATCATGGGCGGTGTTTTTTCCTTTTTTCTGTTGGTGCTTAGGCGGCGTTGGTATCGGCTTGATGGAGACCGAAGGCGTTGCCTTCTGTGTCGATGAAGTAACCTTGCCAAGCCATACCTTTTAGAGCGAACTTTGGCATGGCGACCTTTCCACCGGCGGCTAGGATTTTCTCAGCCATCTCATCGTAGTGGTCGACTACAATTGTGCAAACGTAAGCTGTGGCCGTGCCGCTGGGTGCAGGAGCGGGGCAAGGGCGGCGCATGATGCCACCATTGATTCCACCAGCTTCCTCCCGAGGACCGGTCATGACCATCCAGTATTCCATCTGGCCACCTTCCCATTTTTCAATCTGCCAACCAAAGACATCGCTATAGAATTTCCCACAACGTTCTGGGTTATCGGCATGAATCTCAAAGTGTCCAACGCGGTTTGGCATAAAAGTCTTATTTAGGATTAAGAGAGTCGAGACACGAACACGGACAACCTACTCCACGGTTCAAGTCTTTGCCAACAATTTCTTGAGTTGAGGAATGTGTTTCTCCATCTCTTGTTCTCCTGCTGCAACAACCTCCAAACCAACATCCTTTCTGAAGTATTGTCCCCAACTGGCGTAATGCTCAACTAATGGCTCTACGATTATATCAGCAGAATGAATACAGTTATTGGCTAGATAGTAGCGCATGATCTCAATCGTTCGGTTGGCGACGGCCAACATACCCAGTCTTTTGATCGGTATTTCTGTATCTCCTGGAATTCGATCGAGACTGACAGCGATCACGATATCTGCACCCATCTCTTTCACGATATTGCTAGGAACTGGATTCGTAACCCCTCCGTCGATCAAGACACGATCATGATAGGTAACGGGCTTGAATAGTCCAGGAATCGCCATACTTGCTTGAACCGCTGGCACGAGAGCGGCGCTTGAAAAGACCACTGACTCGCGTTTATAGAGATCAGTGGCGATGACCGATAGAGGGATTTTTGTTTCTTCAAAAGAAGCGTCTTCCAACCATTCCGTCAGAAGCTTTCGAGTCCGTTCTCCACCAATAAAGCCACCCTTAAATGAAGGTTCAAACAAGATGCCTAGCTTCTCTTCCTTTTTATTCACCGTGAATTCTTCCAACCGTTCAAGGTCTTGAAATAGCGCATAGTGTGCTCCAACCCAGGCACCGATACTCGCACCGGCGATAAAATCGATCGGAATGTTGTGTTTCAGCAAGGATCGAATAACGCCGACATGCGCTAGGCCACGAATACCACCGCTGCCGAGTGCGAGACCTACGGTTTTACGTCGTTTTGTAGGGTTCATATGCCTGAGCATGATAGCTCCAATACATGAAAAGCGCGACGCCCACCGGTGACGAGTGGTGTCGCAGGTGGGCGGGTATAGAGTGGTCTTCAGTACAGGGGCGCCTTCGGTCCGAACTCGATGTTCGGTTCTCCGTTCGCGCTGCGCAGGTAATGCACCTCGTGGAGCGGCGGCGCGTCGCCGGTTTCCTGTCGTTCGATCTCATTGCAGAGGAGCTTGGCGATGAGGGCTGGATCGAAGAAGGACTTGGTGTCCACGACGCTACCCCGCCAGAAGTTGGTCCGCATGCCGCCGGGATGGGCGACGAGCACGCGGCAGGACGGGAGTGCGGCGCGCATTTCCCGGTAGAAGCCGCGCGCCGCGTGCGCGGCACCGGCCTTGACGGCCGCGTAGGCCGTCTCGTCGTCGCGGACCCTCCAGCCCGTTGTTGAGATGATCGGGATCATATGCCAGGGCGTCGTCTTGCGATCGAGCAGCGCCCGCATGACCCGGATCAGACCTGTCAGGCAGACGTCGATCGTGTTCTGGATGTCTTCGGGCGTGTGATCCGTGAGCGTGCCCTGCAGCCTGACGCCGGGCGTGTAGAAGACGTACTTGATCTGACTGAGCAGCAGATCCAGCTGGTTCACACAGCGTCGAACGGAACCTTCATCCGTGACGTCCATCTGCACCGCCGTTCCTCCGCAGCGTGCCAGTTCCGTCGGCGTCTCACGGTGGATGCGACTCGTGACGATCGGCATGACCTTGCGTTGACCACATTCGTGCGCGAGGGCGGAACCGAGTCCACCGAAACCACCGATGATGAGAGCATGACCGTCCATAAGGACCTCCTTGACGCACCGTGCGTCGAAATGACTGTACAGGAAAATGAAATTTCGTTAAGTAAAATGTAAAAAAAAGTGACAAATAAATAACCCCATGTTAGATAATACCTGTATAAATAGGGTGTTTAATTCACTTGAAATATGTCAGAAAATATGACAAACGCAAAAATGATTCAGCAGATCATGTCGGCTGGTATTTCCGAAGAAGCGAGCTGTGTCTATTATTCATTACTTTTGATTGGTTCTGGATCGGTTTCCGATCTCGCCCGAGAGACGGCTCTGCATCGTGCGATTGTTGCCTTGGCTTTAAAGGAGCTGCAAAAACAGGGGAGCGTGTCTTCGGTGCAGAAAGGCAAACGAACGATCTATCTACCCGAAGATCCTCAGACTTTGCGTAACGTTATGGCTCAAAAGCAAGAAGTATTAGATGAGATACTCCCTACGTTAACTGAGAAATTTTCACAACGAAGATTGCAGCCGATTGTGCGCTGTTTTGTGGGAAAAACAGGAATTACCGAAGTTTATAATGATCTGTTGCGCTCTTTGAAAAAAGGAGAAGTCTTTTTTCGCTATGAGTCTCCACGAGATTACAAAAAACAAGATGTTTACCTTCCCAAAGCCTATTTTGAACGTGTCTGTGAGAAACGAGAGATTGAGAAGTTTGTGATTACAAACAACGTTACTGCTCAAAGTAAGCCTAAACAACCAGAGCGATCAGTCAAAGTAGTACCACAGAATTTTGATGTATTTGAATATAATATTACGCAAATTATCTACGCTAATAAAGTGGCTTTTATTGATTTTGAAGCAGAGGCTGCTTGGATCGTGGAGAGTGAGCGCTTTGCTTTGTTTCAGCGTCAGCTGTTCAAGCTATTTTTAGAGAAATTGTAAAAAAGAAAGTACATTCACCGTTTTGTTACGAACTATTTAGTTAGATCGTAAAAATCAAAAGAGGTATCGCTCAAAGACGGCCGAATACAGTAGATATTTTTCTATAGTTATAAAATTGACAAAAAGTCTATTTTTTGCTAAAAAAACCAGTCAAAACACCGCATTGATCCGTTGGTCTGTGCGGGTTCTGGCTCACAACTCACACGAGGTGCCGCATGTCTTTGTTCGATCGATTGGTTACGAGGGGCGTTCTCCCCCAACTGGTGTCTCGCTTCGTTCATTCGAGCGAAACACTGACCGCCGCCGAGCTCGAAGCACAAGCCGCTGTCACGGCCACGCTCCGGTCTTACGAGGCCTCGCCCTGTCCGAAGGTCGTCGGAATGGTCGGACTGATCGGAAGCGGCAAGTCGATGGTGGCGCGCGCTCTCGCCAAGCGCATCGGAGCGACGATCATCGAAGGGGATGCCATCCGGGTCGAGCTTGGCGAACGGGGAGGGCGTTTCGACCTGACTCGCCTGATCGCCGAGAACATCGCGCTCGAGATCCTGTCGCGGGGCGGAAGCGTCATCATCGACTCCGACTTCGTCAGTACCCCCAAACGCGCCAGCCTGATCGCCAAGGTCGGGGGTCTGGCCCCGGTGTTCTTCGTTCAGGCTGTCTGTGACCACCTGACCATGATCAGTCGGATCGGCTCGACCGCCTACCTGCCTGGGAGCTTCTACTGCACCGCTGCCCTGAAGCGATCGACTCCGAGGCACACGGTCACCCCGGCCGACGTGAAGCAGTTCGAGTTCACGCGGCGTACTCCGCATCACTGCGACTGGAGTTCGGTGGGTGGTGGCACGTGGCGGCCGAAGAGGTTCGACTACGTCGTCGGATCGATCGACACGGGTGCTCCCATCAGCGAACAGCAAGCCGATCTCGACCGGCTCGCCCGACAGATTCTGACCGGTTCTTAGCAGAACATTGTCGATACAACGCACTTACGCTGCAAACACAGACCGCATCCCAGACTTTCTTACTTGAAGGTCCATCTCAGGATGCGGTCTTCAAGTAGCAAAATCATTTAGACAGGAGCATTTTCAGGTCTTATACTTCTCCCTATCTATGCCCCGGGAAACTACTTGTCCGTTTTGTGATCGTGAAGGTTTTGCTGCTCAGATCATTCAGGAAACGTCTGAAGCCTTCGTTATCCACGCTCGCCGTCCGCTCTCTCGTGGTCATATCTTGATTTTGCCCAAGAAGCATCACGCTGATTTTATAACACTGACATCGGATGAGGGGTCGGCTTTGATGGGGCTGGTACGGGGATTTTCGCAAGTGTTACAACGAGCTTTTTCAAGCACCGGTTTAAATGTCTTTTCTAATATTGGAGTATCGGCTGGTCAAACGATTCCGCATCTTCACATTCATCTCGTCCCAAGATTTGACGGAGAGATGCAAAGCCCATTCCAAATTTTGCAATCGCCGGAACGCTATAAAGCGCTTGAACGATTGTCGCCAGAGAGTTTGAAGTTTCAAATTACGAAGATCCAAGAAGCACTTTAGGTTTTGCGCGATAATACAAAAGGTCGGAACATTGTTCAAAAAACGTTCCGACCTTTCTTGTCACGCCTAACTACTTCTTCTTGTTCTTCTTTGGTTTCTTCACTTCTTTGCGCGGGGAATCGCCTTTGGCCATAGGAAAAGATCTAGCATGAGTAAGGAACCTGCGGAAGATAGTATACAGCTTATCTCGTATAAAATGCAGCACCCACCTCCGGCGAGTGGGTTGCCGCGGTGGGTGTGATGTGGAGGTGTTGCTTCTGATCAGCCCGTGCGCCGCTTGCGCTCGAGCCAGAGGTAGATGCCTGTGAGACCGATGATGGCGAACAGATGTTCGAAATCGCCCAGCAGGTAGCCGATGACGTTGCCGCTCATCAGGAGCAGGAGTAGCTGGCTCTTGAGGGTATCCCACGCAGCCTCTCGTCGCTGTTGGTATGCCCTGAAGTAGGTCTCGTATTCGTAGCCGAGGCGGACGAGTGCGAACGGGAGGATCAGAGCGCAGATCACGTAGCGTGCGATGATCGTACCGCTCGCCAGTATCAACGTCATGACGAGTACGAAGAGGAAGGTGTCGAACCGCTCCGGATGTCTCCTTGGAAACAGGACCTTCATGCGTTGCTCGACCATGTCAGTGATCTCCCGCTCGTGGACTGCAGAGATTTTATCAGGTTGTTCTACCATGTTTTGCGCCTCCAATGCGCGAAAAGAGCCAAGAGAGATGGTATACTGGGTTGCTAAGAAAGTAAATACATTATTTTATTCCTTCATATTTCCTCTGAAAATACGAAAGAAATTCTCTCTAATAAAGTTAGATTAACTCTTGCTGCACGAAAATATCAAACCAACAGGATGGTCTTTATATGAAGCAAAGCGAGGATGATGTTTTAATAGCGCAGCGTTCAGCTGTGGTTCGATGATATCTTCGATGTCGAACCCCACATTCTTTAGCGTTTGAAAATAATCAGACAGGGGTCTGTGAAAGTGGGAAACAGAATACTCTTTTTCTTGACCTTTCATGATAAATGAGGCGAAGCTACGTTCAAAATAGCCTTTCAAGCCTTTCATCTTGGCTGATGGTTTTCCTGCTAACTCCTGAGCATAGTTGAATAGATCCCAGCTCGGATGGGTAATGGAGAAGATGAATTGTCCTTTCGGTTTCAAACAGCGATAGGCTTCCTGAATAGGTGTTTTGATGTTCTTTACTTCATTCAACATCATGTTCGAATAGATGTAATGAAGAGATGAGTCGGGAATATGCCAAGCACGAGTCGCGTCCATTCTTGTTATTTCTACTCGTCTATCAGTTATTTTCTCAGCTGTATGCATCAGATTGAACTTTGAAAGATCCGTCAGAATTACTTTCTTTGGTTGTTGTTTCAAGAATGTCTTCGCTAAATATCCATTCCCACAACCGAGTTCCAAAATGACTTTCCCGTTGATTGGTCCAAGTTTCTTTAACATGATTGGATCAAGCACATATCTCTTGTAGGGTTCGCCATCATCTCCAGCTCTGTTGTTCCAGAATTTCGCGAAGTCTTGTGTTTGATAGAGAGATACCATAGTTTGGATCGTATGTTTACCAGAAAGATTTCATTGAATACTATTGAGCCATGTTGTACATAAAAACCACTCTCAAGCCAAGCCCGACGCATGGAATAGGGCTATTTGCGGATCAAAAAATATCTAAAGGAGCACTCATTTGGAAATTTGATGTGGGAATTGATATTTTGCTGCGTCGTGAAGCGTACGACGATCTTTCAGAAGTAGGGAAATCGTTTTTTGATCACTATGGGTATTGGAGTCCTGAGCTAAATGGATATGTAGTGGCAGCTGATGGACATCGTTTTACCAATCATTCTGTTTCTCCTAATGTTGGTACGATCGGTGCGCATGAAGGAGACGATGGGCAAGATGTGGCGTTACGCGATATAGAACCAGGCGAAGAACTTACGGTTGACTACCGAGTATTTGGAGAAGATCCAACGCACTAAATAGTGCGTTACGAGTAAAACAAAAAACAACAACGCACCCGAAGCAGGGACAAGCAAGAAAAGCTGGTGCGCTGCCGCGAGTGCGGAAAGAGTTGAGTTGAAGAAGGCGTGTGTCTCAGGGCTTGCGTCCGAGCTGGTACAGGCCGCAGTCTCGTCTGCCCACCACGCACCTACCTGAATCGAGTTCGAATTTCCAGCGATGGGTAGGGCAGGTGATCGTGCGCTCGTTTTGGTCGACGTCAGCCTGACCCCAGGCCCGTCCTTCATGCGGACAAGCGGCTGGAATAGCGAGCGCCTGTCCGTGTACCTGTACGGTGATCGTGGCCGCCGGCTGTGCTCTTTGTTGAGCGTATGTCCACTGGGCCAGCGCGTCCGAGGCGCCTTCGTCGTGGCCGAAACGCAGAACATTGTGGAGGTCAGAGTTGAACTCATCCGGGACGCGCGTGAACCTTGCACGATACGACAGCATGAGGTGGTCGTAGTCGATGTCTTCCCGCATGAACGCGGCCAGATCATCCTGGGCGGCCGTGATCTGCAGGTAGGGCTCCTGAAAGGGCATGTGTGCAACGATGCGTCGATGCCCGGTCGTCCGCACACCGAAATTGAGGAGATGGTGCCAGAGAACCGGTCCCTGCTCGACGTCCTTGACCGAGGCGACTGCGCTCAGGACGAGAAGCGTACGCGGCGAGACCCCCAGGCGTCGGAAGAGATCAGCTCGACGCTGCACGAACGTTTCCACGCTGGCCGTGAATCCTTCGTCGCTCCAGGGCGTACAGATGATGTGCGTCGGTGCCTCCATAGCCTGGTGGCTCTGAGCGGCTTCGAGGAAGCCTTCCCAGCCCACGGACTTTGTCCAGCGCTGGTGGTTTTTCTCGAGCTCCAGAACCGAGCCCGGTGCCGGCCAGCTGATCGAACCGATGTGGCCGAGTTCTGCGACCATCTTGCGCCAGTCGAGGGCTTCGGGGTGGTTGAGCAGTCGATTGTTCAGCTCGTCGCTGAACGTTACAGGCCCGGCGAAAGCGATCGACTGGTTCGGCTGAAGAATCGTCATCGCCTGTGCGAACTTGGCGACGATCTCGTCTCGTACGGCTTGAATCCTCGCCAGACGATCCGGTTGATCACTTCGCAGATACGGGAATGGATACCCGTTGGCCGCGAAGTTCAGGGTGTAGAGGAACAGACTGCTCGGACCCAGTGCGGCGATGCGCTCGAGCATGGCCGTATCGAGTCCGCAGTCGTTCGCGTTCACGATCCGCCCATCAGGCGTTTCGATCACGATGACGGAGTTCGTGCGGAACGCCGGGCGTTCCAGGTACAGCTGCAGCGTGACGCCGTCCGTCAGCTTGTGAACCTCACCATCCTCGAGAAAGGTCACGCGATGTCGCACACGGAGAGCGAGGAGGGAATCCCGGAAGCGGGTGCTCCTGAAGTTGCCGACCAGGATCTCCTTGCCGGGAGGCAGTCCCCAGAGAAACTCCAGGTCGAAGTGGTCATCGTGCTGATGGCTCAGCACGATGTGGCTCGCGCTCTTGGCGAGCGCGAGCAGTTCCTGTTGAGCGGCTCCTTCGAGCAGCGGGAACGGGATCCAGCTGCCTACGTGTGCCGCTCCGCTGAACCAGGGATCGGAGAGGATCCGTACGTCGCCTGCCTCGACGAACACGCAGGCCTGTCCGAGAAATTTGATCGTCGTTGCGTTGAAAGGTGCCACTTTGCTACTCCTGCGTTGCCAGTCCAGCGAAATACCGGACTGAAGGGAAGGGGATAAAAATAACCTATTCTCTCGAGGCCGCTATTAAAATAGGGAAAGTAGATTGAAATATTACGCTTTTTCTTGCAAAAAAGTCAATAAAATAGAGCTATATCCGATCAGATCGACGATTTGGACTCAAAAGGCGTAAAATGACCCTATAATAGGAGTATGAATATTTTTTGGAAGTTTCGTTCGGGATTGGTTTTGCTTGCTACATTGAGCAGTATTTTCTCACCTTTTCAAGTTAGTGCAGCAACGCAGGTCAAGGTGATACCCGTCAAACCGGTTCAAACAATCATCAAGCCCACTTCCACAAAAGCAGCGAATCCTAAAGCAGTTCCCGTTAAACCATCACCAGTTGCTCCACGCGGGACCTATACCAACGTCAATGGGAATAAAATCCGACGACCGTATGTCGCCCCTATCACCCCTGCGGGAGCTTCAGCTCAGTGTCGTGATAACACCTTCAGTTTCAGTCAGAACCGACGTGGGACGTGCAGTGGACACGGGGGAGTGATGATGTGGTATTAGGATGGTTTTATTTGAGAGCTTCTATAAAATGCGACGTCCACCTGTGGCAAGTGGCGCCGCAGGTGGACGTGTTGAGGATGTCGTTGGTGGGTCTAGGGTTGCAGCTTGCACTGCTCCTTGGACGCTTTCGAGAGCGTGCGCAGCTTCATGGACACGTAGTCACCAGCGCAGTACCGGCCGTACCAGTAGTCGTACGACCTTTTCTCGCTGACATCCACCGCGATCTCGCTCACCCCGTCGCTGAGGAGCATGATGAGCATCTGGTCACCAGCCACGATGGGGGCGATGGGCGGATTGATGTTCCTGTACGGCAGTCCGTGCTCCTTGACTGCCTGGGGATCGAACTGGGGATCTGCTACCATGGGTTCTCACTCCTTTACCAGAAGGGCTACTCGACTTACTCCTAGTCGCGGAAGGTGTCCTACAGATGGACACGGAACTCTATCAGCGCTGCGGATATTGTCAATGTTTTTCGATACCAAAAGAAAAGATATAAAGAAATTAAAACAGTCTTTTATCCTTGCCGTATTTTGGCTAGATACGCGTTAAATGCTTCAAAAAATTGGCCATTCTTTTGTAAATCTTCTACCGCTTCTTCATCTGTGAGGCTATTCATGTACGCTTCGCTTTCCTCTGGAGAAAACGTTTTGTACGCCGGTACGCCAACAGGTGTTCCCTCAAAAGGGACCGACCAGACACTGACGGGTAAAATTGAGGACAAGCCTTTATCCCACGAAGCGTCTAATGGGTACCACTTGTCATTGATGAGTATTTCAAGATAAAGATGGCTGCTCTCGTCGGTATGAGGAATGTCTTGAAGTTCTTTTGGAAGTTCAAGATCTGACCAGTGAAACCAACAAATTCTAGAACGAACGGGGATACCCAGAATTTCCAATGCTTGTTTAAGGCGAATATTTTTTCCGGCGCAACAATTATTTATTTCGCTGATTGAAAGAGGAATTCGAAAGGGTATATCGCGTTCTGTTTCGAACAGGTTTTGAATTGTTTTAAGTGTGTCCATAGTCTCTATTTATCCCAAGCAAAATTAATTCGCTACTTTGTTCGCTTCCTCATCTAGCTGCTTGCAGATCGGATAAATAACCAGCTGAATCAGGGCCACAAAGGCGATGGCGATAAAGGGAGCTTGGATTGGTGCGAAACGATAGGCAAGTAAAAACAAGCCTAATCCCAGAACGCGCCCCATATCTAAAATAAACTCTCGATCAAGTAGAAGTCCTTCCTGACTTGATCCGGTTAACTGTTTTTCAATTTCAACCGCGTGATACATAGTCGCCGCCGTTACCCACCAGCGTAGGGATCCTGTTCCAACGGATACGACGAGAAACACAATAATGCCGATTGGAGATGGAAGCAAAATGGCGGCCAGGCCGGCTAGAGCATCCGTCACGAGTGGTATGGCTAAAACTGGAAGTCGTTTGCCATGGGTAATGTATCGCCCAACAAGAAAGATGCTGATACAGGTAACTAATGCTCCAATGGAACTGAATGTTCCAACCGCTCCTTCCATTCCGATGAAAAGCACGGTCAAAATCGTTGGTAGCAAGTTTTTCATGCCGTCTACCATCCCTTGCGTGAAGTCTAGGCTACGGAGAAGTTTCCACTGTCTTGTGACTGGAAAAAGCCTAAGGGCTACCGGTTTGGGAGTGAGTTCCTGGCGGTCGTAGACAGCCATTCCTCCAATTCCCAATAAGACACAACCGATGACTCCCATCCAACGATAGCCTTGGAGCAGGCTAAACCAATCAAGCCTTGTCCCAAGTTCTAAGCTCCAGCCGATCAGAAGTGGGATGATGATGCCACAGAGCGTTCCAATCAGGGATTCAATGGAGCTGAAGCGCAGGCGAGAACTCTTTGTTGTTGCATTCAGCGTTAGGTAGTTTCTGGTAGACCAAAGAAAACCTTGCGCGATCCCAAGGAGGGCACCGAATGAAACGATTACTGCTGGAAGGAAGGTGGGTGAGAAGATGATGAGAAGCGGTATGATGCCCGCACCGATCGTGCCAAGCAGAAAGAGAAAACGATGCGTCACTCGCCCAACCAGTCGATAGCTAAGGAAAAATCCGAGCGGCAGGAAGAGATAAAAAGCGAGAGTGTAGAGAATGAGGACGGGAAAACTTTTTCCTTGGCGCCACAAAAAGACCGTGGTAAACGTCCCGATCATCGGCTGAGCGAGTCCAAGGAAGACGAAGGCAAATAGGAGTTTACGGGCAGTTGCAGGGAGTTTTGGTAGGGGAGGCATAATTTGCTTCACGGTGATCTGCACAAGTATACCTTACTACTAGAACTCACTTCATCGTTTCAATAGGTGAAGAAGCTTCAGGTGATCCAGTATGATGATTCCATCTCTTGACCCTTCCGTTACGTCGTAGTTTAGTCTCTGTCTCAGGTGAGGTCGACACCTTTCTCCCTGAACTATGCCCTATACCGTAAACAAGCTCGCCAAGTTGGCTGGCATCAGCGTTCGAACCCTTCATTATTACGATGAAGTAGGTTTGTTAAAGCCGTCTACCATTCAAAAGAACGGCTATCGCGTCTATGAAGAACGTGAGCTTTTGTTGTTGCAACAAATTCTCTTTTTTCGCGAGTTGGATTTTTCAGTGGAAGACATCAAGCGAATCATGTCTGCTCAGACCTTCGATATGCGTCGGGCGTTGCGTGATCAGCGAGCCTTGATTGAATTGAAACGGAAACGATTGTCTGGACTTATGAAAACGATTGATCTTACTCTTCAGAAATTAGAACAAGCGAAACCTATGAATGACCAAGACATGCAGGAGTTATATGACACCTTCGGCGAAGAGACGATTAAGCAGTATGCAGATGAGGTGAAAGGCCGCTGGGGCAACACAGAGGCATACAAGCAATCCATGGAACGTGCTGCGAAAATGACAAAAGCGGATTACGAAAAGTATAAGCAGGATTCAGATATCTTTATGAAGAAAGTGGCGACGACGATGGATAAAGGAGCGACGAGTCCTGAATTCCAGGTTTTGATTGCTGAGCATTTCAAGTCGCTCAGTACGTGGTACGAACCAAACTACGAGATGTATCGTGGTCTGGCCAAAATGTACGTCGACGATCCACGCTTCACGGCTTACTACGAAAACTACCGTGTCGGTCTGGCAAAGGTATTCAGTCAAGGGATGGTGCATTTTATCGAGCAGAACGAACCTAAGAAGAAGGAGTAATTTCAAAAAAACATTCGCATCATAAAACCGCCTGAAGAGGCGGTTTTATGTACCTGTCTACGTTGATCTAGATTAGCTGTGCTTCTGGAAAAGTGTCCGGTACTGAGCGCGTTGCTGCCAGAGGAAGGCTAAGTTCAACACGAAGAGAACGTTCCCCATGATAGCTCCTGCTGTGAATGGGCCACCATCGAGAAAGGCGTGGAAGCCAACGATGTTGATCGTGATCGGCAAGAGCAGAAGAGCGGCGAGAGCTGTGCGCTTCGTCCAGAGACAGATAATAGCAGCCAGGAAGACGAGCGCGTCAATTACCATGATGTATTTGCTCTTCATCAAGAGATCGACAAACTGAAACGCTTGTGGCGTTTGATACATGTCTGGTGTTGGTGCTGGAAAAATGCCAAGCGTTCCGAAGATAGGCATGACAAGAAGTAGCGTCAGGAGAATCTTCCCAACGATGGAGAGGATGGAGGTGAATTTCATAGCTTGATCAGATGGTAGCGCTGAATGAGCTAGATGGGCAATAGTCGCTTTAACCGTCGATGCCTTCGTGGCTCATCTCATGATATGATCCATTCATGATGAAGCGCTGTCTTCAGTTCTTTTTGTCGTTTCTCCTTTTCTTTGGTGCTGTCTACGTGTTCCTGCCGATTTCTTCTGTTCAAGCGGCAGGTGAATTTATTACAACCTGGAAGACGGATAATCCAGGAGTTACCGATACAGATGAAATACGCATCCCAGTCTATGACGGCCAAGTCTATAACTATAATGTGGGCTGGGGTGACGGTACGTATAGCTCAGGACTAACGGCAAGTACAACACATGAGTACGCGGTTCCGGGAACATATACCGTCAGTGTCAGTGGGACATTCCCAGGAATTGGATTCATCTTGGCGGGTGATCGTGAAAAGATTTTGTCTGTAGATCAGTGGGGGACGAATCCGTGGGCGGTCATGGGAGGCGCATTTTTTGGTTGTACGAACCTTCAAATTTTGGCATCTGATGCTCCAGATTTGTCGGCAATCACTGATTTGACCTATTCATTTCGCTCGACGAATGTGAGCGGAGGGTTTGAAGATTGGGACGTGAGTCACATATCGACATTTCTTGGGACATTTCAAGATACACGTTTTAACGGGGCTATTGGAAACTGGGATATGTCTGGAGCGACGAATATTGCTGCGATGTTTTATGGGAATCCCGTTTTTAATCAAGATATTGGTGATTGGGATATCTCAAATGTCACAAGTTTGAATGGATTGTTCTATGGAGATGGCGCTTTTAATCAGGATATTGGTTCGTGGGACACGTCACAGGTCACGAATATGGCGGGGTTGTTTTATCACGCTACTTCTTTCAATCAAGATCTAAGCGAATGGAATATTGAGCAGGTAACGACCATGAGTGAGATGCTCGAAGGAGGGGAGCTGTCGTTGGAAAATTATGATCTTCTGTTAACTTCTTGGTCTGCGCAAACGGTTCAGCCGTCAGTGACTTTTCATGCGGGATCAAGTACCTATTGTGCTACCGAAGCACGGGGAGAGCTCACAGGTACGCCTCAGAACTGGATCATTACCGACGGCGGAAATCTCTGTTTGACCGAAGTCCGCCCTCTCGCTCAGCGGACGACCATTACTGACGCTGTCTATTCATTTCAAGTAACGGATTTAGTTGAAACGCTCCTCACGGCTGAGACTGGAGCATATTCGTCTACTTTGCCAGCTTGTCACTCCTGTAGTGTTGTGATTGATCCGGTTCGTCATACTGTTTCGTTTGGTGGTCTTCGCATCGGGGACGTACTGGATTTTACGCTTACGTTTACTCGTGCGAATCGATTACGGATCGGATCAAGTATCGTGGTCGCACCACCTCTTCCAACGGGAGGCGGCGCAGTTGGTTCTTTGCCAGTTCAACCGATGATTTTCTTAAAGCAGGGAATTCCAGCGCCCCCTTCCTTTGAACTGAACAGCGGTGTGGCGACAACGACCTCACCCCTTGTCTCTCTTGCGTTAAACGCCGACCCACGAACGGTGCGTGGCTATGTGATTTCTCTCGACCCCACTTTTGCGAAAGACGGAATATTTCCCTTCACTCATGCCACATCATCTTTCTTCTATTCCTTACCCGAACGTCCAGGAACGTACACGGTCTATCTAAAATATTATTCTTTAGCTGGCGAGTATTCTCCGCTTCTCTCGCGTGTCATTACGCTTGAAGCACCTCGCGCGCCTGATTCGATCGCGCGTTCTACTCAAGATCCTTCTTCGACGGCAAAGTGTCTGTCTTTGGGGGTATTGAAACAGGGCAGTGTTGGGCAGCGAGTGAAGATGCTGCAAAGAATCCTGGCAGCACAAGGTGCCACGATCTACCCTGAGAGATTGGTGACAGGATTTTTTGGCTCGGCGACCAAGCGAGCGGTAGTTCGTCTTCAAGAGAGGTATGCAACCGATATTCTTGCTCCGCTCAGCCTCTCGCGTGGGACGGGAATAGTTCGAGAAGCGACGGATACGGTTTTGTGTCGTTTGAGGAATGGTCGTGGTTTCTAAAAACACGACAAGACAAAATCTCGATCATTCGTTAGAGTTCTGATCATGCTCAGTAATACTGTTTTAAGCGTCTTCGGCCTCCTCTCCGGTATTCTGAGTGCTCTCTGTTATGTTCCCTACGTCAGAGGAATTATCAAAGGACACGTAAAACCAGAACGTGCTTCGTGGTTGATTTGGTCTGCCTTAACAGCGATGGGATTCTTCTCAAATCTCGCGATCGGAGCAACGCACTCGCTTTGGCTACCGGGAGTACAGGGGATTGGAGTGATTGTCGTCTTCTTGCTATCTATCAAGCATGGCTACGGTGGGCTTTTGAAAAGAGATATTTTGACCCTGATCGCCTCTGCTCTAACACTCGTCGTTTGGTATTTTACTCGGCAGCCCGTGGTCGCTGTTTATCTCACAACCTTGATCGATGCCATGGGCGGATATCTGACGGTGATCAAATCCTACGAAGAACCGGACACGGAAACGCCGGTCACGTGGGCCATGTCGGCTGTTGCAGGATTGTTCGCCGTCTTATCTGTCGGCAAGTTAGATGTCTCGCTTCTGGCCTATCCTCTCTATATCTTCTTGATTAACGGGGCAGTTTTTGTGGCGATTCTTTTGGGGAGGAGGGCGAGGCGTCAAAGTTCTGCTCGAACAGAATAATACCATCTCCTTTAGATTGGCTTTATCTCGGCAAAAATCTCTTCAAGACTTTTCTTCCAAGAGATAGCTGGATGGTAGTGAAACATGCAGCCGTCCTGATTCGCTTGATTGATCGCGAAGATTCGGGGAGAGCCTTTAATTGTATGACTGGCGAGGGCAGCGCCAAGCTCCGTAAAGACTCCGTTTCCTTCTCGATCGGCAAATAGGATGTACACATCTGCATCGACGACTCCCTGGATACCCTGTTCTGAATAGTCTGCCGCTCGTGTTTGATTTTTGGCGTACGGTTTTATCATCGGTAAATCTGTCCATTCAAAAACGACCTGATGGCCTCTTGCTTTGATTTCAGCGAATGTACTTTGCACAAGGGGATAACTGCTGGATCTGCCGGTTACGTAGAATTTCATAGTGTGGATGGAATATATCTGAAAATGTCTTGCGCAGGAAATAGGCGACACGAGAATCATGCTTGCGCTGGAGGCCGATTGGGAAACTTCTTGATGTAACGATCTGCTCGTTCCCAAGGCAGGTGTGCGTATTCTGATGGAAGTCTGTGGTTATTCTTACGACAAAATGTTTCTAGATCTTCTTGAATAATCGTTTGATCAAAATCCCATCCAGGATAGCGCTCTCTAAACCCAGCTCTTACTGTATCAATCATTTCCTGTTCAAGCGTCCAACCATTGTGGTCGAAGATCCATTCGCCGTAGCGAATATAGACATGTGCCCCCGGGTATCCCTCCTTGGCCTTCATGAAGATAATATGGAAGTCTTCACCTTGATGAAGCTGCCGAAACATCTCGGCTAGAATGTGACAGGCGCCTGCCGCAAAGAAAGCCTGGTCTTCGCGCTGCCAGAAGAGAAGTGGGTCGGTTCGTTCCGCTGGTGTGCGGTCGAAAAGGAAGCCAGGTTTATACATGGGTCTAGGGTAACATGATAATCTAGTGGGAATTCGTTGAAGTCATCACGCTATCAAACTATTAGAACACATCGGGCGAAACGAAGTATTTTTTGTGGATACGGGTAGGCATGATTCAATATTTGAATCGTTGATGAAAGGTGTGGTTATGCTTCCAAAAGCATGTTCCAGAATTTCTTTGATGTTCTTGCTAAATAAGCTTGGCCTAGCACATCTTTATAACAAGCGAATTTTGGGTATTCTCCTTTAGCTCTGAATTCGCTTGCAATGCTTCCGACTGGAAGTATTAGCGAGTAACCAGTCCCTTCATCCAGTCTAATAGGGAAGTCGTTACCACCTTTAAGATATAGAGAGGGATCAAATACGTGGAGGCAGTTGCCATCTCTAAACTGTAGAAAAAAAGATTCTATAGTTACTGGCCTTCTACCAGAGTTACTAATATACACTGATATGCAGGGAAGAGATTTTCCACCCTCTGTGGGAAAGTATTTAGAACGCCGAACTTGTACTTTAACTCTTGGTCTATCTTTAAAGAAAAGTGAAACCGACAATACCGTTGTCGCCGTAGAGAGCGCTGCTCCCCACAGCGCTAATAGCACCGTTATAAGCTCACTATTCTTAACCTCCCCCAATAGCCAGAGATTCATAATCAACTAAATAATGGCAGCTAACATTGTTTGTGACAATCTTCACGCACTTCTGCATGCAGAATCTCCGCTATAAATAACAAAAACATCTCGTTTGATAGAGATGTTTTTGTATGGCGGGGATAAGGTAATTGGTTCGAAACTTCCAAGAAAACTAAGACGTACAAACTACCTGCTTGTTGCGACGTATCCTACCTGTCATGATTGTAAAGATTCCATCTATGATTGCAATTGACCATGAATATCTTTCCGAGACTGCTCCGTCAGGAGATACGCCTGGTGAACGACCGGACGTACAGCGTGTCTATTGCGAAATCATGCAAATTGGTGCCTGCAAACTGGATGCTCACGGGGTAGAAATAGGAACGCTTAATGTTACCATTCAGCCCCATCGGCTTCGCAACATCCCTCTTTGGCTATCTCGGATGACAGGCATCTCCGAAGAAAAACGTGCCGCAGGCCTTCCTTATCCCGAAGCTTTGCGACAACTCGTCGAGTTTATCGGAGATGATAACGATATTTGGACGTTTAGCGGTGATTGGTGGGTTGTGGAAGGGAATGTGAGAGCGCATAAGCTCCCCATGCCTTTTCAACAACCTTTTCAACGAGTAAAGCCGCTCTTGGAAGAAAAAGGAGTCACCCTCGAAAAGTTTAAACAGGCGGGATTCACCGAAGTTTGCAGTGGCGGCTTGTACAAAGTTCTCGGCATTACCCTGCCCGCTATCGAGGGAGTAGGTGCCCATGATGCTGCACACGACGCTCGAAGTTTGGCTTACGCCATTTTTCATCTTAAGTTAGAGAGTTCCTTGTAAATAACAAAAACGCCCATTCTATTGGACGTTTTTGCGTGGCGTGTCCGAGTGAAGGAGGTTGGAACGTGGTTCATGATGAGTGCTTAGTGCGATGAACTTATTTTATGAAATTCCAATCCACTCCTTCATACTTCTTGTGTTTTTCTTTTCTCCATTCCCATGATCTGCCCGGCTCTGGTCCTTCTCGCCATAAATCTTGAGCCTCTTTTTGGAGTAGTCGAACGATTCCATTCGGATCGTAAACGATTTTTCCATTCGCCCAAAAGTGAATGCAGTCGCCGTGTCCACCTTTTTTACTTTCCTGCATATACAAACGTACTTTGTCTGGTGGATTGAAAAATACTTCAATACGTGTTCCGAAACGCAGACGATCTAATTCTCCCCAATCGGATCCATCGTTGGTAATGCAGCGAACATCGAGATCGCTTTGATCATGAGGAGTGCCATAGATGTAAGAACCGGTAATAAGAATGCCATCTATTCTTCGGTCTCGTTTAATTTCATCGATGATCTCTTGGATCTGTTCCTGCGAAAGCATATCTCATATCCTGACCTATCTTGTTCCAACCGTCCACTCACCCAAAGCAAAATCCCTCATTTTATTGAGGGATTTTGCGTGGCGGGAGATAAGGGATGTTGTTCGAAACGAAATATATGAATAATTAGACGAGTCTGCTACCCTCGCCTCATATGCTTACTGCCTTAGCCATAATCGTTTCAGAGGGCAAAGTTCTTATTGGAAAAGTAAAAACGGAACTTTTACCTGAATACGGCGGTCTTGAATACGTTTTTCCATGTACTCAGCCTAAGAACGAAGAAAACACTACTGATGCATTAATGCGAGAAGTTGCTCTTCAATGCGGTATTCGTGTCTCCATCGCTGAGAAAATAGGTGAGAGAGTTCATCCAGTCACGAATAACCTTACCGAGTATTATCGATGCGAGAGATCAGAAGACGAAGCAGTGAAAGCTTCACCAGAATCTGACATGGAGCAGTATATCTGGGTTGAGGTTCAGGACATCGCAAAATACATGCCATCTCTTTTTGAACAGATAGTAGAACATCTTGAAATAAACTAGTTTCTAATCTCCCTTTATCCCTAAACAAAAAATGCCTTTGATAAGGCATTTTTTGCATGGCGGGTGCGAAGGGATTCGAACCCTCGATCTTCTCCGTGACAGGGAGACGTGTTAACCGGGCTACACCACGCACCCACGTGATGTCTTGAATTGATTGCTACGTAGATCTACGTTGCGGGCGATACCATAGCAAACGCTGCTGTCTCTGACAAGGCCTTTTTCTCGTCAAAGAAAGGCGGCTTTTTGGTATATCACGTCACTCGCGAGTGACCTGATATACTACTTCCATGTCCCTTCAATCGCCTTGGCTGGCTGAATTGGTCCGCCGCCGTCCCATAAAGCGCCTAACACAGTACCACGAGACCGACGTCGTCGTGATCGGGGGTGGGATCGCCGGAACCTCAACGGCAGCCTTTACTCTCAAGGATACGCCTTTGCGTATTACCTTGATTGAGGCGGGCAAGATCGGTCATGGAGCGACCGGTCGCAACGCCGGGCAAATGCTGACCGAATTTGAGCGTCCGCTAGGCGAGCTCGTGAATAGCTATGGTCAGGAAGAGGTGAGGGTGGGCTTACAAAAAGTCGAAACCGCCTGGGACTTGGTCAAGGATCTACAAGAGGATTTCTCTCTGCAGACACCCGTGATCCACGCCCCTGGCTACAATGGCTATTCCGGTCGTGACCCGTTGCTCGAAGAGCTAGAAAATATCTATTGGAAAAAGGAACTCCAGTTGCCTTGGCACCAGATGCGGATTGCAAAAGACCTATTTGATACCAGTCTGATCCCTGAGAAGTATCAGGATCTTTGGGTAGAGGATACGCATGAATCGATTTTGACCGACTTGGAAACGAAAGATCCGGCTTATATCGCCCTTTGCCAGACTCGCCTCGCCTGCACCAACAGCGCACAATTATCCGAAGAACTGATCCAGGCGCTCCTGCACCGCTACGGAAATCGGTTCTTTCTGTTCGAAGAGTCGCCCGTTTCTGAACTCCATCTAGAGCGCGATCACATCATGCTCAAAATTGGAGCCTATCAGGTCAAGGCGAAGCAGGTGGTGTTGTGTACCAATGGTTTTGAACAATTCCGAGTCTTTCATTTTTTAGGCAAAGATATCAACGCGCAAGTCCATCGCGATATCCGTGGCGTCGTCTCATTCATGCAGGGTCATACCGTTCCCGTCTACAAACCCGTCAAAGGCTTGGATTATTATACTTCCAGCATGGTGGCTCCAGAGGATGATCCTTCGGCCAGCGATACCTTTGTGTATCTCACTCGTCGTCCCTTTCATACCCGCGATGGTCAGGAAAGGGGACTAGTGTGTTTGGGCGGTCCAGAAACCTCGTTGCCGGAAGAAATCGCTTATGATCCAGAGCACCACATCCCTGAGTTCGTCCGTGATGAGTTTGATCGTTTTTTAAAGGGTTCGCCATTAGGGACGCATGCGGATGCGCATCATCCTACCTTCGAGTGGCATGGCTTGATGGGCTATACCAATGGCCGTGTACGCTGTATTGGTCGTGAGCCGTGTTATGCCGATCTCCTCTACAATTTAGGCTGCAATGGAATCGGCATCATGACCTCGATTTACGGTGGCAAGCGTATTGCAGGTTTGCTCATGGATCGAGATGATGGAGCGAATTTATTTAACCCAAAAATGCGAAATTGCGAATTACCAAAACACCCTTGAACGTTGGTTCAAGGGTGTTTTTTTATCTCGCATCGGTTGTTTTTAGTTCGAGCGGGAGATCGGACGCCAGACATGCAATTCATCTGGAACGCTGATGCTGCCGGCAGCGTGGGCACCCATGAGAGCGGCGCGCAAGTGGAAGTATTCGGTGTGGAAGTCGTGAATACCGGCGTTCCACATGTGAGGCTCTTCCTTTTCGGAGTTCAAGATCTCTTCCAGAGACAACCATTCAAATTTTTCGACTTCTCCTGGCTGAGGCTTGATGAGAGAAGTATCGCCGTTGAACAAGGTCACGAAGTTGTGCATCCAGAGACGAACGTTTTTGACGCGCGTCGTTTCCGCAACCGGCATGGTGCTCCAGCGGATGACTTCGTGTGGTTGGGCGAAGATGTTGGCTTCTTCCTCCAACTCTTTGATGACGTTGGTAGCTGGCGTTTCGCCGTGGGCAACGTGGCCGCCCAAGTGGGTGACCCAGACGCCTGGCATACGTTCTTTGACGAGCGAGCGCTGGTGGCAGAGTACCTTGCCTTCGCTGTTTATGACGAAGACGTTGGTTGAGCGGCACCAAGCATTTTGTGTAAAGACATCTCTGCGATCAAGGACGATGCCGAGAGGGATGCCGGTCTCATGATGGACGATTTCAATTTGTTCCATAGGGTTCTGAAAAAAGAATTGATCCGTGAAGATCAAGATAAATGTTAGACAGAATTAAAGCTTCTCTGACCACTCCCGTCAGCCAACAAGAAGATCTGGCGAGATGCTTTGTCTCAAGAATTCCCGCTTCCTTCTGGAGGTTTGGAGCCACGCTCCAAACCTGCTTAAGGTTGCTTCAGTCTTGAGACAACGAAGCTCAATTCCTAGTGCAATATACTAGCACAAGTTATCCACTTTGTCAAAGTTTTTTGTCCTAAAAGTCGCTAGATTCTGCGAAAAAGCCGCTTTACAGCTGCTATGATGGCCGCCTGATCCATACCATATGCTGCTAGAAGTTCGGCTGGTTCACCAGATTCGCCAAAGACGTTCGGCATGCCGACCGGTTCGAGGGGAATCGGGAAGGTGCGGGAAGTTAGCTCAGCAATGGCTCCGAACAGGCCCCCAGTGATCTGATGTTCTTCGACTGTGATGCCGCAGCCCGTCTTTTTGAAGCTCTCAAGCAGGGTGGCTTCGTCCAATGGTTTGATCGTAGGGCAATTGATGACTTCCGCTTGGATCTGTTTCTTGGCGAGGGCTTCGGCGGCAAAGAGGGCTTCGGCGAGCAAGGGGCCACTCGCAACGATCGTCACGTCTGTTCCTGGGCGGACGACGTAAGCTTTTCCAATTTCGAAAGGAGAATCTGGGGTTGTGATGACGGGAGTCTTTTCACGAGCAAGACGAAGATAGACCGGTCCTTGGTATTTGGCCGCGGCGATGGTGGCTTTGCGGGCTTCATGTGTGTCACAGGGAGCGATGACGACTAAGCCTGGCAAGACGCGTGTGAGGGCGATGTCTTCTAACGCTTGATGCGTTGCGCCGTCTGGTCCGACCGAAATGCCTGTGTGCGCGCCGATGACTTTCACGTTGGCGTTGCTATAGCAAACCGAAACGCGAAGCTGGTCCCAAGAACGGCCTGGTGAAAAGGTTGCGTAGGAACTGACGAAGGGGATTTGACCTGACAAAGCTAAGCCGGCGGCGATGCCCATCATGTTCTGTTCGGCGACACCGCATTCGATGAAGCGTTTGGGAAATTGCTTTTTGAAGGCTAAAACCCGCGTCGATTCGGCAACGTCGGCTGTCAGAACAACGATACGTTCGTCTTCGCTAGCGATGTCTAATACGCCTTGACCATACCCGTCGCGATTGGGAGTGCGATCAGGGGTTGGAGTGAAGAGCTTGGCATCAAGCGGGAAAGGGGAAGGGCGGGCGGATTTCATAGAGATAGGGTTCACAGGGCGGCCTTCGCTTGTTCGAGTTCGGCGATAGCACGAGCCGCTTCTTCTTTGTTTGGCACTTTGCCATGCCATTCGTAATTCCGTTCCATGAACGAGACGCCTTTGCCAGGTGTCGTGTGAGCGAGAATAACCGTCGGTTGATCTGTGATCGCTTCAGCTTGTTTGTATGCGTCGATGATGCCACGTAGATTGTGTCCATCGACCTCAATCACATGCCAATTGAAGGCGCGCCATTTATCGGCCAATGGTTCCAGCGGCATGATGTCTTCGGTGTTGCCATCAATTTGAATGTTATTGCGATCAATAATGCAAGTGAGATTTCCTAAACGTTCTTTGCCGGCGAACATGATCGCTTCCCAGGTTTGACCTTCGTTTAATTCACCATCGCTGCCAATGAGATAGGTTCGCCAGCGAGCGCCTGTCAGGCGAGCAGTGAGTGCCATGCCAATGGCTTGGGAATAGCCCTGTGCGAGTGGGCCGCTTGATGTTTCGATCCCAATCTTCCCATGGTTATTTGGATGACCCTGGAAAGGACTGCCTTTTTTACGTAACGTTTTGATGAACTGGCTACGATCGCAAAAACCACGTCGTGCGAGAGTTGCGTACAAAACTGGGCAGATATGTCCACAAGAAAGCACAAGTCGATCACGCTCAGGCCAATCTGGGCGTTTCGGATCAATATTCAAGATATGGAAATACAAGGCAGTAAAAACCTCTGCCATTCCAAGTGGTCCGCCAGCATGACCGCTTTTTGCTTCGGTCAAAGCTTGAATGATGTCGATGCGAATGTCGTACGCAAGTTGTCTCAGCTCTTTGAGCGACAGCGTTGGTTTGTTGGTGGAAGAACGAAAGAGCATACGAATGAACCTATCATAACCCAAATACACAACGGACGCACCGAAGTGCGTCCGTTGTCTCGATTGAAGTTGTGTCTACTAAGGAACAACGTTGATCGTACCTTGCATGGTTGGATGAATCGAGCAGCGGTAGTCGAACGAGCCAACGGTGTCGAAGACACGCGTGTAGGTGCCGCCTGGAGGGATGAGTGGTGAGCCCGTGGCTTGAGACATACCTATGTGCACCGTGTGTTCGGTGATGTCGGCGTTGGTCCAAGTGACTTCTGTTCCGCGCTTGATGGTCAAGGTGGTCGGAACGAAACCGTTATTCATGCTGCCGATCGTCACCATGACCTTTGTTTCGTCGAACTGCTTGTCTTGGTTGATGCGCACCGTCTGCGTCATGACGTTGTTTGGCTGGTAGTCGGAAGCGGTTTGAATCGCGGTGCCTGTGCGGTAGTTAGTGAAATAACCATCCGGTACGTCGTCAATTTGGTTCTTCCAGCTGATTCCGTAAAGCGTTTGAGCAAGTTGCTCGCTACCGACATGACGCAAGACACCGCCCTGGTCCACCACGTACACACGTGGATCGGTTGTGATTTTTACCATCTTGCGGCCTGGGCGATAGGTGACGTTGCCACCGAGCGGAATGGTCGAAAGTTGACCATCAGGAATTTGTTTGACGTCTGAGAAATCCTGGTACCACGTGAAGTAAGTCTTCTCGTTTGGGAAAACGTAGCGTTTTCCGTTCGCGGCAAAATAGTAAACGGTTGATAGCGACCCCTTGATCAACTCGCCAGAGTTGAAGGCGCTGGTCGTGGCAGCTGAGGCCATGAGAGGCGCGGCGCTGCCAGCAAGCAGCGACAAGGCTGAGGCGAAACTAACGAGACGGGTGAGCGTCATACGAGTTCGGAACCTGGGTTCTGATAAGAATAAACTATTGTTGTAGCAAGTTCGGGGCTGATTGGCTGAAGACGCCAAGCGTTTGTTCCGTCGAAACTGCTCCTTCTTGCTCTCGCATCATACCACGAAGCAGAACGATGTAGTTAATGACGTCGAGCATGGTGTCTTCGACGGATTCATTACGGGCTTTTTTGCCTTTGCCGATCAATTGCGTCAGACGAGACAGCTTCATGCCAAGTAAGGTCAGGAGCGTTTGCTCAGGTGAGATGCCCGCAATTTGAGCAGCCGTCTTGAAGTTCAAGAAGGCATCTCCGCCTTCTGCATAGTCATTGGCTTTGTTACGCAGGAGTTCGACGCAGCGATCAAGTAACTGTTGAGTGTCTTGCAGGAAGCTCGAAAAATCGGTCTTCTGGAGAGGGGTATTCGGCATAGACCCCGATTTAGCCACGCCCGCGCTTATTGTACAACGTTGAAGCTGACGCTATCGCTGTAAATTCGACGATACTCAAGATTAGTCACAATGGCGCTCACCTGACGACGGGTACCAACGGCACGGCTTTCTTGCTCCGTAAATTCGCAAAGTTGGGCGAATGTACAGTCGCGTACAGCCGTTCCGTCGATGAGGATTTGGATGGTACGTACGCCAAGACTTGGATCAACTTCGACGCGGACATCGCGATTTGAACCATAGCTCACCTGAGCTGGTGCGAACACGTGAATCAAAGAGGAAAAGCGATTAGGTAGAACGGTTAACTCCGCTGTGGAAGTGTTGGAAATGCGATCGTTTCCTTGGCCGATTTCGAAAATGGCTTGGATTTGCAGTGTAGTGGTTGCCTGAACGTTTGGAATCAAGAATTCTCCACGACATGGGTTGTTGCTGCAGGTGGATGGAGTGCTGCTGGCACCGAATGACAACAAGATGCGATCAGTGAAGCCACGTGTGACGGAGGCGAGAACGGTCACTGTGTCGCCTGAAGTATAGGGACCGTTTGTCAGGACTTCGATCCGACCGTCAACTAGGGTGCTGTTGGTCGAAGTTGGTGTGACGACGGTGCTAGTTGGTGTAACGGGCGTTGTGCTCGTTGGGGGTAGTTGTCCGGTTGAACTTGGCGTGAGGGGGATAGGAGGATAGGCCTGTGCGCGAATCGTGCGTCGAGCGTTCAGATCTGCGTCGATCGTAAGGCTTGCTAGTTGTTCCGTGCTCGATGAGAAGTCGCTGGTTTGCAAGACATCGGTCCGAATTTGATAATTTGTGAAGAAAGCATCAGGAATATCAACCACCTGGCGATTCCAGGTTTCCCCATACAGACTACGCGCTAACGTTTCACTCGTGACCCAATGCAAAATACCACCACGTGACAGTGCGTAGACGCGCGGATCAGTCGTGATCTTTACCATCGAAGATCCAGGGCGAAGCGTGACGAGACCTCCGAAAGAGATAGCGGCTAGATCTGAATCAGAGATGGTTTGCACTCCGCTGAAATCCGCATACCAGCTTCGATAGGTTGCTTGGTCAGGAAAGGCGTAGCGTTTCCCGTCAGCTGAGAAGTAATAGACGGATGATCCTGAGGCCTTGATTAAACTACCAGTAGTGACGGTAGCGGCTTGTGTTGGTTTGGTGGTGCTAGCAAAGAGTGCGATGCTGAGAGCGCCCATGCCAAGCAAGGAGAGAACGCGGGAGATTTTCATAGGCTTCTAGTATAGCTCCCGATCTTTCTTTTTCACTAGGGCAAGCGGCTAAGGCGTTCCAATTGTCCCTGTAGAAAGTCACGAGGGAAAGCATGCGTATAGAACGCACTGTTCATACAGAAACGCTTTGCGCCCGCTTTAGCCAACGGAAGAATGTTTTGCGCATTCACACCGCCATCAACGCTGATTAAGACTTCGGGTTGCATGCGGTGAAGTGTTTCAACGGCTTTCATCGTGTCTGGCAAAAGTGTTTGTCCGCTGAAACCAGGTTTGACCCCCATAACTTGGACGACGTCAATTACATCAAGATACGGCGTGAGCTCCATGAAAGATGTGCCTGGCGAAATCGCTAAGCCAACTTCACGACCTTGTCCTCGAACTTCCTCAATGAGTGCGTCGTGATCGATATCTGCCTCAATGTGCCAGACGGCGCGTCGAAAGGCATGAATGGATTGCCAACGCGTAATCACGGAAACAGGGTCTTCAACCATTAAATCAAGTTCAATTTTGGCATGAATGGTCCAGTTCTTTACGACATCAGCATCGTACCAAGTGGTATTGGGGACGAATTTGCCATCCATGATATCCCATTGGACCCATTTGGCGGCAGTTTCGGCGACACGTACCTTCTCTTTGCAGGCTTCAGCTGTCTGCTCCAAGATTGTCGGCAAGATTTCAAAAGCAGGATTCATGAGATGGGTAGTTAGAACTGATCAATTTGAGCGACTCGACGAGCATGGCGTGGATCGGATGACGGATCTGTCTTGAGCCAGGCCTCCAAAATCTCTGGCAGTTCTTCGGGTTTGGTGATTCGACCCCCCAAGACTAAGACGTTGGCTTGATCATCCAAGCGAGCCAGTTCAGCGTCTGTAGCCGTTCGGACCAAGGCCGCCCGTACGGATGGATGTCGGTTGGCGGCAATGCTGACACCAATCCCGCTACCGCAGAGCAGAATGCCCCATTGCCGATCCGATGCTTTCGTCACTTTTTCGGCCACTTGGTGGGCGATAAGGGGGTAATCATCATCTGGGGTCAAGCTTGGTGAAAGATCTTCCACCGTTAATCCCTGTTGCTTGAGCAAGGGGAGAAGCGCTTGTTTAAGCGTATATCCGGCGTGATCTGTTCCGATAATGACGTGGGAAGACAGGGGCGACATATGCCGGCCATGCTAGCACCCGATCAACCGCCTTCGCCAGTCGCAGGTTCGCCTTGACCAAGTAGCGAGTTCCCCGCATTCTTAAGCTCTACACCTTCTTATGTCAGACACTCCCGCCGCTTCTCCTGAGAAATCCGAGAAAGTCGCCCTCTTTCCTTCACTGGAAGAGGGTGTTTCTCGTCATTGGGCCGCTGAACGTATTTTTGAACGTAGTCTGGATGAGCGTCCAGCGGACAAGCAGTTCGTCTTTTACGATGGTCCACCCTTTGCAACCGGCTTACCTCACTACGGTCACTTGCTCCAATCCACGATCAAAGACGCCGTTCCACGCTATTGGACGATGCAAGGCTATCGTGTACCCCGCAAATGGGGTTGGGATTGTCACGGTTTGCCAATTGAGAACATCATCGAAAAAGAATTAAAACTCGGTTCGAAGCGCGAGATCGAAGCACATGGCATCGACAAGTTCAACGCAGCTTGTCGTACGGCGATTTTTGCCTATGAAAAAGAGTGGGGAAAATACATTGACCGCTTAGGCCGTTGGGTGGAGTTCGAAGAGTCGTACAAGACGATGGATAACAACTACATTGAATCAGTCTGGTGGGTTTTCTCTGAGCTATATAAAAAAGACCACATCTATAAAGGCTTGCGTGTCTCTTTGTATTGTCCACGCTGTGCAACGCCGATCTCGAACTTCGAAGTCGCGATGGGAAATTCCTATATCGATCGTGAAGATCCAGCCATCTTCCTCAAGTTCCCGATAGAAGGTGAAGACAAGACGTCCTTTATCGCTTGGACGACGACCCCTTGGTCTGTCCCAGGTGTTACAGGTTTGGCGGTCAGCGAGAAGCTCGAATATTCGTTTGTTCGTTCGCGTGAAAGTGGGGAGGTAAGTATTTGTGCCAGCACACGCATCAGTGAGGTCTTTAAAGATCAACCTCCGGAGACGTACGAAGTGATTCGTCGCGCTTCAGGTTCGGAATTGGTTGGCATGCGTGTGACCTTGCCCTACGAGTTTTTGCCAATTGATAAACAAGCCGCTGGGCGCGTTATTCTGGGTGAGCACGTGACGGATGAGGTTGGTACCGGTGTCGTGACAACGGCTCCTGCTTTTGGAGAAGAGGACTTGATCGCTGGTCAAGCTGCAGGCTTGCCAATTGCACAAACGCTGAACGACGAAGGGGTCTTTGTTTCGGCTTGTGGGATCTTCGCCGGAAAAAAGACAGCGGAAGCGAATCCACTTGTCATCGATGATCTGCAACGCCGAGGTTTGCTTCTGCGTGAAGAGAAAATCACGCACAGTATTGCTATTTGTTGGCGTTGTGACACGCATCTCTTGTACAAAGCGCAGCCAGCTTGGTTCGTGAATGTCACGAAACTCAAGCCAGCCATGTTGAAAACGGCCGACAAAATCAACTGGCATCCAGAGCACTTCAAAGAAGGTCGCTTTGGCCGTGGTCTAGATACAGCACCGGATTGGAATATTTCGCGTAGCCGTTATTGGGGTTCGCCAATTCCCGTTTGGGAGTGTTCGACGTGTGAAAAACGTACTGTCATTGGGTCGATAGAGGAATTGAAAAAACAGGCCAAATCAGAAACTTTCCCAGCAGAGTTCGATGCCCACCGCCCATTCATCGACAATATTAAGTTATCTTGTCCTTGTGGTGGCGAACAGTTGCGCATTCCTGAAGTCTTCGACTGTTGGTTCGAATCGGGTAGTATGCCTGTTGCTTCAGTACATTATCCATTTGAGAACAAGAAATGGTTCGAACAACATTTCCCAGCGGATTTCATTGGAGAAGCGCATGACCAAACGCGCGGTTGGTTCTACACTTTGCACGTCTTAGCGACCGGTCTATTCGACAAGCCGGCTTTTAAAGATGTCATCGTGACTGGATTAATTTTGGCGGAGGACGGGAAAAAGATGTCAAAGAAACTCAAGAACTATCCTGATCCATGGATGGTCTTCACGACCTATGGTGCGGACGCTTTACGCTATTATCTTCTATCTTCACCGGTCGTCGAAGCAGATTCCTTGAATTTCTCAGAACGTGACTTGCAATCAGTTGTGCGTGGATTCTTGAACTTGCTCTGGAATGTAAAGACTTTCTACGAAACGTATGCCAAGGACGATCGGATTGAGGTGACAATGCCGCGTAGTGCGCATATCCTTGATCGTTGGCTCTTCTCTCGTTTTCATGGCTTGCTGGCCGAAGTCACGAAAGCCATGGATGGTTACCAACTAGCAGTAGCGACTCGTCCACTGCGCGCCTTTGTCGATGATCTATCGACTTGGTGGTTGCGTCGTTCACGTGACCGTTTTAAGTCGGAACAAGAATACGAACGCGTTGATGCCTTGCGGACACTGAAAGAAATTCTGGAAGAATTCTCCAAAGTTCTCGCACCCTTCATGCCATTCATCGCTGAACGCATCTACCTGGATATCGGTGGCCAGAAGAGCTCTGTTCATCTTGAATTGTGGCCGAAGGTTCAGGATCGCTATGTCAACGAACGCTTGATGCAGGATATGGTTTGGGTGCGTCAGATGGTGTCGAAGGGCCAGGAGGCGCGCAACGTGAGCAAGCTTCCAGTACGCCAGGCTCTCGCTAAGGCGACGTTGTTTGTCCGTTCAAGCGAAGATCTCGAACGTTTGTCGCATCAAGGAGACCTGTTATCTTTGGTGCGTGATGAACTGAACGTCGAAGCAGTCCTATTGGATCAAGCACCTAAAGAGGCGACAGAAGACACGGTTGAGCTTGATACGGTTATTACGCCCGAGCTACGAAAGAAGGGCCTGCGTCGTGAATTAGTGCGTCAGCTGATGGCCTATCGGAAAGAACTTGGTTTGTCGCCAGCTGATGTGGTTCGATTTGCCTATGAAACGAATAATCCAGAGATCAAAGAATTGATCGAAAGTTCACGCGCAGAATTAGCAAAGGATGTGCGTGCGAGCGAGCTGACCGCTCTTACAAGTCTGTCTGAACCAGATGCCGTACGTGCCAAAGTAGGCGATGGCGAAGTATTCTTACAGCGTTGCCCCTGATATTGTACGAAGTTATGTCCTTGAGATCATTCGCACGTTTTTGGGGAGTAGTGGGCTGTGGATCGTTGGTGTTATTGGGAGCGGGTTGTCGTGGAGGTGGTCGTCCTCCCGCGCCGGATGATTCGCGCGCGCCTGATGCTGCTGATTCGGATTCTCCGACAGGAGTGGGCTGTAATCATGAGTATTACCCACTTCGCTTGGGGTATCACATCCAGTATAAAGTGACGTTCCCACCAATCGGAGGAAAGACGACATCGTACTACGCATTGCAGGTGGCACAGGTAAAGTCTGACTCGGTCTATATCAAAGCTAGCTACATGACGGATGCTGAGCCAATTAATTCGGACATTGTCTATAAGTGCATTGACGGTTCTCTCCAGGTCTCTGGGTATTTCGATACAGCAAGTAAGATTCTGGGTGGGGAAGAACGGAATAAGTTCCGTGTCCGTACTGATAGCGCCTCAGGCCAGTTCTTGCCGCCGCGTATTTCTCGGGGTGATACTTGGTCAGCGAGTTTCAACGCAAAAGTTGTTCCGGTAGCAGATCCTACGACAGCTACTTCTGAAGAAGAGGTCGTCATCGGGGAGGCGCTTTCTATCCCAATTACGATCACACGCACGGCGCTTGGAATTGAGCGTGTGACAGTGCCAGCGGGAACATTCGAGGCGATGAAAATAAAAGCTACAACAAAGTTTGATAAAAATGTTGTCATGAGCGGCACTGAATGGTGGGTGAAGGATGTTGGAATGGTTAAGTCGACATATGATGCCGGAAGCGGTGTAGAAAATATTATTACCGTTGCTAGGGGCGTTACGGTACCTGGACACATTGATATTCCAAGCGCTGAGATAGTGCCTGGTACAACACCTTAAATACATAGATAAGCGAATGAACAAAAACTCGCCTTTTGGGCGAGTTTTTTGAATGATCTGATGTCGCCATTATTCTCTTCATTGACACTAGATTGGGCATTGCCTATACTGCCGACGCACCAGAAATGCGACGGTAGCTCAGCTGGTAGAGCAGGGGCCTCTTAAGCCCAAGGTCCTGGGTTCGATCCCCAGCCGTCGCACCAACAAACACCTCCCTGAAAGGGGAGGTGTTTGTGTATACTCTGTCATCCTCAGAGAGAATAACAAAGTATTTGGACGGTCAGGACGTCCAGAGAAGTACGATACGATAGCGCACCACCCATGACCTGACGTGACCTCTAGCGTAGAGATCCCATGGGATTTGGGCGCTGAGTGTGCCTCAGAATTAGGGGAACCGATATGCCACGCTCGGTGCGAAGACGATCGTGACCGGCCAGCCCAGGCCCGGATAGGTTGCGATCTGACCACCGAGGCTGATGGACCAGCCGTTGCGGACTCGTTGGCCCAGACCGAAAGTCAGAGCGATTCCGGGGTTGGTTCCCGCGGTCGGGGTGTTCAGCACGATCGCCGCCAGGCCGAGGTTGAGGGGTGCCACGGCCAGACTGATTGAGAGCAGTGCACCAGCGGAGTTACCCGGACGATCCAGTCGTTGACCGAAGAGAGCGGCTGCGCGGACCTCGAGCCAGGGACGGATTAGGGTATAGCTCACGCCGGTCAGTTCGAGCAGGGTCGGTTGTTCCCAGGGTCCGAGACGAGTCCCGTTGGCGTAACGGTAGACGGGGGTGCCGATCCCGCTGTAGATCGTCCAGCGAGAGCGCAGCGGTGGAGCGGGGATCGGATCGCTCTTAGCGGACGGCGTTACGAGTACCAGCAGGCCAGCCAGCGCCAGAAGCAGGATGTTCGAGATCAGACGGTTCATCTAGGGCTACCCTTTCGTGTGCTCGATCAGAGCGGCACATATTCGTACTATCACTATTTCGCTGACCGATATAGTTATTTAGCTAATTTAAAAGAAAAGATGCGTCATACTAGCTCGACTATTTTTTTCCAAATTCATCTATATTACCAAATAATTTGCCCAATATGTATTGTCATGATTAAAGTGACACTCATGTTAGAACAGGAATTAAAAGCGTTGGGACTATCGACGCATGAAGTAACAGTCTATTTGGCTCTATTTCGCCGTGGAAGATGTCGTGCTGGTGAACTGATTCAGGATACGTCCCTGCATCGTCAACTGGTCTATCAGGCCCTTGAGAGTCTGATTGAGCGTCATTTAGCTACAAAGACTACGGACAAGGGCATTTTTCATTATCGAGTAACAGATGTTGAACATTTTCGCGATTCTGTTAGACAGCAAGAAGTTACAGCTGAACAAGTGATCACTTCCTTGAAAGAACGACAGAAGCTAACGGATCAAGAGATTACGGTTTATGAAGGTGAAGATGCCATCCGAGCGTTTTCTCTGAAAAATGCGGCTAACCTTTCTAAAGGAGAGTGTTTGCATGTACTTGGTTCAGGCGGAAAACGTTTTGAAGAGGCGCTGGGACCGGTTGCAATGAAACGCTATCTACGCGAAATCGATCAGCGCGGGGCCGGTGTTCGTACGCTCATGTACAAACAACAAATGTTCTCAACGGAAATGCTAGCTCTCATGCAAAACATGCAAGATACGCAAATCCGTATTCTGCCCTATGAAATGACACCAACGGCTAACGTTGTCTTTACGAACACGAGTGTAGCATTTCAAATATTTGAATATCCCTATACTGTGATCGAAGTCAAAAACAAGCATTTGGTTGAAGCTTATCGAAATTATTTTCAGTTGCTTTGGACGCAGAACGTACGTATCCAGCGCGGTGAAGTGGCATTGCGAGAAGCTTTTTATTCGATGGTTGATGCACTTCGTCCAGGCGAGCCGTACCAAGTGTTGGGCGGAAATTTAGGCTACGAATACGAACGATTGGGAGAGTTCTTCGACGATTTTCATCACTATCGAATTCAAAAAGGTGTGGTGGCGCAAATTTTGGCGCAAAGAGATGCGGCGAAAAGTATTCGTGAACGTAATCGTGTGCAGGGAGATCCAAATGAGGCTGTGAGCCAAGTCAAAGCTTTTCAGACGCCTTTTTTGAGTCCCATGCAGATCAACCTGTATCAGGACAAGGCCGTCATGGTGATCTATCAACCAGAGCCATTGGTTCTCTACTTTGAAAATCAAGAGATTTACTCTGGATTCAAACTCTATTTCGACGAGATGTGGAATCGTTCAGTCGAAACGCTTTTCGGACATCAGGGGATTATTGATTTATGTGAACAGGTTTTAGACAAAGGCGAAGATCTATATTTGATTGCTGCGACGGGCAGAATTATGTCAACGCACAAAGAATATTTCCCATCGTTTACCAAGCGTCGTGTTGAGAAGGGGATTCATTTGCATATGTTGGCGAATGAAAACACTCGAGGTTCAGGAATCGCTGCGATTCCTGAGAGAACGATTCGTTACCTACCGCCACTTTTTGAGGGTCCATTGGCGATTTGGGTGTTTGGAGATACGGTGGCTCACGTTCTATGGGGAGACGCGGAAACGGTTTTCGTAATGCGCAATGAAAATGTAGCGCAATCCTATCGCCGCTATTTTGACGGTCTGTGTCGCATCTCGCGAGAGTAGGGGGCGTGCTTAGATTAATGCTCGAATTTCCCCAGTTTCCAACAAAGACAATTCCTGATGTCTGCCTGGCGGAAGATTATGAAAAGCGGTTGAAAGGATCTGTAGAGGATCCCCATGAGAAACCAGTAAAAATGTTTCTTCCTGAAATCCCGCCTCAAGTTCACCGATGACGGCTAGACAGCGTTCAAGCGTCTCTTGTGCGGACTCGGCACCAAACGCTCCAACTGTTTCGTTTAGCGCATCTCGTTCCCAGATGTGTTTGTACTCGCTGTTCGGACCAAGTTCTAGTTCGCCAAAAAACCGTTCACGTAGTCGTGGTTCTAGTTCCACATTAGATGTTCCGAGCAAGCCGCTTACGAGTTCGGCTGTTTCACGACAACGGAGAAAATCTGAAGAGATGATGAGCAGGTTCACGTCAAAACTATAACGCAAGGCGGCTTCGGAAATGGAGACTTTTGCCTCGTGTTTGCCTTTATCGGTGAGACCGTAATCGGAAAGGCCATTTTTTGGATCGCTCACAATAATGCCTTTTTCATTGGCTTGGCTATGACCATGTCGCATGACATAGTAGCGGTTATGAAGGCGGGGGATTTCGAGCATAGATCGCCCTATTCAAGCATGGTTGCTGAGGTCGCTCAAATCGCGTAGTCTTTTGCCACGGAAACACCAGCCATTTGCACCCCTAGCTCAGCTGGATAGAGCGCTCCCCTCCGAAGGGAGAGGTCAGACGTTCGAATCGTCTGGGGTGCACCACAGAAGACTCGGTCCTGAAAGGGACTGAGTTTTTGTTTGTGAGAGTTCTTGGTTGAGCGAAAAATTGATGAACGGACGAGTTAGATCCGCTTCAACTGTTGAGGCGAGTTCAATCTGATGGTTCGCAATGACTTGGAACGGTTTTTTCAGCTCAATCGTTAGTTGTTTTTGCGAAAGAACAAAGTTAGATCCAAGAGCTTTCAGAATGAGACGTTTGATCTCGGGATCTTGGGAGTTCTGATAAACGGTTCGGGCAAGCGTAGCCAAGTCGAGCGCGTCACAAACGGCCTGCTCCTATTCTTTCGCGCGTTCGGTATTTGCTTCAAGTCGGACTAGTACGCTCTGGAGCTCAGCTTCAAGTTTGGGGCGCTCGCGTTCGTAGTACTGTTTGGTGATGTTTCATTATTGCGGCATAGTCGCTGCACTTCCTTAAAGTTTAAATTGAGTTTATTTTGCTTTTGCTCGACTAATCTTGCAATAGTTCAGGTGGCTCTACATATGGAAGCTCGGCAAACTCCGCCTTGTTTTGAAGGTTTATATCGCGCGTTATAATAACGACGGGCGATCTCGGCATTTTTCTCATGACTTCGATAACACTGGCTAGGTAACGGTCATCCTTATTGCTAAAATCAAGCCAAGATAGGCTTTCAGCTACTTTTGGCTCAGTTGCAAAAGCTATTAGCTGGCTGACCCCTTTGACCAGTGGTATTCCTTGCGTCAAGCGGCCACGGATCCGATATCCCTTTATGGTACGTATTAGGGTTTCTGCCTTTGCCCGCACATCTTCAGAACGATGACTGATCTTTAATATATCAAGTTCAGATAAAACGGTTGGTGTCAGAGCTACAGTGAACTTTGCGCTCCCAGTGAAGCGCCACCGATCAAGGTGGACATTGTATAAAAGCGCATTTGTATCTGGAACATAGACCGTTTCATGGTCAGGTAGGATATGGTAAAGAGAGTCAAGCAAGTTGATTTGTTGATCAATCGATTGCAGAGCTTCCGTTAAAACTGCCATCTTGTCGTCATTGGGGCGATTACGATTCTGTTCAATGGTTTTTCTCACGCTAGATTCATACTGACTGAGTTGACGTGTGGTTTTATCGGGCTGGTCTTTGAGCAAAATATGAATCGTTTCACAAAACTTATCATAGCTATCAATGATCTTTGACTGAATCTGTCGGCCTGCTTCCTGTAACGGGTTCCAGAAAAAATCTCCCCCCGCCACAACGACCAGCCTATGTGGTGTTTTATAATGAAGAGAGGAATGCAAGGAAATAAGCTCTTTCAAGTCCATCTTAATTGCTTCAGCACGATTTTTCATGTTTTCAATGACTGTATGCATATATTGTCAAGAGACAAGAGTCTAACGTCTCTGTCAAATTAGGAGTTGTTTTAAAAAAAATTAAAACAAATACAACATAGTACTTAGATTAACAGAAGCACAAATAATTTGAAAATTAGATTTTGTTCTCTTAACCTGCGCCACGTAAAGACGATTTTTGAAAAAGGTGACTTTTCCTTTTTCACCAGTAAAAACGTTCTGATGATCGATGTTGTGCTATGCTTAGCTCTATGAAAAGCGTTGATTCTATTCTATACGAAGAGATTCTCTCTTCCTCACTGGTTAGTAAGGTCGCTACAGCATCCATGAGTTTAATAGGTCTGGCTTTTGGTGTTATGGCCTGGACGTTATTCATTACTGGAGTGAGTTATGGCCCTGTATTCGCTATTCTTCTATTCGCCATCTTGTTTCTTGCTTCGGTCGTAGGCTCAATCAAAAAAGTTATGACCAATGGAAGAATCTTGGTTACGTCTGACGGTTTGAAGCTTGCACACGGGAAACAAGAAGTTTATTTCGCAAGAGAAGATATGATCCAATTTCAAAAGAAAACACTACAAGGTTACTCTCATACTCCACATACCCCACATGTTTTCGAGAAAGATGGTGATATCTCGAGTCGTGCGATTGCCTGTCAAATATTTCCAGATACTCCTTTCCCCTCATCTGAGGGAGTGTTTTTGCTTACAAAGAAGACGAAACCTTCTTCAGGGGGTTTGTTTGGTACACGCATTTTATCGGAATTACCCTTTTTCATTCCCACACGTCAGCCGTATGAATTGATTTCAGCGCTACAGAAGACCTCGTCTCTTCGGGGTAAAAGTCTCTAGATTAGATCTTCATATTTTCCTGTCTTAGCTCGATCGCTTCCACTGTGATGCGAGTACGACGGGAATGTGGATGTGATGTTGAGCAAGTAGCTGTTCGGTGGAGGCTTGATCTTGTTCTGTTCTGACTAAGATGGCTTCGCAATACTCTTGAAAGGGGATTTCTGACATTTCCGGATAACGTCGCGTTGCATCGTAGTCGTCCTGATCCATGATGGTTTGTCTGAAGACAAGAACCGCACTGCCACCACTTGCTCCAATGCCGCCTTCGTCGGGAGTATAGCCAGGATTTAGTAGTTTTCCGCTGCGGTCAAACATATCGCGCGTCATCATGATGTTGTCACTCGAAGACCAAGCGCTCATCACCTTGCCAGGAAATTTTTCCTTGATCTTCGTGCGTGACAAGAGCGTTCCGGTTTCTACGATGGTGCGGAGCGCCTCAAAACTGGTTCGATGATAGTGACGAAGATTGCCCGGCTCCGTTTCTTTTATCCGTTTCACGGCCGCCTTTTGAAATTCACGAAGAATTTCGCTTTCCGGTGCTGCTTTCTGTTTTGCGAGATATTTCAACAGATTTTGGCGTGCAAACGTCGAGTCATTTAGTCTGTTCATTAATTGATGGATTTCTGCAGGTGTAAAGATGTTCTTAGGTGCTTCTTGAGCCGGTAGAGCTTTTTTCCAGATGAGGGAGCGCGATACATCGAGTGATCCGTCGGTATTTCTGCGTGCACCAACGATATATTGGGGATTTTCCATACAGCAAGTTATACTGAGATAGGTTCTGAAGAAATGATAACAGACGGCTCGTCAGCTGCCTATTTTAATCACTATTCCTCTATGCAAAATGGCAACGCGGGTCGTAAGAAGCTGACGCAAAAAGTCTTCCTCATCCTTCTGTGTGCTGCTATTCCGGTTTGGCTGTCGAATTTCTTCTTCACGGATTGGGCGGGTGCGATTGGTATTGTGGCGAATTTGATGTTTATGGCTTTCCTTTGGAAGATCTCTTTAGCTAAGTCTTCAAATCTTTCCTTAAGTGTGTTTACGGGTGGTTTTTTGATGGGTCAAGGATTGATCCCGTTGGTTGTTTCCTTGATCGTCTTCATGATTACTCCGGTGTTACTTATAGAACGGTTCCCGATTATCTCTGCGATCACGGCTCTCACTGGCCCAGGCTATGAGTTCTTTCTTCAGCTTGAACAACGACTAGCCTTGGATGCAGTAACGTATACGACTTGGTATACGGCTCTCCGTGCGTTTTTGAGCCCGTTTATTACCGGATCGTTGTATGGAGTCGTGTGTCTAGTCGTTTTTCGTACTTGGGAAATATTGAAGAAAAAGAGACCATCCATTTATTGACAGAAAGATCGAATATAAGTACATTTCTCCCTTCATCTTTCATCGGATGAAGGTGCCAAAATAAGAGTGGAAGACAGAAAGAGAGACGACATGGATCTGAGGACATATGGGGACGCGCTCAAGACCAGGCGAGTCATTCACCTGACGGGAACGGTCGATGAGGCCATGCTGAAGGTGCTGCGCACTCAGCGAGATGATATTTTTAAGGCGTCTGCTCCTGCTGAGATCATCGTCACGCTTACGACGCCGGGAGGTGATGTCGACTGGGGTTACGCGATCTCTGATGAGCTGGAGGCGATCGGGTGCGCGACGTCGATGAGGCTGCTCTGCCTGGGCAATGTCTGTTCCATGGGTGTAGTGATTGCAATGGCTGTGCCGCGCGAGCGTCGGTTCGCGTCTCGGAATGCGGTGTTCTACGTACATCGTGGGGATCTCACCTTCGGTGGACGGACGTCTGGAGGACCGGAAGAACAGGACTATGCCATGCTGGAGCGTGCAGCTCGTCTCGCCTTCTGCAAGGAGCGGCATGCGGCGAGTCTGCGTTGTATTGCTGATGGAACCGGACTCTCGCTTGAGGGGGTGACAGCTCTCTTCGATCATCCTGAGTACCTGACGGCAACGAAATCTCTCGAGAAGGGGTTCGTGTCTGGCATCGTGCTCTGATCCAGTGGGGTTCGTACCTTAAGTTAAAGGAGAGATGGCCTCGCAGTCGCAGATCGACAAACCTTGTCGAACTCCGGTTCGCGAGGCTTTGTCGTTTTTGTGTTTTTGGAGGACAGGGTATGATCCTGCTATGCTTCTCTCAGTCAGCCGTCCACGCTTTTGGATCTATTTACTAGGTCCGGCGCTTTTGGGGAGTGTTGCTGCCTTGACCTCGGGTGGTCATTGGTCCTGGTTGGGCGCGTTTGCGCTTCTCGTCTTTACATTTCCGGCCAACCTGTTTTTGTATGGGATTAACGATATTTTTGATATTGAAACGGACCGTTTGAATCCAAAAAAACAGGGATATGAAAAAACGTTGAATCCGAAACATGCCCAACACATTATTCGCTGGAGCATCTTGGGTTTATTGCCTTTCCTGATAGCGTTTCTCCTTCTTCCATTTTCAGCAATTTTATCGGTGGTACTCTTCCTACTCTTGGGGGCCTTCTACTCAGCTCCACCGATTCGAGCTAAGGCGAGGCCGTTTCTGGATGCCTTGTTCAATATCCTCTATCTGTTTCCTGGACTGACGGCCTGGTATACGTTTGGTGGCGGTAGATTGAACGTTGGTTTGGTTTTTGCTGCCGCCTGCTGGTGTATGGCGATGCACGCGTATTCAGCTGTCCCAGATATCGAAGCGGATCGAACAGCACACTTGTCGACGATTGCGACGACCTTGGGAAAAACAAAAACATTGATGGTCTGTGCAGGATTGTATGCTCTATCGGCTCTCTTCATCTACCCGGTCTTTGGATGGCCCGCGCTTGTATTAGGGATCGTCTATATCGTATTGATGGGCGTGAGCAGCCGGGCGCAGAATCAAAAGCTACTAAAAATCTACACCTTCTTTCCTTGGCTAAATACCTTGGTCGGAATGCTGCTCTTTCTGATTATTCTCGCACGAGCTTGGTGAGACGGCTACTGGTTTTTATATTGCGGATACGTTTGTAGACAAGTTCGGCACTTGCGATGACCATGGGCATGCCAATGCCTGGATTGGTGTTGGCTCCAACGTAGTAGAGTCCTTTCACTTTTTTGCTTACGTTATTCGGTCGGAAGGTCGCGGTCTGTAACAGGGTATGCGCTAAACCAAGGGCGCTGCCACCCAAGCTGTTATAGCGTTCAACGAAGTCACGAACACAAAATATTTTCTGAACGATGATATGTGATCGCAGATCGGGGATATTCATCTCTTGTTCGATCAGCTCTAATATTCGATCGGTATAGGTTTGTCGAATTTCTTCAGTGTCTGGGAGTCCTGCGGCAATCGGAACGAGAACAAAAAGATTCTCCATTCCAGCCGGAGCAACCGATGGATCTGTTACGCTCGGAGCGCAGATATAGAGCGATGGATCATCGGGCCAAGTCGGGTGCTCGAAAATTTGATCAAATGTCCTTTTCCAATTCGTACAAAATAACAAATTATGATGCTTCAGCTGAGGAAGTTTTTTATCAATCCCTAAATACAACATGAAAGCAGAAGGGGCCAGTGTCCGTTTCTTCCAATAGCTCGCCGCATGATCGCGAGCTTCTGGTGGGAGAAGTTGTTGTTCGGTGTGCGCGATGTCGGCGTTAGAGATGACGATATCCGCTGACTCAATGTCACCAGACGCTAATTCGATGCCTTTTACGTGACCCTGTTCCACCACAATCCGCTTTACCGGCGTATTTACTTTGAATTGCACCCCATGTTTCTTGCTAATGATTTCTAATGCCCTGGGCAATTGTCCGATGCCACCCATGGGATAAAAGACCCCTTGATGGAAATCGATATGACTCATCAAGGAGTATAGGGCAGGAGTGCGAGCGGGGGAGCTGCCTAAGAAAACAAGGGTGTACTGCAGAATCTTTTGAACTTCTGGGCTTTTGAATTGTCGATTGATGTAACGCTCCATCGACTCAAAGACATGCAGTTTAAGGCCATCTTTCAGAATCTCTTTCGTGAAAAAATCACGAAGTGAATCATAGTTTTTGTAGATGAATCGATCGGTCGATATTTCATATTGCTGACGAGCTGTTTCGAGATAGGTTTCAATCTTTTGACGACAACCCGGTTCTAGTTTTTCAAGAAGATCTAAATCACGTGCCAGATCACCATAGAAATCAACAGACTTCGGCTGACCTTTGAAAAAGATCCGATAGGATGGGTCAAGTCTTTGGAGTTGGTAATAGTCTTCTGTCCGTTCACCTAATAATTGAAAGAGATGCTCAAAAAACTCCGGCATGAGATACCAAGAAGGACCCATGTCGAATGTGAAACCATCGAGCTTGAGCACCGAGGCTCTGCCGCCTAGTTGCTCATTTTTCTCGTAAACGGTTACTTCATCACCTGACGCGGCGAATAAAGCAGCTGTAGCTAAGCCTCCAAGGCCTCCACCGATAATGGCTATTTTCATAGTGCAGCTTGTAAGAGAAGGCGAGCTTTCTCTAAACTTGATGTTCTCGCACGTTTGCTGAATACATCGTAATTATTTTGTTCAATCTTACGCAGGATCGCCTGATACAGACGGCTGGCAGCGCGTACGGCAAAACGTCCATCTTTTGAAAGAAGCGCGATCCCTGGTTCGGCTTGTGCGTAGAGCGCGTCTGCGCGCTGTATTTCAAAACGTAATAATTCAATTACCTGCGAATTTAGTTGGCCTGTTTGAATTTCTTCTGGAGTAACCCGAAATCGCTTCAGATCCTCTTCTGGTAAATAGACACGTTGCCGTTCGCGCCAATCTTCGCCGACATCTCGTAAGAAATTCGTGAGCTGCATGGCTTCGCCTAAGGCTTTGGCATGCTCAAGCGCTTGTTTGTCGGAAAAGCCAATGACGTGCGTCATCATGAGACCAACAACAACGGCTGAACCGTACATATATTGCTTCAGATCGGTGTACGTTTCGTAATGTTCAACGACTGTGTCTTGTTGCATGGCTTCCAAAAATGCTTCGCCATATTCCATGGGAATCGCAAAACGTCGGAATGCCCAAGCGGTGCAGCGCAGGATCGGATCTTCACTGGTACCGCTATCAATAGCCTTACGCCAGGCTTGGCTGAAGCGTGCTAGTTCAGCTGTCCCTGTTTGTTTATCCTGGCTATAGGCGACATCGACAATGTCATCAGGAACACGAAAAAAGGCGTAGAGCGCTTCGGTCGCGAGGCGTTTTTCGCGCGGAAAGAACTTGGTGGCAAGCGCGTAACTTGTCCCGTGTTTTTTCTGGAGTGCACGACACTGGGCAAAATCTTCTGCCGATGGTAGAGGAGCGATCATGCCGAGCGAGTTTTCAAGAAGGTGACTAATGATTGCAGCGTTTGTTTGTGCTCATCGGAAAGATAGGCTGCTTGTTTCAATACGCGCTCTGCCTCCAAGAAATATTTTTCAATCAAACGTTCACCATGCTCCATGGCTCCAACTTCGGTGAAGAGGGCATAGGCGGCTTCTTGTTCTGCTTTGGTCAGCGGATGTCCCAAGAGTCTGGCTAAGCGTTCTTGTTGATTTACGGTTCCTTGAGTCTGTACGAAGCAAGTGAAAAACGTTTGTTGTGCTTCTTCTAGATCGCGATAGCCGGTTTTCCCGGTGCGCTGTTCGCTTGCGATCAGATCAAACCAATCATCTTGTAATTGAAAGGCCATGCCCAGTGGATCCCCGAATTCTTGACAAAAGCGCAGAAGCTCTTCGGTTGCTTTGCCGCTTAAGGCTGCGCCAAGCTGCATTGGTCGACTAAAGGTATAACGTGCCGTTTTGAGGAGCATCTTCTGCTCGATCAATTCATAAGGCTCAGGATTGCGGGTTGTCAGATCAACATCGAGCGTCTGTCCCACGATCACTTCTTCCAAAAGCTGGAAGATAATATTTCGCGCCATCTCACTCTGATTCGATTCTTGCAACACCTTCGTCAAATGTTTAAAGGCCCAGGTATAAACTAAATCCCCAGCGAGCAACGCCTGCGATTCTCCAATACGTGCATAGACACCATTTCGTTGTCGTTCCTGGAGCCGACGAGCGACAAAGGTCTGCACGGTTTCGACATTATGCCGCAGAGTGCCTTCATCAATCAGGTCATCATGAATCAGGGCGAAGAGATGGATCAGTTCGATGCCGAGCAACGCATCCCAAGGTAGCGTCTCTTTGTCCCCACCGCTCGCTTCAAAGAGCAACGCGGCGACATACGGTCGGACACGTTTCCCTTGTCCAGCTAAGGAGATGAGGTGGGTGAATAATTCATGTAGAGCTTGGTCTTTTTGCAGGGGTAGCCCATGAATGTGGGCGTTTAACGCATCGGTCAATTTTTGATCAAACGTTTGGCGAAAGGTCGGCCAAGCGGCGGAAGTGAGGGGATGTGCAGCCATAAATAGGGGGAATTTGTGTAGAATACTCCCCGGAAAACCGATTGACAATTTTAATAAAATATGCTAGCCTTAGAACACGTACACTCGCTCTTTTCATGTAGGAAATCGCTCGTGAAGAGCTGGTAAACGCGGGTTCGTCGAACAACAAGGTCTACCAACGTCAACGGTTTCGTTAGCCCTCCATCCAAGATGGGGGAGACAGGGTCCATCACAATGAACCGCATCGTTCGTTTCGGTGTCTCGGGTGCTTTCGCTCTCGCCATGGCCACCATCGGCAGCGGCTGCGTCATCGCCGAGCGGGCGACGAGCATCGCGCTCGCCAACGCCCTCGTCGCGGCTGCCAACCCGGGCTACTACGGCTTCAGTCCGAACGCCTACCCGGGTGCCGGTTACTGGCCCGGCGGTCCGTGGTCGGGTGTGCAGTACCCTTCGGGGTACTACGCACGTACTGCGCCGTTCATCCAGGGCTACGGGGCTCTGGCGGCTGCACCGCCGCCCGCGCCGATGCTGCCGGCCGGTCTGCCGTACCCGGGCATGACGCCGGGCGCGCAGGTTGCCGCAGGCAACCAGCAGGCGGCCTACCTGGCCGGTACGCGTCAGCAGGGGGCCTACGTGGTCAACCTGAACCCGGCCGACCCCTACAACGTCGCTGCGACGCGCGTCCAGCAGCCCGGGATGGCCGACATCCAGACCAACTGCCCTTCGACCCAGCCCTGGTTCATCGCCAGCACCGGCGGCTGCAGCCCGACCGCCTGGATCCCGGGGGTGCAGACCTACTTCATCTCTAGCAACGGGGTCGCCTACGACGTCCCCACCAACCGCCTGGGACCCGGCGTGGGTGGTGTGCCCGGCGTTCCGGGTACCACGCTGCCCTTCGCCGGCGGACAGCAGCCCGGTTTCCAGCCCGGTTTCCAGCCGGGGTTCCAGCAGCCCGTCTACAACGACTGGGGCTGGTAGAGCTACTCGGTCTCTGGTTCCCATCGTTCCTTCGTTCATCAGGAGGTGATCATTCTACACAGGAGGACAACACGCTCGCATCCGCCACTCTCACAAGGAGTGGAGCTACGGAAGCGGGCGTTTGTCGTTTATGGATGTTGGTACGAACTACGTCCTTTCATGCTCTGCGCAACTCGCGATCCGTTATCCTTGTTTTTTAATCGTTTCGCTCAAACAGGTGCTCGAGCATTCAAGGACGTACCTCGTACCAACTTGTTGTTGATGAATAAAAGACACAGAGCGCTTATGAGCGCTCTGTGTCTTACTTTACTGATGGATATTTTTACGCTGTCGTTTCTGCTTGACCTGTACCTTTCAAGGCGTCCTTCAATCCTTTGCCTGCTTTGAATTTTGGAACGGTGACGGCTGGGATTTGGATCTTCTCTTGTGGGGATTGTGGGTTCACACCGGTGCGTGGCTTGCGAGTCTTTGAGAGGAAAGCGCCGAAACCAGCGATGGTGACTTCGCCACCAGTTTGCAGGGTGGTCGTGACGATTTCAACGAAGGCTTCCAACATGTCTTCCGCCTGTTTCTTGGTGACGCCAACTTTTTCCGAGATACGATGGGCAAGCTCATTTTTGTTAACTTTGAGTGAGTCCATAGAAGTGGGGAAGAGAAAGAATGAAAGAATTAATTGTTGATAGGATACATTTTTCGCTCAAATTGGGCAAACTGGGGGTTAGCTCGGAGGAAGGCCTTTCATGCTCTGCGCAACTCGCAATCCATATTCTTATTTTTAATGGTTTTGCTCAAACAGGTGCTCGAGCATTCAAGTCCTTCCTCCGAGCTAACTAGACGTGATGACGGAAATGGGGACTATCTAGCGTATTCGATGACACGCGTCTCGCGGATGAGAGTCACACGTACTTCGCCGGGGTGTTTCAATTCAGCTTCGATGGTAGTGGCGATTTTTTTGGCGAGTTCGTAGGCGGCTAGGTCGTTGATTTGTTGGGGGTTTACGAAGACGCGGATTTCGCGGCCGGCTTGGATGGCGTAGGCTTTTTCGACGCCTTCGAAGCGGGTGGCGGTGGCTTCGAGGTCTTCTAAACGTTTGACGTAGAGTTCCAAATTATCTTTGCGAGCACCTGGTCGAGCACCGGAGATAGCATCGGCGGCTTTGACGATGATGGCTTCTAAGGTTTTTGGCTTGTCTTCGTGATGACCGATGGACTGATAACAGATCTCTTCAGGGAAGCCGAATTTTTTGAGAATACGATAACCAAGTTCTGGATGACTGCCTTGCATGTCGTGGTCAACGGCTTTTCCTACATCATGCAACAAGCCGCCTTTTTTGCAGACCATGACGTCGGCGCCTAGCTCTTCACCCAGCACGGCGGCAAGGTTCGCGACTTCCATGGAGTGCATGAGAGCATTTTGACCGTAGCTAGTGCGATAGCGCAGACGTCCCAGGATTTGAATCAATTTGGCGTCGATGCCAGCCATGGGAATACCTAATTCGAAGAGGGCGTTTTCACCGGCTTTGCGAATATCAACTGCCAAATCGCGTTTGGCTTCTTCAACTGTTTCTTCGATGCGACTTGGTTGAATGCGGCCGTCAGCGACCAATTTCTCAAGAGCACGTTTGGCGATTTGACGGCGGATAGGGGAGAAGCCTGAGATCGTCACCATGCCAGGTGTATCGTCTACGATGAATTCACAACCGGTCAGCAGTTCCAAAGCTTTGATATTGCGACCTTCGCGGCCAATAATGCGACCTTTCATTTCATCGTTTGGCAGTTCGACGTAGGTAGTTGTCGTCTCTGCAACATGCGATGAAGCCTGGCGTTGAATGGCGAGCGCGAGTAGGTTCTTGGCCTTGCGATCGATTTCATCTGACGTCATCTCTTCGACTTTCCGCAAACGATTCACGAGCACCTCTGCTTCATCGACCTCGATCTTTTTGAGCAATTGCTCGACAGCTTGCTCTTTGCTCAAACCAGCGGTTTTCTCGAGCACTTCAGAAAATTTGCTTTGTAAGGCGAGCGCTTCCTTTTCCGCTTCTTCTGCTTTGAGCTTCATCTTCTCAACTTCTTGACGTGAAGTGTCAATCTCCAACACCTTTTTACTAAAGGTTTCTTCACGTTCAAGTAATCCTGCCTGCTCTTTCTTAAGTTCTTCAAGCGCACGCTTCTCTTCGAGGCGTGCATCTTCCAGAATCTTGATGGCTTTTTCTTTGGCGCGTTGCAAGACTTCTTGCTCCTTCATTTCCACTTGTTTGATGCGAGTTTCTGTATCGACAAGCTCCTTCTTGCGCAAACGTTTTGTCCATTCACGAGCGAGTAAAATACCTCCAGCCAAACCAATACCAGCGCCTAAAATGATGCTTAAAAGGGGATAAATAATCTTCCAAGGCATAGTCCAAACCCCTCTAGGGGGTGTCTATCGATTGTAGTAAATCTGTACCCAAATCCGGCTGCCGAGAAGGTAGCACAAAGGCGAAAAATTGTGAATATTAAGCGGTTTTCTTTGTCTTTATTTGATCCAAACCGTTTTGACGTTCATAAATTCGTAGAGACCCCAAGAAGACAGTTCGCGGCCATAGCCAGAGACACCGGTACCACCAAAGGGTAGGCGTGGATCGGATTTAACCATGCCGTTTACAAAGACTGAGCCAGCACGAATCAGTGGCGCGAGTTGTTTGGCTCTTTCTAGATCTTTCGTCCAGAGGGAAGAGCCAAGACCGAAACGATTGTCGTTGGCGAGACGGATGGCATCGTCTGTATCTTTGGCGCGAATGACACTGGCGACTGGGCCGAACAATTCTTCTTCATAAGCGCGCATGCCTGGTTTGACGTCAGCTAGGATGGTTGGGGCGTAGAAGTAGCCGGTCTTGGCTAGACGTTGACCACCAGTTACGAGACGCGCTCCTTTGGCGACGGAATCGCTGACTTGGGCATCGATTTCCTGCAACCCCGCTTCACTGGCGAGCGGCCCAACGGTTGTGGTTGCATCTAACGGATCACCGACGACTGAAGCTTCAACCTTGTCTTTGAAAAGAGAGAGGAATTGGTCGTAGACCGCTTCAACCACGATGAAGCGTTTGGCCGCGATACAGCTTTGACCATTGTTTTGTAAGCGAGCTTTGGCGGCAGCTTCTGCAGCAAGCGAGAGATCGGCATCTTCCAATACAATGAAGGGGTCGCTACCACCGAGTTCTAGCACCGTTTTTTTGATGAGTGATCCTGCCAAGGCTGCGACTTTGCTGCCAGCTTGTTCACTGCCTGTGAGCGCAACGCCTTGTATGGCTCGATGGCGAATGACCTGCTCCACTTTGGATGAGCCGATCGCTAAGTTTTGAAAACAGCCTTCAGGAAAGCCAGCTTCGAGAAAAAGTTTCTCAAAAGCAACGGCGCATTGTGGCACGTTGGAAGCATGTTTCAACACCCCGACATTTCCTGCGGCTAAAGCTGGTCCCGCAAAACGCATGACTTGCCAGAACGGAAAATTCCATGGCATGACGGCCAGCACGACACCGATCGGATCAAAGCGAACGAAACTTTCTGAGGCATCGCTCGCGACCGTTTGAGGAGCAAGGATCTTAGCGGCTTGTTCAATATAGTAATCGCACGCGAGGCTACATTTTTCAACTTCTGCGATGGCTTGTGTGATGGGTTTCCCCATTTCGAGTGTTGCGAGTTTGCCAAGTTCAGGCGCACGCTCACGAAATAGAGCGCTCAGACGCTTCATGGGCACTAACCGCTCCTCTAGAGGTGTTTGACTCCAAATGTTGAAGGTAGTTTCGGCCAAAGCGAGTTTGGCGGCTAATTGTTCATCGGTTAACTCTGGAAACGTGCCGAAGACTTCTTCGGTCGTAGGATTTTTTGAGATGAGAGCCATATGAATCGTGTTAACAAGTAATTTGTTTCAGTTCTTTGTTCAGAACCCGATCGTTTTCTCGATAGTCGACGGGAAGTTCGATCAGATGGACGCCGGGAGTCGTGAGACCCTGTTGCAAGAGAGCTGGGACGTCTTCGGTTTTTTCTGCTCGTACGCCGTGTGCACCGTATGCCTCGGCGTATTTTACGAAGTCAGGATTGTGAAATTTCAGGCCAAAATCTGGCAGGTTCATTCCGCTTTGTTTCCACTGAATCATGCCGTAGCCATTATCGTTCAGAATCAAAATGACTAGATGGAGTCCCAGACGAACCGCTGTCTCCAACTCTTGTGAGTTCATCATAAAGCCACCATCGCCACAGACAGCGAGCACTTTGCGCTCAGGATAGAGCATGGCGGCGGCCATGGCTGAAGGGAGGCCAGCACCCATTGTTGCCAGCGCATTGTCGAGCAAGAGTGTGTTCGGTGCGTGTGCTTGGTAGTGGCGGGCGAACCAGAGTTTGTACATGCCATTGTCGAGACAGACGATCCCATCCGACGGCATAGCATCGCGAACCATGCGTACCACACGCTGTGGCTTGATCGGAAAAGCGCTGTCTTGATCGGTTTCCGCGATGTGTGCCAAGAGTCGTTCACGCTGACGAAGGAAGACAGAAAAATCCCAGTGCGCTTGTTTTGTGAGTTTCTCCTTGATTTGCCAAATGGCATTGGCAATATCGCCAATGACTTCGAGCTGTGGGAAATAGATTTGATCAACTTTGGCAGAACAGAAATTCAAATGGATCACTTGTTGGCCACCACGCTTCATGATGAACGGTGGTTTTTCGATGACATCATGACCGATGTTGATAATCAGATCGGCCGCTTCGACAGCGCAATGGACGTAATCGCCAGCGGATAGCGCAGCCGTTCCAATGAACAGCGGATGACGTTCGTCGATCACGCCTTTGCCCATCTGGGTATTGAAGAAGGGGATGCTGGTCGCATCCACGAACTCCCGCAACATATTGGCGCTTAGTTTGCGATTGGCACCTGCACCAATCAGAAGCAGAGGGCGTTTGGCTGCTTCGATCATGCGAATGGCTTCTGCGATCGCTTTCCCCTCAGCGATCGGTCGGCGCACTCGTTTCACCTCGAATGGCTCGTTATCAGTTTCGTCGATGGCTACGTCTTCCGGAAGTTCTAAGTGTACTGCTCCCGGACGTTCTTCTTCGGCTTGGCGGAAGGCTTCGCGTACGGCGGCTGCTACGGCATCACCACTAATGATCTGTTTAGTGAATTTTGTGACCGGTTTCATCAAGTCGACCGTGTCTACGATCTGAAAGGCTCCTTGCTTGCTTTTCCAGATGGGTTTTTGTCCCGTAATCATCAACATTGGCATACCACCAAGTTGGGCATAGGCGGCGGCGGTCACAAAATTGGTCGCTCCAGGGCCCAGTGTGGATAAAGCTACGCCAGTTTTGCCGGTTAAGCGTCCAAACGTTGCAGCCATGAAAGCAGCTGATTGTTCGTGACGTGTCGTGATGAGGGTAATCGAGGAGGTGCGTAATGCCTCCAAAAAATGCAGGTTTTCTTCGCCAGGCACGCCGAAGATGTATTTAACCCCTTCGGCTTCCAGACAGCGGACGAATGATTTGGAGGCGTTCATAGTAAGTTTAGTTTGACGTCTCGCCAGCTTTCTGACAACGGTGTAGAAGAGAGCTATGCAGCAACTTCTAAAAACGTACTTTGGCTACTCGGACTTTCGACCGCTGCAACGCGAGGTGATTGAGCATGTCATGTCGGGTAAGGATACGCTGGTTCTTATGCCAACCGGTGGGGGAAAGTCTTTGTGTTTTCAGTTGCCAGCCTTGGCTTTGCCTGGACTTACACTAGTTATCTCGCCTTTGATCGCGCTCATGAAAGATCAGGTGGATGCTTTGGTTGCGAACGGTGTGTCGGCGGCGTTTGTGAACAGCTCTTTGCCAGCATCTCAGGCTGAGCGTATTTGGCAGGACGCTCTCACGGGGAAAATCAAACTTTTGTATATCGCTCCTGAGCGTGTGCCTCTGCTTCAGGCTCGAGCTGATCTACTCAAATTGCCTGTCTCGTTGATTGCGATCGATGAGGCCCACTGTATTTCTGAGTGGGGACATGATTTTCGACCTGAGTATCGCCAATTAAACCTGTTGCGTGAGCTCTATCAGCAAGCGCCCTTGATCGCGCTTACGGCAACCGCCAACCCACGAGTCAAGCAGGACATTTTGAATCAATTGCGTTTTCGCCAAGGAAAGATTTTTCAATCAAGTTTCAACCGACCGAATTTGTTGTATCGCGTTGTTCCTAAGAAGCAATCATTTGAGCATTTGTTGCATGAGTTACGCGCTCGTCCTGGTCAGGCGGTTGTCGTTTATTGTTTTTCGCGAAAAAGCACGGAACAAATTGCCGAACGTCTCGTTGCGAATGGAGTGTCAGCCGCTGCCTATCATGCCGGATTACCTGCTCCTGAGCGTGCACGTGTCCAAGAGCGCTTCATTCGTGACGAGATTCCCGTGATTGTCGCAACGATCGCCTTCGGCATGGGGATCGACAAGCCTGATGTCCGTTTAGTGGTGCACATGGATCTTCCGAAATCGGTGGAAGGGTATTATCAAGAAACTGGCCGCGCTGGTCGTGATGGTCTGCCAAGTCAATGTCTCTTATTCTATTCTGCCGGTGATCGAGTGAAGCAAGAGATGTTCATCAGAGATTTACCGACGTTGCAGGAACGTCAGCGTGCCTACGATCAGTTGCGACAGATGGTTCAGTTCTGTGAGGTCACGACTTGCCGACGAACGTTCCTATTAAATTATTTTGGCGAAACACGAAACGAAGTGACCTGTGATGCTTGTGACCGTTGTCGTCCACAGGAGACCACCGTTGTCTTGTCCGCTCCCCAGGCTGAGACGGTGGCCTATGATCAAGGCTTATTTGAAGCGTTACGCGCTCATCGTTTAAAGCTCGCTCAGGAAAAAGGTGTGCCGCCGTATGTGATCTTCGGTGACCGAACCTTGGCTGATCTGGCCAGTCGTTGGCCTAGGAACCAGGGCGAATTGCCACAAATTTTCGGTATTGGTCGGACGAAGATGGAGCAATACGGAGAAAGTTTTCTCGCGGTTATCAAGCTCTATGCGGCTGAACATGGATGGCCAGCAACTCAGGCAGCGTCACAGCCTCCCGTGCTACCACTCGTGAAAGCACGTCCTAAACAGTCATTGGGTGATTCGAGTAAGTTCACGGTGGAGTTATTTTGTTCGGGAAAATCCTTGCAAGCGGTTGCACAAGAACGACAGTTGACTCTGGGAACGATTTTGCAACATTTAGAAGAAGCCATCCAGCAAGGCGAAGCGGTTTCACTGAGCCACGTTCCATTCGCTGAAGATCGTTTGGAGACGATTAAGCAGGCATTTAAGCGAGCGCAGGGCTATGCTCTAACTCCCGTTCGCCAGGCGTTAGGAGAAAGTTATTCCTACGATGAATTGCGTTTAGGGCGTTTGATTTTGCGCTCCAGGGGAAGTCGAGGCGGGATCTAATGCAATCAAGTGACTAGCGATTTGTTCGTCGGTGAGTGCGTCGCCAGAAATTGCCCTGTCTATACTGAGTGATCCAATCATGGTTCTGCGCAAAGCGCAGGCATGCCCATGAACGCCTAAAGCTTCTCCTAGGTCGTCGGCTAAAGAACGAATGTAGGTTCCCGAAGAGCAATGAACCTCAAGTTCGAGTTTGGGCCAGTGATACGCACGAATCGTCAGAGATGAGATAGTCACGTCCTTACTTGGTCGAAGCTCTTCCGTGGCTGTGCCCGCTCGGGCGAGTTTGTAGAGAGGAGTCCCGTTGAGTTTTTTAGCGGAATACAAAGGCGCCTTTTGAGAAAAGGTTCCTGTAAAAGGCAGAAGAGCGCTTTGGATCTGTTCGAGTGTCGGTGGTTGCTTGTTGGGGTCAACTGTCTCCGTCACTTCTCCTTCTGTGTCAAAGGTAGTCGTTCGTTTCCCGAGCTCGATCGTAACTTCGTAGTGTTTATCCAAACCAACTAGAGGAGTCAGAGCTTTTGTCCCTTTTCCGATCCCTAGAATTAAGAGACCAGAAGCAAACGGATCAAGCGTACCGGCATGTCCGACAGCCCTTATTTTTAATGCTCGACGTACACGATCAACGATATCGTGCGAAGTGCAGCCGATCGGTTTGTCGACTAAGAGTAAGCCGTCCATAAAAATTACGTGCCTTGACGACGTAAGACGATGCCAATTGTTTTGAGGAGAATCGCCAAGTCCAGGGCAAATGAACGGTGTTTAATATAATATAAATCGTATTGGAGCTTGAGCAAGTTATCATCCAGGCTCGCGGTTGGAGTGAGCCAAACGACCTGTGCCCAGCCCGTCAGGCCTGGACGCGTCAGATGGCGCAGAGCGTAGTAGGGCATTTTTCCGATCAACGGTTCGACGAACTCTGGGCGTTCTGGACGAGGGCCAACGAAGGAGAGGTCGCCGCGAAAGACGTTCCAAATCTGAGGTAGTTCATCCAAACGCAGCTGACGTAACAAGCGACCAATCTTCGTGATACGTGGATCAGATTTGGTATCCGAAGTGAAGCGTGGGCCTTGGGCTTCGGCGTCAGTTCGCATGGTTCGCAACTTCCAGATGCGGATGAGTTTGCCTTGATACCCTACACGCATTTGACTATAGAAAACTGGTCCAGGTGAACTCAAGCGAACAGCTAACGCCAAGAACGGCATGAGGATGAGGGTAACTAGTCCAAAGGGAATAGCTAAGAGAATATCAAAATAACGTTTTACACTTTCATACCAATGCTTTTCACCTTCGCGCAGGTGCGTCAAAAACCAGCGATCTGTTACAAAACGCAAGGGGATACGGCCAGTTGTTAGTTCTTCGATTTCTGCTCGATCGATCAAGGTCACGGAATGAAGGAGGAGGCTGTAGAGTAATTGGTCGATACCAGCGGTTTTGTCTTGTGGTTGGCCGAGAACGACAGTGGTGATCTGATGCTCTTTGATTAAGTGGTCAATCTGAGCCGCCATACTCTCAGGGCCTTCTTCCGGTTTAGGAAAGAATTGTGCAATTAACTTGAAGCCAAGCGAGCTTTGTTCGACCAAGCGATTTACTTCCTCCGCTTCTTCCTGTGGTCCGACAAACAGCACGCGACCAGTCGTGATCCGTCGATCGACTAGTCGCAAGAAGCACAGGCGCCAGGCATAGCCTAAGAGCAGGCTCAGGGTGAAGATGAGAAATAGATTGGTGCGTGGAGCGATGCCGAGTCCTGGGACCAGATAGAAGAACGCCAAGCCAACCAGGAGGTTGCCGATCATGCCTTCGGCAAACGAGCGGAAAATGCGCAACGGATTACGCAGCAGCATCAAGTTGTACAAGCCGGCAGCATACAAACCAGCCATCCAGAGCAAAAAGAGTAGACTGAAAGGGAAAATGTGTGTTTCTAGGTCACCTTCGCGAATGGCGCCATAGCGTCCAGCCAGGCTCAAAACTAACGATAATTCAAAGACAAGAAAGTCTCCGATCATGAGGAGGGTTCGTTTGGCGTGTTGGTGACGTTTGCGCATAGGAAGGCCGGTGGCCTGTTTGTTGGCAATACTGTACGCTGCATTAGAAAACATTGTCTACTATGCGGTTCGTTCCTTCCCGTTGGTTGTCTGGTCTTTTGTTCCTGCTCATCGGAATGATCTTTGCATTGCCAACCCAGGCCGCCCCCTTTGTGATTCCTGATACGAACGATCGTTATTGGCAAAAACAGTGGTATTTAAGGCAAATTCAGGCTCCTGAGGCCTGGCGAGCAGTGTCGGTCAATAAGGATATTATTGTGGCCGTGATCGACGCAGGAGTCGATATTTCTCATCCCGATCTACGGGAAGCGATTTGGACAAATCCTAAAGAGGTAGCGGAAAATGGCTTAGATGACGATCAAAACGGCTTTGTCGACGACGTTCACGGTTGGAATTTTGTGACAAAATCAGGCGATGTTCGACCCCAGGAAGTGCCGAATCAGCTAGAGGAGGCTTGGAGTCATGGCACTTTTGTTGCCTCTTTGATTGGAGCGCGCTCGTTTGGAAGAAGCGGAATGGTAGGGGTTAATCAGTCTTCACAGATCATTCCCTTGGTTGCTTTGAACGGTGATGGCTATGGAACGATTCCGAGCGTGCTGCAGGCGATTCGCTATGCTGTGAACCAAGGAGCTTCCATCATTAATCTGAGCTTGGCCGGTTTTGAAGATAGTCCTGAATTGGCGGAAATGATTCAACGTGCCCGTGATGCAGGGGTGCTAGTGGTTGCTGCGACTGGAAACGGTGATTCTCCAGCTGGGCGGGATACCGATCGAAGTCCTGTGTATCCTGCTTGCTTTGATCAGGCGACGAGTAATGTGGTTGGCGTGAGTGGAACTGATTCGCTCGATCAGCATGCTTCCTACGCAAACTATGGCGCACACTGTACGGACTTATCCGCGCCAGGCTTTGAATTGTTTGGCGCTCGTCCCAGCTACGCTCGCCAAGATGAAGGAGCGCGACCAGCCGAACGCTATTTGGAAGGAATGACCGGCACGAGTTTGGCCGCCCCGCTTGTGAGTGGAGTTGCGAGTCTTTTGAAAGCGATCCGACCTGATCTCACGGTTGACCAGTTGCATACGTTGCTGACATCGACAACAGACAATATTGAAGATTCTCTCAAATCATCGGAGCGTGGAAAGATGGGAACAGGTCGTTTAAATGCGTTTAAGGCAGTTCAGGCTGCGCTCGTCTTTGGTCAGACTTCATCTAGCTCTTCGACGGAGCGATCTGTCCTTCCGTCTACAACCGTTTCTCCTACTTCAACCGAAGAAACGCCTGCAGCTACTTGGTTCTTATTCACGACACCAACCACAACCTTGCGTTGGTTAGTTGCTCCTAAACCCGTTTGGGCTGAGTGGGGTGTGCAAAACGGGGTGCCGGCAGCCTCCACTTTGGTGAAAGAGGTGAACGTCTATACCTTGAAGCGTTGGTTCCCGCTCTTGAATCAGGAACAAGTGATGAAGATTACACCAAGAGTTAATCAGACATGGACAAATCTCGTGGCGGCGACTGGTACACCTCCTATGTGGCTCTTGGTTTCATCAAAACGCGAACTCCGCGTCATTAGAACAGAAGATTGGAAGGTAATTACGCTTCCGGCTATCAAGGGCCTGCCAGCCGCTGCCAAGCTCGCTTGGGATGGCAAACGAGTTCGTTGGATCTTTGCTGACGCAAAGACGAAGAAGGTCTGGGAAATTGATCGGAACGGTCGTGTAACCGTTCGCTAAGCTGTGCTACACTGCTGCCATGCCCGCAGCTCCTTTTGCTCGTCGTAATATCCTGGTTACCGGTGGTGCTGGATTCATTGGATCACAGCTCTGTGAAACCTTGGTCAAGGACGCCAACGTCATTTGTCTTGATAATTTTTCGAGCAGCACGCCACGGAATATTGAGTCGTTGCTTCAGCATCCTTCGTTTGAGTTTATCAATCACGACATCACTCAGCCTCTCCAGTTGGATCAGGTAAGCGAACTGGAGCGTTTCAAGTTATCCGTTCAAGGTATTCAAGAAATCTATCACCTGGCCTGTCCGATCTCAAAAGCGCAGTATGAACAGTTTCGGATTGCAACGATTCTCACCAACTCGCTGGGCTTGAAGAATATTCTTGATGTGGCGGTTCAATATAAAGCTAAGGTGCTCTATGCCTCTTCATCGGTGTTGTATGGGCCGCGACGTCCTGATAGTCCGCTTGTACGTGAGGAAGCGCCATGCACCATCGATCACCTAACGTCTCATGGGGCGTATGATGAGGGTAAGCGTTTTAGTGAATCAGTGCTCTATACCTATGCCGACGTCTACGGCATCGACGTAAAGATCTCGCGGATCTTCCGTACCTACGGTCCACGCATGAAGATCCATGACGGACATCTCTTGCCCGACATGATCATGAGCGCGCTGGATGGAGAGGATATCGTCATTCGTGCTTCCGAAAGTGCGCGTGTCTCTCTGTGTTATGTGACGGATTTGATCGACGGTCTTATCCGTCACATGGGAACGACGATGGATGTGACCCTGGTCAATCTTGGTTCTGATCACGATTTATCTTGGGCAGAAGTGGCTGAAAAGATCATCCGTCTGACCGGTGCTCGTTCACGTGTCCGTTTTGAACCACCAGACGACAAAGGGATGACCGAAGCGCCTTTGCCAGACCTGCAGCGAGCCCGTTCTTTGCTCCATTGGGTGCCCCTGGTACGCGTGGATGATGGTTTGGTCAAGATGATTGATTTTGCTCGTTCACACCGTCAGCAGGTGGGTGTTTTTCACGCCTTAAGCGATTGATCTTTTCTCTTTGTATGCCCGAAGCCCCTGTCTTTGAAAAGAAGAATGTCTTGATTACCGGCGGTGCCGGTTTTATCGGTTCACATTTGTGTGAGCGTTTGCTTCAGGATGCGCGCGTCATTTGTTTGGATAACTTCACGACGAGTGACGTTGAAAATATTACGCATCTCTTGAAACATCCGGACTTTGAGTTCATCCGTCACGATATCAATACTCCGTTTGATCCCGAGCAATTTCCAGAACTGACGCGTTTCAAGGTCAAATTCCAGGGGATTCAAGAGATCTATCACTTAGCCTGTCCAACCAGTCCTAAGAAGTTTGATCAGTATCGCATGCAAACGCTCTATGCGAACTCACTTGGCATGAAGAATGCCTTGGATGTGGCTGTGCGCTATCGCTCAAAGGTTTTGTTCGCTTCTAGTTCGGTTGTCTATGGGCCACGTCCAGAAGACGGACATGTTTTCAAGGAAACAGAATTCGGTACATCTGATCTGTTGTCGCCACGTGCCTGTTACGACGAAGGTAAGCGCTTCGCAGAAGCTTGTTGTGTGACCTATCGCAATGTTCATGGCATCGACGTGCGTATCGCGCGTATTTTCCGCACTTATGGCCCGCGCATGCCGCTCTATGATGGCCAAATGATCCCTGACTTCATTACGGACGCGCTCGATGGCAAGGACTTGGAGCTCTACGGCGACGAAACCTTTCGTACCTCGTTGCTCTATGTCGGTGATGTGGTGGATGGTATGCGTAAGCTCATGCAAGCACCACCTGAAGTACAAGTCGTCAACTTGGGCAGCGACGTAGATATTCCGCTCTTGGATGTTGCTCAACGTATCAGCGAAATGACGGGATCTGTCTCAAAAATTACCTTCAAACCACCGCTTTTGTTCATGTCGCAGTTAGGTTTGCCGGATATGACTAAGTCGAAAGATGCCTTGGGTTGGATTCCGCTTGTCACGCTTGATGATGGGTTGAAACGTACGATTGAATATACGATGTCGCATAAATCACTCCTCAGCTTCCGAAAAACATAATGCCTAGAGGAGCGTCTGTCCGTAGAGCTTTGAGATCAGCGTCTCGAAAACTTCGTCTGGTGTGAGCGATGTTGTGTCTATATCAATGAACCTGAGTCCTGGGCGCTTGATCTTGCGGTAGGTGTCGATTGTTTGTGCGATCGTGCGTTCATATTCTGCGAAACGGAATTCCAAACGTTCTGCATCGTCATCTGGACGACGCTTGAGCGGTAGGTTTGTGACAGGGTGACGAGGATTTTCAGGATCGATTTTGTGTATGGCCACTGAGAAACTCTCGCCTGTATCGTCCACAAAACGCTCTCGCGCTCGTCGTCGGATCTCATCTTTGTCTGCGGTGAAGATGATCACGGTCGTCGGATTGTTTACGCGGTTCTCGAGGATGTCGATGGACCAGGCGCTTCGCGGTGAACCGTCAATGATCCAGTTGTCGCGAAATTCTGGCTGATCAAGTGCAGCGCACATGGCCGGTACAACGATGTGCTGTTTGAGAAGGATGCCTGCCTCGACTTGAGCGCGAACTCCAGGCGCGTCTTCCGCCGGAATTCCCATGGCGATGAGCTCTGGGACCGGTCGGCAGAGCTGGGTTCTCATCGATACCTTGGGTATTGGCGCGTTAAGCCCGGCCATGTGGCCTGCGTAGGCGGCGAGCCGGTCGATGATGGTGCCTTTGCCGGTACCACTCATTCCGGTCAGGCAGATTCGGCTGTTTACGAGCATAAACCTTCATTTTATGAAGGTTTATGCGAAAAGTCAATTGATCCACGTACTTCCTGTAAAACGTTTCTCCAATATAGCTGTAGGGGTCGCTCTTATGTTACGATCCTCTAAGCTTGATCCTTTTGCACTATGGCAACAATGACTCACGGGGCCACCGCATCAGCTGTTTCCGTAAGAACAGTTGTGGTTTGTTCTCTCTTTGGTTCGTTGGGGGTGGCTGGCATGCTTTTTTTGGCTTCTTCCTCGATTCAGGCCGATCATCGGGAGAAACAAGAGCTAACTGCGCGCGGTGGGGCGAGGATTTCAATCGTTGAAGAAGAAAAACCCTAATTATTTTTTATCTTATGGCCGTCCCCGTCGTCCCTCCTTCACCTGCTGTGTTGATCGTGATTTTTTTGGTGATCTTGTTTGGTGGTTATTTGTTCTTGTCTCAGCGTAACAAGAAGCCAGAAGAGAAAAGTGGCTCATTTACCACCGATTTAACCGACTTGGCCAAGCGAGGCAAATTGCCGCATGTTGTTGGTATGGACGATGCGATCGAGCGTGTCATCCATGTTATTGCTCGTAAATCAAAAAATAATCCATTATTAATCGGTGAGCCAGGGGTTGGAAAAACGGCGGTGATGGAAGGTTTGGCTCAGCGAATCGTGGCCGGAGATGTCCCAGAAAAATTCAAAGGAAAAAAAATTCTGGCTTTGAATTTGGGGGATTTGATGGCTGGTACCAAGTATCGCGGTGAGCTTGAGAGCCGTTTGCGCGGTCTTTTGCAGTCACTTGAGCAACGCGAACGCGAAGTTATCCTTTTCATCGATGAGTTGCACATGATCGAGCAGGCGCGTGGGAGTGAAGGCTCCCTCGATTTGGCGGATATTTTGAAGCCAGCCTTGTCACGTGGCGATTTGCAGGTGGTTGGGGCGACAACTTGGCGCGAATACGAACAATATTTGAAACCGGATGGCGCGATCGATCGTCGTTTTCAGCCAGTCTTGGTCGAAGAGCCATCACGTGATACAGCGGTTGCGATCGTACAAGGCGCGAAGCCATCGTATGAGAAGTTTCACAATGTCTGTATTCCTAAACAATCCGTCGAAGCAGCCGTTGATGCCTCGATGAAATTCATCCATGATCGTTTTTTGCCGGACAAAGCCTTTGACATCGTCGACGAAGCCTGTGCCAAAGTTGCCCTGGAAACAGCTGACCGTTCTCACGCCAGCGCGCTCGGCATCTTGCATCAGGCCTCCGCTCAAGTCAGCGCTGAATGTCCGGGTGATACCCCGATCGTAGGGATTGAAGACGTGAATGAGGTGGCGCGGCAGTGGCACGAACATCGTTTGCGACCTGCTAATAAAGGCGAAGTCGTTGCTTGAACATCTGGCCTTAACCGGCTACTGTGGGAGATATGCGCGTTTTTGCGGTTATTGCAGCCTTTCGTGAAGCGCCTCGCGTCCGGGCCTCGGTCGAGGCTTGTTTGCCGTATGTTGAACGGGTGATCGTGGTGGACGATGGTTCTGAGGATGAAACAGGCAAGGAGGCGGAGAAGGGGGGCGCTCTGGTTCTCCGTCACGCGATCAACCGTGGACAGGGGGCAGCACTCAAAACGGGAACATTGGCCGCTCTGGCGTTAGGTGCGGACTACATTGTTCATATTGATGCCGATGGCCAGCATGACCCGTCCTTCATTCCGTTGCTCTTGAAGCCAATTAAGGAGGGCGAGGTAGACGTCGTTTTTGGTTCTCGTTTTATGGGTATCAAGACCGTCGGCATGCCCTTGAAGCGTCGTATCCTTATGATCGGCATTCGCCTGTTCAATATTTTTGCCTTGGGAATTCCATCACAAGTAACGGATCCTCAAACTGGTCTACGTGCTTTTCATGCCGAAGCTGGCCGCAAGCTCGATTTCCAACAGGATCGGATGGCGCATTGTTCAGAGATTCTACGCTACGTCACGCACCATTTGCGTTGGCAAGAAGTTCCGGTTCAAGTCCGATACTCCAAAGAGACGCTTGCGAAGGGACAGTGGCGAGGCGGTGCCTTACGCGTTGTCTGGCAGCTCTTGGTTGGTTCATTCCGTAAATAATATTTTATGACTATGGAATACCTGCAAGCGGATGTTATTCCGCTGACTAGTCCGGACAGATCGTCAGATGAGCCATCATTGACTCCCGCTGAGTTAGCAAAGATGGATGAGATTAAATTCTTTGCTCAAGGCTGTTTGGCGGCTTGTTTTGTGAACGATCGGATGCCGCATGAGCAGGTCGAGCGTTATGAGGAGTTGGAACGATTGGCTGAGTCAGCGGACTTACTGACAGAAAAAGCTTCTCTCCACCAAACATTGAACGCTGAACGAGAGAATCTCAGCATGCAATGGATGTTGAATAAACAGGCAGAGCCACGTTTTTCAAAAATGTTGGGCGACCTATTGGAAGTCGCTTTGGGCGAGACGCAGACGAATTCTACGACGCAAGAACGAAATGAAGCCTTACGTTTTACACGTGGTCTGCTTGAATTGATATCAGATCAAAAGATCATTTCTGGACCGTTTGGCTACCGTCTGCCGCTGAGTCCTGAGCAGCTGGCTCTGGCGAAGCAATTGCAGGCTGAGTTAGAGCGTCGCGAGCAGCTCGTTGCTAAACCAACGCTTCACTAGCGAAATCGCTCGCAATCTGTCTTTGTATGCGCATCCAATACCTTCTCCTGCTTGCCTTAGCCGCCACGACAGCTCTGACCTGGTATCGAGCGTCCAAGCAAGCCATCCGCCCGCTTGAGGCAGTCGGTTGGACGATCCTGTGGGTGGGCGCTGCCGTTATCGTCTTGTTACCAGGGATCACGTCCTTATTTGCGAACCAAGTCGGGATCGGTCGTGGAGCTGACTTGGTCGTCTACGTGTCTGTCTTTGTCCTGTTCTTGTTGGTTTTTCATTTACACGTTGTGCATGATCGTATTGAGAAATCTATCACGGAATTTGTCCGTCACGATGCACTGAGACAATTACCAAAAGCAGAAGTGCCGTCACAAGATCGGTCTCATGGCTAAAATACGTGTCTTGCATGTAGCTTGCTTGGCCCCACCTGAGGTGGGAGGAATTGGGATGGCTGCGTTGCGTGAAGTGGAGGGTCTGCGCGCGCGTGGTCATGAGGCTCTACTGGTTGCGCCTGAGCTCGGGAGAATGGAGAAAGAGACAAGGCGTCCCGAAGCGGTCAGACCGCTCAAATCTGTTTGGAGGCTCGGGAATGCTGCTGGATTAGCGTTAAGCAAAGTCCTCAAAGAAGGTTGGGATGTAGTACACCTCCATTATCCTTTCTACGGCACAGCCGAATGGCTCCTCGCGCTCCCACGCTCTCTACCGATCGTGATTACCTTTCATATGGATGGGGTCATGGGTGGCTGGCGTGAGCCGATTGCTCATGTGCATCGCTGGTTGATCCAGCCTTGGCTTATGCGTCAGGCGAGGCATATTTTTGTCTCGTCTTGGGATTATGCGGCTGTGTCATCGATTGGGAGACTGGTTAGCCGGAAAGACCCTCGTTTGAGTGAGCTGCCGTTCGGGATCGATCTGGCTTTATTTCGCCCTGGTCCAGCCGAGCGAGAGAAGTTTTCTTTGCCGCAAGACAAGACCATTTTTTTGATGGTTGGGGGATTGGATCGAGCTCATTTGTTTAAAGGAGTACCCGTCGCGATCCGTGCCTTGGCGGCTCTGAATGATGCAAACGCGTTCCTCGCCATCCGTGGCGATGGAGATTTGAAGCCAAGCTTTGAAGCATTAGCCGAGGAGTTGGGGGTGGGAGATCAAGTTCGATTCCTTCCTCGTTGTCAGGTTCAGGAACTGCCGCTCATATATCGCTCAGCAGATATTTTGTTATTTCCATCGACTTCGCGTTCAGAAGCATTTGGTTTGGTGGCGGTGGAAGCGCAGGCCTGTGGTACGCCTGTCATCGCTTCTGATCTGCCAGGGGTTCGCTCTGTGTTGGATCCTGGAAAAACAGGCTGGCTTGTTCCGTCTGGGGACGTCGCTGCACTTTCTGAACGGATGAAGGTCTGTCTCCAGCGTTCAAAAGAAGAAGTTGCTGAACAACGTTCACGCGCGGTCGCCTTTGTAGGCAGTCGCTATGATCAAGAACAACATCTCGATCAATTGATTGAAACGTATCAACAGGTATGCGGATCGCGATCTTAACGAACGCCTATCCGCCGGAAGCACGCGGCGGAGCTGGTCGGATTGCGGCGCTCCAAGTCGGGCTTCTTCGTGCTCGAGGACACGAGGTGCGAGTGTTTGTAACCTCGCTTGCTTGGACAAGTCGACCTGCGTGGCAAAGAGTCTTTTTTCATCTTCGTGATTTGGTCTGGATCCATCCCTTGGCTACAGAGATCATTGCCTGGCAGCCGGCTGTTGTGTTGAGCCATAATCTGACGGGAGGAGGTTTTCGAACACCGAGCGCTGTACAAAAAAAAGGAATACGCTGGGTACATCTGTTGCACGATGTGCAATTGTTTGAGCCACTTGGTTTGTTGGCGGATGAGATGCCGATTACATCGCTTCAGAAGATCGTAACATGTCTGCGCTCGATCTCGTTTGGCAGCCCAGATGTTGTTTTGAGTCCAACCAATTGGCTGCTGCAAGCTCACATGCGACGTGGGTGGTTTAAAGATATTGAGACGAGGATTGTTCCAAATCCAGCGCCAGACTATAGAGGTTCGTCTCAGGCCGATTGGCATACTCCGCTCAGACTCACATTCGTTGGAAGGGTCAGTGCCGATAAAGGTGCGAATCTGTTACGAGCGATCATCGAACGGTCACAGCGATCAATTATTTGGCAAGTAGTTGGCTCGGGTAGTGAATCTTTACAAGATGTGATGTTGCCAACTGGTTCTAGTCTTCGGACGCATGGTCAATCTCCATCGGAAGAGGTTCTGCGAATTTTGTCCGAGTCAGATATTTTGTTGGTTCCATCCCAAATTGTTGAGAATCAGCCAACGGTTGTGTTAGAGGCGATGTCTTGCGGCTTGCCAAGTATTGGAAGTTCTTTGGGTGGGATTCCAGAAACAATAGGCGATGCAGGAGTGATCGTAGAAAAGCAAACGACGGCTGCTTGGCTGGAAACGATTGACCGTGTAGTTGATCGCTCATGTTCCGAATGGACTGAGCGGGCGACATCAGCTTGGCAGCTTCATGCACCAGATCGTGTTGTGGAGGTGCTGCTGGAGGCTTTCAAGTCAAACAAGAAAATATAAGCTGAGCCTTGTTCTACGTTCCAGGTGCGATCGGCGAGCACTTTTAACCGTTCAACGATCCGTTCTGCTTGCCACCAGTATTTGTTGACGACCACGTAAACCAAGTCGCTTTGTCCCAGTTCTCCCGCTTCTTGGGCAATATCTTTGGCTGGTCGATTCATCATTTGTAAGAACTGTTCGTAGAGTGGCCCACCGGTCGGGATAGGATAATAAAATACATCGCCAACATAGCGTTTGAAGCCGAAGCTTGAAATGGCCGCCGCGCTGACAGTTTGATTCGCGAGTACGGTGTACGTTTTTCCGTCTGCTTGCTTGTCGATGAAGCGTACGGTTTCCAGATCGCTTTCTGCGACGTTCCAGCCATGTCCGATCATGGCAGCGTCATGACGTGGCAACGCGTTATAGACATTGGCTGAGAACCAGGCGATGCCAAACAGGAGCGAAGCCGCTCGCATGCGTGGATGAGCGCGTTCAGCCACCTCGAACCACAAGCCAAGACCAACGATCGCGGCTGGCACCAAGCAGAGTTGTGCCACGATCAAGAGGCGTGAGGCATAGTCCTGGCGTTCATAGGAAATTAAGAAAGAGAAATCGCCACTGATTTGTAACAGCCAACTACTGAGGACGGCTCCTAGACTAAAGCCAATGAGCAGGGTCCAAACGCTGCGTCGTTCCCGTTCTTTGATAGCCGCAAACAAGGCAGCACCCATCAGGAGGAAGGTTGCCAGATAACTTTGCCAATTGGCCCAGTCCGGCCACAAGGCCAGATGAGTGGCTGGTTCTACGAGACGTTGCATGAACCAACCCAGAGAAGAGGGGATAGCCTTCAACCAACCCCAGCTCCAGTCTCCACTTTGTGCCCAAGCACGGACAGAAAAGGCTAAGGGAACAACCAGCGCACTACCGATGAGTGTGATGGTTTTGCCGATTCTGCGAATGAGGGGGCGATGAAGTCGATTGAGGGTCAATCCGATGCCTGCTAAGGCAAAAGGGAGGCCAGCGAGAGGATGTGTTGCGAGCGACCAGCCAAGACAGAGCCAAGGAACGAACCAATGAATGGCGTTGGCACATTTCGCTTCTTCGTCCGCTTCCTCTTTTTGAGGAACCAACCAAAGTAATGCGAACAACCCTAGTAGGTAGGCTACGTTTTGTGGGGTCGTGGCGGAAATGATGGCGAGAGGTAAGGCTAGAAGCAGACTCACGATTGCATAAGCAGCTCGTTTTTTTTGTGCCAAATGCCAAGTCGCTATAGGTAAAAGAAGTGTTACGAGAGCAACCAACCAGACGTCCCCTAGGCCGGGTGGAATGTGAAGTACGCGCGCAAACCAAGTGACAAGTGTGTATTGCCCGATATAGGACGGGGGAGCTGGTGTGAGGGTGCCGGTCGTAAGAATAACTTCTTCACTGGCACGATGTAAAAATCCATCAAAGCCATAACCGAGCGGATAAACCAAGCTGGTCAAGGCAGCTACGGTACAGAGCGTGAGGGCGACGAGACTGGTCGTGACGAATCGTCGACCTTTGATAGCGACCAGAAAGGCTGAGGCGAAAAGTGTTGAAAAAGCAATGAAAAGCCCAGCTGGAAAGAGCGGCCAAGGGCTATTGATACTACGTGTGGTGGCGGCTTGAATGGCGCTCACGATAATGAACAAACTTGCGGCTGTGAAAGCCAGAACGGCAAAGCTGGTCCAACCAGCTTGGGCGATGGTGATGGGAGGCGAAGCATCAGCTTCGCTGTCAGTCTGATGAGGGCGTGCACTTAATCGGACAATGAGGGTTGTGATAAGGATGCTAATGCCCAATCCAATTCCGTCACTTAACGGTCCGAGTGTTCCACCTAAGTAATACCAGCCCGTCTGCAAGATCGATTGAGCTGCGAGCAAGCTGAAGCCACCCACAACCCCGCGCAGAATACGAGGCAGTCGAGGAGCTAGTTCTGGTCCCAAGATTCCCGCTGCAAACACCAGGCTGAATACAAACAGGGCCGAACGAAGGAGATCGGCTGAAGCTGGTAAAAATCCACTTGCAATGACAACGGCGCTGACGATGAAAAGCGGCAACGCGGACGACAGGCGGGAGAACGTCACATGTCTCGTAGTGTAACAGCTTTGCCTGATACTGGCTCCTCCCGTATCCTATGGGAAGATTGCTATGCTCATGACAAATGAGAACGTTCGCTTGTATCCGCA
>JAGOTP010000029.1 GCA_018061755.1 Patescibacteria group bacterium | reverse complement strand
CCAAAGGCATTTTTTGTTTTAGCGTGAATGGACGGTTGGAACTTCGTGTACTATTATCCAACGTATCCATGGCTATGAATAGCAGAACAGTGTCTTGAAGAGATCCGTCACTAGAACGTATGGAAGCACATCTTCAAACTCGTCCACAGAAAACACCCCTTGCTCAAGCCGAACAAGAGAGGCTTCGCGCACTTGCAATTGATAAAATACGGACATCTTTCTTACCAGACAAGAAGATCATCAAAATCGTTCTAATCGGCTCATCCGTAAAAGGGAGCTTCGGCAAGTATGCATCTCCAGGCTTTCGAGGGAGTCTTTTTTCTGACTTTGATTTTATCGTTTTTGTGAAAGATGACTATACGATTCCAGATTGGCTAGAACGTGAACCGAATGGCAAACCATTTGGAAAAGAAGAATTAGATCTCGCCTATCGTCAAAAGAAGTTTATTGAAAACAAATATGACGCTGAGATCTTCTTTATTCGCGAGAGCTCACTTACAGATCAGAATATTCGATCATCTGCAGAAGATGCTGGGATCCCCCTAGACACACAAAGCGTAAACCCTTTTTTGATTATTTGGGAGACGCAGAGCTGATGAATACCACGCAAAATCCAGCGTAAGATACCTTCTTCATCACTCATTGATCCCCCATCTATGAGACTCTCCCCTCTTGCTTCCACCATTGGAAAGGTTGTGTTGACGCTTGTGCTGATCGTTCCTCTACTCGGAGTCCTGGGCATTTTTCCACCTCCAACACCGGATCTGTACAGCACACCTCAGGCCTTTCAGTTCATCGACCTCCTGATGAAGAGTCATTACATTCCATTGATCGACTCGATCGTCTTCCTCCTCGCAATCGTGTGGTTGTGGACCAAGCGCACTGCCCTTGCCGCGTTGCTTCTTCTCCCGATCACGATAAACATCGTCGGCTTCCACGCCTTCTTGGACGGAGGCTTACTCAAGCCCGGAGCGATCATGGGAAACGTCCTCTTTCTGCTCAACCTCACCTTCTTGTGGCAGCAACGTGGACAGTATCGCTCGCTGTTCCAGAAGCAGAGCTAAGACCGCGAACTATCAGAATACAAAAAACATCTCTTTTGAAAGAGATGTTTTTTGTTCCTAGCGCCCCTTCTGCTCTTTCCGCGGCATGACGATCCACGCGACCAATAGAACGGCCTGCACCCAAAAGAGTAAGGCATTCAGTCCGCTGGTACTCGGACTCGTCCATCCGGCTGCAAAGTAGAAGTTCAGATTCATGAACATGCCTCCTAAGAGCGCTGCCACTGATACGCCCTGCGCAAAACACTTGGATGCGCGTTGCTTGCTAAAAATATACAACGCAAGGGCGGCGAGCAGTCCGATTCCGGCGAGCAGTTCGCCCCATTGCACCAGGAGACCGAATGCGGTTGGATAATTTTTTGCACTGCTTAGCAGGGAGCTCACATACCAATCATGTGGGTTGCCGGTCTCGAAGCGCGCAAGCGTCTTGCTGATATTCGAAACGAACTGGCCTCCGTAGATTTTTCCCCAGCCGCCAGACAGCCATTCGTAGGCAAGAATAATCTGTACGCTGAATAGAACAAAGAACGGATGCGAAACGAGGCGCGATAGGTTCATAGAGAAATGTGCAGATAGCTTAGGATCGTACTTCGATCTGCAAAGAAGGATACTTCGTCCGAATACCCTCAGCAACTGCCTCAAGGTTGAGGGGTACGGTCCGCTCTAACCCAGGAGTAAGCGTTTTTGCATAACGAATCTCCTGGAGGGCATATCGCTCCCCCTCACGAAGCTGGCTCGCAATTTCTTCTAACTCCTCTTTTCCGTGAAGGCCTGAATAGACTGTCGTACGAAACTCGTGAGGGATACCGGAATCTTGAATCAGACGAAATGTTTCTCGACAGTTATCGATCACCTTCTGTTGATTGATTCCAATAACTTCTGCATAGCGCTCCCACGTGTGCTTGAGATCCATTGCAAAGAAATCCACTTGACGGTCTTTGATGAGTTTCTCAATCATGCGCGGGTTTAATCCATTCGTATCGAGCTTTACCAGCAGCCCTAACCTCTTTAGCTTGTTAATGAAGTCTGGAAGATCGGGGTGAACGGTGGGCTCGCCTCCCGTAATACAGACACCCTCAACGATATTCTTCCGACGAAGAAGGTGATCGATAACCTCTTCCTCTTTTACTGCAGGATGTGCGTCCGGCGCCTCAGCAGGGATCAGCTCGGGGTTATGACAATAGACGCAACGGAAGGGGCAGCCCTGGGTAAAGATGATCGAGCAGATGACCCCTGGATAATCGAGCAGGCTAAGGGGTTGGAAGCCTGAAATAATCATACAACTTGGCAGGCGAGTTTCGACTCTTCTTCAACAGCGCTCTCTGCCTGCGCTTGAACAACATATTCTTTCCGTTCTTTATACTCGCCTTTCTTTCCCTTGTTCCACTGATCAACCGGGCGGAAGTAGCCAACGATACGCGACCAGACTTCACACGTGGATTGGCACGTCGGACAGGTCTGGATCTCTCCGGAGAGATACCCGTGACTTGGACAGATGCTGAACGTTGGAGTGAGCGTGAAGTAAGGGAGGTGATACCCTTCGGCGACTTTTTTGACGAAGCTGGCGCAAGTCTTCCAGTCGCGTACTCGCTCGCCCAAGAAAAGATGAAGAACCGTGCCACCCGTATATTTGGTCTGCAAAGGATCTTGATGGTCGAGCGCGGCCAGCGGATCATCTGTATAGCCGACAGGAAGATGGGTCGAATTGGTGTAGTAAGGTGCATCACTTGTACCCGCTTGGACGATGCCCGGATAACGCGCCTGATCCTCCTTAGCGAAGCGGTAGGTCACGCCTTCGGCTGGTGTTGCCTCGAGATTATAGAGCGTCCCTGTTTCATCCTGGTAAGTGATCAGGCGATCACGCATATACTCAAGGACTTCGTGCGCAAAGGCGGTTCCTTCTTCCGAACCAAGATTTGCACCGAGCAAGTTTAGACAGGCTTCATTCACGCCATTCAATCCAATAGTCGAAAAGTGGTTACGCAACGAAGGGAGATAGCGCTTTGTATAGGGCAGAAGTCCTCGATCGATATTGTCTTGAACGACCTTGCGTTTCATTTCAAGTGACGTTTTGGCGATATCCATGAGTTTCCCGAGTCTCTCGAAGAAGTCCATTTTGGTTTTGGCGAGGTAGGCGATACGAGGAAGGTTGATCGTCACGACACCGACGCTCCCCGTCATTTCAGCCGAGCCAAACAAGCCCCCGCCACGAGCACGCAAGACGCGCAGATCGAGCTGCAAGCGGCAACACATACTCCGGACATCGCTCGGGTTGAGGGATGAGTTCACAAAGTTCTGGAAGTACGGAATGCCATATTTGGCCGTCATCTCAAACAAGAGTTTGGCATTCTCCGTCTCCCACTTGAAATCTTTCGTGATGTTGTAGGTTGGAATCGGGAAGGTGAAGATGCGCCCTTTGCGGTCCCCCTTGGTCATGATCTCAATAAACGCTTTGTTGATCTGATCCATTTCTGTTTGGCAATCCGCGTAGGTGAATGCCTGCTCTTCGCCCGCAATCATTGGTTTTTTGGCTTTGAGGTCATCCGGCGCAACCCAATCAAGGGTGATGTTGGTGAAAGGTGTCTGCATCCCCCAGCGTGAAGGAACGTTCAAATTGAAGACAAATTGCTGAACCCCTTGGTAGATCTGATCGTAGGAGAGCTTGTCGTGTTTTGCGTAGGGAGCGAGCATCGTGTCGAACGAAGAAAAGGCTTGTGCTCCGGCCCATTCGTTTTGGAGGGTCCCTAGAAAGTTCACCATCTGCCCCAGCGCCGTTTCAAAGTGCTTTGGCGGATCTGACTCAACTTTACCCGGAACTCCATTAAATCCTTCTTCTAAGAGCTGGCGCAAACTCCAGCCGGCACAATACCCAGAGAACATGCCCAAATCATGGAGATGGAGGTCTCCCTCGATGTGAGCTTCGCGTACCTCCTTTGGGTAGACATAGCTCAGCCAGTAATTAGCCGTTATCTTGCCAGAGGTATTTAAAATCATGCCACCGAGCGAGTAGCCCTGGTTGGCGTTCTCATTCACGCGCCAGTCAGATTGATTGAGATATTCACTGATGGTTTTGTCGACATCTACAACGACTTTTGCCGTTTCGCGTGCTTGCATGCGTTTTTCACGATAGACAATGTACCCCTTGGCCGTTTTAAAGTACCCAGAAGCCATGAGCGTGAATTCGACAATATCTTGAAGCTCTTCAACCGAGACTTCTTGGCGCGTTTTTGCCATTTTCGTCACGTAGAGAAGAATCGTCTCCGTCAGGCGACGAACCTCTGGAAGACTGAGCTCTTCGGAAGCTTCTGCTGCTAAGCGAATCGCATTGTAAATACGCTCTTTATCAAAATCGACCTTTCGGCCATCGCGCTTCAATACAGTGGGCAGAGTCAGAGTTGATGTGGTCATAACAAGAAAATGAACAAAATAAAAACTCACGGTCTGTGAGCTTCTGGAGCTTCTCTCGATTCGAGCGACAATTAGATGGATTCTTTAGATTCTATTTGAGGATCCCAACTGACACGGTTGGGGCACTTCTTGATTAAGCATAAAAGCTCATTGAATTGAGTCGCCTGAATCACCGTCATCTCATGGCACTGTTTACATTTTACTTCCAGGGAACCCTCAACGAGCAATCCCTTAAAGAGCAGCTTGTGACACGTCTTGCATCGATACTCGGTCATGCAATTCGGCATAGACTGTCCTCACACGGTAGCCCTCAAGAAGACTTCGGTAAAGGGATGAGAACCAAGCCGAAATTATTCGTTATCCACAACATGTAGTGGTTGAAATAGGAATGAGACACAATATGTAGAATTTCTGAGTATTTTTGACGGACCCCCTTCGAACCTGTACCCTAGGTTATAGGTTATCCTTTATCCCCTCTTCCTGTATGCCTCCTCTTACGACGAATAAAACTAAATCTCAGAAGCTTGGTCGCCAAGCGATGGGAACCCTCGCCAAGGTGAACCAGATGATCGAGGATGACGCCTATTGTCCGGATGTCATCCAACAAGTCGATGCGGCAATCGGCCTGCTACGCAGAGCGAAACGTGAGTTGTTGGCGGGTCACTTGGACCATTGTCTGGAGCATAAACTCAAGGAAAACAAACAAAAAGCCGTCCAGGAACTTCTCAAGCTTTACAATCTTTCCTCATAATTTTATGACAAAGCACTTGCTCGCTCTCTCCTTACTGATCGTTGGGTTTGTTCTCGGAATGGGGGCCGGATATTCCCTCACTCCTCAGTATCAAGAGAGGATGTA
>JAGOTP010000020.1 GCA_018061755.1 Patescibacteria group bacterium | reverse complement strand
GAGATGGAGTCGACGCGCGGTTTCTTCTTGGACGGCTATCCTCGAAACGTGGAGCAGGCAGAAGATTTGGACAAATATGCCAAAATTACGCTCGCCATTCATTTCAAAGTCTCCGATGCGGTAGCTGAGGCACGTCTTTTGGGTCGATTGTTCTGTGAAGCCTGCCAAGCGGTCTATCACGAAGAGTATGTGCCGTTGCTCAAATCGGCGGTCTGTACGATTTGTGGCGGGCGTGTACGGCGACGTGACGATGATATGGATGATGGATCCGTTCGAGACCGTTTATCAGCTTATCATTTTATGACCGAGCCGTTGGTCAATTACTATCGTCAAAGAGGAGTCTTACTCGCAGTGAATGCCGATCAGCCGATTCCTTTCTTGTTTCAAGAATTGGTGCGCAAGCTCTCGAAGCTGGGATTTACTTCGGTTTAATTGGTGATTCTATTTTCTTCTTCCATGTCTCTCGTGAAAACGCCTCAAGAAATTGAGCAATTGAAGCAAGGTGGGGTTATTTTATCCGCGATTCTCCGTGAATTGCGGGAGAAATGTGTTGCTGGAGTTGAAACGGAAGCATTGGATGCCTTGGCAAAACAGCGTATGGAAGAGCGGGGAGGTAGGCCATCGTTTCTTGGGTATCGACCAGCATCAGACATGACGCCTTTTCCAGGGACACTGTGTATTTCAATAAACGAAGAAGTGGTTCATGGATTGCCTCTGCCTTCGCGTACGATCAAAGCGGGTGATATTGTTGGTTTGGATATTGGAATGTGGCGCGATGGTCTGGCAACAGATATGGCGACGACAGTCATAGTTGGTGAGGTAAGCGAACCGGTTCGAGTGTTGGTTCGCGAAACGCGAGCAGCGCTTGAGCTTGCTTTGACGCACGTGAAAGCGGGTAAATGGATCCACGATATCGGGAATGCGATCGATGATTATCTGACACCGCAAGGGTATGGGATAGTGCGTGATTTGGTCGGGCACGGGGTTGGACATGCGGTGCATGAAGAGCCCGCCATTCCGCATTTTCGTGATCGTTTTGCTCCACGTGTCAAAATGCGTGAAGGCATGGTTCTGGCGATCGAGCCGATGGTGACGCTTGGTACTTGGAAGGTTAAGATGAAGCCAGATGGTTGGACGGTGGTCACGGCGGATAAAAAACCGGCGGCTCATTTTGAGCTCACGATTGTTGTTACGAACACGGGCTATGAATTGGTCACGCCTTGGCCGGATGTTTAGAGATCTCACAGAGCATGCCTGAGTTGCCTGAAGTCGAGACGATTCGTCGTCAGCTCGATAAGCGTTTGCAGGGAGCGCGTATTTTGGATGTGAGACTAGTGAGAAGTGGTCGCGAACGTCCTCTGGGAGCTGCTTTTTGTAAGGCGTTAAAAAATCAGACTATTCAATCTGTTGATCGTCGAGCCAAGTTGCTCATTTGGCGTTTAGAAGATGGGCGAGCCATCTTGGCGCATTTGAAAATGACGGGAAAATTTCTGTTTGTTGAAGCATCGCATGAGCCACAAAAACATGACGCGATTCAATTTTCTTGTCGGGATGCGCAAGGAACACCTTTGGAATTGGTTTGGAATGATGTGCGCAAGTTTGGTTTTATGGAAATTGTGTCGGCGCAAGGGCTTGAGAAAAAGTTGGCAGAATATGGTCCCGAACCATTAGAAGTAGCGCCCAAGGTCTTGGCGGAGCGCTTATCTCATCCGAAGACCCGCCTTTTGAAGGCAGCGCTCCTTGATCAGGCTTGCATTGCGGGCATAGGGAATATCTATGCGGATGAAGCTTGTCATCGCGTCGGCATTCATCCGAGACAGCGTTTGGGTGATTTGAAGGCGGCCGATCGTTTACGCTTGGCGGAGGCAATCCAGACGGTCTTGCAAACTTCTATCGATCAGCAGGGGACGAGCGCGCATACCTATGTTGATACGACTGGCTCGCGGGGCGGGTTCGTCGCGCTTTTACGCGTTTATGGCCGTGAGGGTGAGCCTTGTCTCACCTGTGGAACGAGTATTCAAAAACTGCGTCTGGTTCAGCGAGGGACGCATGTTTGTCCTCGTTGTCAACCTTAAACGTGCCGAACTCAAGACAGAGCTGATATACTGATCTGTGTATGCCTGTCCGTCGGATCCTTCTTGTTTCTGGATTATCCCTGCTTCTGGCGGGAGGTCTAACACGCAGTAGTGCTGCAGCTCTGTATGATGTATCCGTTCGCGCGACGGATGTATCTTTCTCGCCCCCGGAGCTGATTTTGGGAACACAGACGCGTATCTACGCCACTATTACGAATGAGGGGGAGCGGGATGTTGAAGGAACGGTGCGTTTTTACGATAATGATGTCTTGATCGGTTCAAAATTGTTTTCGGTGCGGGCTCATGTTCGCCCGGAAGATGCTTGGGTTCGTTGGACGCCGCAAGGCTACGGCGCTCACAATATTCGTATTCAAGTCGAAAATGATGACGCCTTTCTGGATGCTGTTCCAGGGAATAATCGAGTGACGATCGAGACGTTTATTGATCGTGATACCGATGGCGACGGTGTTCCGGATCAGGCTGATGATGATCGAGATAGTGATGGAATTTTGAATACAGATGAAGTAACAAGAGGAACGGATCCTTTGCGTCGTGATACCGATGGCGACGGTGTTGATGATCGACGGGATCTGTTTCCTTTGGATGCTCGGCGGTCGGCTTTGCCTCCACCTACACCGACTTCCACTCGTCGCACGACGCCAGTGACGACGCCGACGGCTCCACGTGTAACGACTCCCGCAGTTAGTGTTCCACGAGCGGCAGCCGTAACTGCACCGGTTGCGGCTACGTCGGTGGAACAGATTGCTTCAACGACGGGTGAAGTTGTACCACTCATTGAAACGATTCCGCCTCCACCTACTGAGGTGGTTCAAGAGTCAGAGCTGACGAATCAAGCACCACCCGTCCAAGTAGAGGCGCCAGAAAATGACTCATGGCGTGCTTATTTGATCCTGGCGGCATTGCTCTCGGCAGTTGTAGCGGGAGGATTCATCTGGCTCTCAAGGCGTGAGCGCGAGGAATAGCTATGTCTTGGCGACATGTAAGAGGGGTTCTGTTGGTCGTGCTAGGTTTAAGTTGTTTGGGGGCGGGTTGTTCGAAGTTACTCTCGCCTCAAAGTGTTGGTGTTTCTGTCTTAGAGCGGCTACCAAATGTAACCGCACCCACTTCATCTACCACCGTTGTGGGTTGGAGTGTGCGAGGTGAAGGAATTGAGCGAGCCAATGTTCGTTTTTCAACATCAACCGGTAGCGACGTGATTCTCTATCGTTTTGATCGGCAGAAGTATACCTTTGCATTTGAATACAGCACGTCAGCTCGCTCGGTGGCGGAATGGTTGGCCCAGGCTCCCGAAGCGGTGCTTGCCTTAAACGGCGTCTACTTCCAGGAATCCTATTTGCCAAGCGGTTGGTTGAAGACGCGTGGGCGGATTGTGGGGAAACGTTCGTATGATTTTGATAAAAGTGGTTTGTTGGTTTTAAAGCCCAGTTTTGATCTTGTGACGGAACCCTCACGCATGGAGCGTGAACAGGCAAGGTCATCAGAAGCGGGCCAGAGCTTTCCGCTTTTGATCGCGGAAGGTAAATCTCAAGTCAAAGAGGATTCTGGGAAGGTGGCACGACGGACCTTTGTCGGCCTCGATAAAGCTGGGCGTTATGCCTATTTCGGCGTTGTCCCTTATACCACCATCTCTCTTTACGAGTTGAGCGTGTTTTTAGAAAAACTTCCGATCGCTTGGCAAACGGTGTTGAATCTAGATGGTGGACCATCCTCTGGTTTGGTGTTTCGTGACACTGAACTATCCGAACGGATTGATAGCTATCTGACAGTACCGAATGTTATTTTGGTGAAGCCGAAAGCGGTGAGTTTGCCGTAGAAAAAGCCGCCTATTTTGGCGTGAACTTGTCTCTTGGTTTATCATACAGCTATCTATGGACGCTTCTTTGTCGACAGTGTCTTCAATGGCTCTTTCACCGGCGGATTTGAGTGCTCTCACGAGCCAGGTGCGAGAGGGGGCGTTAACGCCGCTCCAGGCGGCAGAGCGAGTGGCGAGCGGTGGTGTCTTACTGACAATCGATTCAGAGATTTTCTTTGGAGAGGTGTTAAAACACGGCGGAGCAATGGCCGCCAATGTGATCGTCGATCATCTGTCTGTGTTGCGTGTTGGACATACCTCTGCCAGCTCAGCGAAATATTTGGGTAACTTATTGTTGGATTATTCAACTGATCCAGACGTGAGTCGTAAGATTTTGGCATGGTATCCTCCGTTTATTGATGCGCCCGCCATTTTGGCTCATTTGAGCATCAAGGATGAACAGGATTTGGACTTTTATCAAGGTCTTCTGTTGCAGTTTATCAAGGACGTCGATAGCCACCGAGCGTCTGATCGAGTGTCGCACGTCTTGGTCGCGGCCTTGCAGCACGCACCGGAATGGGTGGGAAAATTGCTATCCGTCTTAGATCAGGTTCAAACCGAGATCAATTTGGATACCTTCCTGCGAGCGGCGGCTGAGATTGGGGCGGCTAAGGAGGCGTTGTTTTCGCAACTTCCTTTGATTGGTCGGATTACGACACAGTGGTCGCGCGTCGTCGAATGGATTTTCCGCGTCTATCCCGAGAAGCGTATTGAGGCATTGGCCAAGTTCTTGGAACAAGGTCGGGGAGATCGTTATTTGGTCGAAGAAGCCTTCGTAGTATTGGCACGTGAACTCCTTCCGGCAGAGCTGCCAGCCTTTGTTCAGTTAATTGAGCGTCATCGTCGCCAAGAGGACTGGCCAACCAAAGTGATCGTTGAGCTGGTCTATAATCCCAAGCTGTCATTGGAGGAGTTGGTCGATTCCCAGCGCTCTTTTTCCTTGTATCGTAATATTATCGCGTCATTGTCTTCTCTCTTTGATCGTACTTCAGATGGAGATAAGGCGCTTGATATCAAGCGGCTACTAACCCGTGTTGTCGATGACAATAATTTCAGTAATCTGGATGTTTCGACGTACAACTCACTGTTATATGAAGTTTCACGTCGCAAAGGTCAAGGAGATTTGAATGCATTACGCATTCGTTTGCTTGAGCAGATTGATTTCAAGCACGCCAACATCTTCCATGCCGCTTTTTTTGAGGCATTACGCGGTTTCTTTATTGAACCGATCCATGCTCAGCGCCTGCTTGAAAAGATTGTGCGCTATGGCAAGTATCCTTTTCACGAGACAGATTTTCTGATTCAGTTACTCGAATGTGTTGATCAGGAGACCTTCAAAAACTTCACCTTGCGCTATAGCCAAGCGTTGTTTGATAGCTCCTATAACGCGGAGCGCTTTTATTTGGAACTTGCAGCCAAAGTTCCTGAACGTTTTGCCCCGGTCTACATGTTTAACCGTAAAACCTTCCGCCAGTCGTTTGCCAAGTATTCAACAGCTGACAAAGAGATCTTCAAAACCTGTTGGCCGTATCTGAGTTTTGGTCAGCGGTTCAAGGCATTCATTTTTGGCTAATTTTTCGAGCTTTTAAGTAGTTTAACTGTCTAGCGTGTTGGCGTTGGCGTACCCAAGCAGCGAGTAACGATTGTATCAAGCGTATCTTGTGAAGGTGTAGCGCTGGTTTTTGAGACTCCCTCCAAGCGTGAAATAATCGTCGCGGCACGCGCCATAGCGCTAGCTTGTCCGCCACGGCAACGGTTCATGGCGAAGCGGCCAATGTTGCGGGAAGTTCCATCGCCCAAAATGCAGGTAATGATAGCAGCTTCGTCACCTGAAGTGCGGCAAGCTTCGTATAGAACTGGGAGATCGCAGCGTTCGTGATTGCCGGGATTGTTTGCCAAGATCGTCCACATGATACGTCCGTAGTCAGAATTGAAATAATGAGCAGCGCGATTATATGCGTTTGTGAAACGTGACCATGCTTCTCGTAACTGGGCCTTGATTAAAGTTGGTCGTTGTCCTGATGCTCGTAATGCTTCACGGAAATTCGCATCGCAAGCCAAGCCATGCAGATCGGTTTGTTTTTGGCAGAACCAATTTTTATTAATTGCGCCGTTCTGATACCACTCGTTCAGCCCTGCGTTTCGAAAGACTTCTTCGAAAGTTGCTCGATCTTCGTTGGCATAAAGTCGCATGAGCGAAGGCATGTTTTCTGCCCAAAAACCACGAATACCAAAGGTGATACCGTCTAAACCCTCGATCGAATTGAATTGTTTACTGATGCAGGCGCCGGTTACACCGCGTAGATACAAGCCGAATTGTCCGCCACAAGCGGTTGGTCCAGTTTCACCCGTGATCCGCAAGCACATCTGGTCAACGCCACTGTTCGTATCGTTACAGGTAGCCGTGCCATCGTTGGCGCAATTTTGACACCAAACTACATGTCCATCGCGTGAGTTGCTGGGGCGTAAGCTTCTTTTCCAGCCACTGCGTTCATTGGCTGTGCCTTGATCGACTCGTTGATCGCAGATGGTTGCACCTTGGGAGACTCGACCATTTCCGCTGGGTGATGTTCCACCACGGAAGAAATCACCACCAGAATAAGGTGCAGAGCCTGTGACGGTCGTAATATCGGAAGCGTCGCCGCCAGCATCTCGCGCGAAGGAGTCTGCCATGTTCGAATCACCTGATTGGCGTTCGATCATGCTGATCGTGATTGGTTTGAGGGCGACGAGCTCAGGATTGATTGTCTTCAAGATCAAGTAACTAGACAGAAGGACGACTAAACCAATCACGGCGTCCGTGATGATCGTTTTTCCATCTTTGATGTCTGGTAAGGAAGCTGCTAGTAAATAGCGAAAGCCGCCGTAGACAATCATGATCGCAGCAAGTATCGCGCCTAAGCCAACGGATAGGCGATAAATACCCGAAATATACTGCGCAAGAAAGGGGATGGTGATATTCCCTTCACTTTGCACTGCGTCTGTAAAGCGTACGCCCGGAATCGGTACGGCCGGATTGGGATTGATCGAGCGGAACTGAAACGATGAATCTTGTCCGGCGTTATTTGTGACGGATTCCGTTGCAGCGCTTGAAGTCGAAGGTGTGACAGGGGCGCTTGGGGCCTGGGCGTATACGGGAAACGTAAAAGAACCAAGGATGAAGCACAGGCCCAAGCCTTGAATCAGGCGAAGAAAGGAGCGGGACATAGCAACTACAGGCGAATTTTGACCAACTGTTCGGTTTTTCCATCAACCACGAAGGCATACTGTCCATCACCTGACACTTTTACCGATTTTACATGAAGCGCCGAACCGATGTCCGTGAGAGGACTTACCTGTCCATTCGCTAGATCAATTTTGTATAAAACGTCTGGACCGACATCGAATAAGGCTCGCTGGAGGCCGGCTCCCGTTGGTAATTCTTGAGGCACGCCACAAAGGACAGTCGTTCCATTCGCCCAGGTGCACTTATCGGCCCAGGTTGAAAGATTCAAGCGCCGTCGATTGGCATTTACATTGTCTCCAGAAGCACCGCTGATCCAGAGTGCGGGGCGATAACCTTCGCTACCACTCCAAACGCTGTATACTAGTTGCGATCCATCGGGCGACCAGTTTGGCGTAAAGCCACGACCTTCGACGACTAGGCCTTTGAAATTTTCGTGGTTTTTTCCAACCAGCAAGATCTGTTCACGATCTGCACCCAACGCATCACCGGTTCGCGAAAAAGCCACACTTTGATTATTCGGTGACCAGCTGACCATGACTTTGTCTTGATTGTTGCCGAGCTCTTCGATGGGTCGTGGATCAGAACCATCACTATCTGCCAGGATTAGGAAACGATTGGTTGGGCTGCTTCCTAGGCTTTTGGCAGCGATTTCATTATCTTCTGGAGAAAATTGCACGTCTTGCCAGAAACGGGGAATGGTTGTTTGTCGTTCATTTTGAAAATCGTAAATCACTTGATTACCATCGGGGAATCCGATTAACGCCTTTTCGCTTTGGTTCCCCCAGGTAATTTTGTCGACGTTAGGAAAGACCGTATCCGAAAGAGGAGCTTTTGTTCCATCGTCTAAAATCGAATAGAATCGTCCATCGGTCGCGTCATAATAACGTACGGCATTGCCTCCAGCTCGATTCAAAGCCACTGGCAAACGAACATTTTGGGCAATGATACTGCTTTTTGCTTGATCTGGAATCAAAGTATTGTTCGGCAAGACTGGAATTTCACCCAAATCTACCGATCCGACAATCGTATCACTCGGTCGTAGGCTACCGCCCGGATTACCGATCGTTCCCGGGGTACCACTCGCTGCGCGCGGTAACGCATTTCGACCGCCTGGCGTAACTACACCAGGTTGTTCTGTCGGCGTGATCGCTCGAAAAAACAGCAGGTAGAGCAGGGCCCCAATGCCGATGACTGCGATGCTGAACAGAAAAATAAAGAGCAATTTCTTGCGTCGTTCATCCATAGATACGATGAGTATAGCATGGATGGCCAGGCTTCAACACTCTGCGAGTTGTTGGTGAAAACGCTTTTGTTTAGCTGTAGGAATGTGCCCCGCGTGGTGCTCTACTACGGCTTGGTCCGCGTGAAGCGCCTCCACGATAGCCGCCTCCGCCTCCACCATAGCTGCGACTACCACCGCCACTGTAGGAACGGCCACTGCTTCCGCTGCTGCCACCACGGCTTGATCTGCCGGAATAACTTGGTCGATCGTAACTCGTTTCTGCGGCTAGAAGAGAAGCTGGAGGTAGCTCTGGCAATTCTGGTAATGGGGTCACTGGTAACGGAATGCGGATCAAGCGCTCAATTGTTCGGACATCACGCAACTGATCGGACGTTGCAAATGAGATGGCGACACCACTAGCACCAGCACGACCTGTGCGGCCGATGCGGTGGACGTAATCTTCAGCTTGGTCTGGAAGATCAAAGTTGATGACGAGTTCTACGCCCTTCACGTCGATTCCACGGGCAGCGATATCGGTTGCGACTAAGACGCGGAAGCTTCCATTCCGGAACCCTTGCAATGCCATCTGGCGTTGACCTTGGGTGCGATCTGAGTGAATTTCGGCCGCTGTATACCCCATGCCTCGAATCGAGCGCGTAAGTTTGCGTGCGCCATGCTTCGTACGGCAGAAAACCAGGGTTGAACCTTTGCGTTCCTGAAGAATTTTTGAAATAAGTCGAGGCTTTTCTTCTTTGCGGACAATGAAAAGCTCCTGCGCGATGGTATCGGCAGTCGTCCCTTGGCGCGCGATTTCAACCTGAGTTGGCTGCTTCATGTGCTTGCGTGCGATCTGGACGATATCGGTCGGCATAGTGGCCGAGAACAGCATGGTCTGGCGTTCGGTCGGGATCGTCTCAAAAATGCGCTTGAGCTGAGGAGCGAAGCCCATGTCGAGCATGCGATCAGCTTCGTCTAAGACCAAGATCTTGATTTCTTTCAAACTAATCGTACCTTGCGTCATATGGTCGATCAGACGGCCTGGGGTTGCGACAATGACGTGGGGCATTGTTCGGAGTGCGTGTAGCTGACCACCCATCGGAACGCCGCCAATTAAAACAGCGGTTCGCAAACCAATGGAGCTTCCCAGTTTTTTGAGTGCTTCATCTACTTGGATGGCTAATTCACGGGTTGGGAGCAATACCAGCCCGCGTCCCTTGTGCTGGGCGAGACGCTGCAGCATTGGTACGCCAAAAGCCAGGGTTTTTCCTGTACCGGTTTGGGCGATTCCCACCACATCGTTGCCTTCCATGGCGACTGGAATAGCTTGGCGCTGAATCGGAGTTGGCTCTTGAATGCCTAATTTACCAATGATTTCAAGCAAAGCGGGAGCGATGCCTAGGCCAAGAAATCCGGTCGGCGACGAGGAGGTCTGCATAATAGGCGGAGTGTATACGATCTTGGCTTATTTGTACACATTTTTGTTCCGTCAACCACTTTTATCCCCAAGTGTCAGGTTTTGGCTCGAAAGACTGTGGATAAAACCAAAACAGCCCTCGCCAGATGAAAGCGGGGGGCTGTTTTGTTTGGTCTAGAGTCCAAGATCGAGTTTTGCCTTAGATTCTGGGTCTAAATCCTGTTTTTGGTTCATGGCATCCTGCTCAGCTTTGGTGTTTTGTTCTGCCTTTAGATCCAGTTCGGCTTTAGGATCGATGGTTGGGGAGGAGGGAACCGTCTCTTTACTTGGGGTTGGAGCGACCTTTTTGAGTTCTTCTTTAGGGAGGTCGGGAACGATCAACGTCGGTAGGCTGGGAGTCTTGATCTGAAGCGTTCCGGAAGTTTTGACGAGAGTGATGGCATCTTCAGCTTGGATGCGAGCCTGAGTGAAGTGTTCGAGAGCGAGCTTGAATTGTCCTTGGTTGAATTCCTGACTTCCTTGACTGAATTCGTTCATGGAACTTTCTAGGAGAACAACGGCCTTGGCTTTGATCTCTGTTTGAATCTTCACGCTCACCGCGATCTCTTGCTTGGCAGTCGCGATGGCTTCTGCTGCGAGCTCCTGTTGCTTGAAGGCTGCTAGTTTGAGGTCGGCTTGAGTCTCGACACCGCCTGCCATTGTTGGGTCGGCTGCAGTCGTAGTATCGATCTTTTCTACGCTGAAAGCCGCATTCAGTTTTACCTTTTCAAGTAATAGATCAACCGCCTGTTTGTCGCTCTGTTCGCTGTCGAGTTTAGTCAGGATGGCCTCGTGAGCCTCTAGTGATGCCTGGAATTGGTTTGAAAGTTGAACAGCGGCTTCGATATCGCCACTGGCTTTGAGAGCCATGATTTTCTCTTGGACTAATTTTGCTTGCTCATCAAAGTTGCTTTCGACTCGTGTTTTGACTTCAGCGTTCAACTCGTTCTGACTGGCGAGCTTCTCGGCTTCTTCCAGACGACGTTCGGCGACACGCGTTTCCCATTTGGCGCGTGCTTTCACGGTTGGTGTAAGTGCGGCACGAACACGCTCGTTTACTTGGATTTTGACGGGATACAGCGCTTGGTTGGGCAAGGCTTGCTCAGCTCCAAAAGCGGTTCCTCCGCCTAAGAGGAGTAACGCAGATAAAGTAATGGGCAACGGTTTAAGCATCATAGACTTGAAAGAGGTCAGAAAATTAGATGGGATCTCCTGTCCTATCTGACGAGCTTCAGCACCAACTCTTACGGGATGTGTTTGCATGAAAGCCTCTAGCTTTGAACGCCCTAATGTTTTCTCACTGTCCGTGAGTTTGACCTGTTGGCTGTCTCTAAAATATCGTCGTTTATAAAACATAAGTGGAGGGGAGGAGTTCACGCAGTTTCTTGATGGCGCGATGAATGCGGACTGATACGACGTTGGCTGTTTCTTGCAGGACGTCAGCAATTTCTTTCGGAGAGAGATCGTCGATGAAGCGCAGAACAAGGATTTCGCGGTCATCCTTGGGTAGTTTCTTGAGATAAGTCGCAATCTTTGAACCGTCGATTGTCGCTTCTAGTTCCGACTGACGATCATGCTTAGGTTCAATGCCTTGTTCTTCCAATACATCGAGAGATACCGGCTCTTTCTTTTTTCGCGCCTCGTCAATGATCAAATTGTTGGCGGTACGATACAAGAAGGCGCGAAGATTCTCGATCGACTTGCCGCTCGCCAGATATTCCCAGGTTTTCATGAAGACTTGCTGCATCAAGTCACGAGCCTGTTCACGATGATAGACACGAAAGAAACAGTGCCGAAAAATCGCATCCGAAAATTCTTCGTACGCGTTCGACAAGTCCTGATCGGGCCTCATCAGCATAGTAGACGGAATAGTAGCAACCTTCTTACTAATCTGGCCATTTTTTGGCTCTAGAGGGGAAATTTTGGTATTCTGAGGGAAGTTCTATGGTTATGAAGCGAATCCAAGGGTATGTAGAGGGGGTATTTGGTTTGGAAAAACCGTCAGAAACAAAACCTGAAAAAACAGAGCAAGAAAAACGGATAGAGGAGATGGAGGTATGCGGCCAAAAACTCGTTGATCAAATCTGGAACGAGACCAGGTTTAGTTTAGTGTCAGACCTAAAGGCAAAAGTGGAGCTTGTGCGCATAATGGCGCGCTATCTGCGAGGTAATGGTTTGGAGCAGTATGTGAATGAAGTGGCTCAGCCTATTGACCAGGCGTTGTCACAAGATCCTTATTATCAAGGGGCACAAGCCGTCGAGATTGCTCGTTTGAAGATGGATCTAGCCTTGAATCTGGAACAGGCGGGTAGGCCATGCAAAGTGGATTTGCCACGTTCCATCTCATCATTTTCTCCTCAAGATCTTCTTCTTGTGGAGCATGCTGTGGCGCGTGCTAGAAGTGCTGATGCGGTAATAAAGTCATTTAATGCAATATCTGGCGAGAAGTGGACCAAGCAGAAGTTGTGCCAGGCTTTGCTTCGCTATCCATATGGGCTTGATGGTGTAAACACTCGATTGATTGTAGGTAAAGAGAAGGGGTTAATTGTGCGATTTGTGGAGCTAGAGCAACGCTTGAAGGATCAATTAAATGATGGTGTCTTGAATATAGAGGAGTGTTGCGAATTGGCAGAATTTCTAGATGAGCATGACTTATTCGATAGACTTATTTTCCATCTGATGGCGAGCATGATGTTGGAGTATGGGGTAAGTCGAACTCTGGCCATGTCTGATAACGGACGTTCCTTGCGAGAGCCTTTTCATCGCGCTGGTTTTATGAAATGCCTGCCGTTTGTACGGGTCTTGGCTGAAGGAGGTGGATTTGCTGAGCTGCTTAGTCTCAGGAACGAGGAGCCTTGGTGCGATATCTATCGAGCTCATCCAGCATCGTTTTATGATCCAATTTTGATCGAGTTAGCCAAAGGAGAAGCCAGAAGGTCGGTCGTTCCCTCAGAAGCGGTGGGTTCGCGCGGAGCATTTCGTACGAATACCCATGCTCCACACGCGATTGATACGGTTGAATATTGGCTTGATCTATGGCAGAGAGAGGCAGAAGCGGAAGCAGCTCGTCTTCCAACATCTTCTGCAGATAGTCAGCGAAAAAACCAACAATTTTTTCTCGCGCAGACATTTGCTCGCATGGCCTTAAGTGTTCCAGCGAAATATGCCGCCGCCTATCTGGATCAGGCTGAAGTGTGCAGAGAGCGGCTCATGAGTATGACGGATGTTGATTTTGTAGACACTCAAGGCGCGGATATTCATATGTCTTCGCTGACTTCTTTGCTTAATCAAGCGCGGGCATATGTGCGCCCTGAGAGCTTGGATCTGGCAAGTATTCAGCCTACTTCATTGCAAAAATCTGAGAAACTCGTAGTGTTTGAAACAGGCCTTCTCTTGTTGCGCCAGGCTAAAAAAATGCGGCTGGCGCTTGAGAAGACAAAAGCCTAAGATGCTGGTTCGTCAGGGATAAACTTCAAGGCTGCGCCATTCATGCAATAGCGAAGTCCGGTCGGTTGTGGCCCATCATTGAAAACGTGGCCAAGATGTCCGCCGCACTTTGAGCGGATTTCAGTACGTGGCAAGAAGAGGCTCGTATCCTGTTCTTCGATAACGGCGTCTGGCGTGATCGGAGCCCAAAAGCTGGGCCAACCGGTGCCTGAATCGAATTTTTGTTCTGACCGGAAGACGGGTTGATTGCAATCAGCGGTGACGTATGTGCCAGGACGGTGTTCGTTGACGAGAGGACTTGTACCAGGTGTTTCTGTCCCAGCTTCACGGAGAATGTGATATTGCTCAGGTGTCAGAATCTTACGCCAATCGTCTTCGCTGTATTGAGCATGTGCGACCGAAGGGTGGGCGAGCGAAGATTGAGCGTTTTTTCTGTGTGTTTTGGCGATACTGACACCGATGCAAATGACAATGATGAGCAAAGCAAGGGCGATCAAACCAGTTTGGCGAGTGCGGGCTTTCATGGAGTAAGTATACGCTTTTTCTGGAGAAGCGGGCAGCTATTGAGAGTCTTGATTCTGATTGCTACCGTTCGCTCATATGGAGCGAATAACTGAGACTAAAACGGTTTTGGAACATGACGCAGAGCGCTCTGAACGAGCACGTCGCATGATCGAGGATCTTCTCGTGAAGCGCTTTGTGGTACTGGAGCGAGCAATGTCGCTCGAACTCATCGAGCGAAAACTATCGGTGGATCGCCAGTTATTTTCTTTACCTGATCTTGAAGCTTATCGAGCGGAAAATATTAACGACTCAGGTTTTCGACCGGAAGGGAAAGAATATGCGACAGCTGGTCGACCGCCTGATAAAAAGCGGATGTGGCAAACGTTTCGTGAACGAGACGCCTTTAACGTGAATGGGATTGAATTTCCTCGTAATAAGTGGCCATCCGTCGATGGGTTCAAAGAGAGAACGCTAGAAGTGTATGGGGAGTATGAGCGGATAGCGTTTGAGGTCTTATCTCTCTTGGAAATGGGTTTAGGGTTGCCCGACCGGGCGTTGCAATCTTTGGCCTATGATGGAAATAGCATGTTGCGAACGAATTATTATCCACCAGAATCTGAATTGGAGCCAAATGCGTACGGGCTTGGAAGAAATATTGCTCACACCGACGTGAATTTACTCACACTGATGCATGCGCCAACGACCGGTGGTTTTGAAATATTTACGGAAGAACGTGGTTGGGAGGCGGTAGAGACCAAACCGGGGGATGTTGTTTTGATCACAGGTAAGATGCTGCTTGTTCTGACTGGCGGATATCTACGTCCCGCTTGGCATCGAGTGGTTGATGGACCTGGTGAGCGCTTTTCTTTGCCATTTTTCCTTCATCCCAAGCCGTGGGATATGATCGCACCTTTTCAGAAGTTTCTGGCGAACAATGAATCAGATTTGCCACCGGCTCTGACCGCGACTGAGTTCTTGGAGGGAATTCGGGAGGACAAGCAGGGTTTACGTGCTTGGGTCAAAAGACATTCCGATGTTCCACCAGAAAGAAAGAATGGGTAAATAGTATAATATTCCTCTTGCAACGGGAACCACACCAACAAGAAAGCGCTTGTTGGTGTGAGTGCGATGCGGGTTATTATTGAGCGGTGTTGTCAGTCAGACTTGTAAGCGCGATCTCAAGCACTCGTGCAAAGACTTCTTCCTGTGTCCCTTGTCCATCGATTTTCTTCCAACGTGCTTGGAGTAGTTCGTGGCTAGAGAGTGCGCGATATCCCTCAACGCACTTTTGGAAGAATTCAATAGGCATTGTTTCAAATTTGTCACCTTTCGCATCGAAGGTGCGCTTCAGTCCGATTTCAGGCGCAAGGTCCATTTCGATGATCAGATCTGGTAGTACGTCTTTTACAGCCGTTTTGTTGATTTCGAGCACCGTTTCGAGACCAAGGCCGCGCGCAAAGCCTTGCCAAGCGATACTCGTGCAGAAACTACGATCAGCGACAACGACGCCTCCTCGAGCGAGCACTGGTGCGACGGTCGCACGTAGAGATTGAGCGCGAGCAGAAGCGTAGAGATAGGCTTCGCAGATTGGATCCATCGCTTCCGTGAAGGGAGTTCCTTGGACCAAGACGCGAATGGCTTCGGCAATTTCGCTGCCACCTGGTTCACGTGTCCAGATGATCTCGCGTTCAGGAAAACGCTCTTTCAACGCTTCGACAAGACGTTTTGATTGAGTTGTTTTACCCGTCCCAACAACTCCCTCAAAAACAAGATAGCGACCTGTGTTCATATGGTCGCTATCGTGCCAGTCCCGCGTTTCAGCGTCTAGCCGAAGGTGAAGGTATAGGCGTTTAGTCCGCCTGCTGGAATTTGAATTTCTAAGCCATGTTCACCCATGTCGGCAGGATCTCGGATCAGATGGTACAGGCGCTCTGTATCAATCAAGACGTAGCTGTCCGTTCCTTCGAATTGAATATCAGCTCCGGCGGCCTCACGTGGTAACGGTTTGCCGTCTCGTAGAATTTTGACTTTGAGCGGCGCTTGGCTGGCCGCTACAAAAAAGACATTGCGAGCGTTGTAGCGATAGATGATTTTGGCGGAGGGACTCTTGTTCTCTGCGTGTTCACGGGCGATATTCCAACTTCCAGTCAGCACCAGATTGTTTAGGCCTGCTTGGGTGGGCGCTTGAAGTTGTTGAAGGCCTAAGGTGTTCCGTTTTCCATTGCTCAGATATTCGTTCCGATCCGCACCAAAATACACCTCAGGACTTTGTCCTTTGATATAACCGGACTGCTCTTCGATTGCTACGGTGCTCGTCGAAACCATCATCACGGCTTGATGCTCCTGCGCCATCTTTTCTCGCAGTAATTCTTGGATCTTTTCTTCCGTTTCGGTATAGCCACCCTCACCGATGTGATCGTATACGACTTTGCCATTGATATCGATTAAATATTTGCGTGGCCAGTAATTGTTACCGTAGGCGTTCCAGGTGCCATAATCGTTATCGAGCACGACCGGGAATTCGATTCCATAGCGCTTCATGGCGGCCTGAACATTCTCTAGTTTTTTCTCGAAGGCAAATTCTGGTGTATGGATGCCGACAATCTCAAGACCTTGATCCTTGTATTTGTCATACCAAGCATTCAGATAGGGGAAGGTGCGAATACAGTTGATACAGCTATAAGTCATGAAGTCGACCAAGATAACTTTTTTGCCGACCAATTCGCCCAATGTGACGTTTGAAGTATTGACGAAGCCAGATGGTTTGGCGATCTCTCGATATTGAGGGAAGAGCTGATTAGCTGTAGCTCCGTTGGTATCGGTGGTTCCACCAGTCATTTTTTTCTCTGTCGATTGGAGAAGCGTCTGTTCCAGGTTGGTAATATTGAAATATCCCTTTTCCAGTAACAATGTTTGTAGGCGTTTGTCAGCACCTGTCAGAATGAAGATCCCGACCAGAATAAACAGCACGCCCAAGCCTCGCTTGAACCAGCCGCGAGGGTTGGCGGCGAATTTTGCGCGCTGAATGAAGCGTTGGCCGAGTAAACTGATCAGAAGTAGAACGAGAGACAAGCCGAGTGCGTAGGCGACAAGATATAAAAGACCAGTCGCGAAATCTCTTGGTAGTACTGTGGCTAAGATCAAGAAATAGGTCGGCGAGCAGCTCGAAAAGACAGGTCCAAGCGATGCCCCAATCAAGATATCTCCCCAACGGGTTTTTCGCGTACGAGAGTTTGCGAGGAGTTGCTCGGACTTGTTGCTCAAGCCTAATTTTAAACTGATCGCATCCCAGGTTTCAGGAAAGACACTGATCAATCCAAAACCGATCAAGATGACGCCTGAAATCGCGCCCCAAACGGTTGGCGGAATGTTGATAAAAGCCGTGCTGAACTTCAAGGCGAGAGTGAAAACGACTACTGCGATAGCGAGTGAAGCTGTGATGATGTAGGGATTGCGTTTTTGACCACCTTGAACGGATCCTCCAATAATGATGGGCAAAACCGGCAAAATACACGGCGCGAGCACCGTGAGGACGCCTGCGAGAAACGAGATGAGAAGTAAAAGCATAAGAAGGGGAGATGAGCAGAGTATACATTGAAAACCGTTGAGTCACGTGGGATACTCGTCCCATCTTTCTATGTCCGCTACCAGTCACTTCTCTCCAGCGACCCTGGTTTTGGACGAAATGGCCGATCTGGCGCTCTACGAGACCTATCGTTCCTATGTCCGTCAGCCAGAGTTGATTAAGCTATTTGATCGTTTGATTGTAGAAGAGAAAAAACACGTTGCTTTTTGGAAAAAGAAAGTTGAGCAACCGCCGGTCAGGCTTGATGTCAGACGCAGCCTTAAGATTCGATGTCTAGCCCTGTTCGGACGTGTTTTTGGTGTATCAGGAATGTTGCTGGTTCTAGAGGCGGTTGAAGTGCATGGTATCCGCAAATACCTCGATTTGTGGTCATCTGCACCGGAAGGTTCCTTGCGCACTGATGTGCTCACCATCTTGAAGGACGAATTGCAGCACGAGGATCACATGATCACGCTCGTGGCTGGACGATCAGTGCGTCCCGAAGCGATTCGGAATGCTTTTTTGGGATTCAATGACGGTTCAGTTGAGATCTTAGGAGCGGTGAGCGGTTTTAGCGCTGCTTTTGTGGACGTGGGACATGTCTTGATCGCAGGATTAACGGTGGCTGTTGCCGGTGCCATGTCGATGGCGGTGGGAGCCTTTATGGCGACGAGTGCTGAGCGTGAAGTTGCTGCGCTTGATCAATTGCGTCGTCGTGCTCTGAGCGTCGAAGCGGAAGAGAAAGAGTCTCAATCCTTGTCTTCGCCTTTGAAAGCTGCAGCGATCGTCGGTATTACTTATTTAGTAGGTGCTTTGGTTCCCATCGCTCCTTTTTTGTTCGGTGCGACCAACGCGCTACCCTCGATTCTTGTCTCTGGTTGTCTCATTTTGATCGTGTCGGCCAGTCTAGCCTTTTTATCCGGCATGCGCATTCGTCGTCGGTTATTAATCAATGGGGGATTGATCGCGTTTGCTGTCATTGTCTCAACATTGTTCGGAGCATTTTTAGAGCGTTGGAATTAATTATTTTCTCTTTCCTCATAAAACGCATAACACCCGCTCGTAGCCAGGGCGCGGATGTTACGCGCGGGCGAGCGGGTGTTGGTTGAGTGTCTAGTTGTTCACCTCACTTTGATGACGATCCAGAAGATGATGCCTACTGCGATGAAACAGGCGAGCATGATCCCGATGAAGCGGAGGCCTTCCTTGATCATCGGCCACGAGGCCCGCACCTTCTGCCAGCGGGTTGCTTCTGGGTGCAGGTTGTCCAGTGCATTGACCGTCCTTGTAACCGGGCCCTGATTGGGTTCCCAGCTCGCACGATCTCCCGACCACTGCTGCGGAGCAGCGGCGAGAGGCTGTGCGTTGCCCTCGCGCCTGTGCAGCGAGACCGCTCCAGCGGGGGGAGGAGGCGACGCTACCGGTGCAGTTTCAGCGGCGTGGGGCGGATCTGCGGATGTTGCGTCCGGTGTCCCTGCGTTGTCCGCGACGTAGACGTTGGACTCTACAGCTGCAGGAGCATCGTTCGCTGCAGCGTTGTGGGGAGGTACCGCCATCGCCAACTCGGTGCTGGCTCCCATCAGGTCATCGGGGACCCTGAATCCCAGTTCAGTCGCCTTGCTCTCGCCTTCAGTCTGGAGAGACGCGTAAACGAGAACGGCGAGCAGCCTTGCGACGAAGCCTCGCAGCCTCGCCTCCTGGTTTGTCGGCGTGTTTGCCGGCATTGATGGGAGCAGCGTGGTGACGCTCTGCGCTGCTTCTCCAGGCATGTACTGGCACATGCCGTTCAGGTCGTCGACCGTGAGGTCCTTCATGGCTGCGAAGATGTCGTCGCTGGCGGTCATCCAGAATTTGACCACCTCTCCACCTTCAGCGTTCTTGATGCTCTCCTTGAGCTCTACGAGTAGCCCTGAGATGAGATCTGCGTAGTACTCCTGTCGGTGTTGCAGTGGTTCCTGTTTCGCCATAGCGGGCCCCCTCCTTCATTGGGCTCACGATAGCCGGCAAACGTTAATATAATAATCGTCATTTTGTCAATATAATAGAATACTAAAAACTATTTTTACTTAGAAAATGCCGGCTTTTTATTGGTTGTGTATAAGTCTGTTGACGCATGTTTTGATCGGGGATACGTTGAACTCAGATGGAAACATAAGAAAAGGCAAAGCGGCAATCTAAATCATCATCGGCACAATATAAAAGACTTGCTACCAGCTTTCAGAAAATGTCTGAAAGGAGCGAATTTCAGGTATTTTCTGAGCGCTCGGTCTAGCGCTCGTTCATTCTTAAAATAACATAGTATGAACACAGCTTCGACGCAACAAAACCGTGACCTTCTGAGTCCAGAGATAACTATGCAAAATCGTGGACGTGGTTTGGCTGGAGCGGATGCAGAAACTCGTTCCCGTGTCGCAAGTGCCGGTGGGACCGCAGTCAGTCAAGATCGCAAACACATGAGTGAGATCGGACGTGCTGGTGGAAAGAATAGCCACACTCGTTCTGTTCAACAAACAGAGCAAGGACTTTAGAACGTTCATCGTAGAACATAAAACACACCTGTCTAAGACAGGTGTGTTTTATGTTCTACGTTTACTGCTGTACCTGAGCAGTCGGTGTCCCCGTCATTGCGCCTCGTGGGCCGCGCATGCCGCCTCGTGGGCCGCCTTGATTCATACCACCACGTCCCATGCCAGGACCGCCTGGACCGCGCTGACCACCCATTGGGCCGAAGTTGGCGAATTGTTCAGGGATATTGTTCGCTTTCGCCCAGGTTTTCAGTTCTTCCATCTTGGCTTTCATGGCTGCTTCACATTCTTCTTTGGTTTTTCCTTTGAGGCTCTCATGGAAGGCCTTCAATTCAGTTTGCTTAGCCTTGATCAGATCGGACTGAGCTTGCGTGATCGTTCCAGCTTTGACCGCTGCTGCCAGGCGCGTCGTCAGTTCTTCTGTGTGATGCGTTTCACGCTCTGCTTCCATTTGCGTGCGCTGCTGGTCAAAGACTTTCTGCACGTCTGATTGACTGAGGTTGAAACGCTGAGAGATCAGGCTGATAAGATTGGAGAATCGATCTGGTCGTGTGCTAGTGTCGGTTGGCGAAGCAGCTTGAATGGAGCTTGCGCCGAGGCCGGCCACACCGACGAGCACAGCGGACGTAATAGCGAGCGATTTGATGGTCTTGAGATTCATAGGATAAGTGAAGTGAGTGAAGATGTGTGTGATCACTTCCTTAAGCTACCAGATCGCTTGTGAAGGAATTATGAAGCGTGAGCAAGGGGGAGTTTGATATGAATCGTGGTTCCTCTTTCAAGTTCACTTTTCACCTCAATTGAGCCGTGAAATTGGGTAATAACTGATTGAACGATCGAGAGACCAAGGCCGCTGCCACCGGTTTGTCGTGAGCGACTTTTATCGACGCGATAGAACCGATCAAAGACTTTATCCACATCCTCGGGAGCGATCCCGATCCCTGTATCTTCAATCTCGATATGAGCATCACTATTTGTTTGCCAGCTTTTTACCGTGACCCGCCCCTCTTTTTGATTATAAGCGATGGCATTTTTTATGAGATTGCTGAACGCTTGCTGTAGTAGGTCTTCGTTGCCATGCACGAAGAGGGATTTCTCTAGGGGCGTCTCGTTGAGTGTGATGTTCATTTGTTTGGCGAGCGGTTGAAAACGTTTGACGAGTAACGAAATTAGCTCTGAGAGATTGATGGTTGATTGAGTGGCGTGGGGGATCGCTTTTTCATCGAGACGTGACAGAATCAAGAGATTTTTGATGATCTCTCCCATGCGTTGAATCTCTTCTAACTGGCTTTCAGCTTGTTCTTTAATGATATTCGTCACTTTTGGTTGAGTGAGCGTATTCTCGATATCCGCTTGTAAAATGGCGAGTGGCGTTCGGAGTTCGTGCGAAGCATCGCTCAGGAAGCGTCGTTGGCGATGGTAAGCCTCCTCAATTGGTTCGAGTGTCAGTCCAGCCAGCCAGTAACTTAATATTGCCGCCAGAATCAGGAGCAGGCTGTTTACAATGATTAACGAGTAGGTCAGATCGCGCAGAACTTCTTCGGGCCGAGGTGTGCTCGGACCTTCTGGTAAGACGACCTGCGCTCGTGGTGGAAGGCGTCCGAAACGTGATTCGAGACGTCGTGCAAAGGCTGAATAGATGATGCTGCTTGAAATAAGCAAAATAGCCGCCAGAATAGCGGTGTAGGTCAGAGTCAGTTGGGCGCGAGCCGTCCAGAAGCGCTGTCTAGGCGATTCGGTAGCCTTTCCCCCAAATCGTTTTGATGCGCTTGGCATAGCGTTCAGGCAATTTCTTGCGTAGGTTTTTTAAGTGTACATCCACCACGTTGCTAAATGAATCGAAGAACTGATCCCAAACATGATCGAGAAGATTTTGGCGCGTTACGACTTTCCCAACATTCCGCAGCAGATATTCTAGCAAGCCATACTCACGCAGAGTCAGTTCAATTTCACGTGAGTTGATGGTCACTTTCTGGGCTTGCGTATCAAGGGCTAATTCATCGAGTGTGAGGATCGTGTTTTGTGTTAGCACTGGTCGGCGCAGCAAGCTTCTGATGCGCGCGGTTAATTCTTCAAACGAAAACGGTTTTACGAGGTAATCATCGGCGCCCCCGTCGAGGCCGGTGACTTTATCTTCTACTTGGTCTTTGGCGGTTAGAAGCAGGATGGGTGTTTTGATGTTATGTGCTCGTAGATTTTTGCAAACAGTGAAGCCATCTTGTTTTGGCAGCATCACGTCGAGCAGAATGACATCGTAGCCATTCAGTCGAGCTAGACGTTCGCCCTCCTCTCCATCGAGCGCAAAATCAACGGCAAAGCCTCGTGTTTCGAGGCCTTGAACGATCGCGCGGTTGAGTTTTAGTTCATCCTCTACGACGAGTACTTTCATGTCATTAGTCTAGCTCACTCTTCATGAAGAAACCATGAAGCGCGAAAGACCTTAAAAGGCTGTGAAGAGC
>JAGOTP010000028.1 GCA_018061755.1 Patescibacteria group bacterium | reverse complement strand
AGCTTGTAAGGCAGCCATTTGGCATCACGCTGAACTTCCTCATCGCTCCAATGACGACCAATCAGGCGCTTGGCTGAAAAAATCGTGTTGGTTGGATTCACAACAGCCTGACGCTTGGCGAGTTGGCCAACTAATCGCTCACCGGTTTTGGTCACAGCGACCACCGACGGCGTTGTACGTGCCCCTTCAGCGTTTTCCAAGACTTTCGGCTGACCCCCTTCAACTACCGCCATACACGAGTTCGTCGTACCGAGGTCGATTCCAAGAATTTTTGGCATAAGAAATAATTCAGTAATGACTTTAAGATTGATCTTTAATCTGCACCTTCACCGCTCCGCCTTCTTCCTTGGCTTTCGGAATAGAGATCTTTAAGATCCCTTTTTCATAGCTGGCCTCCGTCTTATTAGCTAGTACTTTAGCAGGCAAAGCGATCTGGCGAAAAACGGATCCGTAGCGAACTTCTTTGCGATAGTAATTCTTTTCGTCCACTTCCGTCTTGCGCTCATTTGTTCCTTTGACCGACAAAATGCCATTATCAATCGAGATATCGAGCTTGCTCGCGTCGATGCCAGGCATCGGCATTTCGATCACGACCAACGAATCCGTCTCGTACATATCGACAGGCGGGATCAGACTCTGCGAAGCAGTTGTAAGCGACATACCACTTGACCGCATATCTTCCAAAAATTTCTCCATCGCATCGAATGGCTGATCAAAGAACGGTGACATGGGTGACCATTTGATAAGAGACATAAAGTGTCAGAAAGGATGAATTAGGCTTCAGAAATAGCTTCTTCGGTTGGTACATCCGAGACAATGACCTGCGATGGTCTAAGAACTTTTCCGTGCAACTTCCAACCGTCTTGGATGACGCGCACCACATGGTCCTGAGGAACCGTATGACTGATTTCACGACCAACTGCTTCATGGATATTTGGATCCAACATTCCTTGTCCGACAATCCGCTCAAGACCTGCTGTCTGCGCTGCCTGCTCCCAAAGAGATTGCACCGCTTTTAGCCCTATCAACCAGGAATCCCATTTTTTTCGAACATCCTCTGGCAGAGAATAGGTATCCGGAACATGCCGCATGGCTGTAGCGAAATGCTCGATAGCAGGCAAAAGAGATTGAAGGAGCGAGGTGTTGGCATATTTCACGTATTCCGTTCGGTCTCGATCGCGTTCTTTCAGCACATTCGCATAGTCCGCTTGAGCGCGCTTCCAACCGGCTAAATATTCCTCAGATTGCGCTTGGATTTTTGCAAGCTCATCCGATACCTGAGAGGAAACATCTTGAGGAGAGAGGTCGTCTGCCATAGAGAGGAGGAAAAAGAATCAAGAACGAGAGAGTGAGATCACATCACGCACGCCAAGCATTAAACGGTAGACAGCTTGATAATCCATACGGAGCGGTCCAAGTACACCGATCATGGAAGAATCCACGCTGAGCAGAATCACACCAGCCGCTTGACCGAAGGGACAGTCAGAGCCGAGCAAGACGCGCGGATCCTCCAGACGAACAGTACGAATCTGGAGCAGAGCGCCGTCCAAACGATCGAGTACTTCGGTCAGGGACACAACCCGTTGCCAATCGCGGAATTCAGGTTGAGAGAAGAGATGAGACAGGCCCGTATAATAGGTATCCGCTTCGCCCAAGGCCGCCACTACGGCCAATTCAGATAATTCTGCCAGAGTCTTAGCCAAAGCCTTCAAACGACGCTCAGGATCGGTTTCTGTTAGAAAGGCTCGCTCCAATAGGTCACGTTCTCGCTTGGGACAGGCCTTTGGCACAACGAAACGAGTCACATAGGCCTGAAAACCGCGCTCGGTCGGCACTCGTCCACCCGAGGTATGAGGCTGCATAAGCAACCCTTCCGTCTCAAGCTCCGCACACCAGTTACGTACGGTCGCTGGACTTACGTCCAAATTGTAACGAGATACTAAGGACTGCGATCCGACCGGTTGGGCGCTCGCGATGTACTCTTCAACGATGGCCTGGAGCAGGCTCGCGTGACGTTCATCCATAGGATCTGTCTGCTTGATGTTAGCACTCTCGTATTTTGAGTGCTAATGCAGTATAAAAACTTCTGAGTCTACGTGTCAAGAAAATGAAAGCCAGCGTTTCTCTGTGAGAGAAACGCTGGCTAAGATCACTCGCAAAAATCGCCTTACAACTGACCTGAAATCCAACGCATCTTACCAGCAGAATCCGTGATTTGTGCCCTAAAAGCTGTATCGGATGTCCATTCAACAAGATTCCAGGTAGATTGCGGAACCTCAGCTGCCGTCATCGCCCCACCCGGTCCAGCCTCTGCCGCCGTTACCGCCTTCTCGGATGTCAATTCAGAGACAACCTTGTCCGTCAGAAGATCATATCCGATAAGCGAACCCGGATAGCACCCAGCTCCGCCACAGGTTATCGGATAGAAAATGGCCCTGGTAAAGCTCTTGTTCCAAATTGGACGACCATAAGTCGCAACGGGGAAATTACTCAGTCTCGATCCAATGTGGGCCTTTAAATCATACAAAAAACTCACAAAATTGTTTGGACCACCGACACCACAATCATCGGTTGTCGTACACGGCTCTACAGAATAAGAAACTAACAGGAGATTAGATTCATCTTCTGGCTTATTTGAGACTGCGTCGACCTGCATCAAAATAGGACCGCTCAAAGCGGCTGTGACGCGAGCATCTTCCAAGATCGTTTCCTGATCATTATCACGCACGATCAATTGATTGCGGCCAATACAAAAACTGTATGTTTTTCCATTGTAGTCAGATCGCTTTGTTATAACCTGACCATCAATACATCGATGGATAAACTGTACATTTGGAGCAACACGCTGTGGCCCAACTGCAGGCGCTGATAGAAGCGTAATATCCTGGATTCGCACTCCATCGGCAGTAGGCGCTCGCCTCATGGCATGATCTGCTACCTGTTCTAGAGCGTTCATGGGCAGCATGGGCTTTTGCTGCAACATTGAGCCTTGATGAGACAAGCCGCTGATCAAGCGTGATTGCTGATATAGCGCGTAACCAATCCCAATAAATCCTAATAATACTACAATCGTAATCAGCCAGTTAAAACGCTCTTGATTCATAAAAAGGGACAGTTGAGAGAGGTTAAGAACCTGTCTAGGATACTCTGCTCCGTGATTCATAACAAACGAAAACAATCCTGGTTGTCTTTTCCCCTTCAGTCCTCTACTCTTGGCTGCATGTTGTAACACAGATCATACGGGCGAATATTTTTTCCTATAATACTCAATATTTTTCTCCTCAACCGTATGAGCTACCTAGCAGACGTCGATCCACAATTAGCAACCTTCATCCAAGAAGAAAAAGGCCGTCAACAAAATGAACTCGAACTGATTGCCTCAGAAAACTATGTTTCTCCAGCCGTCTTGGAAGCCGTTGGTTCAATTTTGACGAACAAATACTCTGAAGGTTATCCCACTCGTCGCTACTATGGTGGTAACCACGTGATTGATAAAGTCGAATCATTGGCGATTGATCGCGCAAAGCATCTCTTCCACGCCGAGCACGCTAACGTTCAGCCACACGCCGGCGCACAAGCCAACTTCGCGACTTACCTCGCCCTCTGCAAGCCAGGCGATACGATTCTGGCCATGAACCTTGCCCATGGCGGACACCTGACACACGGTTCACCTGTGAGTTTCAGCGGCAAGTGGTTCAACGTCATTCCCTATGGCGTACGGGAAGACACACACCGCGTCGACATGGACGAAGTTCGCGCACTCGCATTACAGCACAAACCGCGCATGATCATCGCTGGTTTTTCAGCCTATCCTCGACATCTCGATTTCCCAGTCTTCGCGAAGATTGCGGAAGAAGTAGGTGCGTATCTCATGGTCGACATGGCACACATTGCAGGCCTGGTCGCAACACGACTTGCGCCAGACCCAGTCCCCTATGCCGACGTCGTCACAACAACGACGCACAAAACGCTCCGTGGTCCACGTGGTGCCATGATTCTCTGCAAAGAACAGGATCGTCTCGACCCTGGTGGCAAACGTACACTCGCTCAAAAAATCGACAGCGCTGTTTTCCCCGGCGCGCAAGGTGGACCGCTAGAACACGTCATCGCTGGCAAAGCTGTAGCTCTACATGAAGCGGCACAACCAGCCTTCCTTCAATATCAGGAGCGAGTTCTCGCTAACGCCATGGCCATGTCACGTGCGTTCTTGCGTGAAGGTGGAAAACTCGTATCAGGCGGAACTGATAATCATTTATTATTACTCGATGTCACGCCTTGGGGTGTAGGCGGCAAAGATGCAGAAATTCTTCTAGAAAAAGTTGGTATTTCCGTAAACAAAAATATGCTGCCCTTTGATCCACGTAGTCCGATGGATCCATCCGGTATCCGCGTGGGGACACCAGCCATCACAACTCGCGGCTTCAACGAACAAAGCGCTGAAGCAGTCGCCCATCTCATTGCCGATTGCTTGAAAAATCCAAACGATTCCAGTGCTCAAGAACGCGTCGCCAAACAGGTCCACGAATTAGCCATGGCACATCCCATCTACAGCTAGATAAGTACCTTCGTTTTACAATGCGTATTCTCGCCATCGCCGATCGTCCGCCGAAGATACCGATCGTAGAGACAGTCACTGAGCAGAAAATTGATCTGATCTGCACCCTGGGTGATCTCGATGTTCTTCAACTGCGTGAGCTAAGAGCTGTTACACACATTCCAAAACTGGGTGTTTACGGCAATCACTGTTCCGGTAACTATTTCGATGATTTAGGAATCACAAACATGCATTTGCATGTCTTTGAGTATCAAGGCCTTCGCTTTGGCGGCTTCGAAGGTTGTGTTCGCTATAAAGAATCCTCTTGGGCCAAGATGTATACGCAAGATGAAGCCACAGAACTCCTCCGATCTTTTCCGAAGGTCGACATCATGCTGACGCATTGCCCACCGTTTGGAATCAATGATGATCCAACTGATGATGCTCACATCGGTTTCACAGCACTAGGTGAATATCTTGATCGAGAACAACCAAAAGCCCTTTTTCACGGGCACACCTACCCCTCGAAAGAGGCGTTAATAACACAATATAAACATACAAAGATCGAATACGTATACGGGGATCGCATTATCGAAATCAATTGAAATATTAAAGTAGGTACTTGCCGAATACGCTTGAAAGCGGTAAATACAGCCCAGGAGGATCTGAAGATGTTCAATCTGAGCACACTGGCTGAGTTTTTGGGACGGAAACTGTCCTGGAAGGAGACCAACTACCACGGCATCAAGGGAACCATCGTCGAGGGCGACGCCGACGTTCGACCCAGCTCCAAGAGCGAGCTCGTGATGTTCTTCCGTCGCCTGGAGTGGCGAAAGGTTGCCATCATCATGGTCGAGAGCGGGGGCCAGCCCTTCTTCGCTGGCTTCATCGATCCGGGTGGTCAGCAGCACACCTGCGACTGGCTGATCGAGGGCAAGGGCTTCGGCGCTCCCGTCGGACACGAATCGGCTCGTTTCTTCGCAGTCGATCGCATGGGGCGGGAACTCAGGATCCGCCACGTCATGACGTATCAACTCCGCGAGGCGCTCCGTCTGAACGACGAGGGGTTTCCCCTGCTCTAGCCGCACGGCGCCCGACCGAGTCTTGGTCGGGCGCCGCATGCTTTTTCAAGAATAGAGTGAATTGTTGCCAAGTTGGCTTTTACCCGTTATCGTGTGACCACAATTTATACCCTTAGGGACGTCGTATAATGGTAGTACAAAGGTCTCCAAAACCTTTAGCGTGGGTTCGATTCCCCCCGTCCCTGCCAATAGCCGGCTTGGTGTTCAAGACCGCTTTCCCATAGGAAGACGGAC
>JAGOTP010000019.1 GCA_018061755.1 Patescibacteria group bacterium | reverse complement strand
GCCAACTCGCCAAGCGTCAGGCTGTTGTGAATCCAACCAACACGATTTTTTCAGCCAAGCGCCTGATTGGTCGTCATTGGAGCGATGAGGAAGTTCAGCGTGATGCCAAATGGCTGCCTTACAAGCTCTCGCAGAAAGGCGAAGGCGTCCGCATTACCATGAGTGACAAGGAATATGCTCCAGAAGAAATTTCAGCCATGGTTTTGCAGAAATTGAAGGCGGATGCCGAAGCGAAATTGGGTGAAACGATTACGGAAGCCGTGATCACGGTCCCTGCTTATTTTGATGACTCACAGCGTCAGGCGACGAAAGTCGCCGGTGAAATCGCTGGTTTGAATGTTCGTCGTATCATTAACGAGCCAACGGCCGCTGCGTTGGCCTACGGTTTTGATCGCAAGAAGGATGAAAAAATTGTCGTGTACGACTTGGGTGGTGGAACCTTCGATGTATCCGTTCTTGAAGTCGCCTACGAAGCTTCGGCTGATCAGAACACGATTGAAGTGCGTGCAACCAATGGTGATACGCACTTGGGCGGTGATGACTTCGATCAGCGCATCATTCAATGGATCGTTGATGAGTTCAAGAAGACGGACGCCATCGATTTGAGCAAAGATACTCTTGCTTTGCAGCGCATCAAGGATGCAGCTGAACGCGCTAAGATTGAATTGTCGAGTGCGATCGAAACTGATATTAACCAGCCATTCATCACGAGCGATGCCAATGGTCCAAAGCATTTGAACATCAAGATGAAGCGTTTGGACTTGGAAAAGTTGGTCGGTGATTTGGTTGAAAAGACGCTTGAACCTTGTCGTAAAGCGCTGGCTGACGCGAAATTGTCGGCATCTCAGATTGATGAAATCGTTTTGGTTGGTGGTATGACCCGTATGCCGCTCGTCATTCAGACAGTGGAAAAGTTCTTTGGCAAAAAGCCAAATGCTTCAGTCAACCCGGATGAAGTGGTTGCCATTGGTGCAGCTATTCAAGCCGGAAACTTACAAGGTGATATCAAGGGTGAGCTGCTGCTCCTTGATGTAACTCCACTTTCTCTTGGTCTTGAAACCTTGGGTGGTATTGTCGACAAAGTCATTGATCGCAACACGACAATTCCTGCTGAAAAGAAAAAGATCTATTCCACGGCCGCTGACGGTCAGACGTCGGTTGAAGTGCACGTCCTCCAAGGTGATCGTGAAATGGCGAGTGACAACCGTTCGCTGGGAAAGTTTACCTTGTCTGGCATTCCATCCGCGCCACGTGGCGTGCCTCAGATTGAAGTGAGTTTTGCACTTGATGCCAACGGTATTCTATCGGTCAAAGCGCAAGACAAGGCTACTGGCAAAGAACAGAAGATCACCATCACGGCTTCGACCAACTTAAGCAAGGATGATGTTGAAAAGATGCGCAAAGAAGCCGAAGCGCATGCCGAAGAAGATAAGAAGCGTCGCGAATCGGTTGAAGTGAAGAACATGGCTGAAACGATGATCTACACGACGGAAAAGATGATGAAAGAAGCAGGCGATAAGGCGGCAGCTGATGACAAGAAAGTCGTTGAAGAGAAGCTTGAAGCCTTGAAGAAGATCAAAGATGGAGAAGATCTTGAAGCGATCAAGAAAGCTTCTGACGAGCTCGCGACCGCTGCTCAAAAGATCGGTGCTGCTATGTATGAAAAGCAGGGGACGGGACAAGCAGAAGGTCAGGCGAGCGGAACGGAAGGGGCTGCAGATGCTGGTCAGACGGATAGTGATGCTTCTCAAGCGGGAGACTCTGCCAGCGGTACGGAAAGTAAATAATATACTATTACTCGCGTACTTTCGCTATGAACATTCAAGCGCCGGAAGGAACGTTGGCTGGAAAGTACGCGAATCAAATGCAGGTCGCACACACGCCGGAGGAATTTGTCTTGGACTTCATGTCCGCTTTTCCTCCGGCCGGTGAGTTGGTGTCGCGCTTGATAGTGAGTCCACGGCATATGAAGCGCATTTTGCGAGCGTTGGCCGAAAACGTCAGTCTCTACGAAGATCAATACGGTGTCATTCAAGAAGCGGCTGAACCGAAGCAACTCACGCCTCCTCCGAACTACTAATTTTTCTCATGGCCAAAGACTACTACGCCATCTTGGGAGTTTCGAAAGGAGCTTCCGACGATGAAATCAAAAAAGCCTATCGCAAACTGGCTCATCAACACCATCCAGACAAGGGTGGTGATGATGCGCGTTTCAAAGAAGTGAACGAGGCCTACCAGGTCTTGGGTGATGCGAAAAAGCGTCAAACCTATGATCGCTTCGGATCTGGGGCTTTTGAACAAGGTGCCCCTGGTGCTGGTCCAGAGGGTGGGTTCGGTGGCTTTGGCGGATTTGATTTCAGTGGTTTCCAAGGTCAGGACTTGGGTGATTTGGGTGACGTTTTAGGCGAAATGTTTGGTTTTCGAGCGGGTGGTGGGCAGGCTCGCCAACCACGCGGCAAGGATATTGAAGTTGATGTGAATGTGACTTTCCGTGAGGCTGCTTTCGGTGTTCGTCGTTCCGTGAAGTTATACAAGCAAGCAATCTGTCACGAATGTAAAGGTGAAGGCCATCCTTCATCGGCTAAATCTGAGAAGTGTAAAGACTGTGACGGTCATGGTCAGGTACGGCAAGCTCAACGCACGATGTTTGGGACGATCCAAACCGTGGCAACCTGTCCGCGCTGTGCTGGGCGTGGTCAGACCTGGAATGAAGACTGCAAAGTTTGTCGTGGGACGGGGGTTGAGCGACGAGAGCAGCAAATGGAGCTCGATATCCCTGCTGGGATTGCCTCGGGTGAGGTTTTGAAAGTCGCGGGTGAAGGTGAGGCTGCGGCGCATGGGGCGCGTCCAGGTGATTTGTATGTGCGCATCCATGTCCAAGAGGACAAGCAATTCCAGCGCCAAGGGAATGATGTCTTTAGTGTGCACGAGGTTCCGTATAGCTTGCTTGTCTTGGGCGGAGAAACGGAAGTCGATACGTTGCAAGGGAAAACGACTTTGCATATCCCAGAAGGAACGCAGCCGGCGACTCAGTTTACGCTGCGTAACCAAGGCATTCCTTTTCTACGTTCTTCAGGCAAAGGCAATCAGATCGTTCAAGTCATGCCAATTGTGCTGAAAAAATTGACGCGTGAACAGCGCGAAGCCTTGGATGGATTGCGAAAGACAGGGTTGTAACGCTACACTGTGAGCGAATGTTCGCTCCTTTTTCGACGCCCTTTATGATCGGTGGTTTGCAGCTACCAGCGGATATTTTGTGTTTGGTTGTGGCAGCTATTTTGGGGGTGGCGTATGGAGTCGTAATTGGTCGTGACCGAGCCGTTCTAGTTTTATTGTCTCTCTACATGGCCTTTTGCGTTGTCACAAACGCCCCTGTTATTTCTTTGGTGAGTCAGGGTTTGGGCTTTGGTCGAGTACCGGCTTTGCGTGTGGCTTGGTTCTTGGGTGTATTCGTGATTATTTTTCTGATTTTGTGGCGCTCTTCGACCTTGAAAAGCATGGCGCGAGATCGAGGAAATTGGCTTCATGCCGGTCTGTTTGGTGTCTTAGAGATTGGATTTTTAGTCAGCGCCTTGCTGTTTTTGTTACCCGTCGAATGGATCAATGGACTACCCCGCTCTTTTCAGTGGGTATTCTTGCATGATATTGCGCGTTCCATTTGGTTTATCGCCCCTATCGTTGGGTTGGCAGCCTTGGGGAGATCGTCCGGGGACGATGTTGCCTTGGAGGATATTGCCTAATGTAACGGATTGACGGAACGAACTGTATCTTGTAGGCAGAACAGCATGGATCGTCGGCAGTTCGAGGCGTTTTATCACACCCATGTCGATCATGTGTTCCGTTTTGTGTTGTTTCGCGTGGCGCAGGATCGTGAACGCGCTAAGGATCTGACGCAAGAGATTTTTCTGAAAGCGTTTCAAGCCTTTGATCGGTACGAGCCTGAACGGGGAGCAAGGGCTTGGATCTATACCATCGCCCGCAATCACGTTTATAACGCTTACGCTGCCCACAAGACGACCGCCCCTTTGGAAGAAGCCGAATTTCACCCGTCTGTTCGCATGGATCATCTCGATCGTTTGCAGATCCGTGAAGATGAGCGGAAATTGATCTCAGCGCTTGATCGCTTGCCGACTGAAGAAGCGGAGTTGATCCGGCAAAAGTATCTCGAAGGCTGGAGTTTTGAAGAACTGGCTAAGCCGCTTGGAAAGACCGCTGGAGCATTGCGTGTCCAGGCGATGCGTTCTCTGAAACGTCTGCGAAATTTGTTAACCCCGTCTTAATCCTATGTTCCACCTTTGGCTCAATCTACGCCGTCTACGACGACGAGCGACCCCACTCTCGAAAGAGCGAGGAGCGATTGAGTTATTTTTACGAGAAAAGGGAGTGTTTGCCTCAGCTCAAAATACAATATACTCATTTGCACGAGTGTTTACGGCTGCCACAGTCATCGTTCTTATCCTATCTGCATCCGTGAGTTCCTACGCCTACGCGTCTGAGACCGTCTTGCCAGATACTCCTCTCTATTCGGTTCGAGAAGTAATCGAGCAGGTGGAGGTGAAGCTGGCGGTGACGCCTGTGCAAAAACAAAAGGTCGCAGACAAGCTCGTTGAGCGCCGCAAGCAAGAGGTGAAGAAGTTAACGGAGCTGAAACGGCCGGTTCCGGTGAAGTTGCAGAAATTTTTACGCAAGGAGTTAAAACAAGAGGTGAAGCAAGTGCCTACAAAAAAGAGCGAGAAACAGCCTGTGCGTTTGCAGAGAGCACGAAATCCTATGGAGAGAGCTGCTTCTACGACACTTCTATTGGTACCTCGTGGATCTTCTTCGACGACTGAGCAGGTGCGTCTAGATGGTCGTGCGAATGATCGTAAGCAAGCTACCCGTGAGGCTGTTCAAAAGCGAGAAGAAAAAGAAGAGAAGAACGCGACTCAATCAACGCTTCAACAAAACCGCCGTAAGACCAACCTTCAACGTCTTCGCGAGCGGATAGAGCGCCTACGAGACGGACGCAAGGCACGCTAAACGCTTCTATTATGGTTTAGTTTTGCCTTTGGATAGATCATTCGCTACGCTAAGTGCATGCTACAACTTTGGAATACGCTGCATCGCGCACTCGAGCCATTCGTCCCTCTACAGGCGGGTAAGGTCGGGATCTACGCTTGTGGACCAACGGTCTACGATCGCGCTCATATTGGAAATCTTCGAGCTTTTACCTTCGAGGATGTATTGCACCGTACGTTGTTATTGGAGGGGTATCAGGTGAAGCATGTCATGAACATTACAGATGTCGGACACCTGGTGAGCGATGCAGACGATGGTGAGGACAAAATGCAAAAACGTGCCTCAAAGGTTGGGCGAAGTGCTTGGGATATTGCTAAAGAATACGAAGGCTTTTTTCGAGAAGATATTGCAGCCCTACATTTTTTGACACCCGAAGTTCTCCCACGAGCTACGGACCACATTGGCGAACAGATTGAGTTGGTTCAGCGCTTGGAACAGAACGGCTTCGTCTATAAAACCAGTGATGGAATGTACTTCGATACGTCTAAGCTTCCCGCTTATGGCAAATTGAGTGGTCAAAAATTAGAAGACAAAGAAGCGGGTATACGCGTTGAACTTAATCAGGAAAAACGCAATGGAACGGATTTTGCTTTGTGGAAGTTTTCCCCTGTGAATGAGAAGCGGGATATGGAGTGGGAGAGCCCCTGGGGGATTGGTTTTCCTGGCTGGCATGTTGAGTGTTCCGCCATGGCTGTGAAGTACCTGGGTCAGCCATTTGATATCCATTGCGGGGGAGTCGATCATATCGCAGTGCATCATGAAAACGAGATCGCTCAATCCGAAGGAGCCTTTGGAAAACCTTTGGCTGATTACTGGCTGCATAACGAGTTCGTGACAGTTGATGGCCAAAAAATGTCGAAATCACTGGGAAACGGCTATAATTTGAAAGACATCTGCGAACGTGGATTTGATCCAATTGCGTTCCGTTACTTCTGTTTGGGAGCTCACTATCGTTCTAAGCTGAATTTCACTTGGGAAGCGCTACAGGCCGCTGACAATGCGCTACAGAAGATCAAGCGTTGGGTCTTGGAATACAAAAAAGGGGAAAAAGACGCAGGAAGCGAAGCGGATGAAGTGGTTCTACAAGATTTCCGCCTAGCGCTTGAGGATGATTTGAACACATCCAAAGCCTTAGCTTTAGTGCATGGTCTCCTGCATGTCGCGCCGTCTGATCCAGCCGCTCAGCGTGTCTATTCCACCTTGCTTCAGATGGATCGTGTCTTGGGCTTAGGCTTGGCTGATTGGGAATCCGAAGGAGAAGCTGAAATTCCAGCGGTCGTACAAACGCTCTTCGAAGCCCGTAAAGCCGCCCGTGCAAGCAAACAATGGGCAGAATCTGATCGTTTGCGTGATGCCTTGAAAGAGCAGGGTTGGTTGGTTGAGGATGGGATAGAAGGCGGTCGACTTCGAAAGGTCTAGAGCCTGTGGTATCCTGCTCGCATGGATAGCGGATTTTTGTCAGGAACAACCCCGCCTGAAGCGCCGAAGGCACCTGAAGTGGTGCCCGCTCCTTCTCCGGAATTTACCCCCAGCCCACCGCCTCTCTCGCAAGAAGCGTTGCCTCAGGAGCCTCAGCTCGAAGCTGAGGCCGTTCAAGTTGCGCCTGCGCCAGTTGATATAACTGCGCATGAACCGGCTGATGATCAGCTCGCTGCGACACCAGCTGCACCCGCCATCGCCATTCCTCCCGATAAAGTGGCAGAAGACGTCGATACGATTCTCAAGGATGGTTTAGAAGAAGCGGTGGCAGCCATGCCTGAAGATGCGAAACAGCGCTTCTGGCAGAAAGGAAAAGAAATTGGTGCTCTGGTTGCGGATATGGTTCGTCACTACAAGGTTGAAGTGAAACGAGTGCTCCACTTGCTCAAGGAATGGCTGATCTCAATTCCGGGTGTCAATCGTTTTTTCCTAGAACAGGAAGCAAAGATTAAGACCGATCGTATTTTGGACCTTGAACGTCTGCGCCATGAAGTCGCGCCAGCTTAAGCCATGATCCTTTCCATGCTCCTTCAAATTCCCCTTGAGACCGGTGGCAGCCTGGTCGACGCTTCGTTGATCAGCTCGTTTCAAGATATCTTGTCTGAACCGCTTGTTGTGGTAGGTTTTTGGATTGTGGCGGCGGTGATTTTTCTCTTGATCGCATTAAACCTTGTACGTTTCTTCTTGATTCGTCGTGGGCGCTATCGTGATGCTTTCGATAAAAAAGTGTTTTTGGTACGTGTTCCAAAAGAGTTGCGCCAAGATGATAATCGTAATGATAAGTCCCAACAGCAGATTCAAGAGGCGATTGGGGTCATGGAAACCCTGTTTTCCACGATTGGTGCCGTAAAGGGCCAGAAAGGCTTTTCAACCTGGCTCTACGGTCGTACCGACGTTTTCAGCTTTGAAATCGTGTCCCATCGCGATAAGATCTCGTTTTATGTCGTGACGCCAGCTTCCTTTGCCTCGTTTGTGGAACAGCAGATCCATGCTCAGTATCCCAATGCTCAGATCGATGAAGTGCCTGATTATAACCTGTTTTCGCCAATCAGTGTCACGCTGGGGAGTTACGTAACCTTCCGCCGCCCGAGTCATTTTCCGGTCAAAACTTATCGCAAGATGGAGTCGGACTCGATGAATGGCATTACTAATGCTTTGTCGCGCGTTGAGCCGGGTGAAGGGGTTGCGATTCAGTATCTCGTACGTAGCGCCCCTAGTTATTGGCGCAAAGAAGGTCTACGTATTGCGCGTGCCATGCAGCAAGGAAAGAAGTTGTCTTCGGTTGAAAAGCAGCCCGATCTGTTGTCTTCGGTGGGGAAAGACCTGTCGAAAATGATGCAGTCGCAGAATAAAGAGGGCGGTAAAGAGAAAGAGCCATACCATCTTTCGCCACTCGAGCAGGAAATGGTCAAAGGTTTGGAAGAGAAGGCATCGAAGGCTGGGCTTGAGATCAATATGCGTGTCGTGGCTTCTTCCAAGACTCCAGAACGTGCACAGCGCTACCTGAACGATGTTTTAGCTGCCTACGGTCAGTTCAACATCTACGAATACGGCAACAGCTTCGTAAAGAACATGCCGCGTTTCCAGACACCGTTAGTTCGCCATTTTATTTATCGTCATTTCGATGAGAAATATCGCATGAGTTTGGGAGCGGAAGAGATGGCGACGGTCTATCACTTCCCACTGGCTTCAACCGAAACGCCGAAAATCAACTGGCTTTTGAGTCGCAAGGCTTTGCCGCCAGCGAACCTACCAAGCGAAGGAACACTGCTTGGCTATTCCGAATATCGTGGCCAGAAATACGATGTCCGCATCAAAGGCGAGGATCGTCGTCGTCATATGTACATTATCGGTAAGTCAGGTACCGGTAAAACGGAAATGATGAAAGCCATGTCTCAGCAAGACATCGAGAATGGTGCGGGTGTGTGTATCATCGACCCGAACGGTGACTTCGCTGACGACGCACTCGACTTCGTGCCAAAAAATCGTGCGGATGATGTTATTTTCTTTGATCCAGGTGACTACGATCGTCCAATCGGCATTAACATGTTGGAATTCGATCCAGCCCACCCAGAGCAGAAAACCTTCGTCATCAACGAAATTTTGAAGATTTTCGACAAGCTCTACGATCTGAAATCAACCGGTGGTCCAATGTTCGAACTCTACATGCGTAACGCGATTTTGTTGCTCATGGAAGACGTTGAATCTGGTTCAACCTTGTTGGATATTTCAAAAGTCTTGGCTGACGAAGACTATCGCAATTACAAGCTGTCCAAGTGTAAGACACAGCAGGTCAAGGATTTCTGGCAGAAAGAAGCCTTGAAGGCGGGTGGAGAAGCCAGTTTGGCCAACATGGTGCCGTACATCACGTCTAAGCTCACTCCGTTCGTTTACAACGACTACATGCGGCCGATCATCGGTCAGCAGAAGAGTTCTTTCAATGTGCGTGAACTGATGGACCAGCAGAAGATCTTGATCTTGAAGCTTTCGAAAGGAAAAATCGGTGACCTGAACGCTTATCTCTTGGGTATGGTGTTGGTCGGAAAAATCATGATGGCTGCTTTCTCGCGTGGGGATATGGACAAGAAGGATCGCAAAGATTTCTATCTCTATATCGACGAGTTCCAGAACTTCTTGACCGATTCTGTTTCCACGATTTTGTCTGAGGCTCGTAAATACGCGCTTGATCTCATCATCGCTCACCAGTTTTTGGGTCAGTTGGATGGGAACGAGGTGAACAAGAAGATTAAAGATGCCATCTTCGGAAACGTGGGCAGCATGTTCATCAATCGTATCGGTGTCGAAGATGCGGAATTCTTGGCGAAAGAATTTGCCCCAGTCTTTTCGGAATACGACTTGGTCAACATCGAGTCCTATACCTTCAATACAAAGCTGCTGATTGATGGTCAGGCTTCTCGTCCCTTCAATATGAGACCGATTCAGGCGCGTCGACCAGCCTCCAAAGAATTGGGCAAGATGGTGCATGAACTGTCACGCTACAAATATGGTCGCCGTCGAGAGATCGTCGAGGCTGAAATTGCAGAACGACAGAACTTTACGATGAAGGCGATGAGTGCATCGAAGGCTAGTGATTCGTTCTTCTAGGCGGTTTCTTCTTCAGAAGTTTCGTGGTACGATCACGCCGACGCGGCGGCTCGTTCTTTCACGACGCGTTCAAAAAATCAATTATTCATCGTATGCAAAATGATTTCTCCTCTTTTTCAACAGATGTAGCGGATGATAGTATCTTGCGGCCTCAAATGGATCATGAATCTCAACAGTCTCGGCTGATTCGGCGTTTACTGGAAGACATGCGTGACCGGATTGATCAGTTGGAGCGCTTAATTGGACAATCTTCAGATCAGGCTTCGGTTGATATGGATGGCATTGTACGTCGTGTGCGTGGTTCGTCGGGAGGCGAAGCCTATGCTCCACCGAGCGCATATCGCGTCGTCGACGGTGTTTTTGATGGTGAACACATGGTCGGTGAAGATGGGAAGCAGTATCTCGTTCCACCAAACTACGCTTCCAAGTCCAAGTTAGTTGAAGGTGACATGCTTCGTTTGACGATTACTGATGGCGGTCGCTTTATTTTCAAGCAAAAAGGTCCAAACGAGCGTCAGCGCATGATCGGTATGTTGGTCTACGATGAGCAAACCGATCATTGGTTTGTCGCAGCGAATGGAATCAAATACCGCGTGCTGACCGCTTCTGTGACGTACTATCACGGTGCAGCAGGGGATGATGCGGTAATTCTTGTTCCGCGCGAAACGCCTTCAAGCTGGGCAGCTGTTGAAAATATCATTAAGCATGATGAAACGGGCGGGTTAGTAACGGAGGAGGAGGTCGTTGTTTAATCCTTCGGTTGCCGATTCGTTGCGCGCTCGGCATGATGAGCACGCTATGCCGTCTTTGAGCCAACGTTATCGCCCACATCGCTTTGCCGACATTACCGGTCAAGCGCATATTACCGAACCCTTACGTCGATCTTTGGCGACGAATCACGTGGCCCACGCCTTTTTGTTTTCTGGGCCAAGAGGCGTCGGCAAAACGACGACGGCCCGCATTTTGTCGCAGGCTTTGATTTGTGAATCCTTGAAAGAAGGTGAGCCATGTGGTGCATGCCCCGCCTGCCAAGCTTTTGAAGCCGGTACCTTGGTCGATGTGGTTGAGTTGGATGCCGCCACTCATACGGGCGTTGAATTGGTGCGCGAAGCGATTATCGAGCATGCACGCTTTGTCCCTATGATGGGCAAACGCAAGGTCTATATTTTGGACGAGGCGCACATGTTGTCGACGTCTTCTTGGAATGCGCTTCTTAAGACCTTGGAAGAACCTCCAGCGCATGCCTTTTTCATTTTAGCTACAACGGAAGCGCACAAGGTACCGGCCACGATCGCTTCTCGCTGTCAGCGTTCCGATTTTCGACGGATTCCGGATCAGGCACTAGCTGAACGTATGCGCGAGATCGCCAAGCAAGAAGCTTGGACGATCGATGAAGACGTGGTGCGTTTGATCGTTTCCCGCGCGGAAGGCTGTTTGCGTGATGCGGAGACGCTATTGGGCCAGTTAGGTGGTTTAGGTGAAACACATCTGACGTTGAATCTGGCTCACCTGATCGTTCCGCCGAGTCGTTTGCCGGTTGCAGCGACGTTGTTCACTCATTGGACCGAGGGTGATTTAGCCGCAGCTTTGCGTTATGTGCGGGAATTATTTGATCTGGGTATACCGATTGGTCCGTTGTTTGATGATCTACTGTTAGCGGTTCGTTTACTGCTTGTAACATCCGCCTTGCCGGCCCAGGCTGAGGCTTGGAAAGATAACGAATATCGGGTGTTCGTGCCCCTGGTTGGGCGTTGGAGTGCGAGTGAATTGCACGATTTGGCTTTGTCCTTGATGGATCGTCGACGTGATCTGCGTTTTGGGGTTGATCCCGTCTTTTTGCTTGAATTGGTCAGCACGGTCGCAAGTCATCGTTTGTTTGGAAGAGCAGCTGGTTCTGAGCGAGTACTATCTCAGCCAGTACGAACTGCCCCTCCGTCTGTTTCGGTCAAGCCTGAAATTCACCCCGTGATCGAATCTGCGGCTCCGATCGTGCCCACCTCAATTCCGACTCCTGATCCAGCTCCTGCTTCAGTAATCCTGCCGATGATGCCGGTATCTGTTGAGCCGACCACTGAAGCCACAGTGATTTCACAGGTTTCTTCTCCTATCACTCCTATCGCGACACCTTTTGTTGGAGAGCCTGCTGTGGGTGATCTCACGCTTGATACCGTGCGAGCCAAGTGGAATGTGGTCATCAGTACCGTCGATGAACGAAATCACTCGTTGCCGTTCATTCTGAAGATCAGTCGCCCGGAACGAGTCGATGGCTCGCTTATCACGGTGCGTTTTCAATATCCCTTTCATCATGACAAGGTGATCACCGACATGAAACATCGTAAAATCGTCGAGGAAGCGTTACAGGTTGTGTTTGGTCAGACCTTGCAATTAGCCGGTGTTGTGGGTGATGAAGGAATGGAAGCTGGTCAGAAAAAGTCCGATATGGTATCGAATATTTTAAAAGCGTTTGGAGGTGCTGTTGTTGAATAGCTTACTGTGTATATGTCCGTTTGTTCTTCTTCACAGGCTCGTGGTCTGCTGGTCGTGACGAAGTCTGGTCAAGAGATCGGACATATCTTGGGATTTGTTCTTGATAGGGAACGTGGTGCGATTCTGCAAGTTGAAGTACGTCCGGCTGGCTTTGTGCGTGGCTTGGTTGCAGAGGAGCTTCTGATCGCTTGGAACGATGTGATCGAGTGGGATGATAAGCGCATGTTGGTCAAAGATTTGTCTGTACCGATCGGAGCGCCAGTCTTGTCATCGGCTGTGCCTGGTCTATGACAGTGCAGGAGCAGGCGGTACTGAGAACGATTAGTGCCCTAGCGCTGTTAGGAGCGCCGCCAACTCTCGCTGAACTCTACCAGCATTTCGATCAGGGTCTGGATGCGATAAAAGATATTTCGCTTTCATCATCCGCCATTGAAGTAACCCTTCGCTCCTTATGTGAACGTCAGATCTTGAAATTAGTCCGTGGCCGCTATCTCCTGTCTGATCTTGGAGTGGATCTTGAATCAATGCTCACAGGCGAAGAATGGATGCCAAGAAAGCTAAGAAAAGCTAGGAAAGTTGCCAGTTGGTTGGCACGTTTGGCAGGAGTGCGGGCTGTGTTTCTCTGCAATCGCACAGCTTTTGGATTGCCGCATGATGAAGGTGATTTGGATTTTTTTGTGATTGTTCGTCATGGCTCCATTTGGCAAACACGCGGTTTTGCTGGCTTGCCTTTTGTATTACTGCGAGATCGACCGAAAGCTGGTACGAAAGAGCGTGATGTTGTCTGTTTGTCGTTTTTTCTATCCGATCAAGCGCTTGATCTTGTGCCGTGTTTACTCAAGCCGGACGATGTCTACTTTCGCCATTGGTTCCTTGGACTTTTGCCACTCGTTGACGATGGTGTGATGCAGGAGTTATGGGAAGCGAATCAAAAACTTCACGCTCGTCATCCATTCGCAAAGACCTGGCTCGTTTCACCAGATTTGCGAGTGTCGGTTCCGTATCTGCGCATCCCAGTGAGTAGTTGGCTTGAGCGTTTCGGTCGTTTACTGCAAACAAAATACTTTCCCCGTGCCTTGCGAGAGAGAGCGAACCAAGATACGCGCGTCATGATTTCTGATCGACATCTTAAGTTTCATATTGATGACGGAAGAGAAGTTGTACAAAAACGCTACCAAGAGCTTTGTGAACGGTATGGAATCGTTGCTTAGTCGCTGTGAGTTGTGGGCGAAACGGCTCTTTCCTTGGAGTGCTCGTTTGACCATCCTGCTTCTCCCTTGGCAAACTCGCTGGTTTCAAGAAGGTCCAACCATCGCTGATTTGTCTTGGGAGCAGGGGAGACTGTCGCTCTACGTATCAGAGGTTTTCATGTTGCTCACGATCCTGCTCGGTTTAATCCTGTGGTACGGAGAACGAAAAAAAACTGAATCCCTTTCGTTTGTACCTTCAAAAATCTGGCTGACTATTCTCGGATCAGGCTTGTTTCTTTTATCTTTTCTCTCCACATCCTCCCTTCGTTCAACGACTGAATGGTGGTTAGAAGTGGTTCTATTGATAGCTTTCACTGCAACCATTTTTCGACGAATGTCTCTTCGCGACTTCAGTTTTTGGTTCGTTCTTTCGCTTATCCCACATGCTCTACTCGGTGTCTTTCAAACAATTGATCAGCATGTAATCGGGACGTCTGTATTTGGGATTGCGGCTCAAGATCCTGGGACTCGCGGTGTCGCTGTGATCGAGGTAGCTGGTGTTCGATGGCTCCGTGCCTACGGCGGTTTCCCACACCCAAATATTTTCGGTGGTTGGTTAGTCTTGGGTATTGTGACGAGTTATCAAGCGCTCAAGCAATACGTTCTGACGAAAAAAGAGACGCTTCTCTACCACACCTCGTTCATCCTATTTGGAGTGCCACTGGTCTTAACCTACTCTAGGAGTGCTTGGCTCGGTTTAGGGCTCTTTATCTGTTCGAGTGGCCTTTGCCTTATCCTTTCAAAGACCGAACCAAGGAAACGACGAGCCGGCGCATTACTCGGTCTTCTAGCGCTTGCCTGTATTCTGACGGCTGCCGTGCGTCCAGCGCTTTTATCTGTTCGAGCGCAGGCGGGAACTCGTTTAGAGCAAAAATCCTTGTCTGAACGCAAGCAGGGGATTGAGAACGGGCTTCGGATCTTAAGAGAGAGCCCGTTGCTCGGCTCTGGTTTGGGGGCGAACACGCTCATGCTATCCAAATTGGATGATGCACAAGGTCTTTCATCTTCTTTCCCGATTACACCACACATCGTCCCTTTATTGATGCTGGCTGAACTCGGTATTCTGGGAAGTCTACTAGTGCTGACAATTCTTTTTTTAACTTCAAGAACATTCATTTGGGAAATGGTGGGATCCAAACGGCGGTGGTTGTCAGTTCTCCCTCACATTCTTGCTGTGTTACCAATTGCTTTTCTCGATCACTATCTGTGGTCTTATTGGAGCGGCAAAGTGCTCTTAGTTATCTTTTTATTTGTCATTCTCAAGTTTTTCAAAAGAGACATTGTCGAGACGGCTTGACGAAATAAAATATTCTTAGTTATCTATAGTCTGCCGCTGGTCGCAAGATCATCTCCAAGCGGTAGAGGTACAGACATGACGGCAAGAACTCAAGACCCCAATCCCAGGGGAGGCGATGATGTCCCTGAGGAGCTTCACAGGGTTATCGCCAAGGCGACAGCCCCCCAGGCAAAGGATCGTCACCAGTCAGTCGCCGAGCTCGAGGCTGGCCTCGAGGATGTCCTTCGTCAGATGCCGGATGTCCCGTCCCTGCCGTATGCCCCGTCCCCTCCGACAGATGATCGAACCGTGCCGATGTGGATCCTGCCCGTGGGCGTGCTTGGGATGTTGTTCCTGGCCGCCCTGGCTGCTCATCTCGGCCTGATCTAAAGGGTCGGTGATTTTCCGCTCCCACCCCCATCCCTCCTCCCAAGGCGTCGCTTCCGTTCTCAACCATCGTGTGATGGCAGAACGTCGAGGCGGCGCCTTTTCCCATATCTTTCATTGCTTCATGTGAGCCGTCTTGACACCCCTCTGGCTCCTTGGCACTCTTGCCACGTTGGTGGGTTTAGCATTCTCATGTGTTGAGTGCTAATCCCTGCCCGCTTTCATTCGTTCTTAACTCGTTTTTCTACCCTACGAACGCGTATGAAGCTCCGTCCATTAGGTGATCGCGTCATTTTGACGCCCTTAGCGAAAGATGAAATCAGCAAAGGCGGTATTATCCTTCCAGAAACGGTCGACAAAGAACGTCCTGAGCAGGGGAAAGTTGTTGCCGTTGGTCCAGGCAAATTGCGCGATGATGGCGTCCGCATCGAAATGAGCGTCAAAGTTGGCGATGTCGTCATGTTCAAAAAATACGCTCCAGATGAATTCAAGATCGATGGCGAAACCTATCTGGTTCTCGCTGAATCGGATCTGATGGCCGTCGTTGAATAAACAGTTGCTACTTTCTACTCACTACCATCTAATCTATGGCAAAAGTTCTTGTGTATGGCGAAGAAGCTCGCCGTTTGTTGAAGCAGGGTGTCGATGCGCTCGCGAACGCAGTTAAAGTCACGCTTGGCCCAAAGGGTCGCACGGTTGTGATCGATCATGGTTATGGTTCCCCAACCATCACGAAAGATGGTGTAACGGTCGCTAAAGAAGTCCAGTTGGAAGACAAGCAGATGAATTTGGGAGCAGAGCTCGTCAAAGAAGTCGCTTCAAAGACAGCTGATGTCGCAGGTGACGGAACGACGACTGCCACCGTTTTGGCACAAGCTATGGTGGGCGAAGGCTTGAAAAATATCACGGCTGGCGCCAATCCTTTGGCTGTACGTCGTGGCATGGAGAAAGCCTTGGAAATTTTGGTTAAAGAACTCCAGACCAAGGTTTCTCAGCCAGTGTCAGGTGACATGATCGAGAGCGTAGCTTCGATTAGTGCGAACGATCGCGAAATCGGCAAAACCATCGCCGACATGGTCAAAAAGATGGGGCGTGATGGCGTGATTACGGTTGAAGAGTCACAAACCTTCGGTATTAGCGAAGAAACGGTCAACGGCTTGCGCATCGACAAGGGCTACGTTTCTCACTACATGGTGACCAATCAAGATCGCATGGAGGCTGAATACAACGACGCCATGATCTTGGTCACAGACAAGAAAATTTCCTCCGTTCAGGAATTGGTTCCAATGTTGGAAAAGGTTCTCAAAGCTGGCAAAAAGGAATTGGTTATCATTGCGGAAGATATTGATGGAGAAGCTCTGACGACCCTCGTTGTGAACAAGCTCCGTGGTGTGTTCAGTGCGCTCGCCATCAAAGCTCCAGGTTTCGGCGATCGTCGCAAGGAATTATTGCAAGACATCGCGGCTGTGACCGGTGCTGCGTTCATTACCGAAGAAATGGGTCGTAAACTCGACTCGGTTGAATTGGAAGATCTCGGTAGTGCTCGCAAAGTGATCGCTGGCAAAGACTTCACGACTTTTGTTGATGGTAAAGGCGAAAAATCAGCGATTGAGGCACGTGCTGCTTCGATTCGTGCGGTGCTCGAAAAAACAGAATCCAGCTTCGATCGTGAAAAGCTGCAGGAACGTTTGGCAAAATTGTCTGGTGGCGTTGGTGTGATTAAGGTGGGTGCGGCAACCGAAGTCGAGATGAAAGAAAAGAAACACCGCATTGAAGATGCGATCGCTGCGACCAAGGCGGCTGTCGAAGAAGGTATCGTGCCGGGCGGAGGTGTGGCTTTGCTCCGTGCCGTGGGTGCGCTTGAAGGCGTGAAATTTGAGGGTGAAGAAGCGATCGGTTTACGCATTGTACGTCGCGCTGTCGAAGAGCCTTTGAAGACGATTGCTTCGAACGCGGGCAAAGATGGTTCAGTCATCGTTGAGGAGGTCAAGAAGCTTTCCGGCACGATGGGCTACAACGCCGAAGAAGATCGCTACGAAGACATGGTCAAAGCTGGGATTATCGATCCAACCAAAGTCACGCGTTCAGCTTTGCAGAATGCAACCAGTATCGCCGCTCTCTTGCTCACAACCGAGTGTGTGATCACCGAAAAGCCAAAGAAAGAAGAGGCTGAACCAGCCGGCGGTCATGGTCATGGCGGGATGGGCGGTGGAATGGGTTTCTAAGCCTCATTGATTGAAATTTGAAGTGATCTGTACTAGGATGCTTGTCATATGGATACCCAAACCCCTCCTGAAGTTGTGAAGAGCGTCTAGCGGCGCAACTCCAGCTTTCGACGCGAAGGACGTGCAGGATCACAAGCTGGTAGCCGCTTTGTCCTACTTCGGCTTGTTGGTCTTGATCCCAATGTTTGTTGCTCGTACCTCGCCTTTTGCGCGTGAACACGTGAAGCAGGGCGTGGTCGTCCTCGGCGTACACGTTTTGGGCATGTTCCTCTACCGCATTCCAGTGGTCGGAACAATCCTTTGGCTCGCGATGGCTGTGGTTGGAATCATCGCCATTGTGAAGTGTTTGATGGGGAGTTTCTGGGAAATCCCAGTCATTGGTCCACTTCGCAAACACATCAAGTTGAAGGAGGTCTAAAACCCTCGGGACTACAAAAACAATCGAAGCCGCGGTATGCTCCTCGCCATGATCCAAGATCTGCAAGAGCGTATCGCGGTTTTACGTTTAAAAGTGGAAGAAGCTTGGGGATTGCTTGGCCTCGAAGCGGTTAAACACGAAATCCAAGCCTTAGAAGCGGCAACCATGTCGCCTGATTTTTGGGCAGATCAAGAAAGAGCGCGCAAAGAGGGTCAGCAGTTAGCTGAATTAAAACGCTCGTTTGAAGGTTGGAACGGGTTGCGTATGGCTCTATTGGAGTGTGAAGAGTTGAGTGAGATGCTAGCGCATGAAGCGGATGAGTCTCTTTTAGAAGAGTTGATCACTCGTTTGAAGAAATTGGAAGAAGAATATTTGACCCGTGAGTTCGAACTTTTGTTTTCTGGAACACACGATGCAAAATCAGCAATTCTTTCGATCCATGCCGGTGCTGGTGGGACGGATGCGCAGGATTGGGCTGAGATGCTGATGCGTATGTTTGCTCGCTACGCCGAACGAAAAGGCTGGAGTATTAAATTGTTGGATGAATCCCGTGGGGGAGAGGCGGGAATCAAATCGGCAACCATGATCATCGAGGGGCGGTATGTCTATGGAAATTTACGGAGCGAAGCTGGTGTGCATCGTTTGGTGCGTCAGTCGCCCTTCAATTCGGACGCGCTTCGTCAAACATCGTTTGCGCTCGTCGAAGTGATTCCTGAGATTGACGAAGATATTGACGTCGAGATCCGCCCAGAAGATTTACGTATCGACACGTTCATGAGCGGTGGCAAAGGCGGACAATCAGTAAACACGACTTATTCAGCTGTACGTATTGTGCACTTGCCGACCAAAATCACGGTGTCTTGTCAGAATGAACGTTCACAGACCCAAAATCGCGAGATGGCCATGAAGATTTTGAAAGCCAAGCTTGTTCTTTTGAAGGAAGAAGCATTGGCCAAAGAAAAACAGCAGTTGCGGGGTGAATTCCACAGTGCAGAGTGGGGGAATCAGATTCGATCCTATGTCCTTCATCCGTACAAGATGGTCAAAGATCACAGGACGGAGGCGGAAACATCAGATCCGGATAAGGTCTTGGATGGGGATCTCGATCAATTCGTTGAAGCCTATCTGCGCTGGCAAGCAAAGAGTGTTGATCGAGCAGCCGAGCTGAATAGAGAATAATTATGTTAGAGGAACAATCTTAGGATCCCGTAAAATACGAAGAAGCTGACAGTATAGATAAGGCAAAAGGTAAGAAGTGATTGTTTGCTTGTTGGAAGATGGATTTTGCTTTCAGGCCAGTTCATCAATGAAGCGCGCAGGTTTGTGAGGAGTATGAAGAGGAGGGGGAAGATGAAGGCTAGAAAAACGACAAAAGGACTCCGAATAAGAACATCAGGCGTGCTTGTACTAAGAAACACGACAAATACAAGCCCAATCAAGGAAAAGAGAATCGGAAGTAAGAATTTCATAAGATAAGCATGATGAATGTTACCTCAGATCTTGTTTACGGTATTCATTCATTACGTTGTGGGCAAAACGCGTCGGTTCTGGAATCCGATGCTTCCGTACGCAGTTTTTTATAATGTCGATCGATTCTCGCAGGGTGATCTTGTGACCGGGCGACACGAAGATGGGTTTTACGTTTCGTTTGCTACGAATGGCGGCACCAAGTAGCTCTTCTGGATGGGATGGGTCGTGCATGAATGAATAGGAGCCGGGTTCTTGATCCGGTTCTTCATAGACGCCCGTCAGGACGCTTTTGGCACAACCGATCGTCGGGATATCGAGCACGACACCGAGATGGGAGGCGATTCCGATACGGCGTGGATGCGCGATGCCGACTCCATCAACGGCGATCAGGTCGGGTTTTGTTTTCAATTTCTCCCAAGCTTTTAGTAGAGAGGGGATTTCGCGGAACGACAAAAGTCCTGGAATATAAGGAAAGGTAACAGTATCCTTCACAAATGCTTGATCTACCAACGTGAGTTCCGGATAGCGCAACACAACAAAGCCTCCATAAAAGGTCGTTGAGTAAAGATTCATACTAATATCACAGCCAGCAATCAGTGTGATCTTTTTCTGCAACGATTCTAGGCGGATATGATTTTGCATTTGCCGTTGAATCTCGATCGCTTCTTTCGGACTGATGTTCCAGGCATGTGTGAATTCCGACATAGCTGTCTTTAGCCTACGCGTTTGGTATACTTTTGACGATGTCCGCTCCTTCGTCTGTTTCTCTCAAAGAGAAAGCCACATGGTTTGAAACCCTCAAGATTCTGCCCCCTCTGGCGCGAATCATGTTGAAAGCTGATCGCACGAGCTTTGTTTTGCTGTTCGTTGCGGCACTTATGGAACTACCGGCGAATGCGCTTTATACCTTGGCGCTCAAAGGAATCACGGATGCCGCTGTCGCGTCTCGTGTCAGTGATGCCTGGATCTGGGTTGCGGTCATGTCAGGTGTGCTCATCTGGCAGGCTGTCGAAAGCTACATTTCAGAATTGCACCGCGATCGGATGCGCTACAAAGTCGATCTGACAGTCCAGGAGTCGGCTATGCGAGTCGTCGCGGGTCAGCCGCTCTCGGTTTTGGAAAGCCCGGCCTATCAAGCGTTGTACACTGCCTTTACGGAAAAGCAGCACACCGTCGTTGGTCTCCAGAATATGCTGGTTTGGTACGCCAAGCGCTTATTCGGCATTTTGGGTTTGAGCACGATGTTCGTCTTATTGCCCTGGCAGGCGATTGTGCTCGTGATCCTATTTCAAATCGCCTTATTTTTTGTTCGTTCAAAAGACGCGAGTTACGCCTGGTTGCTGCTTGATACGCAAACCAGAGAGGGCCGTCGTGGAAAATATTACGAACGAATCGCGATGGGTAACGAGCAACCACTGTTTTCTCGTGTCTATGACCTCTTTCCGGTCTTTCAAGCCAAATGGAAGAAGGTGGCCACCCGAGTTCTGGAAAAACAGCTCGGCCAATCGACGCGTTTCGCTCGAGCTGCCTTCCTCAGTCAAATTTGTACGACCTTAGGTTTTTTATCCGGTATCGCCTTCCTCTTACCTGTTCGCCCAACAGCGATGATCGCCTCGATTGGTGGATTGATCGCTTTCACTTCAGCCTACTTCCGTTTTTCGCAGTGGGTTGCTTCCTTCGTGACGGAACTGGATTGGCTGCAGCAAGAAGCACCAGCTTTGTCGGCTGTTCATCGTTTTCTTTCTTTGCCAGTCGAAACGGACGCTGGTCGAGTTCTGCCGGACAAGCCGCTCACGATCGAGTTTCGAGATGTATGGTTCCGTTATCCTGATTCGACGATTGATGTAATTGCTGGCGTCTCCTGTGTTCTGACACAGGGTGAGCATATTGCTCTTGTCGGGTTAAATGGCGCAGGAAAAACCACACTGCTTAAACTCCTTTTCCGCGTCTATCGTCCTACCCAGGGTCTCATTCTCGTGAATGGACAAGATCTTTGGAGTCTCCGTCCTTCCGCTTGGAGAAAGGTTCTTGCCATCATGACGCAGTCGATTCCACAATTCAGTGACACCTTTAAGGAGCAGATCCTCTATGGCCAATATGATCGAACCGCAAATAAGACGCGTCTGACACAAGCGGCAGTAGTTAGTGGGTTTGGAGAGATTGCTCAATCGTTTCCTCGAAAACTGGAGACCGTGGCTGGAAGAAGCTTTGCCATGGTCGAAGATGAAGCGATCGAGCTATCGGGCGGTCAATCCCAGTTGCTTTCCATCGCCCGTACGCTCTATCGAGATGCCAAGCTTTACATCTTTGATGAGCCAACATCAGCTGTAGACGCCGAAAAAGAGGAGCGCTTTTTCGAACAGCTAGCTAATGCAACGCCTGGCAAAACCGTCATTTTCGTATCCCATCGCTTTTCTGTCTTGCGTCGTGCGGCTCGTATTCTCGTCATGGATCAAGGTCGTATTATCGAAGACGGAACGCACGAAGAATTGCTCGCTAAAGAAGGCCGCTACGCCGAGCTATTTGCGCTTCAGGCCAAGATGTATCAATAGTAGGGGAATATGGTTCGCGCTCCGCATGAAATAAAAGCCACCTTGCTCGCGCTTGGCGCTCGTCCCGAAAAAGCCTTCGGACAGAATTTTCTGATCGATGCCACTGTGCTGTCTTCGGTAGTTACGACAGCTGAACTTGGTCCAAGGCAATGCGTGCTGGAAATTGGTCCAGGCTTAGGCGTCCTAACGGAAGATCTATTAGCGACAGGTGCGAGTGTTTACGCGATCGAACGTGATCGAAAATTCATTGATCATTTGTTAACGCAGTTTGGTCGCAAGGGTCAAAGCTTCTTTTTATCCCAAGGCGATGCGGCACTTTTGAATTGGAATGCGTTATTACCAACGGATATTGCTTGGAAGCTCGTTTCTAACTTGCCCTATGCTATTTCCTCCTTCGCCTTGCGTACAGCTCTGTGGAGCACTCATCCAGCTTCTCGAGTGGTTGTGATGCTGCAGCGTGAAGTGGCGGAACGTGCGCTCGCACTGCTCGCTCCAAACTCAGATTCAGGACAAGCCTCTCTCCTGTCGCTCATGGTCGCTTTGAGCTGCAGCTCTGGCAAGATTATTCGGCGAGTCGCGCCCGGTTCTTTCTTTCCACCACCTAAAGTCGAGTCTGCTCTTTTATTATTAGTCCCGATGGTGCCGGCGGCGCGTCTGATCCGTTGGGGGGTTGATCCGGAGCAGGTGATGCGTCTTGCGAAACAGGGCTTTGCTCACCCTCGTAAACAATTATTTTCGACACTTGGCGTACGTGAGCGAGCAGTTGAGCTGGCAGAGGCTCTCCAAGTCACAAAAGAGGTTCGTCCAGAAGCTCTCTCAGCCGACCAATGGGCGGCCCTAACTCGCCTCCTTTCGCCCTCTCTTTCGGCCTCTGTGGACAATGGGGATAAATCTACGGATCGGTCTGCTTGACACCCATTACGAGTTCCACTAAACTACCGGCACGTCGATAAGGAATCCCTCAGGAATTAGCGGAAGTACGGGCCCTTTTCGAAGATATTTGGACAACAGAAGAGTGACCGCATAATGAAACGTCTATAATTGTTGAATCACTGGACGTAAGTTCAGTTGATTTTTACTGAGAGTTTGATCCTAGCTCAGGATGAACGCTGGCGGCGTGGCTAAGGCATGCAAGTCGAGCGAATTATTTTTTGTAGCAATACAAAAGATAGTTAGCGGCAAACGGGTGCGTAACACATTGGTAACCTACCTCCCAGTCGGGCACAACCAGTCGAAAGGCTGGCTAATTCCACGATGGTCATCCAAACGTAAAGTTTGTATGTAAAGCGCAAAACGCGCTGGGAGAGGGGCCTATGGCCCATCAGCTAGTTGGTGAGGTAACGGCTCACCAAGGCTATGACGGGTAGGGGGTGTGAGAGCACGACCCCCCTCACTGGAACTGAGATACTGTCCAGACACCTACGGGTGGCTGCAGTCACGAATATTCCCCAATGGACGAAAGTCTGAGGGAGCGACGCCGCGTGCAGGATGAAGGGCTTCGGCTCGTAAACTGCTTTTGCCAGGGAAAAAATCTGATGGTACCTGGAGAATAAGTGGTTGCTAACTCTGTGCCAGCAGCAGCGGTAATACAGAGACCACAAGCGTTATCCGAATTTATTGGGCGTAAAGGGTCCGCAGGCGGCAGTGTGCGTCATTGGTTAAATCTCGAGGCTCAACTTCGAGACTGCCCGTGATACGACACAGCTAGAGATCGGGAGAGGTAAGCGGAATTGCCGGTGTAGTAGTAAAATGCGTTAATATCGGCAAGAACACCAAATGCGAAGGCAGCTTACTGGAACGAATCTGACGC